>NZ_JAVLSO020000039.1:0-692 GCF_032080575.2 Aequorivita sediminis | reverse complement strand
TTTTGACAAAGTTCGATAACTGTTGGATCGTCATTATTAATTTCTGTCCCTGAATCATCACTTACTTCAGTTTGATCTGGAGCTGTTCCAGTAGCAGTCGCCTGGTTCACTACTTCCCCAGCATCAATATCTGCTTGGGTGATTGCGTAGTTTGCTTCGTATATCCAAATTTCGGTAACATCTAACTCTCCGTCTCCATCAGTATCTCCACTTATTGGACCTGCCAATGGACCTCCTAATAATGGGTCGTCTACTATTATGTTAGACAGACTTACATTCCCTTCATTAGTAACTGTGAAAGTGTATGTAATAGTCTCATCAACATCTGAACAGTCATCACCGTTCTCGTCATTAAACACTCCCGTTTTTACAATTGCAATTGCTGGGTTTTGACAAAGTTCGATAACTGTTGGATCGTCATTATTAATTTCTGTCCCTGAATCATCACTTACTTCAGTTTGATTTGGAGCTGTTCCAGTAGCTGTCGCCTGGTTCACTACTTCCCCAGCATCAATATCTGCTTGTGTGATAGCGTAGTTTGATTCGTATATCCAAGTTTCAGTTACATCTAACTCTCCGTCGCCATCAGTATCTCCACTTATTGGACCTGCCAATGGACCTCCTAATAATGGGTCGTCTACTATTATGTTAGACAGACTTACATTCCCTTGGTTAGTAACTGTGAAAGTGTA
>NZ_JAVLSO020000038.1:0-764 GCF_032080575.2 Aequorivita sediminis | reverse complement strand
AGCATTGCACTTATTAAAACTTCAGATGTTGAAGTTGATCCAACTACAGGATGTTCAACGCTCGAGGTTGGTGATGTAATTAACTATAGCTTCTCAGTTAAGAACACAGGAAACGTTACCCTAACTGATGTTATGGTTAGCGATTTAGTTGGTGGCGTTACTGTATCAGGAGGACCAATTACATTGGAGCCTGGAGCGGAAGATTCTACTACGTTCACAGCAACTTATACTATCACACAAGCAGATATAGATAATGGAACATTTACAAATTCTGCCGAAGTAGCTGGTACAACTCCAGCCGGAGCAGAAGTAACTGACATCTCTAACAATGATGGTTATGTAGGAGATAACCCAACTGTTATTGAACTTTGTCAAAACCCTGCAATTGTAATTGTAAAAACGGGCGTCTTTAATGACGAGAACGGTGATGCTTGTTCAAATGTTGATGAGACTATCACATACACTTTCACAGTTACTAACCTAGGGAATGTAAGTCTGTCTAATACAATAGTAGACGACCCATTATTAGGAGGTCCATTGGCAGGTCCAATAAGTGGAGATACTGATGGCGACGGAGAGTTAGATGTAACCGAAATTTGGATATACGAATCAAACTACGCTATCACCCAAGCAGATATTGATGCTGGGGAAGTAGTAAACCAGGCGACAGCTACTGGAACAGCTCCAGATCAAACTGAAGTAAGTGATGATTCAGGGACAGAAATTAATAATGACGATCCAACAGTTATCGAACTTTGTCAAAA
>NZ_JAVLSO020000037.1:0-850 GCF_032080575.2 Aequorivita sediminis | reverse complement strand
ATCCGAATGAAATTGGACGGAATTTCAAGCATTGCGAATTTGGACTTTGATATTCCGAATCGAAAATTGACCGTTTTTCACAGCGGAGAAATTGACCAAATCGAAAAGTCAGTTATCGAACTGAATTTAGGTGGAAAAAAAATCTCAACGGAACAAACCGACCAGACGGAATTTAAAGAAAACGAAAATCAGAAAAAACTACTTTGGTCTGTACTTGCCATAAATTTTGCTTTTTTCATTATTGAAATGACAACAGGAATTATCTCAAAATCTATAGGACTTGTTGCCGATAGTTTAGATATGCTTGCGGACAGTTTTGTGTACGGAATTAGTTTGTTTGCGGTTGGCGGAACAGTAATAAAGAAAAAACGGATTGCCAAACTTGCTGGATATTTTCAAATAATACTTGCGATTATTGGATTTGTAGAAGTCTTGAGAAGATTTTTCGGAAACGAGAAACTTCCCGATTTTTCAACAATGATTATAGTTTCGATTTTTGCACTTATTGCAAACGGAATTTGTCTTTATATTTTGCAAAAGTCAAAGAGCAAAGAAGAAGCACATATGAAAGCGAGTATGATTTTCACTTCGAATGACGTGATTATCAATTTGGGAGTAATTATTGCAGGAATTTTAGTGCATTATTTGAGTTCTAATAAACCTGATTTGATTATCGGAACAATTGTTTTTGCATTGGTAATTCAAGGAGCATTTCGGATTTTGAAATTAAGTAAGTGAACTAAAAAAGCACTACTTACAACAAAGTACTGTGGTAAAAAACAAGTAAAAATGTATTAATTTTTCACCATGGTACTTCTGTAACTATCCTCATATATTAGTCCAGATTTAG
>NZ_JAVLSO020000036.1:0-913 GCF_032080575.2 Aequorivita sediminis | reverse complement strand
AAGAATCGAAAATAATATCGTTTTAAAGCCGCTCTAGATAACAATGGATTCATTATTTTTAGTCCGAAGTGAGTTGATGCACAGACTCACGTTGTAAAACATTTAAACCAAAAAAATGAAAAAACTGACTAAAACAGAATTTGATCAATTAATAATCCACAATAGGGCTCAATTTAAATTAATTGAAGAAAAGAAAACAGAAGTTGACGATAATGAATTTTACTCACCGCTAATGACTGGAATGATGGGGGGAAATTCAAGTAAAAGCACTGGAAAATATAATTTTTTAATTTTTGTAGATGCACCAAAAGATTTGACTGGCTTAGATAATTCAAATGAAAAAATAACTCAACAATGGGAATTGATTGAAGAAGTTAGTTCTGATGGCGAAAGTTGTCTGAAATTTTTAAGTTGGGGACAACCGCCCTCAATGAAATACGAAGGAGAAAATATGATAATTCCAACTGAATTTTTCCATTTTGTTTTTGGAAGATTATGCGAGATCAATCCAAATCTTTATTCGATGAATAAATTCAGAAATACGATTGGACTTGAAAATATTAATCTTTAATTAAAAAATTATGCACTTAAATATGATTGAGTATGACTTGCAATGTAATCGATGCAAGACATTTAAAGAAAATTCCTTGTCAACTGTTCAAACTGATGAGGATATAAGCGATTTGTCCGAACAAGAATTGATTAAAATTATGGGCAATTTTCAGAATATTCAATGTGAGGCTTGTGGTAGCGAAGGGAATTGGAGAGTATTAAGGATTAGTGTTTGAAGTCAGTAAAAAATAAAAAAAACGTTTTACAATAACTAAGCATTCGTGTGGTCGGTACGACCCAACATGAATGCAGTGTTGACTGAACCGGTGTATGTCGGTTTGCCCTTATGGGGATTGGTCTA
>NZ_JAVLSO020000035.1:0-959 GCF_032080575.2 Aequorivita sediminis | reverse complement strand
TAAGAATCGAAAATAATATCGTTTTAAAGCCGCTCTAGATAACAATGGATTCATTATTTTTAGTCCGAAGTGAGTTGATGCACAGACTCACGTTGGCAATAATTTGAATGAAAAACGTAATCCGAACATTATTAGTGATTTGCATTATACAGAGTTGTTCAAAAAAGAACATCGATAATGACTTGCTCGGAAATTGGAGTTCGACTAAAAGTGCTAATATTGTCGATTTAGAATTCTTTAAAGATTCATTAATTCAAAATTCTTGGGAAAGAACAACAAAATTCTCTTGGACAAGCAATGGTTCAAAAATCTACTATACGCAACTAACAAATCTTAACCCTGAATTAGAAACTGATTTTATTCTAGAATATAAACTGAATGCACAAAAAGATACTTTGTTTGTAAAGACAGAAACCGATTCTTCTTTTACCAATCAATTCCTTAAAATTAAAAACGGACTTCAATATTTAAAGAAAAATATAAATCTTGATTTTGACCTTCCTAAAAAAGAGAACGGACTAATCTCAAGCGGAAATAAAAAATTTGATTTTAATATTTATGTCGGATTTAAAAATGGAAAATTAGTAGCAAAAACAGATAGATATATAAATCTAGATGGAATTCAAAGTGAAATTTATGACTTAATATTTTCAATTAAAGAGCAAGAAAAGGAACAAATTAAATATTTACTATTCGCTGACAAAAGAGTTCCTGAAAAAGAAATCGACTCAATAAAAAACCTTCTAAAAGAAACAACTATCAAAAAAATATTTAGAGTTTATACCAATGAGCAAGTTGATTATGAAAAAACAGACTGGAAAGACGAACTTAATTGGTTTGGAGAATATGAATAAAAACTATTGCCAACAAAGTACTGTGGTAAAAAACAAGTAAAAATGTATTAATTTTTCACCATGGTACTTCTGTAACTATCCTCATATATTAGTCCAGATTTAGCA
>NZ_JAVLSO020000034.1:0-960 GCF_032080575.2 Aequorivita sediminis | reverse complement strand
TACACTTTCACAGTTACTAACCAAGGGAATGTAAGTCTGTCTAACATAATAGTAGACGACCCATTATTAGGAGGTCCATTGGCAGGTCCAATAAGCGGAGATACTGATAACGACGGACAACTTGATGTAACAGAAACTTGGTTATACGAAGCGAACTACACAATCACCCAAGTAGATATTGATGCTGGAGAAGTAGTAAACCAAGCGACAGCTACTGGAACAGCTCCAGACCAAAGTACTGTATCTGATGTATCAGGATCGACAATTGAAAACGACGACCCAACAGTTATCGAACTTTGTCAAAACCCTGCAATTGCAATAGTAAAAACAGGAGTGTTTAATGACGAGAACGGTGATGCTTGTGCTAATGTTGATGAGACTATTACCTACACTTTCACAGTTACTAACCAAGGTAATGTAAGTTTGTCTAACATAATAGTAGACGACCCATTATTAGGTGGTCCATTAGCAGGTCCTTTAAGTGGAGATACTGATGGCGATGGAGAGTTAGATGTAACCGAAACTTGGATTTACGAAGCGAGCTACACAATCACCCAAGCAGATATTGATGCTGGTGAAGTAGTAAACCAGGCGACTGCTACTGGAACAGCTCCAGACCAAAGTACAGTATCTGATGTATCAGGATCGACAATTGGAAATGACGATCCAACAATAATTGACTTATGTCAGAAGCCTGAAATTGCAATTGTAAAAACAGGAGTTTTTAATGACGAGAACGGTGATGCTTGTGCTAATGTTGATGAAACTATCACATACACTTTCACAGTTACTAACTTAGGAAATGTAAGTCTGTCTGACATCATAGTAGACGACCCATTATTAGGAGGTCCATTGGCAGGTCCAATAAGTGGAGATACTGATGGTGATGGAGAGTTAGATGTAACTGAAACTTGGATTTACGAAGCGAGCTACACAATCACCCAAGCAGATATTGATGCT
>NZ_JAVLSO020000033.1:0-964 GCF_032080575.2 Aequorivita sediminis | reverse complement strand
AGCCAATATTTTAATGCAATTTGGCCAATGGATAAAAGGTAATCAACAAAGTTATTAAGAAAGGGAGGTTATTGCGCAGTCTGACGTTTAGTATAAAAGAAGTAGGGCTGTAAATAAACAATTACCTTTCGGATTATCAACAAGCCAAAACTTTTGCATTTTGTTTTATATTATTTTACTAAAAGCCCACCGAAGGACTACGACTTCCTAAATATAAAATAAAAAAGTAGTCGTAAATCAAAAGATTTGGCGACCTCGCAAATAAGCCTGAAACATTGGGTTCAGCACTTACTCGCCCTATTTTTTTTATACCTTGTTGGCAGAAGTTTTTCTAATCATTCATATACCCAGTAAGCTACTCCTCCGTGGTGTGAACAAGCACCTCTCCCAGTGGCATTGCTATATGTCCCATCGTTGCAAACTGCTCCAATACGAATTTTCTCTTGTTGTTTATATTCTCTAAAAGAATTTGGATTTGATGACTCTGTATACCTCTGTAAATTTCTTTGCTTTTTATAATCGTCTGAAACATTCCTTGAAGATTTTCTTTCGTTGAAGTTTTCATTACTTGTCTTTTGTTCAGAATTCAGAAATAATATTTTATCTTTTCCATTTTTATCAGTTATGGGGGTAGAGTTTTTTTTATCAGATAGACTTACTTCTGGTTCTTCATAATTGTCTGGAAAAAGTTTATTGTAAGAGTAAGTAGTAATAATAAAGCTCAAGAAAAGTGCTACGATGGAAGAGGTGCATCCCAAAGGCTTACCTTTTAACCAAAAAATTAAACGAGCAACTATATGGAATATAATGTACAATCCTATGCAAAACCCTATTACTCCTACTTCAGTCATTTCAATTCAAATTTCTGCCAACGGCAGTCTGTCTCAAAACTACACTAATTTTCTTTTAAATTCAGTTGCAGGGTTAAGATTTCCGTATTTCATGAATTTTATGAAATTTCTCG
>NZ_JAVLSO020000032.1:0-1035 GCF_032080575.2 Aequorivita sediminis | reverse complement strand
TCAATTTCTCCGCTGTGAAAAACGGTCAATTTTCGATTCGGAATATCAAAGTCCAAATTCGCAATGCTTGAAATTCCGTCCAATTTCATTCGGATTAGATTTTCCTCTGAAGGACAATCCATTTTGGTAATTTCAAATATTGTTTTATTCACTTGGTTTCTGGGTTTTTCGGCATTACTTACAACGTGTTTGTGTATGATTTCGTTGCGTGTTTAAGCACTAAAGTTAGCAAATAAATCACAGATAGAAAGTCCGCGAGGACTTTCGTAAGTAGGCTATAACTAGCAATGAATTATACATATTGTTGGCGGTTCGTTTTTTACTTTCGAAGTATTTTATTCTTCTAATTTTAAACTTTCTATCCAATCAATTGCTTCTGATGGGTCTTTAAAAAAATGTTCCTTGTCACAACTGAAACGATTTTCATATAAGTCCATTTTAGCTTCATCATGATAGGAATGAGCTACTCCAATACATTTAATCCCTCTTGTATTCTTATAAGTTATCGTTTTGGCTTCTTCTTCAAATAAGTTTAGATATCCAACTTTCCATCCGTAGTTAGCAAGTGTCAATGGAATTATTCCTCTGAATCGTTTGTGAGTATCTATGTCAATAGCTTTAAAGTCGTACATGTTTACAAACATCTTAAATGATTCATAGTCATCTATTTTATTAAGCGCTTCATTTAATGATTTTTCCCATTTTTTAATATCAGGTATTTCTATATCTCCACTTACCTGTGTTACAAGAAGCTTTTTGTCAGGATACCAATTTGTTTTTATGATTTTCGAATTTGTCATTTTATGAAATTTATTGAATAGGGCACTTGTTTTAATAATGACCGCCAACGTGTTTGTATATGGTTTGTTGCGTGGTTAAGCACGTAATTTAGCAAATAAAAACCGAATAGAAAATCCGCGAGGATTTTCGTAAGTAGGCAAGAACTAGCAATAAATTATATACGGCTTAAGTTTACAATTCATTAAATTTAGATATAAATCAGAAAGAACAAAAGAGAGGAATAAGGTTATTATA
>NZ_JAVLSO020000031.1:0-1181 GCF_032080575.2 Aequorivita sediminis | reverse complement strand
AATGACTTAACCTCCGGTACATATAGTGTAACGGCTCGTAATACTTCAGATCCTACTTGTGTTTCTACAGCTTTATCTGTAACGATTAACGATGTGCCAAATGCACCAGACGCGCCTGTAAGTAGTGGTGATATTTCACAATGTAGTGAAGATCCAATTCAAGTTTTAGATGCAAACACTGTTATATCTGTAGGTCCTAATGAATCGGTAGTTTGGTACGACCAAGAAATTGGAGGTAATGTAGTTAATCCAATTTGGAGTGCAATTGGTAGTAAAACATTTTGGGCTGAAGCTGTTAATGATTTTGATAATACTTGTATTAGCACAAATAGAACTCCAGTTGTCTTAACTATAAATGACTGCGGTATTAACATTGAAAAAATAGCCAGTCCGAATAATTCACAAGGATGTACTCCACTAGCTATCGGTGAAAGCATATCATACACTTTTAAAGTGACAAATAATGGTACAACACCAATCAGTAATGTTGTAGTTACAGATGTGATGATTGCTACTATCTCTGGTCCAACAGGTGATACCAATAATGACGGTAAGCTTGATGTTTCAGAAATCTGGGAGTTTACAGGTTCGTATGTTGTTACGGCACAGGATATTATAAATGGGCAAGTTATTAATACAGCCGAGGTTACTGGAGAGGCTGAGGCATCTACTCCATTCCCGGTTTCTGGATCAGATACGGAAACCGTAAATCTTTGTCAAAATGCTGAAATGTCTATCGTTAAATCGACTAGCAGCGCAACGACAGATTGTATTAACTTTATTATTGGAGATACAATTGATTATGAGTTTGTTGTAACAAATGAAGGTGATGTAGATATCGAAGATGTTGTTATTACAGACCCATTATTTGAATCTCCGAACCCAATAGTTACTATTAATTTAGTATCGGGAGATTTAAATAATGATGGCATTTTAAATGTAGGTGAAGTTTGGACCTTTGAAGCTACATATACAATAGACCAAGATAATATAGATGCAGGATCGATAGTGAATACCGCTACTGTAAACGGTAATTCTGCTTTAGGACCTGTAGATACTGCTACAAGTAATACAGTTACAGTATTAATCTGTACTGATGCGAGCATTGCACTTATTAAAACTTCAGATGTTGAAGTTGATCCAACTACAGGATGTTCAACACTCGAGGTTGGTGATGTAAT
>NZ_JAVLSO020000030.1:0-1220 GCF_032080575.2 Aequorivita sediminis | reverse complement strand
CAACAAAGTACTGTGGTAAAAAACAAGTAAAAATGTATTAATTTTTCACCATGGTACTTCTGTAACTATCCTCATATATTAGTCCAGATTTAGCAATAGCAAAAGCTTGTTTTAAGAGCTTATTGCATACTGCAATTAAAGCTAATTTTTTACTTTTTCCTTTAGCAACTAATCGCTCATAAATATCCCTACAGGCTTTATTGTATTTGCAGGCATTAAAACTACACATAAATAATAAATTTCGAAGTTTTTGGTTTCCCATTTTACTTATTTTACTCCGGCCAGTTACACTGCTACCGCTTCTTTTTATTACGGGAGTCAATCCAGCAT
This sequence comes from Aequorivita sediminis, assembly GCF_032080575.2. NCBI lineage: Bacteria > Pseudomonadati > Bacteroidota > Flavobacteriia > Flavobacteriales > Flavobacteriaceae > Aequorivita > Aequorivita sediminis. Next base: position 890 of record NZ_JAVLSO020000030.1, on the reverse strand, counting down.
AACTGCACAATTCGCTACCACTTGTAAATCGTTCAAAACCATCTGTGAGAACTACCAACATTAGGGCTGTTTTGTTTCCAATACCTGGTATGCTTTTTAATCGAGTTAGTACTTCTTGATGCTCTTGTTTAACCAAAATCAAAAGCTTGTCTTCCAGCATTTTTATTTCTTTTTGCACTTGCTTCAAACTACGTTTTAAAGAGCTTACAACTGCTTTACTTGGATTTCCCAAAACAGATTCACCGTGTAATTTATTTTTAATCATGGTGCTTTGTTTTGTATATACAGCAAGGAGTCTGGTGATTTGAAGACACTCTGTTTGGTGTTTAGAGTTGCCTTTCCAGAGCTTTAAGTCGACTTGTTTGGCATATTCACAGATCTGTTTAGCATCGCTCTTATCCGTTTTAATTTTAGATAATTTCATCTGTATAAAACGTTTAACTGCTAATGGGTTTTCTACAGAAACTCTAATACCTGATTCTAACAAATAATAAGCTAATTGATAATGATAATATCCTGTAGCTTCCATGACACAATGGCTATCTATATCTAATATTTTTGCAAACTTTTTAAAGCCAGAAAGGGTGTTTTTAAACTGGTAAAAGTTGCCATTAGAATCCGCAACATCAAAAACTAGGTGGCTAATGTCAATACCGAAAAATTTAATATCTTTATTCATAAGAAAATGATTTTTGAAAGGACATCTACGCGAGTTTCAACGACTTAAAAGCGAGGTCTAAAAGCCTCATAGAACTGTACGAAATCTGTGTAGAAAAAGAGAGGGGATTTTCAATGTTGACGAGATCTAAGTCTCTGCGTATATAATAACCTTATTCCTCTCTTTTGTTCTTTCTGATTTATATCTAAATTTAATGAATTGTAAACTTAAG
>NZ_JAVLSO020000002.1:0-580993 GCF_032080575.2 Aequorivita sediminis | reverse complement strand
ACGGCTTCGGATCTAGTTTTAAAAATTTCAGAATATTTTAATTCCCAATCCTTAGCTTTTGAGGTAAACCCTTTGTGATTCCATAAATGCTCCCGTAACCGATGAGATATATCTTCGGTAGACCCAACATAATACCGGTCAAGGGTGTGTGAGTATAATATGTAGACAAAATATTCCATAAAAAAAACCGAAGTAAAAACTTCGGCTTTTAAAATCTAGTGGGCGATGAGGGGTTCGAACCCCCGACCCCCTCGGTGTAAACGAGGTGCTCTGAACCAGCTGAGCTAATCGCCCTTTCACTTAGCGGTTGCAAATATAGGTTACTTTTTAATACCAACAAACATTTTTTTAAAAAAAATTCAAATTCAATAAAAATTAAATCTTGTGAGTGGTTTTTTATGGTTTATCTTTGAAATCGATTAACCATAAAAATTCTCCTTTTTGATTCCATTCATTAAAAAAATTATCATATCGATTGTAAAAAAACAAAACCAACAATCAAAAAATGCCGATAATAAATCGTCTTTTGATAAAAGTGTAAAAAACCTTGAAGTAGAGGTTAAACATGAAATCTATGAATTTTTCTACCTACTACTTGGAGTTTTAGCTGCATCGTTTGGACTCAGAGGATTTTTAATGCCGAATGGTTTTATAGACGGTGGCATTACAGGAATCTCGCTAATGGTAAATGAGCTTACAAATATTTCCTTACCCTTATTACTCGTTTGTTTTAACCTCCCTTTTTTAATAATGGCCTATTTTACCGTGGGTAAGAGTTTTGCCATAAAGAGTGTAATGGGAATTACCTTTTTAGCAATAGCTGTTGCTATAATTCCATTTCCACAAATAACAGATGATAAAATATTAATTGCCTCATTCGGAGGTCTCTTTTTAGGCCTCGGAATCGGTTTGGCCATCCGCGGGGGTGCAATTATAGACGGCACAGAGGTTCTTGCTATTTACATAAGTCGCAAAACGAACTTAACTGTAGGTAATGTTATACTTCTATTTAACGTAATTATCTTTATAAATGCTGCTTATTTTCTTTCTACTGAAATTGCGCTATATGCTATTCTAACCTATTTCGCAGCTTCAAAAACTGTAGATTTTGTGATAGACGGTATTGAAGAGTTTATGGGAATCACCATTATTTCAGATTATAGTGATGAAATTCGACTTGCCATTATCCAAAAAATGGGACGAGGCTGCACTTTATTTAAGGCCGAAAAAGGATACTCTCAAAACGGAGAAGTGCGCAAACCTGTAGATGTAGTGTACACAGTTATAACAAGGTTAGAGATGACAAAACTTAAAACTGAAGTGGAAAAAATTGACAGCAACGCTTTTATTATTATGACTTCCATTAAAGACGCCAAAGGCGGAATGATTAAAAAGAAACCAATTAAAAAATTCGACAAATAGATTTTATCAAATTTTGGCGAACTACTAAAACTTGATTCTTAATAACTCAGGTTGAATATCAATAATACTAATCATCTCTGGAAGTCAACTGCAATGTTTCATTAACGATGAAGTAGTTTCACCTCAATTATATGATATCTAAAATTCGCTCTAAAGCCATTCCTCTTGATGCTTTTATCAAAACAGTAGCATTTTCTAGCTTCTGAGTTTTTATCCTATCTTTTAAGTCGTCAAATGTTTTAAACTGCTTTATATGTGAAGCACTGTTTTTTGCTTTGTAAAAATTACTTCCCGTCAAAAACACTTTTGCGAAATTATTTTCTTTCAAGAAATTTACAATATTTTGATGTTCAGCTTCAGAATCTGATCCTAACTCGAACATGTCGCCAAGAAATATGACTTTATTATCTCCTTTAGTTTGTTTGAAATTTTCCAAGGCCGCCATCATACTTGTTGGGTTTGCATTATAAGCATCCAACAATATAGTATTTGAACCCTGCTGCATCAATTGCGAACGATTGTTTGACGGGACATAACCTTCTATTCCTTGTTTAATGTCGTTAACCGAAACGTTTAAATAAGCACCTATAGCAATGGCCGCAGATACGTTTGCGAAGTTGTATACACCAACCAAATTACTTTGCATCTTAGTGTCATTGTACTCCACTAAAAGATGATTAGTATTATCTAAAAGCTTTATTACATAATCAGCATTTGAGTCACCAAAAGTAATCCTAGATATCCCTTTTGAATTTTCTAGTTGTTTTGAATCGTTAGCGTTTACAAATATTTTTTTATTGTGATCTTTTAAAAATTGATAAAGCTCAGTTTTCCCTTGTATTACACCTTCTAGGCTACCAAATCCTTCTAAGTGCGCTTTGCCAAAATTTGTAATATATCCAAAATCTGGTTTTGCGATTTCACTTAGCATTTTAATTTCCCCTAAATGATTGGCGCCCATTTCAACAATCCCTATTTCCGTTTCAGAATCCATCGAAAGCAACGTAAGCGGCACCCCTATATGATTGTTTAAATTACCTTTAGTTGCAACCGTTTTAAATTTTTGAGACAAAACCGCATTTATAAGTTCTTTAGAAGTGGTTTTACCATTACTTCCCGTAAGCGATATAATGTGAAGCCCTAAATAATTTCTATGGAAGTACGCCAATTGTTGTAGCGTTACAAGAACATTTTCTACTAAAATTGTTTCACCAGTATCTTTATGAAATTTCTTTTCGTCTATTACCACTTTAAAAGCCCCTTTATCTAAGGCTTCTTGTGCAAACATATTGCCGTTAAAATTATCGCCTTTTAAAGCAAAAAAAATCGATTTTACGGGAATATTTCTAGAGTCGGTGCTTACGCCAGAACTTTCTAAAAAGTATTGATGTATTGTTTTTATATCCATAATCTTAGTGTGAATATATAAAAAAACCCTCCAAAGTTTATCACTTTGAAGGGTATAATTTTTAAAAAAGATTGAATTTTAGTTCCTCGCTTTTTTTCCTTTTTTAGATTTAGAACCAACACGACTCATAGCACATCTAAAGCCAATGAAGTCTGAAGCCATATCTTGTGGGAAATATCTTCTTTGAGCTGGGTCTAACCAATATTCTCTGTCTCTCCAAGAACCACCTTTATAAACTCTAACTTCGTTACTAACTAATGTTGTACGGTTATTAGACTTGTCGTAAACGCGATCTAACTGCCCTGTAGAATCTGCATATACATTGTGAACTGGCGCATTGTACATTCTTTTAGTGTCATCACCAGTTTCTCCAAAATCGTCTTGGAATGATTGGTAATATCTAGTTGATTCTTTATCACCATCTCTAAAATCGCGATTATCTGCTTTAGAAAAGTTTGTTCTTAAGTAAGTATCTTTCTCGTCAACTGGAACTTGAAGAATTTCACCCGGTAAGTTACGAGCTAAAATTCTACCGTTGCTCAAGGTGTCGTATACTATCGAATCCATAGTAACTACTTTTACTTGACCATTCTCGTCAATCGCATTTTTAGTGTAAACATTTCCACGATAGTAGTTAAAGTCGTTAAAGTCGTCATCGATAATTGGTCTGTATATATCTGCCACCCATTCTGCAACGTTTCCAGCCATATCATAAAGACCATAATCGTTAGGTGAATAAGACTTTACTTGAGCAGTAATATCGGCACCATCATCACTCCATCCAGAAATTCCACCGTAATCACCAGACCCTTGCTTAAAGTTAGCCATCTGATCACCTAAAGATCTTCTCTTACCAGAACGAGTGTATTGTCCTTCCCAAGGGTATTTTTTTCTACCTCTGTATGCATTGTACTCACGAAGTCCTACTAAACCTAAAGCAGCATACTCCCATTCAGCTTCAGTTGGTAAACGGTACGCTGGTAGCAGCATTCCATCCTGACGCTGAATATACAGGTTTGTACTATCTTTACTTCTTTTAGCAATAGCTTCAGATTTCTTCCCTCCTCTAGTAATCGAATCGTTTCCACCATATGTTTTAGTTGGTGCATTAAGATAGGTTTCGGTACTAAAAGTTTCACCTGGCTCAACTTCATAACGAGCATTTCTAGAAGTAACGCCTTCGTTTTCTAGAATCATTTCATTTACTCTATCGGTACGCCATTTACTAAATTCTACTGCTTGAACCCAGCTAACTCCTACCACTGGATACTCTGCATATGCAGGGTGACGCAAGTAGTTATTAGTCATCACTTCGTTGAAACCTAAACGATTTCTCCAAACTAATGTATCAGGAACAGCTCCTTCGTAAATTCTACGATAATTTTCGTTAGAAGGTGGGAAAACTTTCTTTAACCAATCTAAATACTCTAAGTACATTAGGTTAGTTACTTCGGTTTCGTCCATGTAAAATGACTGAACGTGCTGTTGGTTTGGGGTATTATTCCAGTCGTGCATAGGATCATCCTGAACACGGCCCATGGTAAATGTACCTCCTTCAATAAATACTAGTCCAGGACCAGTTTCTTGTTCTTTAAACTGAGGGTCGTACTGAAAGCCGCCTTCTTTAGAGTTTAACTTCCATCCGGTAGCACGGGAACTGTCTTTGTAGTCTCTAGATTTATTGCAACTAACAAATACTGTGGCTGCAAGCGCAGCAACAAATAGCTTTAATGCAAGGTTTTTTCTTAACATCATAAATTCAAAAATATGTGAGAATTGGGTTCGCAATATAGTAATTAACGACAAAATCACAATAATATTTTATTATTATTGCGTTCTAGTAAAGGCTTTACTAAAAAACCTTTTCACGATAGCAAACGTATTAGTTTTGATAATATTATCCTAATTACAATATTGCACAAAGTTATTAAAAAGGTTCAGCTATACTAACTGTTTATTTAAAGCGTTAATAATATTGATGAAAAAACAATTATTTTTATTACTACTTTTTTGCATCCCATCTATAGGTATAGCTCAGTCTCGAAACATTTCAATTAGCTGGAACAACAAAGCAGAATTTGTTGAAACTACAGGAAATAAATTTTCAGATACTGCTACTAAGCAAGAAAAACTTGAAGAATTAAATCTTCAAATTAACGAACAAACCATCAGCTATGGCACACAATGGGAGGATCAAGGCTTCGCCGATAAAAATTCAGTAAGAGTTACCAACGTTACCTACGCCCCACTCTCATCAAGCGCTGTTAGCAATCTAAATACAGATTTAATTCCAAAAGAATTAACCTATAAATTGGTTAGTACAAAATCTAGAGAAAAACTTTTTACAACATTTATTGTTTCCCCAATTGTAGGTTCAAATGGAAATTATAGACGCGTTACATCGTTAAAAGTTGATTATAATTACGGGCCACAAAGTCGTAATATGCCCCCGGGTATTACAAATTCTGTTCTATCACAAGGCCAGTGGTTTAAATTTAAAGTTGATAAAACTGGTGTTCATAAAATTGACAAAGCTTTTTTAAATAGCTTAGGCATGAATACCGACGGAATTAACCCGCAAACCATAAAAATTTATGGCCACGGCGGACAATCGCTACCCTTATTAAATGCTGAGAACAGATTTTTCGATTTACCTGAAACCCCTATACAGGTGGTAGGTGAAGCAGACGGAAGCTTTGATTCTAGCGATTATATACTTTTCTACGGTACAAGCACTAAAGGTTATGTTGAAGAAAACGACTCCAACATCAATCCTTATACCGATGAGTCTTATTATTATATTACTGCAGATGGCGAAAGTGGAAAACGTATAACTCAAATGGTTGAACCAACCGCTACCCCTACTATGACTATCGATGAATTTGACGATTATCAATTTCACGAAAAAGACGAGGAAAGTCCAACGAAATTAGGAAGAAGATGGTTTGGAAACAGATTCGACATTCAAAGTGAACAAAGCTTCACTTTCGACTTCCCTAATATTGTATCGGGTGCTCCAATGAAAATATTAATCAAGGCCGCCGCAGCATCCGAAAGTGCTACTTCTATGAATGTAACTGTAAATAGCACTAGCCTTAATCCTATTACATTTTCTGCTCTAGGCTCTTCTGGGCTTTTAAACTTATCTGAACTTGACACCGAAGTTCCTGCTAGTGGAGAGTCGGTAACAATTGACCTAGCGTATAACAATAATGGAAACCCGTCTAGTATAGGATATTTAGACTATATAAGTATATGGGTTAAAAGAAAACTCACAGGGACAGCTAAACAAATGGCTTTTCAATATAATGATGCTGTCAATCTAAGTGGCGTGGCAGATTATCAATTAGCAAATGCAAGTCAGATAAGTCAGATTTGGGATGTTACAGACCCACAGTTTATCACTTCAAAAAAAAATGAAGAAAGCGCATCTTCAATAAGTTTTAAACAAAATTTAGGCAGGCTTAGAAAATATGTAGCACTTAATCCAAACGACTATTTCACTCCTATTAAGGTTTCCCAATCTGCAGTAGCAAACCAAAATTTAAAAGGAAGTATATTCAAAGATGAGTCGGGACAATTTAAAGACATCGACTACATTATTATAACGGTTCCTTTTCTAATTCAACCTGCATTAAGACTTGCAAATCATCATAAAAACTTAAACGGCCTTAATGTAAAAGTGGTAACTACAGATAAAATTTACGAAGAGTTTAGCTCTGGTAGTCAAGATATATCGGCAATTCGAAATTTTATTCGATATGTTTATTTTAATGCCTCTTCCGAAACTAACCGCGTTAAATACGTCGGTATATTAGGAGACACCTCTATAGACTATAAAAACAGAATTTCAAACAACAATAATATAGTACCAACTTTTCACACCTTATCGAGCACTAGTATAAGTTTTTCATTTATGTCTGATGACTTCTTTGGAAATATGGATGAAAATGAAGGTACTATCGGGCTAAGGTCTGGAGATATTGATTTGTTAGATATCGCTATGGGAAGAATTGTTGCCGATAATGTTCCCTTAGCCAACGCAATGGTCGATAAGGTAATAAACTACACCTCTGAAAATACTTATGGCAACTGGAGAACAAATTTTGTATTAGTTTCTGATGATGCCGATAATAGCACAGACGCAACCCTACAGCGTAATCTCGATGCCCTAGGTGATCAAATTTCAGACGAAAAACCTTTTATAAATGTAAAGAAAATTCACTCCGACTCATACCAGCAGCAAGCATCTGCTGGAGGTAATAGATATCCTGAAGTAAATGAGGCTATAAAAACTGCTTTTGAAGCGGGAGCAATAATCCTAGATTACTTTGGTCACGGAGGTGAAGACGGACTAGCACACGAATTTATATATACTAAAGGAACAGCTGAAGGACTTAAAAATAAAAACAAGCTCCCTTGTGTTATAACCGTAACGTGTGAATTTACCAAGTTTGACAACCCACTTCGCATTACCGCTGGAGAATTAACCTACCAAAACAAAGAAGGGGGTGCCATATCAATGGTTACCACTACCCGTGCAATTTTTATTAGAACAGGGGTAACTTTTAATGAATACTTAGCAGAACATCTTTTTGGCTATGGCAGAGACGTTCCCGTTGCTCCTTCTGAAGGACTTCGCCTATCAAAAGCCGACTTAGGAATAGGAACTCCACTTCGTCGTGTAGTTTTCTATATTGGAGATCCTGCGATGAATCTTGCTTTTCCAAAAAAAGATATCCAAATTACTCATTTAAACGATGTACCAATTGCGCAAGCTACCGACACACTTAAAGCCTTGAGCAAAGTAAAATTTAGCGGTCAAATTTTAAGTCCGAATGGAACACCTATGACAGATTACAACGGCACCCTTGGCGCGAAGGTTTTCGACAAAAAAGTGCAACGACAAACCTTAGACAACGACAATATTGGGGAAATAATGGATTTTGAAGTATTAGGTGAGGTATTGTTTAACGGACAAGCATCAATACAAAATGGGCAATTCGATTTTGAATTTGTTGTTCCTCGAGATATTCAAATTCCGGTTGGTAAAGGACGAGTAAGCCTCTATGCCGAAAGAGAAAACGCTTTGGAAGATCAAGCAGGTGTAAACCTAGACATTAACGTAGGAGGATTAAATGAAAATGCTCCTGAAGACAACGAAGGCCCACTTATTAAATTATTTATGAACGACGAGAGTTTCGTTTCGGGTGGAATAACAGACGACTCCCCTATTTTATTAGTAAAACTTGAAGATCCAAATGGAATAAATACCGCTAGCGGAATTGGTCACGATATAGTGGCTACACTGGACGGAGATGAATCAAATCCATTTGTATTAAACGAATTTTACCAAGCCGAAGTGGACGATTACACTAAAGGTACGGCAACTTTTAAGTTTCGTGATTTAGAAGATGGATTACACACATTAAAGCTAAAAGCCTGGGATGTTTACAACAACTCTTCCACTGCAGAGATACAATTTGTGGTTGCTGGTAATGAAAAATTAGAAATAACTCGTGTTTTAAACTATCCTAATCCATTTGTAAATTACACAGAATTCTGGTTTAACCACAATAGACCTGATGAAACCCTAGATGTACAAGTTCAAGTTTTTACCGTTACCGGAAAAGTAGTTTGGACAAAAAATGCAGCAATTCCGCCATCTGGAAGCTATCTATCTCGAGAAATTACTTGGGACGGTCGCGACGATTTTGGAGATAAAATAGGAAAAGGTGTATATGTATATAAGATTACAGTTAAATCTGCGTTAACCAATCAGCGAGTTGAAAAATTTGAGAAACTCGTTATCCTTTAAAAATTAAAATTATATTTGCTCAAAATTCACAATAATGAAGAAAATTCTTATTACCGTACTAATAGGTTTAGTTGCTTTTAAATCGGTGAAAGCACAAAATGATATCGAAAAATTTAATCCAATTACAACAGGTGTTCCTTTCTTACTTATTGCCGCTGACCCTCGTGCTGGCGCATTAGGAGACATAGGTGTTGTGACTTCTCACGATGCTTTTTCACAGCATTGGAACCCAGCTCAAAACGTTTTTGCATTGTCTAAGCAAGGAGTTGGTATTTCATACACGCCATATTTAAGTAAACTGGTAAACGATATATTCTTAGCAGACGTAACCTATTACAACCGTTTAAGCGAGCGTAGTGCGGTAGGTGCTAGTTTAAGATATTTTAAACTTGGGGACATTGAAGCACGTCAAACATTAGAGCAAGACCCGTTAATCTTAAGCCCTAACGAATTTACTTTCGATGTGTCTTATGCTCTTCGATTAAGTGAGCGTTTTTCTATGGCAGTTTCTGGTAGATACCTTCGTTCAGATTTGAAACTTCAAACAAGTGATGCCGATGCTTCCGCAGCAAGTTCATTTGCAGTAGATGTTTCAGGATATTATCAAAGTGAAGAAATTCCTTACAGCGATTTTGATGGTCGTTGGAGAATGGGTTTCAATATTTCAAACATTGGACCTAAAATTAAATATGACAACTCAGACAATTCTGAAAGTAATCTTCCAACAAACCTAGCTTTAGGAGGAGGTTTCGATTTTATTCTTGATGAGTACAACAAAGTAGGGGTTTCATTAGAAGTTAATAAACTTTTAGTACCAACGCCACAAGATCCAGACCTTAACGGTGATGGTGAAGTTACTTCTGAGGAGATTGCTCAAAACAACAGAGACTATAGAAACATAAGTTTTATCTCTGGTATGTTTAAGTCGTTTGGAGATGCTCCAGGAGGAATGTCTGAAGAGTTAAAAGAATTTACTTGGGCATTAGGTGCTGAATACTGGTATCAAGATGTATTTGCTTTCCGTGCGGGTTACTTCAACGAAAGCGACATGAAAGGGGGAAGAAAATTTGCTTCTGTAGGTGCAGGTTTCCGTTATACTGCTATCAACATTGATATTTCTTACTTGTTCGGAACTGGTAAGGTTGTTACGCCACTAGACGGAACACTTCGTTTTGGATTGACGTTCAACTTTGGTGATACTTACGACGAGTATTAGAATGAAATATTGAGCAATTGGGCTCTCTTCCTGTAAGGTTTTCAAAACCTTTTAGGTATATTAATAATCACACGTGAAAAAACAAAAAATAGAAATCTCAATTGAAGTTTTTGAATCTGTTTCAGAGCTTCCAAAAGATATTCAAGAATTAATGAATAAGGCGCAAGAAGCACGTAATAATGCTTATGCGCCTTATTCGCTTTTTCAAGTTGGAGCAGCTATTCGGCTTGCTTCAAACGAAATTACGATTGGCAGTAATCAGGAGAATGCAGCCTATCCTTCAGGCTTATGTGCAGAGCGTGTGGCTATTTTCCATACAGGAGCGCTTTATCCTAACGAAGAAATTAAAGCAATTGCTATTTCTGCAAGTTCTTCTAAACAAGTTTTAACCGAACCCATTGGGCCTTGTGGCGCCTGCAGACAGTCTTTGGCGGAATACGAACAAAAACAAAAATCTCCAATCGCCGTTTACTTTATGGGTGAAACTGGAAAAATAGTGAAAACTAATTCAGTACTAGATTTACTCCCCTTAGGCTTCGATGCCAAATACCTCTAGCAGAGGCATCACACACAAAACAACTATTTTATAAATAAAACATGGTTTAAAACTTGCTTTTTGCATTTTTTAGGGCATTTGTATTTTAGGAATTGTTATTTGTATTTTCTCCTTTTAAAGTACTATTTTTGTTATCCGTTTAATAAATTTTCCCCTGGGAAAACCTTATAGCAGATAGATGAAGAAAATCACTAAGAAAACGTACCTAGATTGGTACGAAAACATGCTCTTTTGGCGCAAATTCGAAGACAAACTTGCGCAAGTTTATATCAATCAAAAAGTAAGAGGTTTTCTACACCTTTACAATGGTCAAGAAGCTGTTCTAGCAGGTGCTCTGCACGCTATGGACCTTTCTAAAGACCGAATGATTACCGCATACAGGAATCACGTACAACCTATTGGTATGGGTGTAGACCCAAGAAAAGTAATGGCAGAGCTTTACGGTAAGGCAACTGGTACTTCTCAAGGTTTAGGAGGTTCTATGCATATTTTTGCAAAAGAACACCGTTTTTACGGAGGTCACGGTATTGTAGGAGGACAAATTCCACTAGGTGCTGGCTTGGCTTTTGCCGATAAATATTTTGAAAGAGATGCTGTAACCTTAACCTATATGGGAGATGGTGCTACGCGTCAAGGTTCGCTCCACGAAACTTTTAACCTTGCCATGCTTTGGAAACTTCCAGTGGTATTCTGTGTTGAAAACAATGGGTACGCTATGGGAACTTCGGTTGAACGTACTGCAAACCACACCGATATTTACAAACTTGGTCTTGGCTACGAAATGCCGTGTAAACCAGTTGATGCTATGAAGCCAGAAGTAGTAGCAAAAGAAATGGACGAGGCTATTAAACGCGCACGTCGCGGAGATGGACCCACTTTCTTAGAGTTGCGTACCTATCGCTATCGTGGTCACTCAATGAGTGATGCACAGCATTATAGAACAAAAGAAGAAGTTGCCAAGAAACAAGAAGAAGATCCTATAAGTTATGTTCTTCATCAAATCTATGAAAACGATTGGGCAACTCAAGACGAGATTAAAAAGATAAACCAAAGGGTGAAAGATTTGGTTGAAGAATGTGAAAAATTCGCTGATGAATCTCCATACCCAGAGAAGAACGTGATGTTCGATTCTGTATATGAACAACAAGATTACCCTTTTTTATCAGATAAATTATAAGAGATGGCAGAAGTAATTAACATGCCGCGTTTAAGCGACACTATGGAGGAAGGAACGGTAGCAACTTGGCTTAAAAAAGTTGGGGATACCGTAAACGAAGGCGATATTTTAGCCGAAATTGAAACCGATAAGGCTACAATGGAGTTTGAATCTTTTTACGAAGGAACATTACTTCACATAGGTATTGAAGAAGGGGAAACCGCCCCTGTAGATACACTTTTGGCTATTGTTGGTGAGGAAGGTGAAGATATTTCAGATTTAATTGATGGGAAGACATCAGATAAATCTTCGGAAGATGAGGTTCAAGATGAAGATGAAGCAGAAAAAAAGTCTTCGGATAAAAAGAAGGATACTTCTAAAGATGAAGATTCTTCTGGTTCGGCTGGACTACCTGATGGTGTTGAGGTAATTACAATGCCACGCCTAAGCGATACCATGACGGAAGGAACTGTTGCTACCTGGCTTAAAAACGAAGGCGATAAAGTTGAAGAAGGTGATATTTTAGCTGAAATTGAAACCGATAAGGCAACTATGGAGTTTGAATCGTTCTACTCTGGAACACTTTTAAAAATTGCCATTGGCGCAGGCGAGTCGTCACCTGTAGATGCTGTACTTGCTATTATTGGTCCAGAAGGAACAGACGTTTCTGGAATTGTTGAAAGCTATCAAACAAAATCAAAATCTTCTGAGGCACCTAAAGAGGAGAAAAAAGAATCTTCTAAACCAAAAGAAGCGGAAAAAGCGACTCCGGTTCAAGCTTCAAAAGAAAACACAAGATCAGAAACTGTTAATGAGGGAAGACTATTTGTTTCTCCTTTAGCAAGAGTTTTGGCAGAAGAAAAGGGAATTAACCTGCGTCATGTTCGCGGAAGTGGTGAAAATGGACGTATTGTAAAAAGCGATATTGAAAACTATCAGCCAGCCGCAGCAGGTGGAGCACAAGCTTACACTCCAGTTGGAACAGAAAGTTTTGAAGAGGTGAAAAACTCTCAGATGCGTAAAACCATCGCCAAGCGATTGTCTGAATCTAAATTTACGGCTCCAGAATACTATCTAACTGTTGAGTTGGACATGGATATCGCAATTTCCTCTCGCCAAGCAATTAATTCTGATCCTGACGTGAAAATATCGTTTAACGATATGATCATTAAAGCGTGTGCAATGGCGTTGCGTAAGCACCCACAAGTAAACAGCCAATGGTCGCCAGAAGCTACAAAAATCGCAAAGCACATCCATATTGGGGTTGCAGTAGCAGTAGATGAAGGGTTACTTGTACCGGTATTGAAATTTGCAGACCAAATGACGTTCTCTCAAATTGGAGCACAAGTAAAAGAGTTGGCTGGAAAAGCAAGAAATAAGAAAATAACTCCACAAGAAATGGAAGGTAGTACGTTTACTGTTTCCAATCTTGGTATGTTTGGAATAGATGAATTTACTTCCATTATAAATCAACCAAATTCAGCAATACTATCAGTTGGAGCAATTGTTCAAAAACCAGTTGTGAAAAACGGGCAGATTGCAGTTGGTAATACTATGAAAGTAACCCTAGCTTGTGACCATAGAACAGTAGATGGCGCAACAGGAGCAAAATTTTTACAAACAGTACGACAGTATATTGAGAATCCTGTTACTATGTTTGTGTAGAAATTAAAAGACTACAAGGTGTTTTCCTCTTTTTAACAGGTCTCCTTGTAAGTTTAATATTCATTAGGTTTAGACCTACAAGGTGGGCTCCGGCAGCACCTTGCAGGTCTTTTCATTAAATATCACTTCATGAAAAACATAATAATTACAGGAACATCAAGAGGTATTGGCTTTGAAATGGTGAAGTTATTTTCAGAAGCTGGACATAATGTATTGGCGCTTTCGAGAAACTCTAAGCCTGTTTCAGCGTTAAACTTGAAAAATGTTACTGCTTTAGAATTTGATATAGCCGATGCAGCTGCTATTGTAAAACTATCGAGCTTTTTACAAGCCAGAATGGAAAGAGTAGATGTATTAATAAACAACGCTGGACACTTGGTTAATAAACCTTTCGAAGAAATTACTGCTGAAGAGTTTAAAGCTTGTTACGATGTAAATGTGTTAGGGCCTTCTATTTTAATAAGAACCTTGCTACCTTATATAAACAAGGATGGACACGTGGTAAATATCAGTAGCATGGGTGGTGTTCAAGGCAGTGTGAAGTTCCCAGGACTAAGCGCATATAGCAGTAGTAAAGGCGCAATACTTACCCTAACAGAATTGCTTGCTGAAGAGTATAAAGAAACGGGTCCTTCTTTTAATGCGTTAGCATTAGGCTCTGTACAAACGGAAATGCTTGAAGAAGCTTTCCCAGGTTTAAAAGCCCCACTTTCAGCCACCGAAATGGCGCAATACATCATGGATTTTTCACTTACAGGAAATAAATTCTACAACGGAAAAATACTTCAAGTTTCTAGTACTACGCCTTAACTTTTTACAATTTTCTAAGCTTTCTTTTTAGCAAGTTTTTTCTTTTTATCTTTTAATTTTTTAAGCCAAATAATTACTCCTGTAATCGGAAGACTTGTGGCAATTAAACAGGAAATAAAGTAAATAGTTTTTGAAAACCAGCCAAAAATTGTTCCCATATGAAGTGATTTTATGGAACTCGCAATTTGCTTATTTAGGGATTTTTTTGAAAAAATTTCTTTAGCTATTATTGATCCATCACGATCAATTTTCAATTCGTCTACAGCAGTTTTAAAAAATTCTTGATCGTGGTATTTTCTAATATTAAATATTTCTTTTTCATCTGTAGGAATTTGTAAAACTGTAGTACCCTCAAAAGGTAATTCTCTTTCAGTAATGTTTAATATATCAGTAAAATCTACACTTCCTTTATCTAAATCAATTTTAGATTCTATTTTAGGTCCGCCACCGCGACCACCAAAAACCTCAGTCCCGAGTACTGCGCTTCCGGCATCCCTATACCACTCAAAAGACCAAAACAAACCTGTTACAGACATTATAACTAAAAATATAGCCGTATAAAATCCTAGAGTAACATGTAGGTCATGGTTAATACGCTTCCACTTGGCTCGCCAAGCAATTTTAAAACCAGGTTTTAAATGTTTCCACTTCAGTTTTGACAATTTTTTCTTCGGAAACCAAAGTACGATTCCAGAAATAGAAAGAATTAAAAATATAATAGTTGAAATTCCAACAATAGGCCTTCCGATAGATATATCTAGTAACAACCACCGATGCAATTTAAAGTTGGTCATAAAAAAACCATCCAACGGATTTTTAGGTTTTATGGCATACACCCCCTTGTACTGGTCAACAAAAAACGTAGTTCCTCGACGGTCATTTTTATTTGTCTTTACAGAAAACTCATAGGGTTTTGTAGGTTCTGGGCTAATACTCACGCGCATAACTTCACCTTCAGGAGTAAGCGTTTGTACTAATTGCTCAATAGGTATCTTTATTTCGGTTGGTGAAACTGCAATTTCCTCAGCAAAAACACTTTTAATTTCTTCTTCAAAAGTAAGTATGGTTCCCGTTAAGCAAATAATAAGCAAAATAATTCCACTACCTATTCCCAACCACAAGTGAACATCGTTTATAAACCTTCGGAGTGTATATTTTTTAGTTTTCATCTATAAATAACTCAATTAATGATAAAGGCACAACCTTGGTCGTGCCTTTATTAATTAACAACTCAAACAACTAAAAGCTATAACGAACTACCCCAGCAACACTTCTTGGGTCAGTTTGATTGATATAGCGAGTTCTATAGGCGTTGTAGCCTATTTCATTAAAGACGTTATTTAAAAGAAATTGAACACTCCAGTTTTGATCGAATCTATATTCAGCTTGGAAGTTTACTAGCGTATATGCTTCTACATTGAAAGGTTTTTGTCCAGGAACAATCCCTTCATGCGTTACAGGTCCTGAAGACCAATCGTTAATTGGGCGTTCACCTGTAAAGTAAGCTCCTGCTCCGATAGTTAAACCATCCAATGCACTATTTCTAAATGAATAATTGGCATAAGCATTAAACGTATGCTTTGGAGTATTAAGCGGGGCAGATCCGTAAACATAAGAGGTGTGCTCCTTGTACTGAGCGTCTATATACGAATACCCACCAATCAACTCCAAGTTTTGAAGCGGACGACCTGTCAATTCAACTTCTATTCCTTGTCGCTGGTCATTACCACCTTGGGTGTAATACAAGATGTTAGTCCAAGTTTCATCGTAAACAGGGAGGTTAATATTTTTATTGTTGATTTTGAAAAGTGTCACATTAAAACGCAGTCTGTCGTTTAACCAAGTAGTTTTTAAACCTGTTTCAATCTGATCGTAACGCTCATTACCCAATTCCTCACCGTTTTCACCTAAGCGTGAAGCTGTTCTTGGATACGAACTATTGGTGTATGAAGCAAAAATATTGATGTTTTTAATTGGTGAAATAATAAAACCACCTAATGGATTAAAAGCGTCGCTACGCGTATTCTCAGTTTCAGAAATTGTTTCCGTAGAACTATAGCGCGCTCCTAAAAATGTTTTTAACCATGAATTCCATGAAATTACATCTTGTGCCACAAAACCTAGTGAATTTGTTTTTCCACCGCTAATATTGGGGTCGTTTAGAGAAACATTTGGTAAGCGATGTGCTATATTCTGAAAAACATTAATAGTATCGACTACTCCGGCAGATTGGCTACTAGTACTTACTCGAGAAGAACGATAATCAAACCCAACTTGAAAAGTGTGTTTAATAGAACCCGTGTATACATCGTCACCAATTAAATCGAATTGCAAAACGCTGTTGTTATCATCTCGGGTTGATGTAGTATAGCTACGCTGACGAACATTGTATAATGGAGCGTCATTTTCTTCAATTGTTTTCCCTAGACTAGCACCTTTATCGTCTAAACTTAAAGACGAGCTGTAAAACGCACCTTTTAAGGTAAGCTTATCGTTTAATTCGTGATCCATTCGAATTGCATAGGTCGTATTTTGAGTAATGGAACGATCATTTTCAAACCCTAAAAACTGTGAATCTGGAAGATTGTAGATTGCGTTTACATCATTATCTGCAAGGTTAACGGTTCCTAAATCTGGCGTACGACTATCGTAATAATGGTCTAACTCTAGTGTTACAGTAGTTTTCTTATTCACTTTCCATTGGAAAGAGGGGTTGAAATAAAAGCTTTCTTTATCTACCATATCGCGATAGCTATCAGCTCTTTCTAATGCTCCATTTAAACGGAATGCAATGTTTTTTTCTTTATTAAGTGGTCCATATAAATCGAAGGTTGGCCTAATCTGTCCAAAACTATTTCCTCTTAAACTCACACTTCCTCCTGTGTTGTATTTAGGGGTTTTGGTAACTATGTTTATAATTCCACCCGGACTTCCCAAATCGGTAGCCACCCCTTGTGTAATTGAGGCTGTACCTTTTAAAATTTGAATATTATCTACTCCCTGCATATCGGTCAATACTCCAACACCTCGAAAATCGGAGTGTACTCGCACGCCATTTTTAAGTATTGGAATACCTCTAAATCCACGAGACGACATACTTTCACGCTTATTGCCATAAGTGGCAAAAGTGTAAACTCCGGGAACATTTTTAGTAGCATCAGAGATAGAAAGAGCTCCTTGATCTTCAATTACCTTTTTAGAAATAACAGAAATACTCTGAATCTGCTCATAAGGTTTTAATGGTAAACGCGTAATAGATTCAATTTTATCTGGATGGTCGTTTCGGTTACCAAAAACTTCTACTTGCTCTAATTCATTATCAAAAGGAAGTTGAAAAACAATCCCGCTTAAAACAGATTGATTAGGATGAATTGCAATTGAAATTGCCTGATACCCTACTCCACTAGAAGTTAATTGCCATTCCCCATAAGGAATATTGTTTAAGGTAAATTCACCATCTCCATTTGCTGTTCCTCCTTTCTTTATTTCGGAGATATAAACACTAGCAAAAGGGATAGGATTGTTGTCGATATCGATAACCTTTCCTTGAATTGTTGCTACTTCCTGCGCTATCATAAACTGGGCGCAAATCATAAAAAGTAACGAAGTAATGTATTTCATTTTATGTTATATTAATTTAGATTGAATTTAAATAAAGTGCAAAACTATTGCGCAAAACTCAATTATCCAAGACTATTTAGAATTAATTTAAATAAAAATATTTAACTAATTGATACTAAAATGAATGGTAACTACAATAGCTTTCGATTCTTAATTTTATTTTATATTTTGACATCTAAACGGGCTTTTTAAGGCTAATTCTGGGTATTTTTGAAGCTATTTCTAGGCGTAAAAATTTATATCTTGTCCTTCTATGATAGAGATTCTTGAGAAATATATTCCGCAGGCGTCTGTTGTTCCTGTTTTTGAGCTAATAAAGACTTACAATGTTCACCTAAAAATTGTTAACCAACGTGTTACACGTCACGGTGACTATAGAAGAATGCCTAATGGGCAACATCAAATTACTGTAAACACTTCTTTAAATAAATATCGTTTTCTTATTACCCTTATTCACGAAATAGCACATTTAGAAGCTTTCGAAAAGTACGGCAAGCTAATTAAACCACACGGAATTGAATGGAAACGCACATTTCAATTGCTAATGCTTCCCTATTTACGACCAGAGGTTTTTCCTAATCAACTTTTACCATTATTAGCGCGGCATTTTAAAAATCCGACAGCATCTAGTGATACCGACGCAAAATTATCTTTAGCGCTGAAGCAGTTCGATCCCGAGAATGATAAAAACTATATCTTTGAAATCCCCTTAGGTGGTAGTTTTAGACTGTATAATGGAAGAATATTTAAACGCGGAAAGAAGAAAGTGAAGCGATATGAATGTGTAGAAATTGCAACAGGCAGAGTTTACCTTTTTAATCCAAATGCGGAAGTGGAATTTTTGAAATAAATATGAAAAGATTCCGATAAACCGTTAGCAAGAACTATACTTAACCTATTAAAACATACAGACATCGAATTAGATCTTGTTCTCTAATTCTTTAGTGTCTTGAATCAAAACATTAACTATGAATAATAATTATTATGCAGTAATAATGGCGGGTGGAATTGGCTCAAGATTTTGGCCAGTAAGCACACAAGAGTTTCCAAAGCAGTTCCACGATATGTTGGGGTCTGGAGAAACCTTACTGCAGAAAACATTTTCGAGGCTTAATAAAATTATACCTTCGGAAAACATCTATATACTTACCAACGAAAGGTATTTGGAGATTACACTTGAACAACTACCCAAGATTTCAGAAAAGCAAGTAGTATTAGAACCTGCAATGCGAAATACTGCGCCTTGCATTTTACTTTCCGCTTTAAAAATAAAGAAAAAAAACCCAAATGCACTAATGTTGGTTGCCCCAAGCGATCACTGGATAGAGGATGAATTAGCTTTTTCGAAAGACGTTCAAGAATGTTTTGAGGCTGCTGAAAAAGAAGATATTTTACTTACTTTAGGAATTAAACCTACATTTCCTAACACTGGATTTGGCTATATAGAAAGTAAAACGGAGCCTACATTAAGTGAAGCTGAAAAACTTGATAACCAAAAAGTAGATAATAAAAACATTACTAAAGTAAAACAGTTTCGAGAAAAACCAGATTATGAAACTGCCAAGAAATTTATAGCCGCTGGGAATTTTAATTGGAATGCTGGTATTTTTATTTGGAGTGCAAAAAGCATAGTTAGTTCCTTCGAAAAATATTTGGGTGAGATGTACACCTTATTTTCAAATGGAAATGAGTATTTAAACACAGATAAGGAAAAGACATTTATTGAAGAAAACTATTCAGCGGCAGAAAATATATCTATTGATTACGGAATTTTAGAAAAAGCTGATAATGTTTACGTAAAAAAAGCTACTTTCGATTGGAACGATTTGGGTACTTGGGGAGCGCTTCACGACAAGTTAAAGAAAGATAATTTTAATAATTCTATTGTAAATGCTGACACTCTCATAGAAAAATCGAAAAACAATATGATATTTACATCGTCAAAAAAACTTGTTGTTTTAGACGGTATTGAAGATTATATTGTAGTGGACAAAGAAGATGTTTTACTTGTATTTCCAAAAGATAAGGAACAAGAGATAAAAGAACTTTTAAAAGAAGTTTCCAATAAATTTGGTAAAAAATATTTATAAATGGAGAATACAAATAACAATAATGATATAAAGGTTACTCCTAACGACGAGGAGTTTGAGCAAGTAAAACTCAATACTTGGCAAAGCCTCAAACAGTTCTTAAAAGAACTTTTCGACATTCGTGCAGACACCGACCGAGACGCTACTATTGACGCAGTAAAAAAGGACATTTCTTTTAAAGGACATACTGCTTGGATTCTTATTTTCTCCATATTCGTTGCATCTATTGGTCTTAACGTAAGTAGTACTGCTGTTGTAATTGGAGCCATGCTTATATCTCCACTTATGGGACCAATTGTAGGTATTGGATTATCTGTAGCTATTAACGACGTTGAAACCCTTAGACGTTCGCTTATAAACTTAGGGGTAATGGTATTTTTAAGTGTACTTACAGCATTTCTTTACTTTAAGTTATCGCCACTTACCGAAGAAACACCTGAGCTTATTGCAAGAACATATCCTACAATTTTAGACGTGCTGATCGCTATTTTTGGTGGATTAGGACTTATAGTTGCTAAAACAAAGAGCGGAACAATTGCTAGCGTTATATTTGGGGTTGCAATTGCCACCGCCTTAATGCCACCCTTGTGTACTGTGGGTTATGGATTGGCAATTGGAAATGCTTCATATGCCGGTGGTGCTTTATACTTATTTAGCATTAACGCAGTGTTTATTGCGCTATCTACATTTATAGTTTCAAAAATTTTGAGATTTCCATTAGTAAGGTATGCAAATAGTAAAAGACGTAAGCGAATTTCTCAAATTGCATCTTTAATTGCGATTGCGGTAATGGTTCCTAGTGTATGGCTATTTATAAAACTATTAGACCAACAAGTTTTTGAAAACAGAGCTAAGGAGTTTGTGAACAAAACAGTAAAATACGACGGAGCCGAAGTAGTTAAATTTACTCAAGATTACAAAACAAAAGATATAGATGTTTATTTTATTGGTCGTCCAGTGCCACAATCTAAAATAAATGAATGGTTAACAGAATTAGAAAACACTGATAAACTCGAAACCGCTCAATTGCGAATTTATCAAGGAACTGATCAAAGTGGAGAAATGGCAGCAAGGCTATCAGGAGAAATAAAAGCAGGTATTTTAGAAGATCTTTACGTAAAAAACGAACAGATTATTCAAAATAAGGATGAAAGAATTCGCTTTTTAGAGGATCAAATCACCATGTTAAAAGTTAAAAGTATTCCTTTTGAAGAAGTGAGCAAAGAGCTAAAAATAAACTACGAAAACGTTGAAACATTTAGCTATTCAAATAAAATTACAACCAACTTTAAAAAAACCGATACACTACCAGTGATAAACATACGTTGGAAGAAAAATGTTCCTGCGAGACAACGCCAAGAAGAATTAAAGAAAATTGAAGCTTGGATTAAGTTTAAAATGAAATTGGATACGCTTGATGTATCAGAATATAGATAAGGTAATAAACTAATTAAGCTTTATTTTCCTTTAACTGAACATCGCGTATTTTCTTAAATAGATCTGATGAATACACAAAACTGGTAACATCTTCGTTATCGGTTTTGAATATTTCTTGATTTGTCCCTTGCCAGACTAGTTTGCCATTTTTAAGCAACATTACCTTCTCACCAATTTCCATAACTGAATTCATATCGTGAGTTACCACGATAGTTGTAATATCGTATTCATGCGTAATCTCTTGAATTAATGTATCAATTAAGGTAGCTGTTTTCGGATCTAGTCCAGAGTTAGGTTCATCACAAAATAAATATTTTGGCTTGTTTACGATTGCACGAGCTATAGAAACACGTTTTTGCATTCCACCAGAAATTTCGGCAGTATATTTTTTATTAACCCCTTCGAGGTTTACACGTTTTAAAACTTCATTTACTCGGGCTAGCATTTCTTGCTTCTTCATCTTTGTAAACATTCGCAACGGAAACATTACATTTTCTTCAATATTCATCGAATCAAACAATGCTCCACCTTGAAAAAGCATTCCCATTTCTTCGCGAAGCTTGCGTTGCCTTTCGTCGTCCATATCTTGAATAGCCTCGTCTCCGTAATAGATTTTACCTTGTTCTGGCTTAAATAATCCAATAAGACATTTAAGCATAACGGATTTACCACTACCACTCTGCCCGATAATAAGGTTGGTTTTCCCTTTTTCGAATACAGTGGAAATTCCTTTTAGAATTTCTTCTTCACCAAATCTTTTATGTACATCTTCAATTTTTATCATGCGCTTAAAAGGAGTTGGGTTATTATATAGTTTGCGGCAATTATAAGTACACTAGTCCACACAAAGGAATTTGTACTTGCTTTACCTACTTCAAGTGAGCCACCTTTCATATAGTAACCTTGCCAAGAAGGTACAGTAGCTAATATAAAAGCAAATATGAATGTTTTAAAAAAGGCGTAAAATAGTTGATAGGGTATAAAGTCTTCTTGAACTCCAGCAATAAAATCGGCAGAACTACTAAAACCACCATACACCGCTGCTACCCAACCTCCAAAAACTCCTAAAAACATTGAAAGCACTATCACAAAAGGATAAAACATTAAAGCGACAATTTTAGGGAAAACCAAGTAGTTTAGGGAGTTTATCCCCATAACTTCCAAAGCATCAATCTGCTCTGTAACTCGCATAGAGCCGATACTGGAAGTAATAAAAGATCCAACTTTACCCGCCATGATAATAGAGATAAAAGTTGGAGCAAATTCCAGGATAACAGATTGTCGAGTTGCAAATCCAATTAAACTATCTGGAACAATTGGGTTGTCCATGTTTAATGCTGTTTGAATAGATACAACACCTCCCACAAAAAAAGATATAAATGCAACGATACCCAAAGAACTTATAATAAGGTCGTTTATATCTTTAAAGATCATATGTTTCAGTACTGATGTTTTAGTGAAGCTAGCGAACACTTTTTTAAGCATCAAAAAATAAGAACCAATATCATGTAAATACTTCATAAAATCTATAGTTATGGCTAAAGTACTAAATTTACATTAGTGTAATTTATAAAAGTGCGTTAAGAATTCATTGGTAAGATGTTTTTTACAAATTAAATTAATTTTAAAACAAAATATCTAACCTCCCAGACCTCATATAACAGTCAGTAAAATAAAAATCATTATTCGAAAAATCGATTACTTTAAAAGTTCCATCATTTTAAAGTAAATCTCATTGTTTTCATAAATTCCATTAAACAATTCTGCTCCAGGTCCTTTAGCAAAAACAGGCACCATTGTGCCAGAGTGTCCCGTAGTTGAAAACACTGGGTTTATTTTGTTATAATCCCCATCTTTAGACGCTAAAGTGAAGCCTCCAGTTTCATGGTCTGCAGTAACAATTACCAAAGTTTCACCGTTTTTAGCGGCAAAATCTAAAGCAACACCTATAGCTTTATCAAAGTCTAAAAGTTCTTCAATTAAATAGTCACCTTCATTATTATGTCCGCCCCAATCAATTTGGCTACCTTCAACCATTAGGAAAAAACCATTTTCGTTTTTAGACAATTTCTCCATCGCTAGTTTTGTTGCATTTGGAAGGAAATTTCCCCTACCCTCACTCATTTTTGGCATTCCATTCTCAGCAAGTAAAATCAATTGATTTTTTTCACTTGGAGATTTTGGTAATTCATCTGTTATCACCTCATAACCATTGTCTCTCATGGAAGCCAACAAATCCCTACCATCTTTTCTTTTGTTGAAAAACTTTAGCCCCCCACCTGCAAAAAAATTAACGCCACTTTTTGGAGCAAACTCTGTAATTTCCTCATACATACTTCTGCTTTTTACGTGTGCATAAAAAGAAGCAGGGGTCGCATGTTGTATAGATGAAGTTGCAACAATTCCGGTGCCATAACCCCGTTTTACAAGATGTTCTACAATAGTTGGAACGGGAATGGTGTCCTTATCTACACCTATAGCTCCGTTATAGGTTTTAACCCCAGTAGAAAAAACTGTTGCACCTGCAGCAGAATCGGTAATCAACTCGTTTGAAGAGGAAGTTTTACTCAAACCTATAGTGTTAAAGCGCTCAAAGTTTGGCTTTGCATTTTTATAATAAATAGCCGCTGAAACCTGACTTAAGCCCATACCATCACCTATTAAAAGGATGATATTTTTAGGTTTTTTTGATTCTTGAGGCACATGTGAAACGGTGTTATCTTTTACATTAACAGAAACACATGAAGTTGAAATAATTGAAACTGACAATAAAACTGCAAGGAGAGAAAACTTAATCTTCATATTATATAATTTTCCGGTAAAAATAGGAATTAATAAGGTTATGATGTGTTAAGAGTTTGTTGTTAAATAAGGTATTCTACACTAATCTCCCGCTCATTGAATTAACGAACTCCTATTTTCCTAAAAATATTTTTCCAGCGCAAATCTCGGATAAATTTTCCTTCTTTTTCTGAAACCATATACTCTAGGTTTTCCCTTTTCGCTTTGTAAAAACCTTTTATTGCATTTATGAAAAATGAAAAGCTATTTTTTTTGGAAGCTAGTTTTGCTGAAGCGATAAACGTTAGCCAAAACCCATAACGCATCTTATAAAAAGCTTCACCCTGCTTAAGTTTGGCGGTGTGGGTATAAACTTTTCCTGTGGGTTTTAAGTGTTTTACTTTTAAGGAAGTATCAGTTTTTATAGTCCATCCGTGGTATTCTGCCAATAAGCCATCTACAGAATCCCAACCAATAGATTTTTTAAGGCCACCTATATCTTCAAAACATTTTTTACGATACAGTTTTATAGGTCCGCGGACTTTGGTTTTTTCTGAAATAGCTTCAAACTTCCATTCCCCATCATTTTCAATATAGAGATTCCCTCCAGCTATACCTACGTTATTATCAGCCGTGAAAAGTTGAATGGTTTTTTTAAAATAATCTTTAGGAAGTATTAAGTCGGCATCAAATTTTCCAATTAGTTCAAAATCTGAATCTAGCGTTTCTAAGCCTTTGTAAAATGCATTTACTACTTTACTTCCAGGCTCGTGAAGTGCTTTTGAATTGTGAAAAACACTTTGAATATATGGATACTGTTTTGAAAATTGATCGACAATCTTTTGAGTATCGTCGGTTGAAGCATCATTTACAACAACAACCTTTTTAGGAAGAATTGTTTGTTCAACGATTGATTGCAACATCTTACCTATATAAGCCTCTTCATTATGGGCGGGTATGATGATGTAAAATTCCATTAATTTCTAACAGCGTAAACTAGATAATATCTCGGTGTAAAACTACGTAGTATAGGACGTATTCCTATTCTCTTTACTGGGTTTGTAAACTTTTCACGCTTAACGATTCGCCAACCTGCTTTTTCAAGAAGCCAATCAAATTGCCAATCTTCAAATTCGTGATAATGTCTGTCCCATTTATCGGTTTTACTTCTATAGGCCGAAGCAAACCAAAGCCTTAACGGGATTGATGCTACTAATTTCTTAGCTTCAATATCTTTTATAACATTAAAAGGAGACACTAAGTGTTCAAAAATCTCGAATGCTGTAACAACATCGTAAGAATCAGTTTTAACAACATCGGTCTTTAAGTCTAAATCCTGCCCCTGAGTATTTGTTACGTCGTAGCCTTCCTTGGTAAGAATTTCAGAAAAAGGATTTGCAACCCCTAAATCGAGAATTTTCTCTTCTTTAGAAATTACATCATTCAAAAAACGTAATGTGTGCTTATATCTTTTAGTAGGAAATTTACCTTCGTACATGTTTTTTAATTCAGTATTCAGAATACGGAATTCTGAATTAATTATACCTTATATACTATCGCATTAATATTCATTCCTGCACCTACGCTTGCTAGAATAACTACGTCTCCTTTGTTTAAAGAATGCCCTTCAAGTTCACCATTTAAAACTAAATCGTAAAGTGTTGGAACTGTAGCTACACTGCTATTTCCTAACTTACCTATACTCATAGGCATAATTTTATCTGGAGTAGGCTTGTCGTAGAGTTTATAGAAACGGTTAATAATAGCCTCGTCCATCTTTTCATTGGCTTGATGGATAAGAATTTTCTTGACCTCATCAATTCCGATTCCAGAATTATCTAGGCAAGTTTTCATAGCGTCTGGCACTCGATTTAAAGCGAATTCATAAATTTTTCGACCGTACATTTTTATATATCGACGCCTATCTTTTACTTCAAAATTATTGCTTTCACCAAAATAGATGAAATGTGCTTCATCAAATGCATAAGTTGCACTAAAATGACTTAATATACCGCCCTCTTCATCTGTTGCTTCAACAACCGCTGCACCTGCACCATCGCTGTAAATCATTGAATCGCGATCGTGAGGATCAACAACTCTTGATAGCGCCTCAGCACCAATCACAAGGCATTTTTTTGCAATACCAGATTTTATAAAGGCATTGGCTTGAATCATACTTTCTATCCATCCAGGACATCCAAAAAGCATATCGTATGCTACGCAGGTTGGTTTTTGGATTTTAAGATTGTGCTTTACGCGAGTTGCAATACTTGGAACCGTATCACTTTGCGCAGAATCGTGTTTAACATCGCCATAATTATGCGCTACAATAATATAATCTAAATCCTCCTTATCAATCCCTGAATCTTTAATAGCCTTTTCGGCAGCAAAAGTTGCTATATCAGAAGTATTTAAGTTTTTTGGGATATAACGACGTTCATCTATTCCAGTAATAGCCTTAAACTTCTCAATAATTGTATCATTTTTTTGACCAAATCGGGTACCATCTTCATTGTAAAAATGATGATTCCCAAACTGTTCATTCTTTGCAATTTCGCTAGGAATATAACTGCCTATACCTGTTATTTTGACATTCATATTTTGAAAAGTTTTTTTTAAAAATACGGAAAAAAATATTTAATCCCGAAGCTATATAGTGAAACGGTATTCAGTAAAAAAAATTAAAATCAATTCAATACTGAATACCGTTGCTTTTAATTAATTATGCTTCCATATAAGCTTCAATTGGGTCGCAAGTACAAATTAAGTTACGATCACCATAAGCATCATCTACTCTTCTAATTGATGGCCAGAATTTGTTGTCTGAAATATATTCTAATGGGAAAGCTGCTTCTTGTCTTGTATAAGGAAAATCCCATTCATTTGAAGTAAGCATCTGTAAAGTATGAGGCGCATTTTTTAATACATTATTTGACTCATCTTTATCGGCATCCTCAATTTCTTGACGGATAGAAATCATAGCTTCACAGAATTGATCCAACGCCATTTTACTTTCACTTTCAGTTGGCTCAATCATAAGTGTACCAGCAATAGGGAAAGAAACTGTTGGCGCGTGGAAGCCGTAATCCATCAATCTTTTAGCGATATCTACAACTTCAATTCCTTTTGCTTTAAACGGACGACAGTCCACAATCATTTCGTGAGCTGCACGACCTCTTTCTCCTGCATAAAGCACTTCATAATGTCCGCTTAATCTTTCTTTAATATAATTGGCATTCAATATGGCGTGTTCTGTAGCTTTTTTCAAACCATTTACTCCTAACATACAGATGTAAGCATAGCTAATTAAGCAAACCAACGAGCTACCATAAGGAGCCGATGATATTGATGAAATTGCCTGATCACCTCCAGTTGGAATTACTGGGTTGGTTGGTAAAAACGGAACTAATTGTTCTGCTACACAAATAGGACCAACTCCAGGACCTCCACCTCCGTGAGGAATAGCGAAAGTTTTGTGTAGGTTTAAGTGGCAAACATCTGCTCCAATAGCACCAGGATTGGTCAACCCTACTTGAGCGTTCATATTTGCACCATCCATATATACTTGTCCACCATTTTCGTGAATAATGCCGGTGATTTCACGAATTGCAGATTCATAAACTCCATGTGTTGACGGATATGTTACCATTAAGCAAGCAAGGTTGTCTTTGTGCTTTAAGGCTTTTTCACGAAGATCGTTAACATCTATATTTCCTTCATCCGTAGCTTTAGTAACGACCACTTTCATTCCCGCCATTACTGCACTTGCAGGGTTTGTTCCGTGTGCAGAAGAAGGAATCAAGCAAATATTTCTATGTCCTTCTCCGCGTGATTCGTGATAAGCTCGAATTACCATTAATCCAGCAAATTCACCTTGCGCACCACTATTAGGTTGTAGTGAAGTTCCAGCAAATCCGGTAATTTCCGTAAGTTGTTTTTCTAGTTTCTTTAAAACTGTTTGGTACCCTTCTGCTTGATCTACTGGTACAAATGGGTGTACATTCCCCCACATTGGATCGCTTAATGGCAACATCTCAGCTGCAGCATTAAGCTTCATAGTACAAGAACCCAGTGAAATCATTGAATGATTTAATGATAGATCTTTGCGCTCCAATTTTTTGATGTAACGCATCATGTCTGTTTCACTGTGGTACTTATTGAAAACTTCTTGCTGAAGGAATTCGGTTTTACGAGCTACTTCTTGCGGAATTTTATTTCCAGTTTCAAGTTCATTTAACTTTTTGAAGTCTTTTTTAACAGCCTCAGCAAAGATTGCAAGTATTTTATTTAAGTCTTTTACTGTTGTAGTTTCATTTATCGAAATAGAAACTGTTTCACTATCTGGATAATAAAAGTTTACTTCTTTAGCCTCAGCTAAGAATTTGATTTTTGTAGCATCTGTTTTAATAGCTATAGTATCAAAGAAGGTATCGTTCACTTGCTCGAAACCTAGTTCTTCTAATGCATTTGCAAGCGTCACTGCACTGTTATGTACTTTTCTTGCAATATACTTTAAGCCTTCGGGTCCGTGATAAACAGCATACATTCCAGCCATTACAGCTAATAATACCTGCGCAGTACAAATGTTTGAAGTTGCCTTATCACGTTTAATATGCTGCTCTCTAGTTTGAAGTGCCATGCGCAAGGCACGATTTCCGTCTGCATCTTTAGTAATTCCAATTATACGTCCTGGAATACTTCGTTTGTATTCTTCCTTTGTCGCAAAATAAGCAGCGTGTGGACCACCATATCCTAATGGAATTCCAAAGCGTTGTGTAGTTCCAACAACTACATCAACTCCATAATGCCCAGGAGATTCCAGCATCACAAGACTTAAAATATCTGCAGCAACAGCAACCTTAATATTGTTTGCGTTAGCTTTTTCGATAAAGTTTTTATAGTTGTGAACTTTTCCTGTTCTACTTGGGTATTGAAGAATTGCTCCAAAGAACTCATCAGCGAAATCAAAATCTTCGTGATTTCCTACTACCAATTCAATATCTAAAGGATTTGAACGAGTTTGTAGTAGCGAAAGTGTTTGTGGAAGAATATCTTCTGAAACAAAGAATTTAGAAGCGTTATTTTTTTTCTTATCTCTTTCACGTACATTGTATAGAAGCGACATAGCTTCTGCTGCTGCAGTCGACTCGTCAAGAAGAGAAGCGTTTGCAAGCTCCATTCCTGTAAGATCACTAATTACCGTTTGAAAGTTTAATAATGCTTCTAGCCTACCTTGTGCAATCTCTGCTTGATAAGGTGTATACGCAGTATACCACCCTGGATTCTCCAATATGTTACGTTGGATTACGGGAGGGAGAATAGATTGGTGGTATCCTAAACCAATGTAGGTTTTAAATAATTTATTCTTAGACGACAATTCTGTAATATGCTCTAAATACTCCTGCTCACTCATAGCCGTTTCTAGGTTGAGAGGGTTTTTTAGCAGAATATCGTCTGGAACCGTTTCATAAATTAGTTGGTCCATAGAGCTTACACCAACTGTTTCAAGCATCTCAGGAAGGTCACTTTCCCTTGGGCCAATATGTCTTAATGCAAAAGAATCTGTGTTCATAAAAATTGCCGAATTTTAATCTTTAGTTGTGTTGATTGCCAAATAAAACAATCAAAAAAACTTAGGATTTATGTAATAATAATATTTAGATTTTTAATACGAGCAGACTATTAAAACTCAATAGTTTGCAATGCGGCGCAAAATTACGATTTTTAACGAGAATCAATTCCTTTTTGGTGATTTGAAAAATTAATTTTTTCAACTAAATCAATAGGTTACTAACAGTTTGCCTAATTTTGGAATCATGAATTTCCTGAGGGGTGTTTTCAGCTTTTATATAAATAGCAGCATACATGTTGCTTTAGCTGTTTTAGCCTTCTTTTTCATCACCGCTTTAGAGTATAATTTAAAGACACCATTTACCACCTCAGCCTTTATTTTTCTTGGAACAATTTCTGCTTACAATTTTGTAAAATACGCTTCAATAGCAGGACTACATCACAGAAGTCTTACCAATTCTTTGCGGGCGATTCAAGTTTTTTCTGCCGTTTGCTTTCTGCTCTGGATTTTTCTAGCCTTTCAACTCTCATATAATACAATTCTCTATATAGTATTATTTGGAGTCACAACTGTGCTATATGCAGTTCCAATTATACAACATAGGAGTCTGCGTATGTTTTCTGGATTAAAAATTTTTATAGTTGCATTTGTTTGGGCAGGAATTACGGTCATTATTCCATTTATAGCTTCGGAATCAGCAATGACAAGCGATGTGATTCTTACGTTTATACAACGTTTTTTAATTGTAATCGCACTTATTTTACCTTTTGAAATTCGCGATATTCAATATGATGCCTTAGATTTAAAAACTATTCCACAACAACTCGGTGTTAAAAACACTAAAATAGTAGGTTTAGTTGCTTTATCAATTAGTTTATTTATTGAGTTTCTAAAGGAAGCATCAGAAACTGCTTATCTCACAAGTTTGCTATTATTCTCTATAATTTTAAGTTGGGCAGTTTTAATTTCAAAAAAAGACCAAAAGCGATATTTCTCTTCATTTTGGGTAGAAGCTTTACCAATACTCTGGTTTGTAATGTATGTCACTTTTAAAGCAATTTAAGAATTATACTTATCGGCTAGCTCTTTTTGAAGCTTCTCTTTTAACTGTAATTTACTTTCGGGATTAAGAGTTTTAATTTCTACAGCTTTTAAAGTATTTGTAAGTTTTTGATTCTTCTTCGCGTATTTATTACACAGTTTACAAAGTAAGAGATGTAGTTTAAGTTTTAATTTTTCGAATATACTAATCTCTTTATATTGGCTTTTGTCACACAAACATGCTGCTTCGCGACATTTTAAAAATAACTTCATAGAATATTAATTGTACCAGTTTTTTTCTAAACACTCCATCAAATTCTTACGTGCTCTGTGGATAATAACCCACAGATTAGACGGAGTAATATTGTATTCTTTACAAAGAACATCCGTATCTTGATTTTCAATTGTTTTCTTTTTGAAAATTTCGCCTTGCTTTGTTGGTAGTTTATTCAAGCACTTTATAATGGCGAGTCCGAGTTCGTTATTCTCCATTCTATCCTCGGCTGTTTTGTCAAATAAATCTGCAGCATTTTCTTCAAGCCAGTTACCTTCTATATCGTCGCTTTTATATGAAACAAGAACCTCAGCCTTCCCTTTATTTGAATTTTTTTTACGGTAATAGTCAATTATTTTCCGCTTTAAAATCGAAATAAGCCATGTGCGTTCACTCGCCTCACCTTTAAAATTGTGTTTAGACCTTAATCCTGCTAGAAAAGTTTCTGAAATCAAATCTTGCGCAATCACAGCGTCATTCACCCTTACAATTGTATAATTATAAAGATAATCGGCGTAATTATCTACCCACTTACTCGGATTTAATACTTCCACTATATACTTGTTTTATCTTTTTCAAAATAGAGGAGGATATTAATTTAGACTTAAGTTAAGTTCTTATTTAACACCATAAGATACGTCAAAAAATTTAAACTTCATTATTAGGAGTTTAAATTCATTAAAAGTTTTAATTTTACGTAAATTAACTTACAAACTTCCCAATGAAAAACCTTACAACAACCTTTATCTTATTCTTTTTTTTAGCAACTGCGGTAGTTGCACAAAACAACGATTCATTTTACGCAACAATGAGCGGAGAGACTGCTTTAAAATTTAAGCAGCTATACCCAAATGATATTCAGATTTTAGATACAAAAAACAACGAATCTGCTGTTTTTCTTACGGAGGAAGTTTCTCATAAAATACACGAAAGCGTTCAAATTCACGGTCCGGGATATATTTTTAGACCTTCTAAAGAAAAAGCGCTACAAGCTTTAAATAGAGTTCAAAGTAGAAATTCATTTTTAGAATACACCATCACTGAAACCGACTTAGTTAATGAATGTTTAGATCTGGTTAATAACCAGAATATAGAAGATGATATCTTAGAATTGCAAGCCTACGGAACAAGGCATCACGAAACCTCTCAAGGCGAACAATCTGTTCACGACTTAAAAGCTAAATGGGATGCCATGATTGCACAATCTGGCAGAACAGACATTCATACCCGTATTTACAATCATCAAAACACACCAATGCCTTCTGTAATCCTAACTATTGATGGCGCCAACACTCCAGATGAATATGTTATTATTGGTGGACATCTAGATTCAACTTCATATTGGGATATTAATGATGCTCCCGGTGCCGATGATAATGCCTCAGGAATCTCATCTTTAAATGAAATGATTCGTGTGCTTATAGCAAAAGAGTTTGTTCCAAATCGCACTATTGAAGTTATGGCTTATGCTGCTGAAGAAATTGGGCTTGTAGGTTCAGAAGAAATTGCATCAGAATACGCTAGCAACGGAATAAATGTTGGGGCTTACGTTCAGTTTGATATGACAGGCTACAATGGCTCTAACGAAGATGTTTGGGTTTCTACAGATTGGTACAACAGTAGCGCCTTAAACAACTTTTTGGTTGACTTAATGGATCATTACAACGGAGCTGGTAACCACGCTTTTACCTATAACTTTACCGAATGTGGATACGGTTGTTCCGATCACGCAAGTTGGGCAAACAATGGTTACGAGGCTGCATTTCCTTTTGAAGCTAAATTCAGCGAGTCTAATCCAAAAATACATACAGATGAAGATGTATATTCTTTTTTCGACATCCCTGATCATTCAGCAAAATTTACGAAACTGGGCTTGCAATTCTTAATTGAAGCTGCAAAGCCACAAACAATGTCTGTAAACGATTTTTCAGAAAATGCTATTGCTGTATTTGTAAATGAAAACACACTTAATTACCGACTAAACAATCTAACTACAAACGTTAGCGATATTTCTATATACAATATAGGCGGACAAAGTGTTATCGATAAAAAAACAAATTCTCAATCTGGAAGTGTTAATCTTACAGCCTTAGACAAAGGTTTTTACATTGTAAAATTCAACTTTACTAACGGCAGAACATTGAGTAAAAAGTTTATTCTAAAATAATTCTCGTAATCAACAGGACCCCTTAATAGCTTGGCTATTTTTAACAATAGATTTCAAAATATTGCGGCCCAAAACAACTTAATTCTAATTGAGGTTAAGCAACTTTTTGGTGGAGATATTAATGAAGTATTTCTACTGAAATGTAAAGAAGGGAATTTTGTAGTTAAATTGAATGATGCTATAAAATTTCCCAATATGTTTACTACAGAAGCAAAAGGTTTAAACTATTTAAGAGATTCGAATAGTTTTAAAATCCCTAAGGCTTTAGCAAATGGAGAGATTGAAAACACCTCATATTTATTACTCGAATATATCTCAAGTGGAGAGCTAAATGCCTGTTTTTGGGAGTCTTTTGCCGATAATTTAGCAAAGCTTCACCAGGTTACACAAACAGATTTTGGATTAGACCACGATAACTATATAGGTAGTCTGCCTCAAAAAAATAACTTTAGTAAATCTGCTTCAGAATTTTATATAAGTAATCGGTTAGAGCCACAATTTAATATGGCATCAGAAAATGGATATCAGTTTAAAAAGCTAGCTAACTTTTATAAATGCATTTCTAAAATAATCCCAAATGAAGCACCATCTTTAATTCACGGTGATTTGTGGAGTGGCAACTATATGGTTAGTAAAAAAAGTCAAGCTGTCTTAATAGATCCTGCGGTGGCCTTTGCTCCACGAGAAATGGATATTGCCATGATTAAGTTGTTTGGAGGGTTTTCAGAAGAATTAATTGTCAAATACAATTCTATTTTTCCTTTAGAAAAAGGTTGGGAAGAAAGAATTTCTCTTTGGCAGCTATACTACCTACTCGTACATCTTAATTTATTTGGAAGTAGTTATTTACCGAAAGTTAACTCGATTATAAATAAATATTCTTAATTTAATAAGAACATGTCGCTTATTGCGCAACCAATCCTTTTTCGATAGCAAGCAAAAATCGTGGAATTAATTCCTATTTTTGCAACTCAAATAAAAAAACGAATTAAATGAAAGCATATATCTTCCCTGGACAAGGTGCTCAATTCACTGGAATGGGTAAAGACCTTTACGATAATTCTGCGAAAGCAAAAGAATTATTTAATCAAGCCAATGATATCTTAGGCTTTGACATTACCAAAATTATGTTCGAAGGTTCTGCCGACGAATTGAAGGAAACAAAAGTTACACAACCAGCTATATTTTTACACTCTACAATATTAGCAGTAGTATTGGGCGATAGATTTCAACCAGAAATGGTTGCTGGACATTCATTAGGGGAGATTTCAGCTTTAGTAGCTAATAGAACCATTGCATTTAGCGATGGATTGCAGTTGGTTTACAAACGTGCTTTAGCAATGCAAAAAGCCTGTGAGCAAACTCCTTCAACTATGGCTGCTGTTTTAGGTTTAGAAGATCATTTAGTGGAAGAGATTTGTGCAAATACTCCAGGAATTGTGGTGGCTGCAAATTATAACTGTCCAGGACAATTAGTTATTTCTGGTGAAATTAATGCTGTAGGTACAGCTTGTGAACGTTTAAAAGAAGCAGGAGCTCGTAGAGCACTTATTTTACCAGTAGGAGGTGCATTCCACAGCCCGTTAATGGAGCCAGCAAGAGAAGAACTGGCTGCAGCCATTGAAGGAACCCAATTTACAGATCCAGCTTGCCCGATTTATCAAAATGTGTCAACTTTTGCGGTTACCGACCCTTCTGAAATAAAGAAAAATCTTATATTCCAACTTACAGCTCCAGTAAAATGGACACAAAGTATTCAGAATATGATTAAAGATGGCGCAACTAAATTCATTGAAGTTGGACCAGGAAATGTATTACAAGGCCTTGTGAAGAAAATTGACCGTTCGGCAGAAACTGAAAAAGCCGAAATGTAAATTAAAACTTCATATTAAAATAATTAAAAACGTCGAAGACTAAATTCCTTCGACGTTTTTTTATACCTATTCTTAAAAAGTATTATTAATCTTAGCCTAAATATTAAAGACTATACACTTATAACTCGATATTGAGTTCCCATTAATTTTCTGTTTATTTTATTTTTTAAGGGTAACAATTCATAACTCGTGTTGATATAATGATATAACATCAAAAATATCAATACTATGAAAACTTTTTTATCAATTTTCAGCCTTGCAGTGCTGAGCTGCTTATTGTTTACGAATTGCTCTTCTGATGACGACGGTACTATAAACGATGACACAAATAATTCACCTTGTTTCGATTACAATAAAAATTTATTGACTTTAAATACAATATTCGACAACAATGTAAATGCTGTTATAGATTACAATTCTTTTCTTATTAATAACCTTGACACTACCACTCCTATTTATGAGGGAAGCTTAACAACTAATACCAACCTCACTTATCAATTACCTACAAGTACTTCCTTATATAATGATAACAGTGAGCTACACGGTGTGCTTGTAACGAGAGCAGGAAAATATTTCACTTTCAGCACAAATACCGGGACAGGACAGGAATTTACCACGCCATCAAATATAGCTGCACCTATAATTGTCGATGGAGAAAGTTATGTAATTGAAGTTTCAAACTCTGGTTATGCAAATTCTGGAACCGACAATCACTTTTCTGTAAAACCATTTAATATGAACAATGGAACTACAAGTACAGCACTTACAATTCCAGCGATAAACACCACTTTTAACAATAACAGTTTCTTTCACGTAGAATCTATGAGTGCAGCTTCAAACGGGGTAAACGAATTGTATTTTGTATCAGGAACGAATTTAATAACCGTAAATGTATCTAATAATACAAGCTCTCATGTTGATTTATATCCATCATTTTCAAATACAGATTTTGTGAGATTTATCGGGTTAGAATATTCTGAAAGCTTTGGACTGTTAGCAATAATGGATATGCCTGATATCAATTCGAGAAAAATCGTAAAAATAGACCCTACTAACGGAACGTATTCAGATTTACTTTCAATTCCGACAAATATAAATACTGAATTTTATTCTACAGTTTACAGTGAATGCAACAAGACTTACTATCTCACTTCTTTGGCTAACGGAAATACTGTACAAACCAATTATTTTGAATTTGATTTAGTGGCAAATACAATTTCAAACACTCAGGTTTTCAACGATTATGTCTTTGGAATAGAACTTATAGATTAAAAAACCCTTTATAGAATTAGCCATAATACATCTTTGAAGGTTGAGGGGGCCTTCAAATTAAAAGCGAGCAGAAACAAAGTTTCTCTCGCTTTTTTTAGTAAACACACTAAACTTTACTCTGTAATACTTTTACCTCTATTATAAAACTCTTTTCTTTCAAAATCTGGTACTAAGTCACCACCTGTAGCCCAAACGATATGGGTGGCATTGTTCATATTAATATTATTATTTTCGGCATACTCTGTTTTTGAAATAATCTGCGGACCGCATAAGCCAGCAGTAGCGGAAGGCTCTAAGAATATTTTTTCAGTGTCCATCAATTGACTTAATAGCCTAAAGAGACGATGATCTTCAAGAGTATAAATACCACTAATTAAATGTTCACTAACCGAAGTTGCAAATTTTGAAGGACGTCCTACTGCTAAGCCATCGGCCTCAGTTTTATTGTCTATCCCAATATCCTGTACACTAATATTACTCATTTCACCCGTAACTAAACCTGTTAACACCGCAGGTGAGTGTGTAGGTTCTACAAAGAAACAATGTACATTATCGCCAAAAATTTGTTTTAGCCCAAAAGCAGTTCCTCCGGGAGAGCCACCAACACCACAAGGAGAATATACAAACAACGGATGCGAATCGTTCACCTTAATATTAGCTTTTTCCAATTGTTCCGCCAATCGAAGCGCCCCAACTGTATAGCCTAAAAACAGTTTTTTAGAATTTTCATCATCAACAAAATAATCCATTGGGTCGGCTTTTGTTTTTTGTCTTCCTGCCAAAATTGCTTCACTAAAATCTCCTGCAAACTCTACTACTTGAACTCCTTTGGTGCGCAACAAATCTTTTTTCCAAGGTTTAGCATCGGCAGAAACATAAACCGTTACTTGAAAACCGAGCTTAGCACTAATAATTCCAATACTCAACCCGAGGTTGCCTGTAGAGCCAACGCCTATTTTATATTTGCTAAAAAATTGCTTGAATTTATCAGAAAGAAAAACTTCATAGCTATCTACTTTATTTAAGATTCCAGCCTTTAAGGATAATTCTTCTGCATAGTGTAACACCTCAAAAAAACCTCCTCTAGCCTTAATAGATCCAGCAATAGGTAAGGCATTATCACATTTCAAAAATAAACGACCTTCAATCTTTGGCGATTCTTGGTTTAAAAGCTCTTTCATATTTTGAATTTCCTTTAAAGGAGATTCAAGAATGCCGTTTGTAGCTTCAGTTTCTGGAAAAGCTTTAACAAAAAACGGAGCAAATCGTTTCCACAATTCTTCCGCAGCCTGTATATCCTTCATTTTTATAGGAAATTTAGGCATTTCAGAATGGCGTTTCTTTTTGTCGTTAAGCCAAACCACAGGTTTTAAGTCGATTACTTCCTTGAGAATAGGCGACTTTTCTACAAATGAATCTATTTTATTTGATGAATACATTTTTTCTAGTTTTTATAATAAAACCGGTGATAACTTAATAACTAAATAGAATAGCAATTATGAATTTTTGGCTACACCTTCTACACGAGTAGCTGAATCAGCTTTGTTTAAGCTCAACCTAACAGTACTCGTTTCAAGTGCTTTTAAATCGTGTGGCACCCCACCTTCAAGGGCAACTAAATCACCTTTCTTTAAGTTATGGATTGTCCCATTTACTCCAAAATCTATGGCGCCTTCAAAAATTTCCACCACAATTGGGAATGGCGTTTTGTGCTCTTTCATTACCTGACCTTCCTTAAAAGTAATCCTGATTTCCTTCCCTGAATCGGTATCTATTAAAACCTGAATCGCTGGTCTGTTTTCATTGTATTCTAGATTGTCTATAAGTGATGCTAGTTTCATAATTAATACATTTTTTAGTTTCGTTATTTAGAATCATTCAAAATTAAATAAAATTACCTTATTGTCCTAAATTAAAACAACAAGTTTTCCACTTATGATTAACCTCATAACTATTAGAAATCAGTTTTATGAAATTTGTTTAATTGTTTAAACATGGATAAAAAAAATATGCATAAAGGAAACGAAAATAAATATTTATCACTTACACCTCTTATTGAAGATCACGATGAGGTGATTCTTTTTTGTGAACGAATAAGAGAAGCGCTTCAAAGAAAAATTGAAAGTAATCGGATTAAGGGTTATATCGATTGGTTTAAAGAAACTTATCTAGATCCACATTTTGAAATTGAACAAGAATTTATTTTTCCAATATTAGGGAATAATAATGTTCGAGTGAAAAGGGCTATTGCAAATCACCGACGACTAAATCGATTGTTTAATGAAACGTCTAGCCTCCATACAGTTTTTCACAAAATTGAAGAGGAACTAACTACTTATATAGGCTTTGAAGAAGGCATATTATACCAAGAAATACGAGCTATTACTACTCAAGAAGCGTGGAAGGAAATCGAGGAATTACACTCCCAATTAAAGTTTTCGGATGATGAGTGGACAGACCGGTTTTGGGAGGTTTGATGTGTATATCATAAATCAACTAAAATAAAAAACGCCGAATGATAAGGAATCATTCGGCGTTTCTTTTGAATTCAAAATTATTAATTCACAATTTTTCTAAGCACTTATAACACAATCTTCGCAATCTTTAATTTCACCATAATAGGTTTCGCGATATTTGTGTAATGTTTTAAAAGGGATGTTTAAAAATGTTTTTTTAATGTAAATCACACTTGTTGTGAACATTCCCATTTTTTGTGTAAATCGTTTTTCTGTTTTTGTTTGTCGTTTCACTGAAACTAACTTCATCATATTTTTTTTGACCCCCTTCAGCTCGCAAAGCATTCATTTTGAAGCAGAAGTCCAGAGTACTATTCGAGTGCAAAGAAACAAATATTAGCTCCTAATTCCAAAAAATGAGCGTTAAACCTATCTTAAGTTTAAATAAACGATTTTATAAACCCTTACGTTTCTATGAATTT
Source organism: Aequorivita sediminis (assembly GCF_032080575.2). Taxonomy (NCBI): domain Bacteria; kingdom Pseudomonadati; phylum Bacteroidota; class Flavobacteriia; order Flavobacteriales; family Flavobacteriaceae; genus Aequorivita; species Aequorivita sediminis. Next base: position 541,875 of record NZ_JAVLSO020000002.1, on the reverse strand, counting down.
TCACGTACTTTCAGCTCCCATTTCCAGGCAGATGCTAAGGCTTCTTCCATTGTTTTTTGTGCCTTCCAACCTAGTTCTTCATTAGCTTTTTTAGTATCGGCGTAAACAGAAATAACATCACCTGGGCGACGATCTACAATTTTGTAATTCAATTTTTCCCCTGTAGTTTTTTCAAACGAATTTACTACCTCCAGCACAGAACTTCCTCTTCCTGTACCTAAATTGAAAACTTCATAATTCGATTTGTTTTTTTCTGAAAGAAGGCGTTCTAAAGCAATAACGTGTGCTTTTGCTAAATCTACAACATGAATATAATCGCGAATACAGCTACCATCTTCAGTGGGATAATCGTCACCAAATACAGAAAGTTGTTCGCGAACTCCAGCTGCAGTCTGAGTGATAAACGGAACTAAATTTTGAGGCACTCCCGCAGGTAGCTCACCAATTAACGCAGTTTCGTGTGCTCCAATTGGATTGAAATAGCGTAGTGCAATAGTTTTTAAAGAAGAAACAGAACAAGTGTCCTTTAATATCTCCTCAGCAATTTGCTTGGTATTACCATAAGGTGAAGTAGCAGGTTTTACAGGAGCATCTTCGGTAATTGGCAACGAATCTGGCTCGCCATAAACAGTGCAAGATGAACTGAAAATAAAATTATCGATATGATGAGTGTTGCACTCCTGAAGCAAATAAATAAGAGTGTTTAGATTATTTTCGTAATACAATAATGGTCTATCTACACTTTCCCCTACAGCTTTACTTGCTGCAAAGTGAATAATACCATCAATATCATTATTGCGCTTAAAAAAGTCGGATACTGCCGCTTTCTCACGAAGATCCAAACGTTCAAAAGTGGGTGGAGTTTTAGTAATATCTGTAATACCTTCCAAAACGTCTAAAGACGAATTGGATAAGTTATCTATAATTACAACTTGATATCCTGTTTTTTGTAATTCAACTACAGTGTGACTACCTATATATCCTAATCCTCCTGTTACTAATATTTTTTTCATAATTCTACTCCTGTAACTCAGGCTATTTCTTTATTAATTATTCTCCATAAATTCGATGACAGTTTTTGTGATATAATCTATCTGCTCATCATCAAGCTCGGTATGCATTGGTAAAGAAATAACTTCTTTAACTAACTGATTGGTAACCTCAAAACCTTCCTCTTTATATCGCTCATCTCTGTAAGCCTTTTGAAGATGTAACGGAATTGGGTAATAAACACCGCAAGGAATTTCGTTTTCATTCAAATGTTTCACTAAAGCATCGCGATCTGCATCTACAATCTTTAAGGTGTATTGGTGGTAAACGTGACAGTTGCATACATCTATTTCTTCATTCGAACACTTTCCACAGCCAGTAGGTGTGATGATATTTTTATGATTTTTAAAAGCTTCAGAATACTTTTGAGCTGCGATTTTTCTAGCTTTATTGTAGTCATTTAAATGAGGTAATTTTGCGCGAAGCACAGCAGCTTGAATTGAATCTAATCTACTATTAACGCCTACAACATCATGGTGATAACGTTCGTACATCCCATGGTTTACAATGCCGCGAATTATGTGCGCCAAATCATCGTCATTTGTAAAAATTGCTCCACCATCACCATAACACCCTAAGTTCTTAGAGGGGAAAAATGAAGTAGAAGCAACGTGCCCAATTGTACCAGTTTTTTTCTTAGTGCCATCTTTTGAAGTATAATCTGCGCCAATACCTTGGGCGTTATCTTCAATTACATAAAGATTGTGTTCTTCAGCAACTTCCATAATTTCGTCCATATTGGCCGCTAGACCAAAAAGATGTATTGGAACAATAGCTTTTGTTTTTGGAGTAATGGCTTTTTTAATTGCTTCAACATCAATATTGAAGTTAACCGGATCCACATCAACTAAAACTGGAGTTAATTGTAAAAGTGCAATAACCTCTACTGTTGCCGCAAAGGTGAAATCGGCGGTGATAACCTCATCACCAGGCTTTAAACCAAGACCCATCATTGCAATTTGAAGAGCATCAGTACCATTTGCGCAAGGAATAACGTGTTTTACCCCAAGGTAATCTTCAAGCTCTTTTTGAAATTGGTGAACTTCTGGACCATTCACGAAAGCTGTAGTTTCAATTACATTCATAATAGAACTATCTACACGCTCCTTAATATTTTTATACTGACCCTTAAGGTCTACCATTTGAATTTTTCTCATTTTTTATAATAGTATTGAATTTGTAAAATTACGAAAAATGAAGTTTGTATACTTGAACTTAACGAGTTATTGGCTATTTGTATTATTGAGAGAGTATTTTAGAATTTGGAAGTCGAATTTTGGTATTTTTACACGCGATGCACATTATCTATAACCTACTTATTTACCTAGCTTCTTTTGCCTTGAGGATTGTGGCGCTATTCAGCAAAAAAATGAAATTGTTTGTTGATGGCAGAAAAGATGTTTTGGATATAATTGATCAAAACATATCGACTTCCGATAAAACCATTTGGTTTCACTGTGCATCATTAGGTGAGTTTGAACAGGGAGTACCGATTATAGAAGAGGTAAAAAAGGCAAAACCTGATCATAAAATTATAATTAGTTTCTTTTCACCTTCAGGTTATGAAATTAAGAAAAATACATCTTTGGCAGAAGTAGTTGTTTATCTACCGATGGATACACCTTTAAATGCCAAGCGGTTTATAGATGCTTTACACCCAGCGCTTGCAATTTTTGTAAAATATGAGTTCTGGCCAAACTATCTTCTTCAATTGAAAAGGAAAAATATACCTACACTACTTGTTTCTGGTGTATTCAGAGAAAATCAAATCTTTTTTAAATCCTATGGAGGTTTTATGCGCAAAGCACTAAATAGTTTCAGTCACTTTTTCTTACAAGAAGAAAATTCGATTAAACTATTAAATGATATAGGATTTAAAAACACAACCTTAAGTGGTGATACTCGATTTGATAGAGTTTCTCATCAAATTGAAATGGATAATACGCTAAATTTTGCGAAGGAATTTAAAGGAGACGCACTTTGTGTTGTTTGTGGGAGTACTTGGCCGGAAGACGAAGCTGTACTTTTAGATTATATAAATTCAGCACCTAATAATGTAAAATTTATTATTGCGCCTCATAAAATTGAACAAAGTAAGATTAAGGCGTTTACCGAAAAACTATACAAACATAAGGTTATTCTTCATTCACAAAAAGACGATGTTAATCTCGCCGAATACACCGTATTAATTATTGACTGCATTGGTCTTCTTACTAAATTGTACAGCTATGCAGATATAGCCTATGTAGGCGGTGCTATGGGTAAAACTGGATTACACAATATTTTGGAACCTGCAACTTTTGGAGTGCCTATTATAATTGGAAAAAATTATAATGAGTTCCCTGAAGCTATACGACTTCGCAATTTAGCTGGCTTATTTTCAATTTCCAACTCCAAAGAGCTTAGCGATGTTTTAACCAAGTTGGTTTCTGACGAAAATTACAGAAAGAAAACAGGAATGATCAGTGGGCACTTTGTGAATTCCAACACTGGTGCCACAAATAAAGTGATGGATTACATTGTAAAACTCTAAATTTGAACCTTCATTTATTTTACAATTTATAGGACACTTATATAAAACTCCTCTTTTATATTAGCAATAATTTCACATTTTTTAGTATTTAATTACCATAAGCGTATTTTTAATTACCTTAGATTTGTCCAAACAATCTAATTAAATCAATATATGAAAAACTTATTTTTATTATTTGCTATATCTGCTATAGCACTTGGTTCTTGTCGTGAAACTAAAACTGAAACTAAAGAAGTGGTTCGCGAAGTAAAAGTTGAAACTCCTGAAAAAACAGATAACGAGGGGATTTTAGAAAGAGCTGCTAAAAAAGTAGATAAGGAGGTAAATGAAGAAATTGACAAAACAATTGATGAAATCGGAAACGACTAATCACTTTGTAATTTTAACATAAAACTAATCACTAACTAAAACTAAATCAACAATGAAAAAATTAACAATGATTGCCTTATTTGCAGGATTTCTAACAGTTTCACTTACATCTTGTAGAGATCAAGAAACTAAAGAAGAAACCTTAGAAGAAACTTTAATTGAGGACATGCAAGACAAGGACGCAGATATTAAAGTAAAAGACGACGGTGACAAAATTAAAATGAAAACCGAAGACGAAAAAGTAAAAATCAAAACCGACGAAGACGGTGATACTAAAATTAAAGTAAAGGATAGAGACTAATTTTTTTTCTAGCCTGTACAACTTAAAGGATGCTCAGAAATGAGCATCCTTTTTTATTTCAATCCGCTTATTTGTCCTTTTAATTCATCCATAGATTGCTGCAATTGCCTTAGCAGATTACTTTCTGAAGGCTCATCTACACCGAAGCTCAACTTACTATTTACCATCCAAAGCTCTTGTATATCTCTTACTTTTACTTCTATAGGCAAATAACTTTCGTTTAGTGAAATCAGCCTAATAGCTTGAGGATTGCCAGGGATTTTCTGCAACTTTTTTACTAATACAGAGTCTCTTAAAACAACAATATAAATTTTAGAATCGGTAGCCTCATTTATACTTCCCACTGCTCTACCCAAAACCCACTCATTTGGTCTTATATTTGGTAACATACTATCTCCTTCTACTTGAAACCCTCTATATGAGGCGTTTCTATATTCTGGCAAAGGAATATTGAAAGCAGGTAAGGTTTGATACCACCCTGTATCGTGTATGTTGTTAGGATATCCGGCTGCAGCTTTTTGATTCACCAGAAGAATACTGTCATTGCCTTCGGTATCTAAAGTGATAATTTTTGGACTAACATCTCCTCGAGAAGAATCGATGTGCTTTTCATAGCTCTTACCATAAAGCCACAATGGATTAACATTGAATTGCGCCATTAACTCCGTAACTACTTTGCCTGTTATTTTTGTTTTACCACGCTCAATATCAGCGGTGGTAGATCCAATACCCAAAAGCTCAGCAAACGATTGCTGAGTGTGTCTTTGTTCCTCGCGAATTTTTTTAAATCGCTGTGCCTCAATGGTTAGTTTAGATTCCATACACAAATATACTTTATTTTGGAATATATCCAAATTAAATTTGGATATAAACCTATTTTCTAGGATTATTTCCTTAATTTTGGCGATATTCCAAGATTGTATGGACTTTAAAAGAATAAACGCAAAGTTAGAAATACTGGCAGACGCAGCAAAATATGATGTTTCCTGCTCCTCCAGTGGCAGTAAAAGAGAGAACAAAAATAAAGGCTTAGGCAATAGTAGCGGTATGGGAATTTGTCATAGCTATACAGAAGACGGTAGATGCGTTTCGCTATTAAAAATACTTTTGACCAATCACTGTATTTTTGATTGTGCTTACTGTGTAACTCGAAAAAGTAACGATATAAAACGAGCTGCTTTTAAAGTGCAAGAGGTTGTCGATCTTACTATCAATTTCTACAGAAGAAACTATATTGAAGGCCTGTTTCTTAGCAGTGGAATTTTCAAGAATGCCGATTACACTATGGAGCGACTAATTGCGGTGGCCAAAAAGCTCAGACAAGAAGAGAATTTTAACGGTTATATTCATTTAAAGTCTATTCCTGGTGCGAGTGATGAATTGATGCGAGAAGCCGGACTTTACGCAGATAGACTATCGGTAAATATTGAAATTCCAACTGAAAAAGGTTTAAAACTTCTTGCTCCTGAAAAGGATAGAAAGGATTTCATAAAACCTATGGAAAAGGTTAAAAATGAAATCGTTCAGTATAAAAATGAAAAGAAACTTTTAAAAAAAGTTCCCATTTATGCTCCGGCTGGGCAAAGCACTCAAATGATAGTTGGAGCTAGTGGCGAAACCGATGCTGAAATTATGTACACTTCGGCATATTTTTACAAATCGTTTAACTTGAAGCGAGTTTATTATTCCGGCTACGTCCCAATCAGTAACGATAGTCGCTTACCCACACTCGGATCGGCCGTGCCAATCTTGCGCGAGAACAGACTTTACCAAACCGATTGGCTTCTTCGCTTTTATGGCTTTGATGTACGTGAACTGTTAAACAAAGAACATCCAAATCTAGAGTCGGATATAGATCCAAAATTAAGTTGGGCGTTGAGAAATCTAGATCAGTTTCCTCTAGATGTTAATAAAGCGGATATGAGAATGTTATTACGTGTGCCAGGTTTAGGATTAAAATCTGTAAATAAAATTATCAAGGCACGAAGATATCGAAAGTTAAATTGGGAAAACTTAAAATCTATTGGAGCATCCTTAAACCGAGCTAAATATTTTATTATTTGCGATTCAAGTACTTTTGAAACAAAAGATAGAACTTCCGCACAACTCAAAAGCATAATTCTTTCAAACTCAAATTCGAAGTTTTCAGCGACTTTAAGCAATCAATTAAGCCTTTTCGACAATCAGAATACATTATCTGCGTGAAAACCATTTTAAAATACGACAGTTCTTTTGAAGGGCTTTTGTCTTGTGTGTTCTATGTTTATGAATACAAGTTAAAAGAAGTTTCAATTGTAAAAGAGGAGCACTACGAACCTAACTTTTTTGACCATAGCATATCAATACTTTCTGAACCAAAAAAAGCCAAGCGGGTATGGCAGGGCTTGTCTAAAAAATTATCTTCTAAGGCGAAGACTAAGCTTTATAAATCATTTTTAAGTGAAACATTAAATATTGAGAATACTATTCTTCATTATATAAGAAAAGCGTTATCTACAAGTGTAAGTATAGAAAATGATTTTACCGATTCGGAAATTCTACATTTAGAAAAAACCGTAAAAAAGGTAGATAGGGAAAAACACAGAATGGATGCATTTGTGCGATTTCAACTTACTAAAGACGGAATATACTTCGCTACAGTAGAACCAGATTTTGATGTTTTACCTTTAAATGCATCCCATTTTAAAAGTAGATATACAGATCAAAAGTGGTTGATTTATGATTTAAAAAGAAATTATGGAATATTTTACGACTTATTAAAGGTTCAAACCATTACCTTAGAATTATCAAAAGATATTAATAGAAGAAATAGAGCCTCTTTATATTTTACTTACGAAGAAATAGAGTTTCAAAAGCTATGGTTCAATTACTTTAATAGTAGTAATATTGGCTCAAGAAAGAATATAAAGTTACATATTAAGCATATTCCTAAGCGGTATTGGAAATTTTTAACAGAAAAAAATTTTTGAATCATTTTTTTACTTACTTTTGCTCATTATTAATCACTAATATATTACCAAAATGAAAAAAATATTTTTATCACTTGCAGCTCTTGCTTTAGTTGCTTCTGTTTACTCTTGTAGAGAAACTACTGAAGTAAAAGTTGACGAAACTGCTGAGTCTATTGAAACTGAAACTGAAAACGCACTAGATAACACTGGTGACGCTATTGATGATGCTGTTGATGCAACAGGAGATGCAATGGAAGATGCAGGAGATGCTATCGAAGATGCTGCTGAAGACACTAAAGATGCTGTAGAAGACGCAACTGACGGTCAGTAAGCAATAAATTTGCTATAAAATTTAAGCCTTTTCTTAATTGAAAAGGCTTTTTTTTGCATTATAGTTTAATCGAAGATTATCTTGAAATCTTCTCTCTTTCTTCTCTAATTGGAATCCGAGTCCATTTTTTATCCGATTCAGACTTACTGCTCTCTTCAGTTATTACTTTAGTATCTTTTATTTTTTTGAGATTTAGTTTTTTCTCACGAGAAATAAACAACCCAGAAGTTAGCCTATTCCTATATTTTAAATGGTGAACAAATATTTGCGATGGTTCGGTTGGCTTCCATTTATTCTCTGTAAGTGCTATTCGTATAAAAGTTAAATCGGGATTGTTGTCCTCCGGCCTAAACCTGTTTAAATTTTCTATATACTCACGATAGTAGTCTTTAAAAAAAACATAATTGAAATCGAAGTTGTCTAACTTTTCATAGAATTCTTTAATATCATCTAAAGCCTTGGCCGCTCGTTGTGGATTTGAAAACCTATGTCTAAATTCAACGATTAAGTTGTGAAACTTTCGCTGTTTTTCGATGAGTGGTTTGATGCCAAGAGAAAGAATATTTAATATCAAATTAGCCATTAGTTTTTAGCATTTTGATGAATGACAAATTTACGGAATCGAGGAGAACTAAGGAGAAATAAAAGGTAAATAAATAACAGATAAAAAAAATCCCCAATGTTTAAAAACAAAGGGGATTTTGTACTCGAGGCGGGACTTGAACCCGCACGACCAAATGGTCACAGGATTTTAAGTCCGGCGTGTCTACCAATTCCACCACTCGAGCTTAAAGAGGTTGTCTACTACAACCTGGACTTAACAAAAAACACCGAAAAACGATATTTTTGTTGAGCGAAAAACGGGATTCGAACCCGCGACCTCCACCTTGGCAAGGTGGCGCTCTACCAACTGAGCTATTTTCGCGTATTCTTAAAAACCGAAACAAGCACCTCCAGTAAAATTGGATGATACTCTACTTTCTCAATTTTACCTGAGAAGGTTATTTTCGCATGATTTTTAATGAACGTCGCTTCTTATTCAAAGCGGAGGCAAATTTATAAATTTTACTTCAATCACAAAGTGTTTTTTGAGAAATTATTTCCAAAATTTACTTTTTTATTTTTAAGGTAGCATTCCGCTCTAGCATTCGCTTAATTTCATTCAGCTTCATTAAAGCTTCCACAGGCGTAAGTGTATCAATATCAATATCTAAAATTTCTTCCCGCAATTCTTCAAGCAGAGGATCGTCTAATTTAAAAAAGCTCAATTGCATTTCATCTTGCGAAATAGACTTCATTTCTTCAGTCAATTCTTCCGATCCGTGATTTTTTTCTAGCCTTTTTAAGATTTTATTTGCTCGTTGGAGGACTGTTTGTGGCATCCCTGCCATTCTCGCAACATGTATTCCAAAACTGTGATGACTACCACCAGGAATCAATTTTCTCAGAAAAAGCACATTGTCTTTTAATTCCTTTACCGACACATTATAATTTTTAATTCGCGTAAAAGTTTCGGTCATTTCATTCAACTCGTGATAATGCGTAGCAAAAAGTGTTTTCCCGCGAGATGGATGCTCGTGCAAGTATTCACTAATAGCCCAAGCAATAGATATCCCATCATAAGTACTCGTACCTCGTCCAATTTCATCCAAAAGAATCAAACTGCGTTCCGACAGGTTATTTAAAATACTTGCAGTTTCATTCATTTCAACCATAAAAGTTGATTCGCCCATCGAAATATTATCGCTAGCCCCAACTCTGGTAAAAATTTTATCTACAGACCCCATCCTAACAGCCGATGCAGGAACAAAACTCCCCATCTGCGCTAATAATACTATTAAAGCTGTCTGCCTAAGTATTGCGGACTTACCACTCATGTTAGGACCGGTAATCATAATTATTTGTTGAGATTCCCTGTCTAAGAAAACATCGTTTGCAATATAAGGAGAATCGGGTGGTAATTGTTTTTCAATTACCGGATGACGACCGTCTTTTATTTCTAAATCGAAGGATTTATCAAGCAGCGGACGACTATAATTTGCCTCTTTAGCCAGAGTTGCGAAAGAGCATAGACAATCTAATTGCGCTATTAAGGCGGCATTTTGTTGTACTGAAGCTATATATTCCAGCATCCACTCTACTAGCTTAGCAAAAAACTCTTGTTCTAAGGCTAAAATTTTTTCTTCAGCACCAAGAATTTTAGACTCGTATTCTTTAAGTTCTTCGGTTATATAACGCTCGGCATTTACAAGGGTTTGCTTGCGTATCCACTCTGCTGGAACTTTATCTTTATGAGTATTTCTAACTTCAATATAATATCCAAAAACATTATTTGAACCTATTTTAAGAGAAGAAATACCTGTGCGATTGGTTTCACGCTCTAGCATTTCATCTAAATATCCCCTACTATTTGCTGATAGATTACGAAGGTCGTCGAGTGTTTCTGAAAATCCCTCAGCAATTACATTTCCTTTAGCAACACTTACAGGTGCTTCCTCAAAAAGTGTTTCTTTTATTTTATTTCGAAGCAGCTCACAATCGTGTAATTGTTCGCCTATAATTTTTAGCGATTCATTCTTTGAATTTAAGGAAAGTGCTTTAATAGGCACAATCGCTTCCAAAGAGTTTTTTAGTTGAATTACCTCGCGCGGATTTACTTTTGCAGTGGCAACCTTTGAAATCAGCCGCTCCAAATCATTAATCCTCTTGGTATACTGTTGAATTTTCTCTAAGACAGCAGGATTATCGAGTAAAAAACTAACAACTTCGTGTCGTCTATTTATTTTTTCAACGTTTTTGAGTGGCAGCGCCATCCAGCGTTTTAAGAGCCTTCCACCCATCGGTGAAATAGTTTTATCTATAACATCCAAAAGAGTAACAGCATTTTGCTGTGTGGAGTGATACAACTCCAAATTGCGAATTGTAAATCGATCCATCCAAACATATTCATCTTCGGCTATTCTCGACAACCTTGAAATATGTTGAAGTTTGGTGTGTCTGGTTTCACTTAAATAATGAAGCGCAGCTCCTGCAGCAACAATTCCTTCGGCTAAATGATCAACTCCAAAGCCTTTTAAGTTTTTGGTATTGAAATGCTTCGTAAGGGTTTCAAAAGAATAATCTTCTTGAAAAATCCAGTCTTCAAGATGAAACACGTGATATTCATTTCCAAAAGTTTCAGCAAAAAGTTTGCGTTTCTGCTTTGAAAAGAGCACTTCAGAAGGGCTAAAGTTCTGAAGTAGTTTATCTACATATTCTGCCGGGCCTACAGAAACTAAAAATTCACCTGTAGAAACATCTAAAAATGAAACACCCATATTTTGTGATTTAGCTGATCCTTTTGAAGCACCGAAATGCACCGCAGCTAAAAAGTTATTTGATTTTGATTGAAGGATATCATCGTTAAAGGCAACACCAGGAGTAACCAATTCGGTAACTCCACGTTTTACTATAGTTTTGGTCATTTTGGGATCTTCCAATTGATCACAAATAGCCACTCGACAACCGGCCATAACCAATTTTGGCAGATACGTATTTAACGAGTGATGAGGAAACCCTGCGAGCTCCATCTTATCACCCCCGTTATTTCGAGCCGTAAGCGTAATGTTCAAAATTTTGGCAGCACGGATAGCGTCTTCACCAAAGGTTTCATAAAAATCCCCTACGCGAAACAACAGCAAAGCATCTGGATACTTAGCCTTAATATTGTTGTACTGCTTCATTAATGGGGTAACCTTCTTCGCCATAACGCTGATTATTCTTTAACCGATAAAAGTAACGAAATTGCTGTTTTCTTTAAAATGAAGTATAAATGAATTATCTTGTTTTATCAACAATAAACCTAGATTTTGTAAAATTTTGGTTAAATGGTTTTCCTATTCAACTTTTCCTAAACCCCATCTTTTTATGAAGTACTGCATACTAGCCTTCCACTTTTAATTTATAAGAATTAACTTTGCCGGCTTATGAAAAACCGCAAACTCAAGAATAGCGAATTAGACCGCATAAATTCTGAAGAATATAAAGCTTCAGAAAAAACTCCGTTAATCATTGTTCTCGACAATATAAGAAGCTTAAATAATATCGGTTCTGTTTTTCGCACTTCTGATGCTTTTTTAGTTAAAAAGATTTATCTCTGTGGCATCACCGCGCAACCTCCGCACAAAGACATTCATAAAACTGCACTTGGTGCAACTGAAAGTGTAGATTGGGAATACGCCGAAAACACACTTGATATTATTTCTAAATTAAAAGAAGAAGGTGTTTATATAGCGTCTATCGAACAAGCTGAAGATTCAATAAACCTCAACGACTTTACTGTAGCAAAAGATAAAACTTACGCTATAGTCTTTGGAAATGAAGTTAAAGGCGTGCAGCAAAAAGTTGTTACTGCAAGCGATGCAGTTATTGAAATCCCACAATTTGGCACAAAACATTCACTTAACATCTCAGTAAGCGTTGGCGTAGTGGTTTGGGATTTATTTGTTAAGATGAAGTAGAAATTAGTGGTGAGTTTCTTCTAAAACAATTTATTTGCTAGGAAGCCTGGGTTTATTAATACAATACTGAACACCCCAATTACAATGGCAAGCTTTAATATATTGTGTAAAATAAGATAATGAATCTTATTTTTTGATTTCCAAAGAACAGTTAAAAACAGTACTAAGCCGGCAATACTAGCGTAGAAATAGAAATCCATATACCCTATTTCATCTTTGAATTTTGTAATTAGTAGTGCTATTGGCACAAGCGTTAACACACTTAAAGCTGTAAGCATAAGTTTAGAGGTCTTTTCACCATAGACCACCGGAATTGTATTATATCCGTGCGTGATGTCTCCTTTAAGGTTTTCTAAATCCTTGACCAATTCACGCATAGAAATAAGCAGGAACAGAAATGTTGCGTGTACAAAAATCACTATATCGAAATTAGCATAATGTACAAAAATTGCAAAGAAGGGAACTACTGCAAGTATGGCTGCAATCATGTTTCCTATAAAGGGATATTTCTTGAGTTTATGCGAATAGAACCACAGCATAAAAATATAAATTGAAAAAAAGACGACCGATTTAAATGAAACATAGCTAGCAAATACTACTGATAAAAAGTTTAACACAAAATAAGTAGAAAGCTTTGTACGCTGACTTACAAGTCTATCCAACATTGTTTTTCTAGGCCTATTTATAAGGTCTTTCTCACTATCGTAAAAACTATTGATAATGTAACCACCTGCGATTGCAGTAGATGAAGCTAATACTAGCATTAATAAATTAACGTCGAATAGAACTTCTCGAAAAGGTAATTCGGGTGCTAAAATGTAAATACTAGTAAGGTATTGGGCTGTTACAATTATTAAAATATTGTATCCACGAACCACTGAAAACAGGCTAAAAAACTTAAGGAAAAGGAGCTTTTGTTTTCGGTTGAGCATAAACTATAAGGTTGAAAATAGGATGCTTAAAAAATTATCAATTCTACTTGAGCGAAGTCGATAATATCATTTACTCATAGAGGATCCGAATGTGCTCGACTAAACAGATTCACGATTGTAAATAAGTTGTAATCCCTAGTTTAGAAATTATAAACAACTTCTAGATTGTAATCTTTTAGTGCTTCTTTAGCTTTATCGATATCTTCGGTAAAACCTAACATATAACCACCTCCGCCAGAGCCACAAAGTTTTAAGTAGTAGGCGTTACTGTCTATTCCTTTCTTCCAAAGTTTGTGGAATTGTGCAGGAATCATAGGTTTAAAGTTTTCTAAAACAACTTTGGAAAGTTGTTTAATATTTCCAAAAAGTGATTTTACATCGCCTTGAAGAAAGTCTTCAACGCAAGCATCTGTATGTTTCACAAATTGGTCTTTCAACATATTTCTAAAACCTTCCTGCTTCATATTTTCCATGAAAATCTGAACCATTGGCGCTGTTTCACCCGTGCTTCCACTGTCTAATAAGAAAACTGCACCCTTACCATTTTCAGTTTGAGATGGAATACCTGCAGGTTCAATGTTATCGTTAGAATTGATTAATATTGGCAGGCTTAAATAACTATTTAAGGGATCAAGACCCGATGATTTTCCGTGGAAAAAAGATTCCATTTCGGCAAAAACATTCTTAAGAGTTAATAGTTTTTCACGTGTAAGGTTTTCAAGAACAGTAATTTTATTGGTAGCATATTTATCATATATGGCAGCTACCAAGGCACCACTGCTCCCTACTCCATATCCCTGTGGGATACTACTATCAAAATACAATCCCGCCTCAATATCATTTTTTAACGCTTTCATATCGAAAGATACCAATTCAGGATTTTCACTTTGAAGGTTTTCCAAATAATCTGCAAATCGCTTTAAACTAGCGTTCGACTTGTGCGTGGAAATGGTGTGATGCTTATCTATTTTAAGCGCCCCGTTATAAAAATTATACGGTATAGAAAGTCCTTTAGAATCTTTTATAATTCCGTATTCTCCGAAAAGTAAAATCTTAGAGTAAAATAAGGGGCCGTGCATATGATAAATTCTTAGTGAGGTCTAAAAATACTATTTTTAGTAATAATTAACCTATATGAGCTGCAAAGATACAGTTTTTAAGAAATACAAGCGTTAATTAATTTGTGCTAAAACTAAATTCTAATTAACACAATTATCTGTCTTAAAACAAAGTATAATTAATTAATCATTTTTTTACTGCTCCAAAACCAACCTCATCCACAATAAACTCATTGTTTTTGCAAAATTGCGAAAGCTCGGTATTTATAAAATTTAGCACACTTTCCTTTTCAGCTTCGGGATATAGAACGTGTACGTTTGCACCAGCATCTAGGGTAAAACAAACCTTACTACCTGTCTCCTCTCTAAATGCCCAAATACGATTTAAAATTTCGAGTGTATTTGGTTTCATCAGAATAAAATAAGGCATAGAAGTCAACATCATAGCGTGTAATGATAGAGCCTCACTTTCAACTATTTTAATAAATTCAGAAACATCGCCATTTTTTAATACGGGAATGAGTTTAGAAAGATTGAACCCAGCTTGTTCAAAACGTTGTTTCGCAAAAGGATGGTCGTGCATAAGTTCGTGACCTACAGTACTACTAACTTGTTTTTCACCTTTATCTACTAGTAGAATAGTATCCTGATAATTTTGAAAATTCTCGTGTACCTCGAGCTTGTATTGCGTTCCATAAAGATTACTACTCCCTTCTATTTCGGGATGTTCTCCCCAAACCATAATTGGACCTTGCAAACTACGGCAAGCACTACCCGACCCTAAACGAGCGAGAAATGAAGCTTTTTGCATTTCGGCTTCACTAAACGACGGAGAACCATCGGGAGCTGAGCGCAGTTGAAGCTCCATATCCATTAAACAAAGTGCCAAGGCGCTCATTCCACTAGCGGAAGAAGCAATACCACTACTGTGTGGAAAGCTATTTGAGGTTTCAATTCTAAATTTATAATCTCTTAAAAAAGAAAGATACTGTTCTATTCTTTTAAAAAACTTTAAAATTTTTGGCTCAAAAGATGACTCTCTCTTCCCGTCAAGAAACACTTCAAATTCGAATTCGCCAGAGCTCTTTGGTTCGAAGAATACTGTAGTATTTGTATGGCTATTTTTAAGCGTAAAGCTAATAGAAGAATTCATTGGCAATTGCTCACCATACTTACCCCAATATTTCACTAATGCGATATTACTCGGCGATTGCCACGAAACACTTCCGGAGGAAAGTTTTTGAGAATAAATTTTACCAACAAAACGATCTATTGTCATAATTATAAATTAAAAAACAAAAGTAAAATACTTTTTGATGAATGCGACAACAATTTAAAATCCTTTGCTTCTTGAGGTTATTATCTCTTCATCTGAAAACTACATCCTCCGTAGCAGAAATTAACTTTTTTCAAAATAAATGCTTTTTAGTGATGACCTTTTTAGATTTTCCCATTATAACAATAAACAATTCATTGGTAACACATTAAAATGACCAAAGCGCGATACAGAATATAAAATGTTTTAACAATCTAATTTAAAAATGTTGTATATTTCATAGTAATTTCTATGAAAAACACATTAAACAAGGAAAAATTCGTGCTATTGGATGCTTTTTTGACCAATAAAGAAATACCTATGCAAAAATTTTACCTAGCCGAATATCCTAAAACTAAGTATTACATATTAAAAAATGGAGGTGCCATAGAAAATGCAAAAGATATATTCCAAGAAGCTTTTTTAGTCTGTTGGAAAAAAATATGTTCTGGAGATTTTAAACCTATTAATGAACAACAAATGGAAGCTTACTTGTTTACCATCGCGAAGAACAAGTGGATAGATTATACAAGAAGTGCAATAAAAAAGAAAACAACATCTATAAACGACAAGCTGTATCAATTTTCAATTGAAGACAATACACAAACTAATGAAACGGAAAAAGCCGAATTACAAATGTCTATTACTTTAAATGCATTCAACAATTTAGGGCAATCTTGTAAGGACCTATTAACTCAGTTTTATTTTTACAAGGCTCCCTTAAGAGCAATAGCAGAAAACCTTGGTATTGAAGAAGCTTCTGCCAAGAATAAGAAATACAGATGCATTCAAAAGTTAAAAGAAATAGCATTAAATTATAAATAATCCCCCACAATGAAAACCCAAATTGAAATCACCCAAGTAGAGTGGGATATGATTGAAACCTATTTAGATCGAGAAAACGATTTCGATTTAAACAAACATTCTATTTCTGAAGAAATAAAACAAATACCCGGTTATGAACAAAAAATAGAATACATAAAAAAACTACGTGAAGAAATAGAAGACAGCATTAGACATTCCAAAATAGATGATTTTCACAAACACCTTAACGAAACTGAAGATACGAACGTAAAAAAGCTGTCGACTCCTAAAACAAAATCCTATACCCTGTGGTTTTCAGCTGCCGCTATATTGATATTGTTGTTTGGAATATTTTGGATGTTAGATAGCAACACCACTGCCGAGAAGATTTTTGCAGAAAACTTTAAACCCGACATCGGGTTACCTTTAAAGATGGGAGGTGCAGATAGCTATGAATTTTATGAAGGGATGTTAGACTACAAGCAAGAAAATTACAAAAAGGCAATTTCGAAGTGGGAGGTTTTACTTAAAGAAAATCCAGAAAACGACACTTTAAACTACTTCTTAGGAGTAGCAAATTTAGCTTTAGGAGATGCTAGCGAATCATTAAAATACTTGACAGACCAAGACCGTTTTCAAGAAGGCATGTTTAAAGAAGAAGCTACGTATTATGCAGCTTTAGCTAAGATAAAAATAGGTGAAATTGTAGCAGCCAAGGTGCTGCTTAAAAAAACTCCGTCTATTCAAAATACTAAACTCCTCAGACAACTTGAGAAAGAATGAAACAAATTGCCCAAATAATAGGTGTATTTGCCCTACTCTGCTTACTTGGCACTGTTTCAACTTATTCCCAAGAAAAAATTCGGACTGTTAGCGAAATCCTTAACCTCATTAATCAAGATTCATTAGAAAAGGCTAAAACCATTGTAAAAAATAACATTCAATTTTATAAATATAAAAAGCAATACGACAGTCTTGCCGAGTATATAAATCTTGAAGGTAGTTTAAAGCTCAATGATGGAAATTCACAACAAGCATTTCATAAAGCAAAGCAACTTGCAGATTATATAACCTCAACGAATAACCCACATTATATTAAAATAGCGCTGCACGAACTTTCATCTGTTTACCACAATTCAGGGCAAACAGAAAAAGCATACAACATTCTCAAAGAAGCTGAAGCACCAACCTCACGTATTAATGATCCTGAAAATACTGATGCAGCTTCAGTTCAATATATGTTGGGATACTACAAAATGAGAACTGGAGATTATGTATCAGCTAAAAACCATTATTTAGAGTCATTGGCGCTTCACAATAAAAGCACAACAAAAAACTACACATCTTTCAATCAAATTTATACTGCTCTTGGAGGGGTTTTATGGCAGGAATCTAAATTAGACAGTTCAAAATATTACTTCGAGCAAGCTTTAAATGCCTTGCATAAAACCGACTCCACCGATTTAAAAAACAAACTCTTTAGACCGAGCTTGCTTAAAATGAACATGTCAGTATTATTCAATGCTATGGGAAAAAATCGAGAGGCTATTTCTATTTCCCATGAGGCAATTAAAGACTTTCAAAAGTTTATTAAAACCTCGAATGATGAAAATGCGGTAAAACAAGCAAAGGGGTTTGTTTTTAGCACACTAGACAATTTAGGTTCTTATCACAACACCCTAGGTGAATTTAAACGAACCGAAGAAATTTTAGAGTATTCCTACGCTCTAAAGCAAAAAGAATATGAGGAAAACGATATGAATTTGATTATCTCACATATCATTTTAACCCAAATTAAAACAACGAATCAAAATTTTAAAGACGCTGAACTACACTTAAAAAAAGCAATTGATTATTACAAAAACAAAGAAGTGGCAGACTCTTATTGGAAAGCTTCGGCCTATTCTATTGGCGGCACTTTATATGAAGAAATGGGAGATATAGAAAAAGCCGAGTTTTACTACGAAGAAGGGAATAGGATTTACGAGACTATATCAGAAGGACGCTACTCCGTGGATGATTTGGATCGGTTTATTCACTTGTCCAGATTTTATGTGAAAACTGGAGAAAAAGACAAGGCTATTTCAGTAGCAGAAGAAGCTTATAAGTATTCCCAAAATAATAGCCTGAAAAACACATTGCAAGAGTTTTTCCAGGTTCAAAATCTAGCTATAATACATTTCAAATTAAACAATTATGAAAAATCCTTGGCGTATAGCAACAAAGCCTTGGCGTTTAACCTTCTCAATGAGGAAGAAAAAATGAGCATGTCCGACTCTATTGTTATACAATATCGCAAACCTACTGCTATACTTACCAAGGTTGCTTCTAAATACCATCTATCAGGAAATAAAACTACGGCAGACTTAAAACAGTATGCAAGTGAACTCAACAAGGCAATTTCAATTTTAGACCAACGTAAAAAAGTAGTTAATAACTACGACGACATAACTATTCTGAATAAAGAAAACAATGTACTTTTCAATTTTACAAAGAAGATTCTGTTAGAGCTTTATCAAAACACTAGGGATGAAGCTTATTTAGATCAAGCTATTTCACTTCATGAATCTGCAATTTACAATCGCATTCGCTCAAGATTAAACAGTCGCGATAATATTGCTTTTAAACATGTCCCGAATGAAATTATAAAAAAAGAAAAACTTCTTAAAAGTGATATATCTAAGACATTAGAGGCAAATAATGGAGACGTAAACGCTTATATTTCAGCATCTGAAAGGTGGGACATTTTTATGAAAACCTTGCAAAAGGACTACCCCGCATATTATAAAATGCGATATGAACCCTTGGAAGAACCAATAAAGGACTTGCAAAAAAATATTCCTGAAAACACTACTATTGTCCGATACCTTTTTATTGAAGACAAACTAAATGCATTTGTGGTTACACGATTTAAGAAACATATTTACTCTTTAGACAATTCATCTCTTCAAATGAAAATAAAAGAATTGACAGTTGAAGATTTTTCAGTGGAGAAAAAAAGTGCATTGCTTCACGACCTATATATAATGCTATGGAAGCCTTTAGAAGAAAACATTAAAACTAAAAAAGTGGTTGTAATTCCAGATAGGGAGTTGTTTAATATTAGCTTCGAAATGTTGACGCCCAAACCTTTAGAAAGCTTTAAAGAATTCGCTACAAATAGTCTTTTATCAAAGTATGATATTTCATACAACTTTAGTCTTTTACTCTATAAGGATAACAGAAAAGTTATGGATTATAACGAAAATTATGTCGGTTTTGCGCCAGGATTCAATAAGAATATGAAACAAGAATATCTACTCGGTATACAAGATTCGATGAAACTGGATAAATCATACTTAACACTTCTACCTCAACCTTTTAGTGAAAATTTAGTGAAACAATACGCCAAAGTTTTCAAAGGAAATTATTTCATGAATGAAAATGCTAGCAAAACCTTGTTTATCAATAACGCTAAAGAACATAAAATAATACACATTGGAACACACGCTGAATCCGACAATATCACTCCTGAACTAAGTAGATTAGTGTTTGCCAAGCGAAAAGGTGAAAATCTAGCCCTAGATGAGAATTCACTTTATGCTTATGAAATTTACAACACTAACCTTTCATCGAACCTTGCCATATTAACGGCATGTGAAACAGGAAAATCTATCTACCAATCTGGTGAAGGTGCAATTTCGCTTGCACATGCATTTAATTATGCCGGCAGTGAAAGTATCCTCACAAGTTTATGGAATATCGATGAAGTATCTAGCACCCAAATTGTAGATTATTTTTATGAATATCTCGCACTAGGACTTCCAAAGGATGAAGCACTTAAAAAGGCAAAAATACAATACCTCTCTACTGTGGAAGGTCGAGCTGCCGCACCGCAATATTGGGCTGGATTAGTGTTAGTTGGAGATACAACTCCAATTGCATTACAAAAAAACTCAAATCATATTTGGTGGTGGATAGCTGGGATTGTTTTAACAATAATACTTTTAATCTTTTTTTATTATCATCATAAAGACCGAAACCACAACATTTAAGGTTTTAATTTATTTTTCAACACCCATTTGAAGGCCCTTTGATTGACTAATCCATCTTCCTTTTCTCCGTCAATTTTCGATATATTTGGAAATAACTTTTATATCCCTAAATGGAATTATCAGACTTTCTTCTTTCACTAACTCCTTTCGATTCAGACGAGCTCAAAGATATTACATCGCACTTTGAGGAAGAATTCATTTCTAAAAACACGCTTTTGATTGAGCAAGGTCAGGTTTGTAAGAAACTTTATTACATCGAAGAAGGAATGGTAAGAAGTTATTATTTAAAAGAAGATGGCAAGGAAATAACGCAATGGTTTTTTAATGTCGGTAAATTTATGAGTAGCGTAGATAGTTTTTTCCAACAACGTCCAAGTTTGTATTATTTAGAAACTCTAGAAGATTCTGTTGTTCATTCAATTTCCAAGGAAAAAATGGATTTGTTGTTTTCAAAATACCACAAAATGGAACAGCTGGGAAGATTAGTTTCAATAGAAATGCTTACAAAGGTAGTCAACAAGCTTAACGCTATTCAATTTCAATCCGCTCGCGAACGTTATGAATATATGTTGGCAGAATTCCCAGATATTTCCCACCGCGTACCTTTAGGATATATAGCTTCTTATCTAGGAATGACTTCAGAAACGCTAAGCCGAATTCGTAGAGGATAATAATCTGAAAATGTTACAGAATTCGAGAAACCAAACTAGCACTCTATAAAAATGCGTTTTACCCAGCGTTTAAATTTTTTCTTCTATTTTAGCGTAAGTCATTGATTTTTAAATCGATTTAAGAGCGTTTTTTGACCTAGGTCAAAAGAAACCCGCTTGAATTGGCGTAAATTTGTAACGAAAATATAAAAACCGTTATAAATGCGAATCAAAAAAGGCATATTCAATTTCTTATGTATCAGTATTATTGGATTGTTTGCTAATTTAAGCTTTTCACAAGAATTAGATCCAGTATTGCAGGACCTCATTAATAAAGGTTTAGATAAAAGCCAGACGGTGAATATTAAATCCCTTGAGGCACAGCAAGCAAAATTAGATCAGCAACTAGCAAAATCGGTATTCATTCCAAAAGTTACATTGAATGGTAGCTACACTCGTTTAAATGAGGATATCACTTTTGACGAGGACACTCAAAACCTCTTAGTTGCCACGCAAAAACTTCTTATTAAAGAAGGAGCAGGAGTGCCTTTTAACGCGCCTTTTCCGGATGGAATTCCTTTAAAAGAAACCCCAAATCTTCAGGATAAAAACATTTTAAAGACATCTGTTGACGTTGATTGGGTTCTTTTTAGCGGCTTTGAAGCAAGCAACGCAATTAAGGCGAGTAAACACAAAGAGTCTTCTTTAAACTATTTGGGAATGGCAGAAAAAGATAAGCTCGCACTTAAGATTATTGAAACCTATGATAAGCTTGCTTTGGTTTATGCTTCGGAGAAAGTTTTAAATTCTTCCGAAGACTACCTAAATGAACAGGAGCATTATGTGCGAAAAGCCATTGAAAATGGCCTTGCCACCCCTATCGGTAGAAAGAAAATTGAATTAGCACAACAACAGTTAGAAGGTAAAAAATTAGAATTCAAACACAACAAAACTCTTTTACTTGAA
Source organism: Aequorivita sediminis (assembly GCF_032080575.2). Classification (NCBI taxonomy): domain Bacteria; kingdom Pseudomonadati; phylum Bacteroidota; class Flavobacteriia; order Flavobacteriales; family Flavobacteriaceae; genus Aequorivita; species Aequorivita sediminis. Next base: position 520,082 of record NZ_JAVLSO020000002.1, on the reverse strand, counting down.
GCCCTACACCAACTTACAGGCGAAAGCAGAGATAATTTAAAGTTATTAAGACCAAAGCTAGAGTCCTTTAGGTTGAGTGCAACTTCTAATGCTGAAAAGCGAAATGAAATTAAAGCCTTAGAAGAAGCCGAGCAGGCAACACTTTATAAATCTAAAATGGAAAAAAGCCATTTTATTCCGAAAGTTGCATTAAAAGGTCACTACGAATTTATTGAAGAATACCTGTCGCTTTTAGACCCTAAATGGTATGTAGGGGTTGGGATACAATGGAATATTTTTGATGGCACGCAATCAAGTATAAAAGCTAAGCAATCAAAAATAGAAGGTGAAATTTATAGAGAACGAATTAGAGAGACCGAAGAGTTAATCGACTTGAGTATTGTAAAAGCTGAGCAAGCTTATCAATCAACCTTACAGAATTCAAAAATTGTGGAAAAGGAAATTGAATTAGCTACCGATACTTATGAAATGGTAAATAAGCAATACAAAAACGACTTAGCTTCTATAAATGATGTTTTGGATGCCTTAACTGATTTAGAAAAAGCGAACTTTAAGTTACAAGAATCACTTTTTGATCAGCGAAGAGCAGTTACAGAAATGCTTCACGCCAAGGGAGTTTTAAAATATTAAAACTGTCGAGAAATGGATTTCTTTAGAATTAATTCGATGGATTTAAGACAAAAAAACCAACCTACAATAATATTATAGATTAAAAGAAATTATAAAGATGAAATCAACTAAAACCATATTAGTCGCACTTGTTTCCTTGTTAGTTTTGAGTTCTTGTGGTGATGATAAAATAAATACAGAAAGAGGAAAAGTAAAATTTGAAACTATCTCCTTAAGCAGTAAACTAGGTGGAAGAATTTCAAAAATATATGTTAGCGAAGGCCAAGAAGTAAAAAAGGGTGATACCCTAGCATTTATCGATATCCCAGAAGTAGGTGCTAAAATGATGCAAGCTGAAGGAGCAATTACTGCAGCTCAGGGACAATTAAACATGGCCTATAACGGAGCTACCACTGAACAATTAAGTCAGATAGAGCAACAATTAAACTCTGGGAAAGCACAATTGAAATTCGCTCAAGAATCGTACAACCGGTTAGAAAACATGTACAAAGATTCATTAGTGAGCCAACAGCAGTTTGATGAAGTAAAAATGAAACTTTCAATGGCACAGGCACAAGTAGAAGCATTAGAAGCTAAACGTACTGAGGTGCGAAAAGGAGCTCGCAGCGAACAAATAGAACAAGCCCAAGGACAATTAGATAGAGCATTAGGTGCTAAAGAAGAAGTAGCTTCCGCAGTCAACGAAAAATATTTAATTGCTCCTGTAGATATGTCTGTTGAAACCATTAGCCTAGAAGTAGGTGAATTGTTAACGCCAGGATATTCATTGTTTAATGGCTATAAAAAAAACAGTATTTATTTCAGATTTACTATTCCAGAATCTAAAATATACGATTATAGACTAGGCCAAAAGTTAACTGTAGAAAACCCTTACACTAAAGAAGTTATTCAAGCTGAAATTACTGCTATTAATCAACTTGCCCAATATGCAAACATTACTAGTACAGCACCTTTATATGGATTGGACGAGTCTATTTATGAATTGAAAGTTGTTCCAACTGGAAATATTGAAGACAAGACGTTCTATTTAAATGCAACAATGCTTATTAAATAATACGCTTTTCAAGGAGTGACTTAGAGACAGAAAGCTTGTCGTAAATTAAAAAGAGAGTTGTTAATCGCGAACTAATGCAGTGCTTTAAATCATATCGTCTTTGGCTAATGAAAATCTAAAATATGAATAAATTTATAAGACTTCTTCAAGTTGAATTCAAGCGTATTTTTGCAAATGACGTACTGCTTGCTATCTTTTTTGGAGCCCCTATTCTATACGGTATTTTATTTGGCTACGTATACCAACAAGCCAAAGTTGTAAATTTACCAATTGTAATTATAGATCAAGATCGCAGTCCTACTTCCGACAAAATTATAGATGCATTTGACGATAACGAAGGTTTATTGGTGAGCGATGTACGATATACTGCAGGAAGTCTAATCGATGAAATGCCAACGCAGCAATATGCAGCTGTCGTGACGCTACCAAGTAATTTTGAAGCAGATATATTTCAGAAAAAACATCCAGAAATACGCGTAGATTTAAATATGGCGAATATTTTAAACGCCAATACCGCTAGCAATCACATTCAAGCAGTTTTACTGACGCTAAATGCTGGGATGGAAATAGAAGGATTGAAAAAACAAGGGATGCATCCAGCCCAAGCTAAATCCTCCTATGAAAGCTTCAAGATTAACATTAATAAACTCTATAACTCTACTGGTAATTATGTCACCTTTATGCTACCTGGTTTATTGGGTGGTATTATGCAGCAGATTATTTTCTTAGCAATGGCATTGGTTTTCTCAAGAGATTTTGAAGATGGCTACTTTGGAACTTTAGTAAAAGAGAGTAAATCTTCTCTTTATCTCATCGCGCTAAAAACCACACCATTTTTAATAATGCTTCCTTTCATCTGGTTGGTTGTTGCATTGTTTTTCCCATATTTTAATGTGGACATCAATATATTTAACTTTCCGATGTTTGTATTAGTTGTACTGTTAACTTTTGCATCCATCTTTATTGGAATGTTATTTTCAATTGCAATACCTAGTCAATTAAAAGCCACCGAACTTTTAATGGTTATTTCTACCCCTGCTTTTATTTTAAGTGGTTTTACTTGGCCAACTATGGCTATTCCAGACGCAATTACCAATATTGCCCAATTCATTCCGCTGACTCAATTTTTAAGCGGCTTTAGAAAAGTTGCATTTTATGACGGAGATTTGGCTTCAATAAAACCAGAATTAGGTATGTTGTTTATCATTATAGCCGTTTCCTTTATAGCTATGGTTATTTTACTTCAACTGAAGATTCGTCTTCGTAGAAAGAAAGGAAAACAAATAGCTGAATAGGCAGTAATCATAAATTATTATAATCAAAGAAGCCTCTCAAGAAATTTCTTAGAAAGGCTTTTGTTTAACAATTTCTGTTGAAGTTAACACTTTTATCTTACCACTAATAATGGCATTCTTCTATTTCTAATCAATAAATCGTTTGTGACACTACCCACAAACAAAGACGTAATATTGTTGCCTCCTCGAGCAGAGACCACAACTATATCGAATTCGCCCTTGTCAGCGTGAATTTCAATAGCCTCAACCACCGAATAACTTTCTCTATCAATATACCGGAACGCCATATCTTCGGCTAATTTGAATTTTTTCTTAAACAGTTTAACTTTTTCTTTTAAATGATACTTCGTTTTATCAATCGCTTTTTCTGTATTAATGTAAGGAAAGAAAAAGGAAGGGATACTGTAAACATGCAAGCCTTCAATACTGCCACCAGACCGTGCTACTAGACTATCAGCTACTGTAAAGCACCTAGCAGAAGCAGAACTAAAATCGGTTGGCACCAATACTTTTTCCATATGATGGCTAGCCTCTTCGGGTACTAATAGAACATGCGCATCAAGCATACGAGCCAGTTTTTGGTTCAAAGCCCCTGTCCCTTGAAACTCATCTTTATTCCCTACCACCATAATATCAATTTTGTATTCTTTAGCTAAATGGCTTAGAATACTCTCAGTATAATCATCGGAAGTAATTAAAACAGTATGGGGAACTGAGGCAGTGTAATGTGTATTGATGGTTTTCTCTAACCCTCTATCAACAATATCTTCTACCGTAATTCCCTCTTCAAGAAATTCGTCATATAAGTCGTATAATTTATACTGCTTTATATTATGTGTAAAATACAAATGTTCTATATTCCACACTTCACAAAGAAAATTCACGTATTGCAACAAAATAGGATCCATTTCGGTAAGATCCAAGGCAACCATAAGTTTCAATTTGTTCTCTAAATTTATTTTTTGTGTCATTTTAAAGTAACTATTATGTGAAATTTATTTTATAAGTCAGTTGTTGTTGGTTTTTTCTTAGGTGGCGCATCAGGATCAATCTTATCTAAATTTTTCTCTTCTCGTTCTTTGTTAACTAAATTAAGTATGTTTTTGCGATAACTTTCCCTCTCTAAAAGTTTTTCTTTTCGCTCGGCTTTATCGTAATCTTCATTTACTCCTCTATACAGTGAAAAACACATCATAACAAGAAGAATTGCAAAAGGTAATCCTGAAATTGTAACCACCGTTTGCAATGCATCCAAGCCTCCTCCATACATCAAAACACCTGCAATTACGCCAGTAGCTATTGCCCAAATTACTCTTTGAAAAGACGGCGTATTTAATTTACCACCCGATGTAATACTATTTACCACAATGGCTCCTGAATCGGCTGAAGTAATAATAAAACTACAAATTAGAACTACACCAAGCGACTTTAATACCATTGCAATTGGGAACTTATCAAAAAACACATACAATGCAGTAGATATATTATCGTTTACAGCGGCAATCATAGCGGTGTCTCCTAGTAAAATATCACGCATTGTAATCCCTCCAAATGCACTAAACCACAAGAATGTAACTAGCGCTGGTAGTATTAATACACATAGAATAAATTCTTTTATAGTTCTTCCTTTAGAAATACGAGCGATAAAAGTTCCTACAAATGGCGACCAAGATATCCACCAACCCCAATACATTATAGTTCGCATTTTTTGCCAATCGGTTCCGCGAAGTGCTTCAGTCCAAGTTGACATATCGATAAAGTGAACTAAGTAACTTCCAAGGTTCTGAATATATGATTTAAAGATAAATGTAGTTGGCCCTAAAATTAAAACCAATAAAAATATAGCCGATGCTACTCTTACGTTAAGCTTACTTAATATTTGCACTCCTTTGTTTACACCACTAAAAGCAGAAATTGTCGCAGCTAATGTCACTCCTACAATAATAAGAATTTGATAAAATAGCGAACTCGGAACCCCAAAAACGTGGGTTAGTCCGGAGTTAATTTGCCCTACACCAAAACCAATTGTAGTTGCTAGACCAAAAAGTGTGGTTATCACCGCCATTATATCAATAACATCTCCCATCCATCCGTGAATTCTATTCCCTAATAGCGGATAGAATGCCGAGCGCAGTGTTAAAGGCATTTTTCTGTTAAAAGTGAAATAAGCTAAGGAGAGCCCTACAACCGAATAAATTGCCCAGCCGTGAATACCGTGATGTAAAAATGAAAAGTTTATTGCTTCTTGTGCGATAAGAGATGGCTCTTCTCCAGCTAACCGTGGTGGAGAAAGATAATCTCGAACAGGGTCGGCAATGCTAAAAAGCACTAATCCATTTCCAATTCCGGCACTAAACAACATCGCGAACCAAGCCCATAAACTAAATTCTGGCTTTGCCTTTTTACCTCCAATTCGAATCTTTCCGAATTTACTAAAAGCCATGTACAAGCAAAAAACTATAAATAAGTTTACCGCTAAAGTGTAAATCCACCCCCCGTGTGCAGATACTGCAGTTTGGGCAATTCCAAAATAGTGTTCGGCTTCATCTTCAAAAATAAGAGTAAACCCAACACTAAAAATCACAACCGCAATGGCAGAAAAAAATACTGTTTTGTTAACTACTAGACCAAGAAATGTTGAAGTGCTGTCCTTACGAGTAACTTTAATCGACATATATAAATGGTTTATTAAACAATTAGAGATTTAAATTTATGAAGATTCGTTTCACTTAAATCTTTTAAGTGCTTCTGAAAAGCAGTCTAAAAACAATTTCCTTAGACTGCTTTTATAAAATTTAAAGTTGATATTATACCATAAATTAATTCGATTTACAAATAATTCTAAAATTATACCTAATCGTCAAGCTTTAGGACACTACATTTTTAAGTAAATTTGTTACTGTAACACTCCAATAAAGCTATGTCTAAAATCACTGCTCAAGAAGCTTCCAAAATCGCTCAACAACATTTTAAAATAACTGCCGAGGCTATCGAGCTAGATGGTTATGAAGATGAAAATTTTCTTTTAGAAACAAATACAAAAGAGAAATATCTTCTAAAAATTTCTTCTGAAGAAAACAAAGCATTACTAAATTTTCAGAATGAAATTTTAAGCTTTCTTTCAACCAAAAACCTGCCTTTTCAAACTTCAAAAGCTCTTAATTCTAAAGATGGAACTCCCCTTATAACAATTTCCAATAGGAAAACCGCACGATTACTTTCTTGGGTTCCTGGCCGTATTTGGGCCGATGTAAATCCGAAAACTGAACGCTTAAGAACTAATTTAGGTGAAACAGCAGGTATTTTAACCAAGGTATTGCAGGATTTTAAACATACTGCGGCTCATAGAAATTTAGAATGGGATTTAGCGAATTCAGATTGGACAAACAATCATATTAATCGTTTCGATGGAGAAGAAAAAGAAGCCATTCAACACTTTCAAACTAGGTTTTTAGAAATTCAGCCTGTTTACAATACTCTTCCAAAAAGTATCATACACAACGATTTAAACGATTACAACATCTTGGTTACTTCTAATTTAAAAGAACCAAAGATTTCGGGGTTAATAGATTTTGGAGACTCCGTTTTTACGCAAACGGTAAATGATCTCGCCATAACTTTAGCCTATGCGATAACTGAGGTTCCAGATCCGCTTTCTGCGGCTATAGATATACTGAAAGCTTATAACAAAAACTATCGCTTTTCTGAAGACGAATTAAAATGTCTTTACACTTTGGTAGGTATGCGTTTGGTTACAACACTTACCAATGCCTCTCTAAAAAAAGAAGAATTTCCAAACGATGATTACTATGGTATAAGTGTAAAACCTGCTCAACATTTACTGCAAAAATGGTTTAAAGTAAATGAGACTTTTGCTTATTATTCTTTACGAAATGCGTGTGGATACTCAGCACATCCATTAGAAGAAAAGTTTGAAATTTGGGCGAAAAGCAATCAAATTTCCTTAAAGACTATATTTCCCAGTGTCATTTCAGAAAAAATCGTGAACCTAGATATGAGTGTTGGCAGTACTTTATTAGGAAATCTTTCTGAATATAACGATCCTGAAGTTTCAGAATTTAAACTAAAACAATTTCAGAAACACCATCCTAAAACCATACTCTTAAATGGTTATTTAGAAACTCGACCTTTTTACACAACCGACGCTTTTAAAAGTGAAGGTAATAACGGCCCTGAATATCGTGCCGTCCATTTAGGAACTGATTTCTGGGTACCGGCAGAAACACCTGTTCACGCACCTTTTGACGCTGTTGTAAAAGTTGTCCACCACAATAATTACGATAAAGATTATGGCCCTATGATAATCTTAGAACACAGTTTTGAAGGGGATTTATTTTACACACTTTATGGCCACTTATCACTTAGCTCTCTAAGCATTTTAAAACCTGGGCAACTAGTAAAACAGCGTGACCTTATAGCACACATAGGATCTCCAAATGAAAATGGAAACTGGGCGCCACATTTGCATTTTCAAATTATTTTGGATCTTTTAGGAAATAATGAAAACTTCAACGGCGTTGCATTACCGGCAAAAGTTGATGTTTGGAAAAGCATCTGCCCTAATCCGAATCTGATATTTAAAGAAGAACTAGAGAATTTAGAGAAAGAGCTTTCAGAAGAAAGTATAATTGAATTCAGAAAAGATCACCTTGGGAAAAGCTTGAGTCTTTCGTATGACAAACCTTTGCATATTGTACGTGGTGAAGGCGTTTACTTGATAGATATTGAAGGAAGAAAATATCTAGACACCGTCAACAATGTAAACCACGTTGGACATCAGCATCCAAAAGTAGTTTTGGCTGGGCAAAGGCAAATGGCTGTTTTAAATACAAATACCCGCTATTTACACAAAGAAATTATCGCTTACGCTGAAGCATTACTAAAAAAGCTTCCAGAACATTTATCCGTGATTCACATCGTAAATTCTGGTAGCGAAGCTAATGAACTCGCTTTGCGAATGGCGAAAACAGTAACTGGCAGTAAAGATATTTTAGCCATTGAAGTTGGATACCATGGCAACACTAACGCTGTGATGGATGTGAGTTCGTACAAATTTGAAGGTGAGGGCGGTTTTCCAAAACCTGAGACGACGCATATTTTACCACTTCCCGATCCATATCGCGGGAAATACACTGGAGATAACTGCGGTGTAGATTATGCCCAACACGCAAAGGAAATTATTAAAACTTTAAAGGCAGATGGAAAGGGAATTGCAGGGTTTATTGGGGAAACACTTGTAAGTTGTGGCGGACAAATTGTTCCTCCTAAAGATTATTTCAAAGAAATTTACAAACACATTCACCAAGCAGGTGGTATTTGCATAGCCGATGAAGTACAAACAGGATTTGGACGAATGGGAAAAACATTTTGGGCATTTGAGCTTTACGATGTTAAACCAGATATAGTTACTATGGGAAAACCTGCAGGAAACGGGCACCCATTAGCAGTTGTAGCTTGTACAAAAGAAGTTGCGGAAAAATTTAATACAGGTATGGAATACTTCAACACCTTTGGTGGTAATCCTGTTTCCTGTGCTGTGGGTCGCACTGTTTTAGAAATTATCGAAGAGGAAAACCTACAACAAAACGCTTTAGAAGTTGGCGAATTTTTAAAAACTGAATTAAAAAGTTTACAAAAACAATTTCCAATAATTGGAGATGTACGTGGGGAAGGACTGTTTTTAGGGTTCGAATTAAATGATGCACTTAAAAACCCATTGCCAGACCATGCTTCATATTTGGCAAATAGAATGAAACAATTTGGGATTCTTATGAGTACTGATGGTCCCAACCACAACGTTTTAAAAATAAAACCGCCAATTGTCTTCAGTAAAGAGAATGCTGAAGAGCTCCTTTTTAGGTTGGAAACTGTGTTTGGAGAAAATTATATGATGAAGTTTTAATCACAAAAGTATGCACTTTTATTTTTCTCATTAAGGCTGCCAAGTTTAAACTAGGAATCGCTTTTTTGTAATAAATGCGCATAAGCTTCCATTCCTTTTGTATGTTCGAAAATCACTTTTAAAACGCCAATAATGGGTAATGAAATAATAGCTCCCACCATTCCCCATAATGTTGAAAAAAGGATAACTCCAAAAACGGTAGTAAATGGATTTAAATTTATTTCGTCTCCAATAATCCAGGGTGTCAAAATATAATTTTCAACTATTTGCGCTGCTGAAATTACACCTATAACTATTAAAGCTGGGGTACTTCCTGCGTATAAAAAGGACAGTAACACGGCAAAACCACCACCTATAAAATTACCTACATATGGAATTATGGAAAAAAGTGCTGCAAAAAGAGCCAAAAATAGTGCGTAAGGTACCGAACCAAGAGTAAAACCTAAATAGTAAATCCCAAATAAGAAAAGCATTATTTTGCTTTTGCCCAATAAATAGCTACTTATAATTTTTGCAGAGTTAGCTAGTAAAGATCCCATTGCCAAAGAGTTTGAAGAAAGTTTCTTAAAAAATCCTATGAACATTTCTTTCTGCATCAATAACAAAATAACGTAAATAAAAATAATAAACGATTGCGACAATAGGTTTAAAATACTAGACAAAAAGGTAGTTGCGAGATTTTCTGCCTTTTGAACTAAACGCTTATTGTTTTCAATATAATTTTGATAATCATAGTTAAAACGTTGATTTGCCCATTCTGAAAGATTGTTCAACTTTTCACTCGCTTTGTCCTTAATAGTAGGCCAGTCACCCGCAATATTATTAACCTGTGAGCTGATTAACCAGGAAAGCAAAAAGAAAACGAGAAGCATAAATAAAATAGATAAGGTAATTGACAGCCAGTTAGGCACTCCCCGTTGATTGAGTTTTTTGATAGGTTTATCAAGTAAAACTGCAATAATAGCAGCTACTAGCAAAGGCATTAATATACTAGCGCCTAGGTAAAACAATGTTAATACCCCACCTATTATTAAGAGGGTTTTTATTATATAATTACTAGAAATATTTATTTTAGAATCGCTCAATTAGGTTTCTTTTAAATAATCTAAAGTATTGTTTAGGTAAATTTAGAATAATTTAGTCGTTAATCCACAAATTATTAGTGAGTGATTGTTTAGTTAGTTAGTAAGATAAAATGGCAAAATCTTACTTTGAAATTATGTATTAATAGAATAACATAGCAATAATTAATATAATCCTTAGATTAAAGAAAATAATAAATAATGAAAAAATTATCCATACTTCTCTTCTTAATAACAAGCTTAACTGCTTTCTCCCAATCAAATGTTTCTGATAAAGAGGCGATTCTTTTGGTTTTAAAATCACAAGAAAAGGCTTGGAATCAATTCGATTTAGAAGGTTATATGCAAGGCTATTGGAAAAGTGATTCTTTGAAGTTTTACGGCAGTAGCGGCCTTACGAACGGTTGGCAAAAAACATTAAACAACTACAAAAAATCTTATCCGTCTAAGGAGTTTACGGGAACTTTACATTTCACAATCGCTGCAATGACTAAAATTGAAGAAAATTCTTATCACGTGATGGGGGAATACCACTTGGTTAGAAAAATGGGTAATGCCAATGGTGTTTTCTTAATTATCTTTAAAAAGATTGATGGCAATTGGAGAATTGTAGCAGATATGAGTTGTTAACTCCCTTTTATTCGCTTCCAAAGATCCGAAAGAAGTCTTTTGGCTTCACTCCTATCTTTTGGCTCTTCAGTAACAACAACCTTGTCACCTACCTTATCTAAACGAAAACTAAAGGCAAATTTCCCAACACTCTGATCTACACTCATCATTCCAAAACGAAGATCATTAAGGTAAATTCCATCTTCCTTTTCAGAAACAGTGTACCAACCTTGGGTGATTTTGATAAGCTGTTTTACCTTGTCTTCATTCGCTAAATCACCAAGTGCTTCATGGTTTTTAAGGTGTGAAAAAAACTGAATTGGTTGGGTATCAAAAAATGAATAATCGCCAATTAAAAATGCGTCTTCAGTTTGAACATTTGCGGTCCATAGAATTGTATTAAACGGACTAGGTTTCGTTTGTAATTCTATATAATCAATATTTTGTTCTTCTAATGCCTTTTCAAATTTCAGATAGGTGATTCCTTTTAGGATTATGGTTAATGCCAAATAACTGCTACTCACAATTAAACCTAAATTGTTGAACTTTTGTCTTTTAATACTTCCTCTTTTCTGAAGCATTGCCAAAATTAAAAATACTAGAAATGGCAACGTATAAAGTGGGTCTATTACAAATATGTTTTTAAATGCCAATCGAATATCAAAAGGCCAAAAAAGTTGAGTTCCCCATGTGGTATGTGCGTCTAACAAGGGGTGAGTAACAAAACACAAAAACCAGAATAAAAACCATTCTTTTAATCTCGCTCGCTTATCCCATTTTGAACACAGATAAGCGAAAAACAACCCAAAGGCAATTGAAAAAACGATAGAATGAGTAAACCCTCGGTGGATTTCTAAAGCATTAACTGTATCGGTAAAATGACTTGAAAGCACGTCTAAATCGGGAATTGTACCTGCAATTGCCCCCAAAGCCATAGCTTTGTTTCCAATCTTTTTTCCTAAAACTGCCTCACCTACTGCGGCTCCTAAAACTATCTGTGTAACTGAATCCATTATAAAAAGTCTAATCTACTATCTCCATTTTTTTTAACAAGAATGAAGCATTCATATTTTGACAAATTCCCGGTTTAAAAGTATAATCGAAAAAGAGTTCGTCGTTTTCTATACGTGCATCAAAGAAGTAATTTTTCACTTCCGGCAATTCATCTGCTGCAGCACATAAACTTAAATCGTGAGTCGCTATAATTCCTGTTGAATTACTCGCTACAAGTTTTTCAACAAACTTTCGAGAACCAATAGCCTTATCGGTACTGTTTGTCCCTTTTAAAATCTCGTCTAAAATGATAAAATAACGGTCGGTTTTAATTTCGTCGACTATAAATTTTAAACGTTTTAACTCACTAAAGAAATAAGATTCATCATCTGTTAAACTATCGGTAGTTCGCATACTTGTGATGAGTTTTATTGGATTGTATTCAGCTTTCTCAGCAGAAACAGGCAATCCCATATTTCCCATTACTATTTGAAGCGAAACAGTTCTTAGAAACGTACTTTTCCCAGCCATATTTGCTCCTGTCACAATAAAAAATTCTTCTGAATTTATTAAAATGTCATTGCGAACCATAACCGATTCATCAAGTAATGGATGTCCAGCGCCTTCCACTTTTAAAACGGGAACCCTATCGTTAATTTCAGGGAAAACATAATGAGGATGATTAAACGCAAAGTTCCCTAAACTGTTATAAGCATCGAAGAACGTGATAACCTCAAACCAATGTGGAACACTCGCTTTATGTGCATTAATCCACTCTTCAATATGATAGCATTGGCGAAGGTTGCGAAGTGTAAATCCATTGATTATCGGACCAAAAAGCATAATATTCCCCTGTTCTAGAACATCCAAATGCCTAGAGAATTTTTTCAAAGTGGTTGAAGCTTTAGTATCGGCCTCAATTACAGAATTACGTTTTTTAGAAAGTATTTCTGAAGTAAATTCTTCATCTTCTATCTCTAAAATCAGTTTATGAAATTGGTCGAAAATGCTTTGTAGTTTGGAAGTACGAGATGACAGTTCATTTATTCTTTTCCCATAAATACCAGTAAGGACAAAACCTAATAAAAACCATCCAGCAGTAACGTAACCTGAGAGTAAATCGAGATAATTTAAAACAAACAACCCAACAGAAACAACAGTGAAAACAAATGAAACTGGTTTAATCCACTTTGGTGCAAATGCTTTATAATCTTTCAACCAACTTGTAACATCGGTTACCGAGGCTTCAGTTTTTACTAGGGAAGCAATACTTGAAAAACGTTGACGCCACTCAGCTTTCTCGGCTATTTCTTGAATAGCTTTTTGCTTTTCAGGAATAGCATCAACCTTGTTTTCGGTGAAAATTTCAGCTAGATAGTCGGAGCCGCTTTCAAGGGCTGTTCTATTTAAATATTGGAAGAAAGAGCCACGTCCAAAAAGATCGATATCCTGACTGTAAAAATGGTTAGGATTTAAATACTTTTCTCCTGAAGGCAAATGATGAAAAGCTCTATTTAATACTTCTAATTCCGTTTCATTTTGAGCTATCAATGCTTTTCTTAAATCTCTTTCATATTGCAGTGCGCTATGCTTAGTAACTAGATAGATAAAGGTGATGATTGCAAAAAATATAATTGCAACAACAATTTTCCCGTTTCCGAAGAAAAAATACACTCCAAAACACGCCAATAAAAAAACTAGCAATCGGATACTGCTCGATATAGCGAGTTTGCGTTTTAAATTTTGCAACTCCTTAGAGTAGATATTAATCTGTTGCTTATAAAAGTCTGATGGTTTGTTCATTATAGGTATTTTAAACCTTACAAGTCTGAATGACCATTTAGGTTTTGTAATTCTGCTTGAAGTTTTTTGGTAAGTCCTTTTACTACTAAATTATATGATTGATCAATTAACTCAATAATTAAATCTCGTGGCAAATTTCCTTCTATTTCCACAGTATTCCAATGTTTTTTGTTCATATGATACCCAGGGACAATTAAACTGTCGTATTCCTCCCTTAATTCAAGAGCTCGTTCGGGGTTGCATTTTAAATTTACTGTGGTGGGAATTGAATCGATACCTGTAAGTGCAAAAATCTTCCCCATAACTTTAAAAACAAGTACTTTATCGTCGAAAGGAAAAGATTCGGTTACTCCTATTTTAGAGAGACAGTAGTCTCTAAACTCTTCTATATTCATAGGGGGGATTTTAACCCTAACGGGTTAGGAGTTTTAAATAGTTATTTTTCAAGCTTAGGCTTTTCTTCCAAAGCATAAAGCGCAGAGTAATCCAATTTCCAGTTAATGGTTTCAACTAGCGTTTCCATAAGTTGAATAGTTTCTAAAGCTTGTTTAGAGGCTTCGTTAAACAAATCGGTTTCAGGGATTTTATCTACTATATGCTTTTTAGCTTCTTGATTAATTTCGGTTAAATCGCTAGCTGTAAAAGGGTTTGCCCAACCTTCGCGTTTATCGTAATATTTAAAATCGGTTTCAATAGTAAGTAATTCTGGTTGCGGGAAATTTGTTAAGATAATGGTCTTTTTCTCCGTATCTGCCCTCATTTTCACTTTTGTAAGATCGAATCCAATATGTGCTTTTGCTTCTATTAAAACTAAAGCCTTCTTTTTGCCTAATAAAAGATTCACCCACTTGTCTTTTACATTCTCATAGTAGAATATTTCAGAGAAATCGCCTTCAATTGTAATGAATTTACAAACACTGCGAATTTTTTCCATTAAAATTATAGATTGGGTGTTTACTTTTTCTTGTTTTCGTACACCACTAAATCGCGCAAAAAGAATGTAAGCTAATATGGCCCCAACAGCCAAACCTATAAAAAGATATTCCATAAGATTTTTTACTTATCTAAAGTTCTAACTAGTACATAGTTTAAAACAAAATTACAGTTATTAAAGTTAATAGCGATTATTAGCGATAATTATAACCCGTTATTAAAAATGCTTAGCGTTATAGCATGACTTTTTCAATTAATGAATTTTGTACAAAACGGGTTTGCTTGGGGAAGCATCATTATGAAATGAAGCCATCTGTAAATTGAGCAAATACTCGCCATCTACAATCGAATCTGCAACATATATTAATTCTGTAATCGTACAATCTTTACGTGGGTTTTCTGGATAATTCCAAAATGCTTTGTGTGCCAAAAGCTTCCCTTCGTCCATTTCCTGATCTACCGAGGGAAGATCTATTAGCAAGTGTTTTACCCCAATTTCTCTAAGGTAATGCGCTGCCTTTTCATGTAAAAAAGGCCAATTGGTATTAGACCAGTGTTTTGATTTTTTTTCTGAAGAATTAGGCAAGGTTCTTATTACTATGGCTTCTGGAGTTTTCCCATTTAAGGCCTGGCGAATTGTTTCTTCAAAAATAATTTCATCTTCTCCAACTTCAGATGTATTCACTGAGATGACTTCAGCTATAAAAAAGAAAGTTTTTAAGGCATCGTTTACAGAATAGAATTCTTCTGAAATATGGCCAAAACTTTCAGTATGCGTCCCATGACCGTGGGGATTGAAATAAATATTATTAAAATTTACAGAAGCTCCTTCAGAAACCTTCCCTACCCAGTCTTCCATTTGCACAGGTTCTATTGTAGGTTCAGTTAAGTACCAAGCTAGTGGATTTTCTTCATTGCCCTGTATAGGTAGTGAAATATCCAATGGTTTGGACAGATCAACAGTTATAATTTGATTATTTATTTCAATAGTAGTTTTCATTATTTAAATTTCAAGTTTGCAAAACTCAATATTTCAAGGGTTTCCTATGCATTGAAATTACACAAAGCCGAAAAAAGAAACCTCACAAAATTTAATCAACTAAAGATACAATTTTTAAAACCTAATTAGTATTTACAATTTGTTTGGATTAAGAGTTTATATCCAAAACAAATCACTTGCTATTCCATCGCTCAAAAACTTCCCTTTTCTTGATACTTTTAAGCTTCGATTCTCCAAAATAAGTAGTTCCTTGAATAAATGATCTTCGGCTTGCTTTAAAAGATATACAACTAAGGCATTCCCATATTCAGCTTCAACCTTAGACAAGGAAACTCCTTTCTTGGTACGCAAGCCGGTCATTATATATTCGTTATACCTATCTTCTATAGAAAGATTTTCCATTTCAGAAGGAAGAATTTTTTCTCCAATACTTTTAATGTATTTCGTATTATTTGCCACATTCCAGCTGCGGGATTTTCCGTTATAGCTATGTGCTGAAGGGCCAATTCCTAAATAGGGTTTTCCTTCCCAATAGGCAGTATTGTTTCTAGAATAAAATCCTTCTTTTCCAAAATTTGAAAACTCGTAATTATCAAATCCTGCCTTTTCTGTTTCATCTACTAAAATTTCGTAATGCTGCTTTGCCACCTCTTCATCTACGGCTGGAATTATTCCTTTATCGATAAACTTTTTAAGGGCAGTTCGCGGTTCTACCGTAAGTGCATAACACGATAAATGCGGCACGTTGAGGTCGAGTGCAATATTTAAATTTTCTATCCACCGCTCATTAGACATCCCTGGAATTCCGTAAATTAAATCGATACTTATATTCTCAAAATGTTTTTGAGCTTCTTTTATACAATCTAACGCTTCGGTAGCGTTGTGAGCGCGGTTCATTAGCTTAAGATCCTCTTCAAAAAAAGATTGAATTCCTATGCTGAGGCGGTTAATTCCCAGAGTTTTATAATTTTCGAAAATAGCGCTCGACTGCGCTCGAACAGAGAGTATATCATCAGGGTTTGCTTCTAAGGTGATTTCTGGGTTTTCAGAAACTTTGAAGTTTTTAAAAACTGTTTCTAAAATCTGCTGCAATTCTTCCGAAGAAAGTAAACTCGGGGTTCCACCACCAAAATAGATGGTTTCTACTATCCCCTGCACCTCGTCTTTGCGAAGTATCAACTCTTGACAGAGCGCAGTAATTAGCTCTCCTTTTTTCTTTAAAGAAGTTGAAAAGTGAAAGTCGCAGTAATGACAAGCTTGTTTACAAAATGGAATATGAATATATATGCCAAAGCTTTTATTACTTACTACATCATTTTCTGAAATATTCTCCATATTATAAAGGGGATTGCGACATTAAAAAGCTCAAAACTTCATAAGTCCTCAAAATTAGTTATTATTTTTACCGCAATTAGCATTCAACACTTCAAATTCCGAAACTCAACTCATTAAAAAACCGAAATATGCCTCGAATTATATTACTCACTTTTCTTTTATGTTCTACAATTTTTTTTGGACAAACAGATGAAAAAGTTATTCGAGTAGGCTATACTGGTTCTACTCCTTTTGTAATGCACGACCAAAAAGAGGAGGGAATTGTATTTGATATTTGGAAAGAAATAGCCTATGATCTTCAGCTGAAATACACTTTTAAGGCATTTTCCTCAACCGAAGAGGGTATTGCAGCGACTAAAAACAATGAAGTTGATATTTTAATAGGGCCAACAACTATAAATGAAGAACGAGCTAAAGAAATATCGTTTTCTCAACCGTATTACAATACCGAAATGGCAATTCTAGCACCCATTATAGAGCAGACATTTTGGGATAAAGTAAAACCTATTTTTTCCAAAACTTTTCTTTATGGAGTGTTGGGTTTATTACTCGTACTTAGCGTAGTTGGATTTTTATTTTGGATAGTCGAAGGCAGAAAGTACAAGGAAGACTATGGGGATAAGTTTTATAAGGGTATTGGTTCTGGGGTATGGTTAGCGATTGTAACCATGACAACTGTTGGGTATGGCGATTATGCGCCTCGAACTCCTGCAGGACGATTTGTAATGGGGGCTTGGATGATTATTTCGTTAATTTTAGCTACATCATTTGTTGCGGGTATTGCAACTACCCTATCCCTTACAACTGTTCAGCAAAATAAAACCATTACTAGCATACAGCATTTAGAAGGTAAAAAAGTAGCCGTTCCGAATTATAAAAAAATAATGGACAGAGTTAGTAATGTAGAGGGCACTCCTATTGGCGTGCATTCCGTTTCTGAAGGATATGAAATGTTACTGAACAAAAAGGTAGATGCTTTAATTTACGACCAAATTCCACTAGAATATATTTT
Source organism: Aequorivita sediminis (assembly GCF_032080575.2). Taxonomy (NCBI): domain Bacteria; kingdom Pseudomonadati; phylum Bacteroidota; class Flavobacteriia; order Flavobacteriales; family Flavobacteriaceae; genus Aequorivita; species Aequorivita sediminis. Next base: position 502,413 of record NZ_JAVLSO020000002.1, on the reverse strand, counting down.
TCAACTGAAGGATAAAGATGAATTCATCTTAAGTATGAAGAAAATCGAACCTCAATATTATGGCTTTATATTCCCTATTGAAAGTGATTTAAAAAGAAAAGTTGATATCGAAATTATCAAGCTTCAAGAGAATAAAGAAATCGAACACATTGTACAAGATTGGATTTCCAGGAATTAATCGAAAACTGAAAGATTGCAGAAGGATTTAAAACTGTTATTATTCAACTTCGCTAAACAATGGTGTGGTAATTAATTTTACTTAACCCTGTCTTCATTCTGCTTTACAAAAGCAGCCCAACCTGAGTAGCTTTTTCCTACTTCAACTCTCCCAGAATTGTAATAATGACAAACTGCAGCTGCGAGTCCGTCGGTACTATCTAGGTTTTTTGGAAGTTCTTTTAACCCTAAAACACTTTGAAGCATTTTAGCCACTTGCTCTTTACTAGCATTTCCGTTTCCAGTGATTGCCATTTTTATCTTCTTGGGGGAATACTCGGTAATGGGAATCTGTCTTGAAAGTCCGGCAGCCATTGCTACACCTTGAGCTCTACCTAACTTCAACATAGACTGCACATTTTTTCCAAAAAAAGGCGCTTCAATAGCTATCTCGTCTGGGTGATGCGTGTCTATAAGTTCGATGGTGCGTTCAAAAATCAATCTTAGTTTTACATAATGGTCGTCGTATTTTTTCAATTGAAGTTCATTGAGTTGAAGAAACTCCATCTTTTTACCCACAACCTTTATAAGCCCAAATCCCATAATGGTAGTTCCAGGGTCAATTCCTAAAATTATTTTTTCTGTTTGCATTTGTCAGATCCCGAAAATCTTAACCCCAACGTTTATAGGATGATTTTCTATATTTATATATATTTAAAAATGAAGAAACACCTTCCCAAAAAAGAGACAAGTTAATTCATTTTGTATTTTAGCCTAATGACTACTGAATCCTACAAAGCTAAACAATATCTCCTTGCTTCAGCAAAGGCTTTGATTTTGGTTATTACCTTTGGATACATTTTTTATAAATTAAAGAACAGCCCTACAGTAAATCTCGTTGATTTTATTTCTTTAATTCAAAAGAAGGGAAGCAACGTAATTTACTTTTTGAGCTTATTTCTAGGACTAACTGCTGCAAATTGGTTTTTTGAAATCTTAAAATGGCAAACTTTAGTGTCAACTATAGAAAAAATTAATTTTAAAACAGCAATGAAACAAAGTCTAGCATCACTTACAGTTTCATTGGCAACACCAAATAGAGTTGGGGAATATGGTGCTAAAGTTTTGTTTTTTGAAAGATTAAAAAGAAAAAAAATACTCTTTTTAAACTTCTTGTCAGGAACTGCTCAAATGTTGGCAACGGTGATTTTTGGGGTGATTGGTTTATTTTATTTCCTTCGGAATTTTAAGGTTGACTATTCTATTGCTTTATTTCTGTATTTCGGATTAGGACTCATTACAATCTTATGCATTGCTTATTATTTTAATAAAAAGAAACTTAAAAATAAGCACTTAATCAATTCTAAGGCAATCTTGTTTTTCAAAAAAATCCCGTTTCATGTTAAACTGAAAACTATAGTTTTTTCAATTTTTCGATATGTTATTTTCAGTGGGATGTTTTACTGTATGCTGCTTTTTTTTGGCGCCGACATTGCATTTGTAGAAGCAATGTTGCTAATATTTTCTATGTACTTACTAGTTTCTATCCTACCGACACTTTTTATTTTCGATGTGGTTATTCGAGGAGGGGTGGCAGTTTGGGTATTTTCTTTTGCTGGAATATCAGAATTGGTAGTACTTCCAACTGTACTGGCGATGTGGTTTTTTAATTTCGTGCTACCTTCAATTTTAGGAAGTTTATATGTAGTTACCTATCAACTTGCAACCCGATGATTTGGGGGTTATTAAGTTTATTTGCTTGCTATTTCATTTATATGGTAGTCTTGAGAATTGGTTTTAATAAAATTAAAACTTTTTCTGAAAAAAAAGGTATTCCAAAAACTGGTTTTAGTGTTGTTATTCCATTTAGAAATGAAGCGAAAAACCTTGTTTACATACTAAATTCTATAGAAAAGCTTAATTATCCTTCAGAACTTTTTGAAATCATTTTTGTAAACGATGCTTCAGAAGATTCTTCCGAAGTGATTATTCAAAAGGCTAAACATGAAAGTAAAATAGATATTAAACTTATTCAAAATAATCGAGTTTCAAATTCTCCTAAAAAAGATGCGATTACAAGGGCTATAGAATCTTCTATATTTGAATGGATTGTTACTTCTGATGCAGATTGTGAAGTACCGAAAAGTTGGTTAGAAGCTCTTGATACATTTATACAGGCACATAACCCAATAATGGTTTGTGCCCCTGTAATTTACAAATCGGACGGTAGCTTCCTCCAGGCCTATCAGCAATTGGATGGCTTGAGTTTACAAGCCGTAACAATAGGAAGTTTTGGACTTAAAAATCCATTATTGAGTAATGGAGCTAACCTTGCGTATTTAAAAACTGCTTTTTCCCAAGTAAATGGATTTTTAGGAAACGACCACATTGCTAGTGGCGATGATATATTTTTATTAGAAAAGATGAAAAAAGCATTTCCAGAAAAAGTTCTCTTTTTAAAATCGCAATATAGTATCGTAGCTACAAAACCTCAACAAACTTGGGAAGATACAATTAATCAGCGTGTGCGCTGGGCTTCAAAAACTTCTAAACAAGGAAACTTGACCTCAATTATTTTGGGATTATTAGTTTCTAGTGTAAATATTTTGATTTTAGTCATTCCGTTTTTGATAGTTTTTAACGCTGAAAAAATGGAAACTTATCTAATATTAATTTTCTTAAAACTTGCTGCAGATATTCTTGTAATTCACCAAGCTGCGCAGTTTTTTAATGTTAAGTTTATATATTGGAAGGTAATTCCGCAAGTGTTTACTTATGCTTTAGTTATGACTATTGTAGTTATTAAAAGTTTAAAGGGAAGTTACTCCTGGAAGGGACGAACATTCTAAATTACTTGCCGAGTGATATATACTACTTTAGACTACGCTCGACTAGACGTTGAAGACGGTCTTTAAAATGGAAGGTTAAGCCGAAAGTATTGACAAAACAACAGTCACTCACCTAAGACCTTTATTAATCAAAACTTTTATTACAAAAATTAAATTATCAATATATTCTATACCTTAGCATTACTAAAACTTCCAGATATGAAATCGTTTGCCACAATTTTCATTTTATTTTTCTTTATTTATACACAATCACTATCCGCTCAACAAAATTATAATGTTGACGGCCAAACCTACACTTTAAAAACTGAGGTTGAAGGTCCCTTGACTTTACTTTGGAATACTTTTGATGGAAATTACAGGTATTTTTTAAAACAAAATGTAGAAGTGATTGAACTGAAAAACACTAAAGTAGATGGTGACTACCAAGAAGAATATAAGGTTGTGTTAGCAGAAAAAACCAAAGGAAGTGGAATAAATACCGAAAGTTTAAAGTTTAACTTATCAAGCCTTCACAACTTTTTTGTGGAATACAATCAAGAAATTGATCCAAACTTTACTGATGGAAAGACAAATACTAACGTACAATTAAGACTTGGAGGGTTTGCTGGAGTTTCAAATAGTGTTTTTACAAATAACATAAATGACGCGCTTCATCCTGTGATAGGTGTTGATTTTGAAATATTTGAAGAAGTGAAATTAAAAAGACACGCATTAGTATTCCGATTCAAGCAAACTTTTGAAAGTAGCGATCACAAATACTCAGCTTCTCAACTTTCATTAAACTACCGATTTAAGTTTGTAAAAACATCAAAGTTTGACGCCTTTGTGAATTGTAAATTAGCTTCATTTACACATTCTACAAAAGAAATAACTTATGTAATTGAGACTAATCCACCTATGATTATAAACGAAACAAATTCTGGAAGCGATTTTAACGCTCCTATTACCTTTGGCTTTGGTGCAGACTACAAAGTTGGGAAGAACTATATTACATTTAACTACAATGATATAGTTGGGTTAAATGTAGAAAACAACGGAAACTTTCCAATAGACTTTACTGTTGGGTATAAGTTTAGTTTGTAATTAGTTTGTTTTAATAATTACAGGTAACGTAAACTGGGTTCGTACGGGAATACCTCTTTTAAAGGCTGGAGCAACAGGACGTAATGAATCGACACTTTCTAATATCCAAGCTTCTAATTTTGGAAATTCGCGTTGTAGTAAAGAGTCCATTTTAATATTTACAATAGTAAGTTCTCCAGCACTACTCACTTGAAAATTAACACGCACTGTATCATAAATATCTCGAGAAGCAATAATACCTTCGTGGTTTATAGATTTATAAAGTTGGGAGCTAATAGTGTTTATAAAACAATCTTTCTGATGAGGCTTCTCCAATTCATTTTCACAGTTGGAAAAAGAAGGATAACGATCTACATCTTTCCAATCAATTGTATTAATTTCTTCTTTAAATATAGTTTCTGAAGAAACCTTTTCAGTTTCAAAAAACTGGCATGAGGCAACCGTTAAAACAAGAAAAATTAAAAGAAAGCTGTGTTTCATTTGTCTTTACTATATCTTTTTAAAAGAGCAAATGGAACATCCAAATAAACGTATTGCTATTTATTATAATTAAATATTGGATGTTTCATTTCAGAGAAAATTCAACTTGAAAAGTACAAATTTACTGAAACATAAAGGATTAATTTTTAAAGTAGTTATGGAATATCTATAAATTAACTTCGTGCTCCTATCAATATGTATAAAATTGGTGAAAAAACCTGACAGGTCTTCGAGACCTGTTAGGTTTTTTATGAGTGCGAATTTTTTTTTTAAACTTGAATAACTACCGTAAGAAGTATTTTTCTCTGGCATTTCGCCTTTATATTAGCCTAGTTGCATCTAGTGTTAAAAAGTTCAGTCTGTCTTAAAATGAATTTCCTTTTTCAAGTCACTTATTCTTTGTTTTCCTAGATTACGCATTATACCTTTCTCGCCAAATTGATTTAGGTAATTTTCATAATACTTTAATATAGTTTTTTTGTCCTTATAATAATTATCTGCAGCTACAGCTAAATTATATAAAGCCATTTCGTTATATGGATTATTTGCCAATGCTTTTTTAAGTGCCGCCATTTCGTTTTTATAATCCCCTTCACGTTTATGAATGGTTGCCAACTCCAAATATTCATTAGATAAAGGTGTCTCCAACAAACCAATAGCAATATTTAAATGTTTCTTTGCTTGTTCTATTTCTTTCATTGCTCTATACAGTATCGCAACTTCGTGATGCCATTTCGGATTTTGGTCGTCATAGTTCTTAAATAAGATGCTATACTGATCTATAGCTTTTTCAAACTGCATTGTTTGAGTATAAGCATCGGCTAGATTTTCGTGTAAAGAAATATAACTATGGCCATTCGAAATTAAAATATTATAGGTGTCAATGGTTTTGTGGTACTCTTTAGTATGAAACTCTTTTAAAGCTCGCAAGGTGAGAAACCTAGAACTGTTTTTATCTACCAACAATCCATTCTCAATAAAAGGAACAGCCTCTGCAAATTTTCTATTTTCTACATAATTTCTTGCAATTTTATAGCTTGCGTTGATATTTCCTTTATCCATTGAATAAACTTGAAGAAACAAATCAATTGATGTAGAGTCATTTTGAAGTTCTTTCACTAACCCTCTTTCGTATAAAAAATTAGGGTTGTTTGGAAAACGAGAATGTAAGTTTTGTAGGATACTATCGGCGAGTTTAAAATTTGAAATCTTTACCAACATTTTAGCATATTCAAACTCTGGTACAGGATTGGAGTTGTTTTTCGTAATTGTCTTTTTATAATAGTGTTCTGCACTGCTATAGCTTCCTATCTTTTCATAGCTTTTAGCGGCATCTCGAAAACGATTTGCTTTTAGAAAGTAAGGAATTGCATTATTGTATTCTCCAATTGTAAAAAGACTGTCTCCTTTGTTTGAATCTGTTAAAACCGAAACGGATTGCGCCTTGGTTAGAAAAGAAAACGATGCTAGTAAAATAAATAGAGTAAATTTCATTGGCTAAAAGTTTGGTAAAACTTAACAGGTCTCCAAAAATTAATAGGTTTGTGAGAGATGTAAATTTATTCCACAACATCAAAAACAATCGGTAAGGAGTATAGAACGTCAACTTTTTCACCTTTCTGCTCGCCAGGCTCCATTTGTGGTAGTAAATTTACTACGCGCATGGCTTCCGCCTCTAATTCTGGATGTTTTGCTCGAACGCGAACATCAGTAACATTTCCAGTTTTATCAATTTTAAACTGAACAGCAATCCGTTGTCTTCCTGAAATATTCAAATTATTTGCAATACTCGTATTGAAATTCGAGTTTATGATCTCAGCTATTTTGGTGGACATGCATTTTCTCATGGTTTCATTATCACCAGAACAACCCGGATAGGTAGGCACTTGGTCAATAACGGAATAGGGAACATCGGTACCATTCTGGCCCTTCGTATCGTCTAAATATTCTCTAACCGATGTATAAACCTTATCCCCTGGCTGTGCTTCCGTTGTTAGAAGTTTTAGAGCTTTTTCTTCTTCGGCAGTCATATCACCTTTTTTCATTATGGCATCGGCGAGTTCATTAATTTTGGTCATTACTTCAGAATCAGACTGAGAGGTAGATTGTATCTCTTCTGGTCCAGGTTCATTGCTACATGATGTGTAAAACAACATGCTAAAGATTATCGGCAAAAGCAGTAAATACTTTACCTGCGCCCGTTTTGGTGATTTTGATTTTTGCAACATAATGATTCGTTTTTTAATTAATGACTGCTTGAAAAATGTATTGACAAATGAAATTTGCTCGGTTTGAAATACTTCGGAAAGAAGGTTTTGATAGTATTGTTTTTTGTCTTTATCACATGTTATTTCTGAATCAGCTATGTATTCGTGAAGCGTGGCGATTTTATTTTGAAACATATAAACCAGTGGATTAAACCAAAATACGATGCGAAGTAGTTCAAAATACAGCAAATCAAGAGAATGTTTTTGCTGAATGTGAACTTTTTCATGTGCAATTATACTGGCTTTGTTTTTTTCGGAAATAGTTTCTCCTAGATAAATTGTGCTGAAAAATGAAAAAGCTAGATCGGTTTTGGGAAGAAGTATCAATCTCGTACCTTTAAAGTTCTTCTTTTTTCCTGAAACACTCAGCTTAGCCAATTTTAAAAGCTTAACGCTGAAAATAAAGCAGGTTAATAAAACGCCTATAAAATAAAGGCTACTTAACGTTAACATCCAAAATGTTGCGTTACTCCCGGCTTCCGAAGCAGTGTTTCCAAGTATTACGACAGGTAAATGAACAACGTACTCCGTCGGAATATTCTCCTGAAGAAAATCCAAGCTTACAAAGGGTAAAATAATACTCAAGGTTGGGGTGAGTAATAGATACGCTCTATTCAAATTAAAAAAAGTTTCCTTTTTTAGAAAGAGATCATAAACTGCGAGGAACAGCAGTTGAAAAACGAGTATTTGCAGAATAGTATGTATCATTCCTCGGGTTTTTCTGAATTTATTTCCTTCATAATAGCTTCCATTTCCTGAATACTGACATCATTTTTCTTCATAAAAAAAGAGACCATGCTTTTAAAAGAGCCCTGAAAATAGCCGTCCATTAACTTTTTTAAAGACTGGTTGCTGTATTCCGATTTTTTAACTTTTGGAAAGTAAATATGTCCTCGCCCTTCCTTTCGGTAATCGACAAAATCCTTACTCTCCAATATTCTAACAATTGTAGAAACAGTATTGTATGCAGGTTTAGGTTCTGGAAATTCATCGATAATTGATGCGACATTTGCCTCTTTCAAATCCCACAAAATTTGCATTATATCTTCTTCTGCTTTTGTTAACTGTTTCATTAGTAAAGAATATGAGGTTTTTTATTATCAATCAAATATAACTAAAAGATTAGTTTAAACTAAGTTTTTAGTTGTTAAAATTTAAAAATAAAAAAACCTGACTTGTTTTCTAGACGTGTCAGGTTTAAAAATTAGGTTACTACATCCAAGTAGTTTTTTCTTCGATAGTAGTTTTTCTAGTTCCTTCTGGCAATTCACCGTCGAATTTTCCTAAATAGAACAAGCCTAGACAACGTTCTCCCTCTTCCATAGCTACATGTTGATCCATACTATTTATCACACCTGGAGAAGACCAATACGCTCCTATTTTCATGCTATGAGCAGTAAGCCACATATTTTGAACTGCCATAGCAGTTGCAGCAATTTCTTCCCATTCAGGAATACTTTCTTTCTCGTCTCGCTGCATGCAAATAGCGATAACGCAACCCGCTTTTACTGGGTTGTTTAAAAACTTATTATAAGTGAATTTTGAATATTTAGCAGCGGTTTCCTTGTAATATTCTGCCATAAATTTACCGAGAGTAGCTTGAGATTCTCCGTGAAAAACTTTAAATCGCCATGGTTCAGTTCGTCTATGCGTAGGGGCCCAGTTGGCAGCTTCCAAAATTGAAAGAATTTCCTCACTTGTAATAGGTTGAGAATTGTACTGCGCTGGAAAAACAGCACGTCGATTTTTAATTATTTCTGATATCATTTATTATTTTTTGTGAAGGAATATAACTAATGGTGAGTTGATAAAAAAATTTAGAATTTAATAAATTCAGTTTCTAATTTTTGCGCTTTTTCTTACCCTGCATTTTGGATCCTACTTTAGACATTGCACATCTAAACCCAATATCATCTCTAGCCATATATTCTGGTAAGTATCTTCGTTGGGCCGGATCTAACCAATATTCTCGATCTCTCCAGGAACCACCCTTGTAAACGCGAGTGTGATTATCTATCAAAGTTCTCCTGTTATTGTCTTTATCATATTCTGTATAAACAGCTCCAGTACTATCTATTAAAATATGATGTTTTGGAGAATTATACATTGGACGTTGTGATGATGCATCCTGAATTCTCTTAATTCTAGACAAAGAGTCACCATCTTTAAAATCTCGGTAATCACTCTGTGAGAAATTAAGGCGAAGATGAGTTTCTTCAATTCCAACAGGAACTTGAACTAATTCCCCTGGAAAATGCTTTGGAACCAAACTTCCATTAGGAAGCGTATCATATACAATAGAGTCTAATGCAATAACATTATAAGTCCCATCTGCATTTCTTGATGGTTTTGTAAAAACATTCCCTCTGTAGTAATTAAAATCATTGTAATCTTTTTCAATAATTGGCCTATACACATCCGCAACCCACTCCGAAACATTTCCAGCCATATCGTATAGTCCAAAATCGTTGGCTGGGTAACTTTTCACGGGAGCAGTAATATCAGCCTTATCGTCACTCCATCCTGCAATGCCACCATAATCTCCTTGCCCCTGTTTAAAATTTGCCAATTGATCTCCTCTACTTCTTCGTTTTCCTGAACGTGTATAGCTGCCATTCCAAGGGTATTTTTTTCTTCCTTTAAATGAATTGTATTCTCGAATCCCAACTAAACCCAAAGCTGCATATTCCCATTCAGCTTCTGTTGGAAGTCTGTAGGAAGGAAGCAATAAACCATCTTTTCGTTGAACAAATAACTGAGTACGTTCTGCTCCCACTAAGGTACTATCATTACGAAGCTCTAATAACGCTTTAGATTTTTTACCTCCGTGAAGTATAGAGTCATTTCCTCCATAGGTTAAGGTAGGCGCTGCAAAATAGGTTTCAGTATCAAAAGTTTCATCTCCCTTTACATGCAAACGCGCATCTTTAGGTATCATCCCAGCTTCTTCAAGCAGTAATTCATTAACCCTATTGGTTCGCCATTTACAGAAATTAACTGCTTGTAACCAATTCACTCCAACCACTGGATATTCAGCATAGGCTGGATGACGCAGATAGTTGTTAACCATATCATCATTAAAACCAAGTGGATTTCGCCATACCATAGTATCGGGAACAGCACTGGGGTAGATATTTTTATAAAGTTCGATACTCGGAGGGAAAACACGCTTTGTCCAATCTAAATATTCTAAATACATTAAGTTGGTAACTTCTGTTTCGTCCATGTAAAAAGACATTACATGATGTTGGGTAGGGGTATTATTCCAATCGCCAATTGGATCGTCTTGTACTCGTCCCATTGTAAAAGTACCTCCTTCAATAAAAACTAAGCCAGGACCTGTTTCTTGCACATTTACTTTTCCCTTATAATTTTTAGAAAATACGCCTTTTCCACCTATCATTTTCCAACCTGTGGCACGCGATCTATTTTTATAATCAGTATCACTTGAACAGGAGACTAGTAATGCCAAAAGAAAAACAAGTAACAATCGATACATTAGAATATTTGTTTTGTTAATGTGTTTAAATGAATTTCTATAATCTTGGGGAACTACAATTTACATATTCGACTTTAATTTGACAACTTATGTAGTGAGGTTGTAAAAAACTATTGCCATCGAATATTTCTAGAATTCACGATAAATTTTTCACTTGAAACCTTAGAAAGCTATAAAACCGAAAATGAAAGAGTATCTCTTTAAAATACAAATCATAAAGAGTATATTTGCACTTTAGAATGAATCTAAATATCTCCAAATAATTATGAGTATTTCAAAACAAAACATCCTTAAAGCTTTAGAGACAATAACCGTTTCTGGCGAAGGAAAAAATATGGTGGATAGCGGAGCTGTTCAGAATGTAATGACGTTTGCCGACGAAGTTGTAGTAGATTTAAAGCTAACTACACCGGCTTTACATATAAAGAAACGTGCAGAAGCAGATGTTATTAAAACTATTCACGAAAAAGTGGATGCTAATGCGAAAGTACAAGTTAACATAAAAGTTGAAGCACCTCAGAAACCTCAAAACCCTAATCTTCTTAAGGGAAAACCTATTAAGGGAATCCAAAATATAATTGCTGTAGCTTCTGGAAAAGGGGGAGTAGGGAAATCTACTGTTACTGCAAATCTAGCTGTTACTCTTTCAAAAATGGGGTTCAAAGTTGGAATATTAGATGCTGATATTTACGGACCTTCTATTCCAATTATGTTTGACGTGGCAATGGAAAAACCACTATCTGTAAATGTTGAGGGTAAAAGTAAAATGAAGCCAGTTGAAAATTACGGAATAAAAATTCTTTCTATTGGCTTTTTCACGCAACCAGATCAAGCAGTAATTTGGCGTGGACCAATGGCTGCAAAAGCGTTAAATCAACTTATTTTTGATGCCGATTGGGGTGAATTAGACTTTATGTTATTAGACCTTCCTCCAGGAACTGGTGATATTCATTTAAGTATTATGCAATCGCTACCTATCACAGGTGCTGTTGTGGTTAGTACCCCTCAAAACGTAGCATTAGCAGACGCTCGTAAAGGAGTTGCTATGTTTAGACAAGAAAATATAGACGTACCAGTATTGGGTATAGTTGAAAACATGGCATATTTCACACCAGCCGAACTTCCAAACAATAAATACTATATATTTGGAAAAGAAGGTGCTAAACATCTTGCTGAAGACTTAAAAGTTCCTTTCTTAGGTGAAGTTCCATTGGTTCAAAGTATTCGTGAAGCAGGAGATGTTGGAAGACCAGCAGCACTACAATCGGCTACACCAATTGAAGAAGCATTTGAAGCAATAACTCGAAATGTAGTAGAAGAAACAGTTCGTAGAAACGAAAACCTTCCTCCTACCGAAGCTATAAAGATTACAACAATGGCAGGTTGCAGCGCCGTAAAAAAATAATATGACAACGCAAGAATTAACTACAAAAGTACAAGAAGCATTGGACGAGATTCGACCATTTTTGCAAAACGACGGTGGTGATATTTCACTGATTTCGATTGAAGATGATAAGGTGGTAAAAGTTCAATTACTGGGTGCTTGCGTAGGGTGTTCGGTTAACCAAATGACCTTAAAAAGTGGCGTAGAAATGACAATAAAAAAATATGCGCCTCAAATAGAGAAAGTCATAAACATATCATAAGATTGACAATAGTCATTTTCAAAACATTTTTTCCGAACTAATTTTGTAATAAAATTAAGAGCACCTCTTTCATGATAAAAACTGATATTCTTATAATTGGCGCAGGACCTACTGGCCTTTTTACCGTATTTGAAGCAGGATTACTTAAACTGAAATGTCACCTTATCGATGCACTTCCACAACCAGGTGGGCAGTGTGCTGAAATATATCCTAAAAAACCTATTTACGACATTCCTGGGTTTCCAGAAGTCTTAGCAGGAGATTTGGTGGATAATCTAATGAAACAGATTGAACCTTTTCAACCAGGTTTTACTCTTGGAGAAAGAGCTGATAAACTTGAAAAATTAGACGATGGCACTTTTATAGTTACTACTAATAAAGGCACAAAACACCACGCTCCTATAGTTGCAATTGCAGGAGGGTTAGGAAGTTTTGAGCCACGAAAACCGGCTATTTCTAATCTTGCAGATTTCGAAGATAAAGGTGTAGAGTATATCATTCGTAACCCCGAATTATACCGTGATAAAAACGTGGTTATTTCAGGAGGAGGTGACTCTGCTTTAGACTGGAGTATTTTTCTAACTAATGTTGCAAAAAGTGTAACCCTAATTCACAGAAGAAATGAATTTAGAGGAGCTTTAGACAGTGTTGAGAAAGTTCAAGAACTAAAAAATATCGGAAAAATAGAATTAATTACCCCAGCTGAAGTAGTAGGATTAGTTGGAAATAACCAACTAGAGGAAGTTGTAATTAAACGTGGTGATGAGGTTTTCAACAGAGAATGCGACCATTTTATTCCTCTTTTCGGATTAGCACCTAAATTAGGCCCACTTTCTGATTGGGGACTCGAAATTGAAAAGAACGCAATTAAAGTTGACAATTCTCTAGACTATCAAACCAATATCCCAGGTGTTTACGCTATTGGCGATATCAATACATATCCTGGAAAACTAAAATTAATTCTTTGTGGTTTTCACGAAGCAACACTTATGTGCCAAAGTGCTTACCAAAGAATTTTTCCAGATAAGCGCTATGTCATGAAGTACACTACAGTTGGTGGAGTACAAGGTTTTGATGGCAGTAAAAAAGAAGCTCCAAAAGCCGTAATTAAAGCATTCGACTAATCTTGAAAATATCTATCAGCGTAGTTTTATTATTACAAATAGATAAGTCCTATCTATCTTTATGAAAGACATTAAAATTAAAATAACAGACCGTGAAGGAACAACACATGTAGTTGATGCTCCTACCGATATGAATATGAATGTGATGGAAGTAGTCCGTTCGTACGAGCTAGCTCCTGAAGGGACAATTGGTGTTTGTGGTGGAATGGCAATGTGTGCGTCCTGCCAGTGCTATGTAATGAGCGATCACGAATTACCAGAAATGAGTTATGACGAAGACCTGATGCTTGCAGAAGCATTTAATGTAAAAGACAATAGCCGTCTTGGATGTCAGATATTTATTAAAGAAGAGCTCGACGGTTTAGAAATAGAATTAGCTCCTGAAGCTTAACTATCTATTCTGTTTTATAGTCAATAAGTTTTTGAGGTCCTTCTAGCAGTAACTTTTTAACTTTTAAGGTGCCATCGGTGGTGGTTGAGATTTGCCATTTAATAAGTGAAATTTCACCGTTTTCTATCTCTAAGCCTGTTATACTTCTGGGATGAACACAACTTCCATCGTTAAACAGTGCTATATCTCCTGGCTCTGGAAATCGCGGTCTGTGGGTATGACCAATAATTGTAAAGATATTTTTATTCTCTACAATCCATCGTTTGGTTCGCCTCTCCACTTTAATTAATTCTTTATAGTTTTTAGCGGGACTAGTAGGATCGCCTATTCCAAAAACTTGAAGTTGCCGCCATAGCACTCGAACCATAAACCTATTGATCTTCCAACCGACATAGTTCATCCAATCCGCTTGATGTCCGTGCATCATAAAAATCTCTTGCTTGGTAGTTTCGTGTTCTAGAATTAAACCTTCTGTAAATTTAATTCCAGGAAATAAGGGAGCGTCATTTCCCGTAATTTTATCAAAATAGGTAAAGAGATTTTTCGCTACATAACCATCATTTTTATAAACCATATCGTGGTTTCCATACAGTCTATAAAGCCTTCCTTCATTATAAAAAAGCTTCATTAATTCATATACATTTTGATGTGCTTCGAAAATATCTTTAAAAGAAATATTCTCCCAAAGTTCATCCCCATCACCTAACTCGCAATAAGTAAATCCGTTTTTGTAATAATTTTGAAGTGCGTGAAAGTAGATATTTCGGTTGTTTGCAAACTCATCGGCAAAACTATTATCCCCACGATGGCAATCACTAAAAATTATAAATTTTGAATCATCATTGAATGTAACCCGTCGGGCAGTGTTATAGGCACGGTACATTCGAGATTTTGACGACATACTGTAAATGTTTTTTTAAAGATACAATTAGTATGTGAAAGGTGTGTAAAATAAAAAAGCTTCCCAAAAATTGGAAAGCTTTTTAGTAAATTCACTATTAATTTATAATTAGATTTTGCCCATGTATCGGACAATAATTCCATTTACCAGAATAGAGTTTATCGTCGGTTGGACATCTTTTTTCTAACAATAAGCTACTCAATGGCAACTCAATTGTTTTGTTAAATTCAGAAAGTGTGATTTCTAAATTTTTACTATCTAAAGGATTTATAGGTAGAACTTCGTTTCCTCGTATACTTTTAAATAGTATAAAATGAATATTACTTCCCATTTGCCCTAGCATGTTTGCAATCATTGGTTGCATAATCATTATAAAATTTGAAAAATCTGACGAAATTTCTTCTTCTGAGGCAACTATTAAATTCTCACCTCTATAATGAATGGTCAGGTTATCAATAACATCTTCCCTAGAATAGTATGTGATTCCACCAAAATGACCTATCTCACCCTGTGTAACGGCGAAAAGTTCAAAATTTTCAAACATTTTAAGCAACTCCTTATAATCTTCTTCACTAACCGTTGGATCTTGGGCATATGAAACACCCCAAAACTCCCTAGGAAGCCACCATACAAACTCCAACATTTTAGGGTTATCACTGAAGTATTGAGTTTCAGTTAAAAAAGCATCTAAACTTACATTTTCAAAGGGTTTTTTTTGAGCAAATGCTTGAATTCCACAAAAAATAAAAATTCCAAAGGCAATATTCCTCATCTATTTAAAAGCATTTAATCCTGTTACATCAAGACCTGTAATCAATAAATGAATATCGTGGGTACCTTCGTAAGTAATTACACTTTCAAGGTTCATTGAGTGACGCATTATGCTATATTCACCTGTAATACCCATGCCGCCTAGCATTTGTCTAGCTTCACGCGCAATATTGATAGCCATATCTACATTATTACGCTTTGCCATAGATATTTGTGCACTTGTTGCAGTGCCAGCATCACGCATAACTCCTACTCTCCAAGCTAATAATTGTGCTTTTGTAATTTCGGTAATCATTTCCGCAAGTTTTTTCTGCTGAAGTTGGAATTGCCCAATTGGCTTCCCAAATTGCATTCTTTCTTTTGAATAACGTAAGGCAGTATCATAACAATCCATTGCAGCTCCAATTGCACCCCAAGCAATACCATAACGCGCAGAATCGAGACAGCCAAGTGGCGCACCTAAACCTGATTTGTTTGGAAGTAAATTTTCTTTTGGAACTTTTACATTATCAAAAATAAGCTCACCTGTTGCTGAAGCACGAAGTGACCATTTATTATGTGTTTCTGGAGTAGAAAAACCTTCCATTCCACGCTCAACGATTAAACCGTGAATACGACCTTCTTCGTTCTTAGCCCAAACAACCGCAACCTGAGCAAAAGGAGCATTACTAATCCACATTTTGGCCCCATTTAATAGATAGTGGTCCCCCATATCTTTAAAATTGGTAGTCATTCCACCTGGATTACTACCGTGATCGGGTTCCGTTAAACCAAAACATCCCATCCACTCACCTGATGCAAGTTTCGGTAAGTATTTTTTACGTTGTTCTTCATTACCGTATTTGTATATTGGATACATAACTAATGAAGATTGTACAGATGCTGTACTACGAACACCACTATCGCCGCGTTCTATTTCTTGCATTATTAAACCATAGGAAATTTGGTCTAGTCCGGCACCACCGTACTCTTCAGGTATATAAGGGCCAAAAGCCCCAATTTCGGCAAGTCCACCGATTATTTGTTTAGGAAACTCTGCTTTTTGAGCGTATTCCTCTATAATTGGAGATACATCGCGCTTAACCCACTCGCGAGCAGCTTGACGTACTAGTTTATGTTCGTCTGAAAGTAATTCGTCTAGATTGTAATAATCTGGAGCTTCGAATAAATCTGGTTTCATGTATTTATAAATTTAAAGGAATACAAATTTAGAAATCAGAATCACATAGACCTACATTTTCAGGTAAAATTCATTAACTAAGCTAATGTATTCTTCAGTATACTTGTGTCGTGAAGATTCTATAGTAAGATTTTCAATTTTTGGAGTCATTTTTTCAAAAGAAAACTGTATCAAACTCCTTTTTTCTTGGGAAGACTCATTGCCTTTTACTCGGCAAATTCGGTTTGGAAAAAGATTCTCCTGTTCAGCGAGCTTTATAAAACTTTCTTCTTCTTTACGAGGAATAATTACAGCAAAAATTCCTTCATCTGAAAGTAATTGTGAAGCACTAAAAATTAATTCATCAAATGGAAGTGAATCGTTGAATCGCGCAAGGTCGCGAGATTCATCAGACGTTTTATAATTTTCAGAATAAAATGGTGGGTTGGAAATAATAAGATCGTATTTATCTTCTATTTCTTCTACAAACTCTCCTAAGGTAGCGTGGTAGCAAAATAGTCTATCGCCCCAAGATGAATTTTCAAAATTATCGACACATTGTTCGTAGGCGTTGTCGTCTACTTCAAGAGCATCAATCATTTTAGCATCAGAACGCTGTGCCAGCTGCAAAGCAATAACCCCTGTACCTGCACCAATATCTAAAATTGAAAAAGGATTGTTTTCAATTGAAACCCAAGCTCCAAGCAAAACTCCGTCTGTACCTATTTGCATGGCACAGCGATCTTGCTCTATCGTAAATTGTTTAAATTTAAAAGGCTTGTTCATTTAATTCTGCATTCAGAATTATAAATACATTTCAATTAGTCCTTCAGGTACATCTAGCAGGATAGTTTTATTTTCTCGGTCTACATTTTTTATAAAATGATCGATCATAGGAATTAGTATCTCGGTTCCTTCTCGGTCTATTTCAAATAATGCCTGCGAAGTTGTATCGTTAACTCCGGTGATTTCACCGATTTTTCCAAAAGATTCATCTTCTGCAGTAAAACCAATAATCTCGTGATAGTAGAATTTATTTCCCGTTAACTCTGGTAAAAATTCCAAAGGCAAGTATAGATGTGCGCCAATTAGTGCGTTGGCTTCCTCTTCGTTAGTAACATCTTCAAATCGCACACGCAATAATTCGCTTTTGTGCAGTGAACTTTCTTCAATAAAAAATGGAATCAAATTTTTGCGTTGTTCCACAAAAACCGATTCCATTTCAGTAAAGAGTTCAGGTTCGTCCGTATCTAATTTTACGAGTAACTCACCCTTAAAGCTGTATTTCTTAACGATTTTGCCCAAGTAGAAGCAATCCTCCTTTTGCATCGTTATAGAAATTAAGCTTCTTTGTTGTCTTCTTTCGCTTCGTCAGCAGCTTCTTCAATTGCAGATTTAGCTGATGCCTCTTCCGTTTCAGTTTCAGCATTTGCTTCAGCCTCTTCAGTAGCCTCTTCTTCAGGAGCAGCAGCAGCGGCAGCTTCAGCAGCACGCTTATCACTAACAGCCTTTTCAGCAGCAAGTTTTTCAGCTTTCGCTTTTTCTTGAGCTTCAGTAAGAGTTGCTTTTTTCTTGTCGATAGACTCTCTTTTAGATTCCAACCACTCGTTGAATTTAGTTTCAGCTTGCTCTTCAGTTAAAGCACCTTTACGAACACCACCTGCAAGGTGATTTTTCATTAATGCTCCTTTGTAAGAAAGAATAGCTCGAGCCGTATCTGTAGGTTGCGCTCCGTTTTGAAGCCATTTCACAGCTAGATCCACATTAAGGTCAATCTGAGCTGGGTTTGTTGTTGGATTGTAAGAACCAATTTTTTCTAGGTACTTACCATCACGTTTGCTACGGCTGTCGGCCGCAATAATCCAGAAATAAGGTTTCCCTTTCTTTCCGCGTCTTTGTAGTCTGATTTTTACTGACATTTTAAAAAATTATTTTTTGGGGTTCACGACCCCGGTTATAATTAAGGACGGCAAAGATAATATATTTTCTTTTTGAAATTCAATCAATTAAAGTTTTTCTTTTACATTTGTCTAATTCACCTCATAATAACACCACCGATGAAAAAAATCCTACTAGTCTTACTTTCATTATTCTTTATAGTTTCTTGTGAAGATACTAAAGTAACAGATTCAGCTTTACAAGCTAAAATTGACAATGAATTATACTTAGCAGCCGATGCGCGTGCGGCGATTAACGATGATGGCACTTTGACCATTCTAGGATCTTCTCAAAAGGAGGGTATTACAATTAAATTATCAGGCGCAGTTAAGGACAGCTACCCTATAGGCGAAGGCTCTACCAATTTTGCTATGTATGAAAGTCCTGGTGGAAGCGTCTACACAACTCTTCCCGATGGCGAAGGTATGGTAACAATATCTGAGGTTAATGAAGTAAGTAAAACTATTTCGGGAATATTTTACTTTAACGCTATTCTTCCTGGCATAGATACTATTTACGTTTCTAACGGCACATTGTTCGACATTCCTTACAACCATAGTATTGAACTTGATCCCGTAAACGCAGGGACTTTTTCCGCAAAAATTAACGGCAATCAATTTCTTCCAATTCTCGTTTCGGCTAGGGAGGCTACCGATAGAATATCGATTTCGGCAAATAATGTAAATTCCAAAATAACCTTAATTTTTAAACCAGGTATAGCTACTGGAATATACAGTTTACCGAACCCTATAGTAAAGGCTATTTTCACAAATACCGATGGTTCAAAAACTACTAGAGAAGGCGTAGTGAATTTAAGCGAGCACAATCCCACCGAACAAACCATGAAGGGAACTTTTAGTTTTAATACAGATAACACCCTAATTACTGAGGGAAAATTTAACATTTCATACAAATAAATTCCTGTAAAATCTCTATAACGTTAAACCTTCTTAAATGATACTAAGCTTAGGTTAAAAATTCTTTTATCACCTTTATTCATGGTATATTGGGGTATATCCCAATAAAGTTGAACAGTTGTCTTTATTAGGAATTCTGAAATAAAATGACTGTATAATTTAAAACGAAAGATGATGAAGTTTACTGATAAAATGTCGAACAAATTAAATGAATTGTTAGAGAAAAATTATGACGCAGAAAAGGGTTATAAAAAGGCCGCAGAAAAAGTGGAAAACACAAAACTAAAGCAATTCTTTAACGAACAAGCTCAAAAACGTTATGATTTTGGTCATGAATTAAAAAACGAAATCAAAAATTACGGTGAAACGCCAGAAAAAGGAGGAAGCGCAACAGGTTCGTTGCACAGAACTTGGATGGATATTGAAACCGCCTTCTCTTCGAATAATGAGAAAACAATTTTAGGCGAAGTACAAAAAGGTGAAAAAGCTGCTGTTGAGGAGTACAACGAAGTAATTCAAGATACTACGTTACCACCAACTACGCAGAAAATTTTAACCAACCAGCGTGACACCATCGATACTGCTTGGCAAAATGCTAAAAACTTTGAAACTATTATAGCTTAATAATATTTTTGAAAAAGAAAGAAAAAAACCGTTCGAGGAAATCTCCTCGAACGGTTTTCTTTTGTGAACAATTCATTACACTTTTATTTCACAATAGCGGTTGATTTTTCTATTTTTACTGTTTTGAATTCCATCCTGCAACTTCGCATATAGCATTACATTCAAAATTTAATTTTGTCAATTTAAAACACTCAATTTCAATGTATTTAATATTCGATACAGAAACTACTGGCCTACCAAAACGCTTTAATGCTCCAATAAGCGACACCGACAATTGGCCACGTTGTATTCAAATTGCCTGGCAGCTTCACGATGGCATGGGAAATGTAATTGAGCACCAAGATTTTTTGGTGAAACCTGAGGGTTTTAACATTCCATTCGACGCAGAAAAGATTCACGGTATTTCTACCGAATTGGCAGAAGCCGAAGGTGTATCCTTGGAGGAAGTAGTTGAGAAATTTAACATCGCACTTTCAAAAACAAAATTTGTCGTTGGTCAGAATGTTGGCTTTGACGTAAATATTATGGGAGCTGAATTTTACCGATTGGGGATCGATACTCCCTTGACCAGCCTCCCAGTTTTAGATACTTGTACCGAAACTACAGCCCAACTTTGTCAGATTCCAGGGGGACGTGGTGGAAAATTTAAACTACCTACTTTAACCGAGCTTCACGAGTTTTTATTTAACACACCTTTTTCTGAAGCGCACAACGCAACTGCCGATGTTGAGGCCACAACGCGTTGCTTTTTCGAATTGGTGCGTCGACAAGTTTTTACAGCTGAAGAACTTGATGTACAGCCAGATTATTTTGAGAAATTTTCAAAAGAAAACCCTCAAACCATCGAGCTTATTGGATTAAAACATATTAATCTTCAAAAAGCTTCACAAAAAATTCGGGAGCAAATACAAGCTTCTTCAGAAACTGAAGAAATCTCTTCAGAAGAAATAAAAGAAAATATTGCCACCTTAGAAGATGTTCCTTTTGTGCATCTTCACAATCATTCGCAATTTTCAATTCTTCAATCTACCTCAAGCACTCAAGATTTAGTAAATGCCGCAGTAGAAAACAACATGCCTGCAGTAGCCCTTACAGATACAGGGAACATGATGGGGGCTTTTCATTTTGTGCAATCGGTTAACAACTACAACAAAAACCTTACAGAAGAAAACAAACACAAAGCATTAAAGGGAATTGTGGGCTGTGAATTCTTTGTTTGTGAAGATCACTTAAACAAATCGCATAAAGACAATGGCTATCAAATTGTAATGCTTGCAAAAAACAAAACAGGCTATCACAATTTAGCAAAAATGGCCTCGATAGCCTATACTGAAGGATTTTACTACGTACCGAGAATCGACAAGAAAATTGTTGAAAAATACAAAGAAGACATTATTGTTTTAACGGGAAGTCTTTACGGGGAAGTCCCTGGCAAGATTTTAAATATTGGAGAAGCTCAAGCTGAAGAAGCACTGCTTTGGTGGAAAGAACAGTTTGGCGACGATCTTTACGTTGAAGTTATGCGTCACGACCAAGAAGATGAAAGACGCGTAAACGATGTTTTGATTGCCATGGCAAGAAGAAACAATGTGAAAATTGTAGCCTGCAACAACACCTATTATATTAAAAAAGAAGACGCCAATGCACACGATATTTTATTGTGTGTAAAAGATGGCGAAAAACAAGCTACTCCAATTGGTAGAGGTCGTGGTTATCGTTACGGTTTACCGAATCAAGAATATTACTTCAAAGATTCTGAAGAAATGAAAGCGCTTTTCAAGGATCTTCCTGAAGCAATCTTAAATATCGAGGAAGTAGTTTCAAAAATTGAACCTTTCTCATTACACCGAGATGTACTTCTACCTAATTTTGGAATTCCTGATGAATTTTTATCTGCTGAAGATGCTGATGGTGGTAAAAGAGGAGAGAATGCATTCCTCCGCCACTTAACTTATATAGGTGCAAAAAATCGTTATCCAGAATTATCTGAGGTAACACTAGAGGAATTGACAGACAAGGAGCTTCCTGAAGATGCCTCAGACCGAATAAAAGAAATTAGACAACGTTTAGATTTCGAACTTGAAGTAATCGCCAATACAGGCTATCCTGGTTACTTTTTGATTGTTCAAGACTTTATTGCTGAAGCTCGAAAAATGGGTGTTTCGGTTGGCCCAGGTCGTGGTTCGGCTGCAGGTAGTGCCGTGGCATATTGTTTAGGGATTACAAATATCTGCCCCATAGAATACGATTTACTTTTTGAGCGTTTCTTGAATCCAGATCGTGTAAGTATGCCCGATATCGATATCGACTTTGATGATGAAGGACGAAGTAAGGTTATGGATTACGTAATTAACAAATACGGAAGTAATCAAGTAGCTCAAATTATCACCTATGGTACCATGGCGGCAAAATCATCTATCCGCGATACCGCGAGAGTACTTGATTTACCATTAAATGACGCCGATAGGATTTCAAAGCTAATCCCTAATATGACTAAGCTGAATAAAATTTTCGGCTCAAGTCCTGCAGAGTTAAAAGCTCGGTTTAGAAGTGACGACCTCCCAAAAGTGAATGAACTTCTGAACCTTTCAGATGGAAGTGACTTAGAAGCTCAAACTATTAATCAAGCAAAAATTCTTGAGGGATCTGTAAGAAACACTGGAATTCACGCTTGTGGTGTAATTATTACTCCGAGTGATATTACAAACTTCGTTCCCGTTTCAACGGCCAAAGACAGTGATTTATACGTTACCCAATTTGATAACTCAGTAGTAGAGAGCGCTGGATTGCTTAAGATGGACTTCTTAGGGTTAAAAACGCTTACCCTAATAAAAGACACCGTAAAAATTGTCAAGCATAGGCACAATATAGATTTAGATCCTGATAGTTTTCCTCTCGACGATGAAAAAACGTACGAACTTTTCCAAAGAGGTGAAACCGTAGGGATATTCCAGTATGAATCTGCAGGGATGCAGAAATATATGAAAGAATTAAAACCTACAGTTTTTGCAGATTTAATTGCAATGAACGCTCTGTATCGCCCGGGTCCGATGGACTATATTCCTAGTTTTATTAAAAGAAAACACGGGGACGAAGAGATTGAATACGATCTACCGGCAATGGAGGAGTATTTAAAGGAAACTTATGGAATTACTGTTTATCAGGAGCAGGTGATGTTGCTGTCCCAGAAGCTTGCAGGCTTTACAAAAGGTGAAGCCGACGTTTTACGTAAAGCGATGGGTAAAAAGCAGAAAGCAGTACTAGACAAAATGAAGCCACAGTTTATTGCACAAGCTTCAGAAAAAGGTCACGACGCTGAGAAACTTGAAAAAATTTGGAAGGATTGGGAAGCTTTCGCGAGTTATGCGTTTAACAAATCGCACTCTACTTGCTATGCTTGGATTGCTTACCAAACGGCATACTTAAAAGCCCACTACCCTGCTGAATATATGGCTGCCGTGCTTTCAAACAATATGAACGACATAAAGCAAGTCACCTTCTTTATGGACGAATGCAAGCGAATGGGCATGAAAGTATTGGGGCCAGATGTAAACGAATCTTTTCACAAATTTACGGTAAACGATCAAGGCGCTATCCGTTTTGGGATGGGTGCCATTAAAGGTGTTGGGGGAAGTGCAGTAGCTACAATTGTAGAAAACAGGAAAGACGGTAAATACAAATCTGTTTTCGACTTGGCGAAGCGCATAGATCTTCGCGCTGCAAATAAAAAAGCTTTTGAAAACTTAGCCCTAGCGGGTGGTTTTGACAGTTTTGATACACATCGAGCTCAATATTTACACGATTCGGGTGACGGAACAATGTTTATTGAGAAAGTATTGCGATATGCCGCTAAATACCAAGAAACACAGAACTCATCGCAAGTAAGCTTGTTTGGAGATGCAAGTGAAGTTCAAATTCCAGAGCCTGAAGTACCACCATGTGAAGAATGGGGTACCATGAAAAAACTAAAACAAGAACGCGAAGTAGTTGGTGTATACATTTCTGGTCATCCATTAGACGATTTCAAAATAGAAATGAATTGTTTTACCAATTGTAAAGTTTCAGATTTTAATTATCTCGATAATTTCTTAAATAAAGAAATGACTTTTGGCGGGGTGGTTAGCGATGTGCAACACAGAGAATCTAAGGCCGGGAAAGGATGGGCTATATTTACTGTTGAAGATTATGACGACAGTTACGAATTCAAAATTTTTGGAGAAGATTATTTAAAATGGCGTCACTTTTTAGTGCCTAATAGCTTTATTTATGGACGCGTTTTTGTAAAAGAAGGTTGGACCAACCGCGACACTGGTAAAAAAGGAGAGCCTCGTCTTCAGTACAATAGTTTTCAACTGTTGCACGATATAATGGAAACACAAGGTAAAAAACTAACCCTTACCCTTCCTTTAACCGATATTAAAGATGGCCGTATTGATAAACTAAAGGATTTAGTTAAAACCCATAAGGGCGAAAAGCTATTGTATTTTGTGATATTTGAAAAAGACGAAAAAATTCTTCTGGAAATGCCGAGTAGAACACATAAAATAAATATTTCCAAAGAATTGTTAGACGAACTCGACAGAGAGCAAGTTCATTATAAGCTCAATTAGCAAAAGTTGCTGTTCGTTTTTTCTCAGCCACACGTCTAAGTACATCAACTACAATAGAAATTAACAATACTTGCATTTCCTAAACATATATTAAGAAGTGTTTTATAGCGAAAAAAATAACTATTTTTGAAATTCATTAAAAATTAAGATTATGGCATTAGAAATAACAGACGCAACATTCGAAGAAACAGTTTTAAAAAGTGATAAGCCTGTATTGGTTGACTTTTGGGCAGCTTGGTGCGGACCTTGCCGAATGGTAGGACCGATTATTGAAGAAATAAGTAAAGAATATGACGGAAAAGCTGTTGTAGGAAAAGTTGATGTAGACGCAAACCAAGAGTTTGCTGCAAAATACGGTGTAAGAAACATTCCAACTGTTTTGGTATTCCAAAATGGTGAAGTAGTAGGACGTCAAGTAGGCGTTGCACCTAAAAATGTTTATGCAGAAGCGATTGATTCACTTTTGTAATCATTAAGCAAAAAAATAAATCACTAAAAGGCTTGGCATATCGCTGAGCCTTTTTTTATATTAGTAGAATGTCTGGTCGAGCGCAGTCGAGACCTCATTAAAAAATAACAAGTATCAAAAACCTCTCGGCTGCGCTCGAGGGGGACAGACCCATAAATATGAAAAAAATAGATAAAGTACAGGATAAAATTGAAAATAAACTATTAGAGGAACGCAAAGTATTTCTTTGGGGAATGGTAGACGACAAAAGTGCCAAACACGTTGTAGATAGGTTATTGTACTTAGACGCCTTAAACCACGACGAAATTAAGTTTTATATCAATAGCCCAGGAGGCTATGTAACTTCAGGTTTTTCTATCTATGATATGCTGAAGGAAATTAAAAGCCCCGTTTCAACAATTTGTACAGGATTAGCAGCTTCAATGGGTAGTATTTTACTATCTGCAGGTGAAAAAGGCAAGCGATTTATTCAGCCACACGCTAGAGTTATGATTCACCAGCCCAGCGGTGGAGCTCGTGGAGTTGCAAGCGATATTGAAATTACTGCTCAAGAAATTTTAAAAACAAAAGAAATAAGCGCTAGAATTCTAGCAGATAATTGCGGACAAGATTTTGAAAAAGTAATGAAAGACTTCAACCGTGATCATTGGATGGACGCTGAAGAATCAGTAGCTTACGGGATAGTAGATGGAATTTTAAAATAATTCTTTAAATACATTTTCGGTATAAAACTTGAAAATAGATTGGAAATATAAATCATATAAAAAAACAAACATGAAAAAGACATTATTCGTTTTTGGTATAGCCATGATAACATTAGTTGGTTGTAAAAATGAAGAGAAAAAACAAGTAATAAATGCAGAAACTATGGATGAAGTAGTTTCGGATGTTGTGGACGAGCACAATTCTCAAAACTCACTAGACTGGTCTGGTGTTTACGAAGGAACGCTTCCATGTGCAGACTGCGAGGGTATTAAAACAGTTATTGAACTAAAAGAAGACAATACCTACACAATCTCTCAAACCTACCTTAAAGACCCAGAAAACACCGAAGAATTTAAAAACAACGGCACGTTCACTTGGGATGAAGCAGGATCAAAAGTTATCCTAAAGAATGGTGAAGAAACCTCACAATACAAAGTAGGCGAAAACCAAATTACAATGCTCAACGCTAACGGAGAGATGGCAGAAGGTGAATTAGCTGATTTTTATATTTTGAAGAAAAAATAAAATACAAGCTTTAAAATAAGTCCTTTTTTATAATCTTTATGATACGAGCAAACCTTGTGTCATAAAGATTATTAATTAATAACCATTGCTAAGTAATTTTAAAATTTCCAAATATTATAAAACTGCTTTTACGTGCAGATTCAGTAAATTAAACACCTATTCAACTTTGCTCTGATTGACAATATGGATATAGAAAAAGAAATAAATGAGATTGTAGGTTTTAAAAACCTCGAGCTACTTGCAAAACAAGTGGTAGAAGGCTTTATTTCTGGACTTCATAAGAGTCCGTTTCACGGATTTTCTGCAGAATTCGCAGAGCATAAAATTTACAATAATGGTGAAAGTACTAAGCATATAGATTGGAAGTTATTTGCCAAAACGGATAAACTTTATACCAAACGCTACGAGGAGGAAACAAATTTGCGATGTCACTTAATTGTAGACAATAGCAGCTCGATGCACTACCCAAAACTCAAGCAGTTTAACATCAACTCATTAAACAAAATTGCATTTTCTGTTTTAGCTTCAGCAGCAATTATGAATTTAATGAAACGCCAACGTGATGCCGTTGGGTTAAGTATTTATAGTGATGAATACGAATTTTACGCATCGGAAAAAGGAAGCGAGCGCCATCATCAAATGTTGCTTCAAAAGCTAAATGAAGCCTTACTTTCACCTAAAGAGAAAGCACAGACCAACACCTATGAACATCTGCATTTAATTGCTGAAAAGCTCAAGAGACGTTCTTTAGTGTTTCTATTTACCGATATGTTTCAAAATGGCATCGAAGAAGAAAAACTATTTGAAGCACTTCAACATTTAAAATACAACAAACACGAAGTTATTTTATTCCATACTTTCGATAAGAAGCGGGAAGTAAATTTCGATTTTTCCAATCGCCCTAAACGTTTTGTAGATGTTGAGACTGGCGAATATGTAAACCTTTACGCCGAAAACATAAAAGAGCAATACGAAGAAGCTGTTCAAAATTATTTTAAAGAACTAGAATTGCGTTGTGCACAATACCGTATAAAGTACGTTTTAGCAGATACCAACGAGAGCTTTAATAAGATTTTGACCACTTATTTGGTAGAGCGGCAGAAGTTTGGATGATAGAATATTGTCCACTATCGGTAGCACTTGGTTTTTTGTAAAATTTAAACTGTTTGATATTCACTGAAAACTAGCGAATTGCAATTAAAAGAAATATTTTTTTATTTTTTTTCAAAAAATAGTTTGTGAAAACGAATTGGAGTAGTATATTTGCCACCGCTTAATACAGCAAGGAACAAGTTCCAAAATGTATTGGTAACAATTTTTCACAATGCCTAACTGTTGTTAGGGTCTCTCGAAAGGAAGATTGAAAAAATTGGTCTGGTAGTTCAGTTGGTTAGAATACCTGCCTGTCACGCAGGGGGTCGCGAGTTCGAGTCTCGTCCAGACCGCAACAAGAAGTTGTGTTGAGTCACTTAAAGGTGGCTTGTGGTTTAGAAATAGACCGATGAGAAGCTTTTCCAGAAGCCTGCACTGAGCAGAGCCGAAGTGGAGAGGCTTTTTTTGTTTAAACACAATAATGATGCGTAGATGGCATATTTGAGGTACCCACTGAGGTACCCAAAAAATTCTCGAGGTACCCACTTTTCATAAATCTTCAAAAATGAAAAGTAATACATTATCAATTTTATTCGTAATTCAAAAAGCTAAAAAGAATAGGCAGGGCAAGTGTCCGATTATTTGCAGGATTACTTTCAATAAGAAACGAAAAGTTTTTCATTCACAAATATTAAAGTATTTTTAGGGTATAATATCACTTAGACAAAATAAAGATGATAACAAAAATCGGAATTGAAAATTTTAGAATTTTTAGAAATTATAATGAGTTTGATTTAGCTCCTCTTACTGTATTAACGGGACCCAATAATTCTGGTAAGAGTTCTATGATAAAAATGCTTAGTTTATTAAAGAATAGTTTTAATAAATTAGATAGGATTCAAAATTTAAACTTTGATGGCGGAAATCATAATTTAGGAACCTTTGAGAAGGTTTTTACGACTAATAGTGATTCTAATCACATAAAAATAAAATTTGATTTTCCTTTAAATTATTTTGATGAAAGATTTGAAATTGAACTTACTTATAGGCAATCTAGAAACGAAAATGGTGAGCTAATTTCTATTAAAATATTTAATAATTATAGAACATTAATTTGGGTATTATGGAATGATGGTATTTTAAAGAATGTTTCTCGTGATTATTACTATTCTGTTGATATTATTTATATTAAAAAAACTATTGACAATGCCTTAAATACTAAAGAAAAAACATTGTTTTTTGACTATTTTGAAGACCAAGGTAGAAGAACTAAAAATAATGATGATCTTAAGGAGTTTTTTGAAATATTCGAATCATTATTTTCAAAATATTATCACTATTTTGATTCAGGTAGGCTGACTGAAGGTAATTATGATATACTCGAAGATTATATACCGGAATTATTATCATTTAACAACAACTCATTATTAAATTGCCTAGAGGGTCTTAGAACCGAGGAAAATACAATAAAACATGATTATATTAATCAGATTTTTGAAAGGATTTCTTCAAAATCAGAATATGCTAAGTTTCAAACTAAAATAGATGATATTTTTTTGAAGGTTAGTGAAAGTTACAATGAACACTTGGATAAATATTTTTATAATAATATAACCAAAGGAATAGATAAACTTCTTTATTCCATAAACAGTATTGAACATATATCTGCGCAACGAGGTTCACAACAACGCATTCTCTCAGACCTTGGGAATAACGAAATAAATAAAACTGTGAAAGAATATTTCTTTAATTCTAACGATGCTTTCTTAAAGGATGCTTTAAAAGTATTAGGAATTAAAGGTGAATTAAAAATAGAAAGAGAAGAAGGAATAGTTTCTAAAGTTTATTTAATCGAAGGAGATTCAAAATTAAGTTTGGCTGATTTAGGATTTGGTTACTCCCAAATAATTCCGATTCTATTAAAAATTATTACAGTTTCAGTTATAAAGGAAAATGAATGGTATGAATACAATCCTTACTCTATTGATGATATTGATAAGGAAGATAAAGATTATAAAATCGAACTCTTAAAAAGCAGGAAGGTAGCTTTTGAACAGTTTCTGCTTATGATATCGAAAGCCAATGAGGATAATCCAGAAGAATTTTTAGAAAAACTTTTAAGGGACCTTTATCAATATAATAGTGAAGAGTATTTTGAAGAGTATGATCCCATAGTTAATCTTCTATTGGATATTTCAGACCATCAAAAAAGTATTATAATTAAAAGCACCTACCCTAAATTTTCACATGTAGAGTATGATTTATTAGTAAATGGGGGGTTTATTAAGGAGCTAAAATACGATTTTGGTGATATTGTCGATTTAAAAACCAAACCCGCTATTCTAATTATTGAAGAACCTGAAGCAAACTTACACCCTAATCTTCAATCTAAGTTGGCAGATATATTAGTAATGGCCCATCAAGAACTTGGAATCCACTTTATACTAGAAACCCACAGTGAGTATTTAATTAGAAAGTTACAATATTTAGTCGCCAAAAATGAAATTTCTCAAGATGATGTGACAATATATTATTTTAATTCTGATGAGTTCGTAACTGCCAATGAAAAGAAGGTTAAGGAGATTAAAATTGATGAGTTCGGAGGTTTAACTGATACTTTCGGGCCAGGTTTTTTTGACGAAGCCACACAGTTACAATTTGAGTTATATAAGTTAAATCAAGCTCAAAATAATTGACATGGAATTATATATTGAAAAAGAGTTTCTAGATAATTTTTTTGTAGAAGATAAAGGAACCATCCAAGAAAGAGTTAAAAAAGTATTTGAGGATTATGGAAGTAAAAAAGTCTTTATAGACATTCCTATTAAGGATACTACACATCTTGAACAATTAAAAAAGGATAATGAGGTCTTTGCGTCTATATGTAGCAATGATAAGCTGCCTTTTTCTGTTGACTCAATTAAAGAGCATTTATTTGAGAAATCAGATTTTGCTCAAACATTAGTTTTTGTAAATGAAGATAAGGATTGGTTAGAAGACGCAGAAAATAGAGGAGCATTATGTTTTACCTGGAAAAACTATATTTCAAAAGTTGAATCAATAGTATTAAATTATCACAAAGAAATTGATTTAATAGATAAATTTGTAGGTTGGAAAGATCTAGATAAAATAAAAAACTTGCCGTCAAATGAAGTTATTATAGATGATCCATACATTCTGACAGATACCCATAACCAAAAAATCAAGGATAATTTAATACCGCTATTAATTTCAATTTTCAACAATAAATCTAGTCAGATTAATACAACTCTGCTTACCAAATTTAATGATTCTAACAAATATCAAACTTCAGATAAAATAACATCAAAAGCTAAATCAATTCATGGAAAACTTAATAGTCATTTTGCAGACTTTAAAGTTTCATTTAAAATAATATCAACTGATGATTCGTTAGGCTATGGGTTGAAGTTTCATGACAGAATAATTCTTACAAATTTCTTAAAGCTTGAATGCGGAGAAGGATTTAATTTGGTTCCAACCAAAAAGTCGACTTCAGAAATACGAATAGACTCAATTTTCACCAAACGAACTTATGATAGAATGAAAAAATTAAAAAAAGTATATAACGATTATAAAAATTGGATTGAGAAATTAGAATCTATACACTTTAAATATTATCCGGAATAGACATATGAAGAGATAAAAATTTTTGGTTTAAATCTTCTACTATATCTTGATTAATTATTTTTATAAATAATAAAAGGAAATAATAAGTTTATTTAGGCTTAAAGAATAAAAACCTCTTTATTATGCCAACTCAAAGATTCTAAAGAAGGAAACCATTTTTCATTTGTTGGCAAAGTTATTCGAACTCCTTCAAACTGAGAAATCGACCATTTAGAATCATTGTTTTTTACAATAGGTGAAATTCTAACTAAATATTCATTGTTTATAGTAATTAGTCCTCTGTCAAAAGCCCTATGAAGATTTGGAGATAACGAGAGACCATTTTGAATAGTGTCATCATTAGAAACACTAAATGGTACTATATGGCAAGCATCAATCATTTGAATATTTTTAGTTGTTTCTACTCGCATACCAGATACACAGCAACTATAATTATATATTTTTGGAATAGTTCTTTTAAACACACCTCCTCTAACATATATTTCCTCATCATATTCCTCTTCATTCAAGTTTAGCTTCAAATCAATTAATTTCTTTCGATAATCTTCTTTAGGCTCATTAAGTAACTGCTCTTCTATTTTCAACTGTGCATCTAATATTGTATTTTCATAGAAATAAGATTTAGTTTCTGTGAAATATTTATTTAATAAAACCTCTAATAGTAATTGAGATTGTAAATTATCTGAAAGTAACAAAAAGAGTTCTCTATCTATTTCAGCAAACGCCACATTTTCCTTTAAAGCTTTAAAACTTTTTATACTCTTAGATTTTGAAAGCATATTGTCTAGTCTGGAGTGCGTAGCTAAACGCCAAAAAGGCTCACTCCTTAGATGAAAAAAAGGTAGTGAGAAGTTAGAAGTATGAGACGTTATAACTAATTTATTCCAATTATTTTTAAATGCTAATACCAATTCGGGTGTAATAAACACTTTATTAGTTTCAATAATTCCTTTCCCTATTAATTCTATTACAGATAAAAGCATAATAGGTTTATGAGGCGCAAAACCTAAACCTTTATTATACCCTCTATTCAATTTAAGAAAGTAATTAATATATTTTTCTATTGAACTATTCATTAAACCTGCTTTCTACTAATTTAATACAATGATATTTAATTACAACTCCTTCCCTGGATCCCAGAAAATTTTATCAAAATCTTGAATTTGATTATCAACCACTACAACGCCTTCACTTTCTAGAAGTTGTTGCATTAAGTTAGTGCCTTTAAAGTGGTGTTTCCCTGTTAACAGTCCTTTTCTGTTTACAACTCTATGTGCGGGCACTTCAGCTTTGTTGCTATTGTTTAATGCCCATCCTACCATCCGCGCACTTCTTGATGCTCCTAGGTAATTTGCAATAGCTCCGTATGAAGTTACCCGTCCGTATGGGATAAGTGCCGTAACTTGATAAACTTTTTCAAAAAAGCCTGTATCAGACATTCTAGATTTCTCTTAAAATTTTAAATAATGTAATTATAGAAATGGCTGCAGTTACCAATCCGATTACATAATTCATATTCAAACTCAACTTTTTGGAATGTTCCTTAGGTCTAAAAAACTGAACGTATAAGGCAAGACTAGAATAAGTTCCTATTCCTGATCCAATAACCGCCATCCAAATTTCGAGTTGTGAAAAGGAGAATAACTCGAAAGCAGAAAAAGTTATACTTAGATACATCCAATATGGTAGCGGCAATAAATTTAGCATTGCAATAAAAATTCCTAAGAAAAATCTATTCCTTTTGGAATTGTGTTCGCGGTCGCGAATCTCCCGGCGAGTATCTTTCGCAATAAAAAAGAAGTAAATGGTAAGGCTAATAAATATACCTAAAGCCACTTTCTGAAGCATGCTTACCACTTCGGGGTGTTGCTCTATATAGCGCGCTAAGATAAGCGCTATATACGTTTGAGTCATTACAGTAATACATACACCTAAAGAAAAAAGAAAAGCTCGTTTTCTGCCTTCCTTCATGCTAATTTTAGCAGCATACATATTTATTAACCCAGGAGGCAAAACACCTAAAAACGACCCTAGAAATCCTATTAAAAAATTGTAAACTAATGTCATTCAGGGGTGTTCTTTTTGTGAATATACTAATTTTATTTCTAACGAAATTTGAATCTAATGTAGGTTATCTTTTTTCCTTTCTCTAAATATTGATTTTCGTAAAAAGTTTGAATATTAGTAACTGCTTCTGGTACGCCATCACTTCCATATACATCGTGATGTGCATATTCAATAGTTTCACGTAGCCCGTGAAGCAAACCAAGAGTGTAACCGTGCATAAATTCACTGTCGGTTTTTAAGTGTACTACTCCCCCTGGTTTTAATATCTTTTTATATTTATTTAAAAAATCTTCGTTGGTTAATCTGTGCTTAGTACGCTTGTATTTTATTTGCGGATCTGGAAACGTGATCCAAATTTCATCTACTTCATTTTCATCAAAAATATGATCAACAAGCTCAATTTGGGTGCGTAGGAAACCAACGTTGTCTAGGTTTTCTTCCAAGGCACTTTTTGCACCGCGCCAAAAACGGGCTCCTTTAATATCTATTCCTAAGAAATTTGTTTTAGGATTTAGTTTTGCAAGACTTACCGAATACTCTCCTTTACCACAACCGAGTTCTAATACCAAAGGGTTATCGTTTTTAAAGAAATTTTTACGCCAGTTACCTTTTAGCTTAAGTAAATCGCCTATTACCTCTTCTCGTGAGGGTTGCACCACATTATCAAAAGTTTCATTTTCTCTAAAGCGCTTCAGTTTATTTTTACTTCCCAATGTATATAAAGTTATGAGTTATTGAATATTGGGTTTCTAGCCTTTATTGGATTTACCCGATTATTTCCTGCCCGAACTGCAACTTTGAAAAACACAAACGTGTAAACCATAAGCTGTTCCCTTGCAGGTTGACAAAATTAATGAAATATAACTTCGCGGCAATTATTGCTACCTTTGTTTTATGCGGAAAAACAACACAATATTAGTGGCTCCATTAAATTGGGGACTTGGGCACGCTACACGGTGTATCCCCATAATCCGCGCACTGCTAGAATACAATTACAATGTGTTAATTGCTTCGGATGGAGAAGCTCTAAAAATTCTCCAAAAAGAATTCCCTCTTCTTGAATCGTTAAACCTACCTTCATACAACATCACTTACCCCAAAAAAGGGAGTCATTTTAAATGGAAGATGTTTCTAAAACTTCCTCGAATTCAAAAAGCAATTGCAGCGGAAAAGCGAATTGTAAAAAATTTAGTCGATTCTGGAAAAATCAATGGAATTATAAGCGATAATAGGTTCGGTGTAAGAAACGCAGGGATTCCTTCCGTATTTATAACACACCAATTAAACGTATTGTCGGGAGGCACTTCTTATTTAAGCAGTAAAATTCACCAAAAGATCATCAAGAAATTTGATGTTTGTTGGGTGCCCGATGTAGATGATTTAATCATGAACCTCAGCGGGAAATTAGGACATTTAAAACACCACCCTTTTCCTATAAAATACATTGGCATCTCTAGCAGAATGATGAAAAACGAGCTACCTAAAACCACCGATATATTAGTTCTTATATCTGGTCCAGAACCGCAACGCTCAATTTTTGAAGAGAAATTAAAACAGACATTTAAAAAAACTGAAAAGAATGTTTTAATGGTGCGAGGTGTTATAGAAAATGAACAGGTATGGCAAGATTTCGAAAATATAAAAACAGTAAATTTTATGATGAGTAATGAACTTGAAGATGCTATTAACTCAAGCAAATTAGTTATCTCGCGATCTGGCTACACTACATTAATGGACTTAACGGTATTAGAAAAAAAAGCATATTTTATTCCGACACCTGGACAATACGAACAGAAATATTTAGCAAATCGGTTAAAGAATCTCGGAATCGCCCCTTCCTGTAAGCAGAAAAATTTTTCTTTGGATAAACTTGATGCAGTAGAAAACTATAAAGGCTTGGAGCAAATAGTTCAACAGCCTATTAATTATTCAGAATTATTTTCCCTTTTCGAGCGTAAATGAAAACTCCGATCCTATTCCGTATTGGCTTTCTACATAAATCTTTTCTTTATGAGCCTCAACGATGTGTTTTACAATAGAAAGTCCTAGTCCACTTCCACCCTCTTTTCTAGAACCACTTTTATCTACTCTGTAAAAACGTTCAAAGATTCGCTTTAGGTTTTCTTGTAAAATCCCTTCTCCATTATCGGTAATCCTTATTAGAATTTTATTTTTACCGATATTATCAAAGCCTACTTCGGTAGTACCTTCCTTCCTACCATATTTAATTGAATTGACAATTAAGTTTGTTAGCACTTGTTCAATCCTTTCCTTATCGGCATTTACAATTATAGGCTCTTTGTATTCCTTATCAAAAACCAGAGAAATATTCTTCTTCGCGGCTTTCATTTCTAATAAGTCGAATATACTTTGAACTAACTCGATTATATTGAAATTCTCTTTTTTAAGAACAAGCCCCCCTATTTCCAACTTAGCTATCAAATCGAGCTCATTTACAATATAAGCAAGTCTTTCTACTCCTTTACTAGCCCTTTTAAGATATTCTTTACGCACTTTTTTATCGTCTAACGCTCCGTCTAACAGCGTTAGAATATAACTTTGAACTGTAAACAATGGGGTTTTTAGTTCGTGAGAAACATTACCCATAAATTCTTTTCGATAATTCTCACGAATATTTAAGGATTCTATTTCGGTTTTTTTATCGTTTACATAGCGTTCAACCTCCTTAGTTAGGCCTTCCAAATCTGTAGTCACAGAAGGTTGTGGAAAGTCCTTTTCGTATAAAACACTTACATCATTGTAAATTTTCTTTATTCGCAGATAAATAAATTTTTCAACACGATACTGAAGAATTATATACGAAATGAAAAATAGAATTACAAAATAAAGCAGTAACCAACCCGAAATGCTTTCCTTTAAAACATATTGAAACGCAACCAATCCCAAAACTGAGAATAGCGCTATCAAAAATGCTGTGGACGCAGCAAATCTATATTTTTTTGAAATTTTCATCTATAGGAGTTCGGTTATCTTTTCAAACTATTAAATTAAAGAAAAGAAGATAACAATAGGTGTTTTAAATAACGAATTTATAACCAACACCTTTAACTGTTTTAAACCTTTCGTCGCCTATTTTCTCGCGAAGTTTTCGAATGTGTACATCAATAGTTCGACCTCCTACTATAACGTCATTTCCCCAAATACTATCTAAAATATTCTCACGCTTAAACACTTTACCTGGTTTTGATGCAAGTAGTGCTAGGAGTTCAAATTCTTTCTTCGGTAGCATTATCTCTTCTTTTCCTAGCAAGATCTTATACTCTTCGCGATTGATAACAAGGTCACCTAATTTCATTTTATCGCTTTCTTCCTCATCCTTAAACCTGCGAAGCAAAGCTTTTACCTTACTTACAAGAACCTTTGGCTTTATAGGTTTTGTAATATAATCGTCTGCTCCAGCGTCTAAACCAGCAACTTGAGAAAAATCTTCACCGCGAGCGCTTAAAAACGTAATCACTGTTTCTGATAAATCTGGAATAGATCTTATTTTTTCGCACGCCTCAATGCCATCCATTTTAGGCATCATAACATCCATAATGATAAGCTGAGGCTTTACTTTTTTAGCCTTATCGATTGCCTCAACACCATTTTCTGCTGTTTCAATTTTATATCCTTCTAGGGCTAAATTGTATCGCACTATTTCAAGAATATCTGGTTCGTCATCTACTAATAAAATTGTTATATCCTTTTTTTTCATACTTAAAACCAGTTGTTTTTTGATGCTGTAAAGATACTATTATTAATCGCAGGATAACTTTAGCACGTTTATTGTTAACTATAAGATAACCTTAAGATAACATATTGCTTAAGTAGCGACATAAATCAAAATAATTTTAAAAATAAACTCAACCTACTGATTTTCAGTTATTTAATTAAATTATTTTGTATATTTACTAATCAACATAAAATCTCTTGCCATGAAAAAAATTACTTTATTTGCCGCACTCCTCGTTAGTGTTGTAACTTTTTCTCAAATAGCAAGTACTAGCTTTGAAGAGCCAGAGGTATTTGCTGGGAAGTACACAGATACAGGCGACCCCAATGTTGCACACGACTTGATTAACAATGCCAATGAACCTCTTGTCAACTTTACAAGTACCGGGATTGAGCTTGGTTTTAAAGCCTCATATATTCCATATGACACTCCAGGAGTTGGTTCTACCGATGGAGATTACGTTGGTGTAACCAAAACTAAACCTTCATCAACCGTAACTTTTACAGATGGTGCTAACGGGTATAGAATGAGTGATACCGATGGGAACTTTATTTTAAAGTTTGACGAAGTTGATTTATCGGGTGTATCTGCACCTGTGGTATTTGTTGATTTTCTTTTATCTATTAATAGTAATCCTACCAAAGGGAATTATGAAGGTGACGGAACTATTAACGAATCTGGTCACGATAGACTTAGAATCTTTGTGAAGGATTTAACCAATCAAGTTGAAATTGATTTATTTAATTCAACGGGAAGCAATCTTGACGACTTCGTTCCCTTCGACTCTTCCATTGGCGAATATTTACTTCAATGGCAAACCGTAGAAGCGCAACTATCTCCAGATACTATTGTACAATTGGTTATTGAAGGAAGAAATAATGCTACTTCAGAATCGTTTTGGTTTGATAATATTGTTTTTGATGGCGCGATAGGTGTAAAAAAATTTTCAACGTATAAAACCAACATTTACCCAAATCCCGCAGAGAAAGGATATATCTATATAACTTCAAATCTGAATGACACTAAAAAAATCACCATCTATGATATACTGGGTAAGGAAGTTATATCCACTACAATTAATGGCGATAGGCTTGATATTTCTAATTTAAACAGCGGTGTTTATATCTTGAATATTGAACAAGGAAAGGATTCCACTATTAAAAAGCTAATTGTTAGATAAAGTATCGAGAGTAGAATTTTTAAAGCTCTTGTTTTGGCAAGGGCTTTTTTATTTATCTATTTTTGAAAAAAAATACCCTCTTATAAATTATGCTCGAAAAGGAAATTTTTAATATCACTTCTCCCGAAGAATTTGAGCAAATGGCATTGGCGATCTTCCGCTTTCAATATGAAAATATAGCGGTATATCAAAAGTTTTGTAACCATCTAAATGTAAACGCTACAGAAATAAAATCTCTAAAAGAAATTCCTTTTCTTCCTATTCAATTTTTTAAAACCCACAAGATTATTGCTAAAAACACAGTTGAAGAAACAGTATTTACAAGTAGTGGGACAACTGGTACAATTACGAGTAAGCATTATGTTAAAAGCTTAAAATTGTACGAATCAAGTTTCTTAAAGGCTTTTAAAAACCAATATGGGAATCCAGAAGATTATACCATCTTAGCTCTTCTTCCTTCTTATTTGGAGCGGAAAGGATCTTCGCTTATTTACATGGTAGAAGATTTAATTAACAAGAGCAACAACTCTAATAGTGGTTTCTATCTTTATGAAACTGATAAACTAATTGAAAAACTTGAATTTCTAGAACAAAGAGAACAGAAAACAATTCTTATAGGGGTGTCTTACGCATTGTTAGATTTAATTGAAAAGAAAAAATTTCAATTAAAGAATACTATTATTATGGAAACTGGAGGCATGAAAGGCAGAAGGAAAGAAATGATAAAAGAGGAGTTACACCAAATCTTAAAAAATGGCTTTGGAGTAGAAAAAATTCACAGTGAATACGGGATGACTGAACTACTTTCACAAGCGTATTCTGTTGGGGATGGTGTTTTTTCTTGTCCGCCCTGGATGAAAATTCTAACGCGCGACACTGAAGATGCGCTTTCCTATACCATTGAAAAAACTGGAGGTATTAATGTAATCGATTTTGCCAATCTTTACTCCTGTTCCTTTATTGCTACACAAGACTTAGGGAAGATTTTTCGTGACGATACCTTCGAAGTTATTGGGCGTTTCGATAACAGCGATATTCGCGGTTGTAACCTGATGGTTTTTTAATCATTTTTTTAACATTATTTTATTATATGTAAACGTAAGTAACTCTAAAACGTTACGACATATCCTCTATGAAAAAGTGATGATTTTTCATAATTTGGTTGGTTAGTTAATCTGAAAATCCCCGTGCATTCTATGCAGGGGATTTTTAATTTTTTAGAAAATAACTTAAACCGCTTACAGTTTATACCACTTTTATAATAAAGTAATTCTTCTTACCTCTTTGTAATAGAACAAATTGATTGTTAATCAAATCGTTTTCAGTAACAGTAAAATTGTCTGAAACTTTTTCTTTATTAACTGAAATTGAATTTTCTTTTAATGCGCGACGCGCTTCTCCATTAGATTTTAAAAATCCTGTTTTTTCAGCTAAGGCGCCGATAATATCAACTCCATTTTTAATGTCTTCCTCAGAGATTTCTGCTTGAGGCACTCCGTCGAAAACATCGAGAAATGTTTGCTCATTTAATTGTTTTAGATCTTCTGAAGTAGATTTACCAAACAAAATTTCTGAAGCTTTTACGGCATTTTCAAACTCTTCTTCACTGTGCACTGTAGTTGTAACTTCTTGAGCCAATCTTTTCTGAAGTAAACGCATATGTGGTGCTTCTCTATGTTCAGCAATTAAAGCTTCAATAGTCTCTCTATCTAAAAAGGTGAAGACCTTAATGTATTTTTCAGCATCCTCATCGCTAGTATTTAACCAATATTGGTAAAATTTGTAAGGTGATGTTTTATTAGCGTCAAGCCAAACGTTGCCGCCTTCACTTTTCCCAAACTTGGTCCCATCACTTTTAGTAATTAACGGACACGTAAGCGCGTAGCCTTTTGTGCTGTCCATTCTTCTTAAAAGTTCGGTACCAGTTGTTATATTCCCCCATTGATCACTACCCCCCATTTGTAAAGTACAGTCTAAGTTTCTGTTCAAATGAACAAAATCGTATCCTTGAATCAATTGGTAAGTAAATTCTGTAAACGACAGACCATCGGCACTCTCACCACTTAATCTAGTTTTTACAGAATCTTTAGCCATCATATAATTTACGGTGATATGCTTACCTACGTTACGAATAAAGTCAAGGAAAGAAAATTCCTTTATCCAATCGTAATTGTTTACAAGCACAGCTTGATTTTCAGCTCCAGAAGTAAAGTCTAGGAATTGCGATAGTTGATTTCTAACACCTTCTTGATTTCTTTTAAGAGTTTTTTCATCTAACAAATTTCGCTCGCTACTCTTCATTGAAGGGTCTCCAATCATCCCAGTAGCTCCACCCACCAAAGCAACAGGTCTATGTCCGCTACGCTGATAAAACGACAATAGCATAATAGGAACAAGATTCCCAATGTGCAACGAATCTGCAGTTGGGTCAAATCCAACATACGCAGAACGCATGGTTTTCATAAGATGCTCTTCAGTTTCTGGCATTACGTCGTGTATCATGCCTCGCCATTGTAGTTCTTCAACGAAATTTTTTAGCTTCATTTTTTATTTTTTTATCCTATACCTTTATTGCGGAATTTAAGGGTGCAAAGATACGTTTATCGTTTAAAGATTCAATGTTCAAGAATTATAATTTGAATTAGTTATGCTGCACTAAGCATGTAGAAGTACAATTTACTTTGAAAACAGATTACAAATATTAAGTAAACTAGAAACCTTTTACCATCGAATAATTTGCTTTAATTATACTAGAAACATAAATGTAATTGAATTTCGAATTCGAATTCCTTTTGACTATTTTAGCTTTATGATTTTAGTTACTGGTGGTACAGGTTTGGTAGGCTCACATCTTTTGTATTTTCTTTTACAGGAAAATGAAAAAGTGCGAGCAATTCACAGAGCGAAAAGCGATTTAGATTCTGTAAAAAAAATCTTTTCCTTATACACTTCTGAAGCTGATTCACTTTACGATAAAATTGAATGGGTAGAAGCAAGTATAACCGACATTCCTGCACTTACAGAGGCTTTTAAAAATATCACCCGAGTTTACCATTGTGCTGCAATAATTAGCTTCAATCCTTCAGAATATAAACTACTGAAAAAAGTAAATATAGAAGGCACAGCCAATATTGTAAATCTTTCTCTTGCTAACGACATAAAGAAGATGTGTTATGTTAGTTCAGTTTCCACTTTAGGAAGCAACATAGTAGATAGTTATATCTCTGAAGAAACCCCATGGAATTCAGATGGTAAAAACAGCGTTTACGCTATTACAAAATACGGTGCCGAAATGGAAGTATGGCGTGGAACTCAGGAAGGCTTAGACGCTGTAATAGTTAATCCCGGAGTAATCCTCGGCACTTCCCCAAATAATGATGGTAGTGGAATTATAGTAGGACTAGGTGCCAAAGGAATTCCTTTTTACCCTAGTGGATCGATGGGTATTGTAGACATAAAAGATGTAGTGCGCGCAATGATTCTATTAATGAATTCTGAGGTTAAAAATAAACAGTACATTATAGTTGGTGAAAACATTACCTTTAAAGAATTGTTATCCAAACTAGCTGTATTATTTGAAAAGAAACCACCTACAAAGAAACTTTCTAAAGGAATTATGTTATTAATTAGCAGAATAGATTGGCTATTGAACAAGCTTTTTAACACCAAAAGAAAAGTTGTAAAAGCTAATGTCCTGTCTATGTTCACAAAAACAGCCTACAACGCTGATAAACTAAAAAATCAATTCGATTTTAGGTACACACCAACCGATGACACACTAAAAAGAATTGTAACTGAGATTAAAAAAGCTTCAATTTAAAGTGTCGACTTTATTAGCCGAATTTAATCTTTCACTAATACTGTCTCTTCTCGCCCTATCTAACTTAATAATGCTATCCATTTCTTCCCGCATAGACAATAATTCACTTTCTACTTTTTGAATCATTATCATATAACTATTTACATCAGAAGAATAATATGCATTACTTTTTGCAAACTGCAAACTATCAATTTGATACTTAGAATAAATCATAGAATCTATCTTTATACCCTTTGAAATTATGGCTTTATTATTTACACTTCTAGCCGCATTAATCAGATAGGTTTCCTTAAGAATATCAATCATTTTATCTTTAGCAATGAGGTTTTCGGGCTTTTCTGGCATATTAACATCCTGACAGCTTAAAGCACATAAAACGAATAATATTAAAATGATTGCTTGCTTCATTATCTATTGAAAGTAAGTCTTTCTGGGTTGCTCTTGTTTGGAAATTTTGAGTTTTCATAAACTACAATACCATTTACTAAGGTATGAGTCACACGTGATTTAAATATTTTTCCATCAAAAGGTGACCAACCACATTTATAAAGAATATTTTCTTTCTTTACATTCCAAGGTGAATTTAAATCAACAAGAACCAAATCGGCTTTGTAACCTTTGCGAATAAAACCACGTTCTTTTATTTGAAACAATATCGCTGGATTATGAGCTGTCTTCTCAACAATTTTTTCAAGAGATATTTTGCCTTGATGATATAACTCCAATAAAGCTACTAGGGCGTGCTGCACCAATGGTCCGCCTGATGGCGCATTTAAATAGTTATTGTTTTTCTCCTCCAAAGTATGTGGCGCATGGTCTGTTGCTATTACATCTATGCGATCATCCAAAAGTGCTTTTAGCAATCCATCCTTATCCTTTTGAGTTTTTACAGCAGGATTCCATTTAATTTTAGTGCCCTTGCTTTTATAATCCTGGTCTGTAAACCATAAGTGATGCACACAAACTTCAGCCGTAATTTTCTTTTCTGCCAAAGGTTTTTTATTACTAAAAAGATGCGTTTCTTTTTCTGTTGAAACGTGAAACACATGAAGTCTTGCTCCAGTTTTTTGAGCGAGTTTTATTGCTCTAGACGATGAAATATAACAAGCCTCCTCACTTCTGATTTTTGGGTGCATTTCAATTGGTATATCCTCACCGTATTCGGCTTTATATTTTTCTAAATTTTGTTTTATAGTTGCCTCATCCTCACAATGTGCAGAAATCAGCAAGTTTGTTTTGCTGAAGATTTCTTCTAATATTTTTGGATCGTCCACCAACATGTTTCCTGTTGAAGAACCAAGAAACAGTTTCAAACCTGCTACTTTTTTAGGGTCTACTTTTAAAATTTCTTCCAAGTTATTGTTTGTTCCACCAAACATAAACGAATAGTTAGCCCAAGAAGTTTTAGAAGCTATCTCAAACTTTTCTTCTAACAAATCGATTGTTGTAGCTTGAGGAACTGT
Source organism: Aequorivita sediminis (assembly GCF_032080575.2). Classification (NCBI taxonomy): domain Bacteria; kingdom Pseudomonadati; phylum Bacteroidota; class Flavobacteriia; order Flavobacteriales; family Flavobacteriaceae; genus Aequorivita; species Aequorivita sediminis. The sequence continues at coordinate 459,293 of NZ_JAVLSO020000002.1, read as the reverse complement.
GTTTGGCATTTCGATAAATGAAGTAATACCTCCAGCAACTGCGGCTTTAGACTCAGTTTCAATATTTGCTTTATGTGTTAACCCTGGTTCTCTAAAATGTACTTGATCATCAATCATCCCTGGCAATAAATAGCTTCCATCAGCATCAATGATTTTAGTATCGGCAGTTTTCATACTAATTGTTTCCGACACATCCGTAATTCGACCATCATTTACAAGCACATCGCCTTTAAAGATTTTCCCTTCATTTACAATATTCGCATTCTTAATTAAAACTGCTTTCATTGAATTTTTTTCTATTAAATACACTTTTAAGTTTCATAGCAATTACACCAAAAATAGCTTCAGAAATTATTCCAGAACTCATTTTTGATTCGCCTTTTGTTCTATCGGTAAAAATTACCGGTACTTCTGTTATTTTAAAATTACTTAGGTGGGCCTTAAATTTCATTTCAATTTGAAATGCATACCCCACAAAACGTATGTTGTTAAGATTTATTTTTTGCAGCACTTCACTTTTATAACAAATAAAACCAGCCGTAGTATCATAAATATCTACTCCCATGATAAGACGCACATATTTTGAAGCCAACCAAGATAGCAAAACTCTGCTCATTGGCCAATTTACCACGTTTACACCAGTAACATACCTCGAACCAATAGCCATATCGTTACCGTCTTTATGGCAAGCATTGTACAAGCGAATTAAATCGTTTGGATTATGCGAAAAATCAGCATCCATCTCAAAAATGTAATCGTAATTATTAGCTAATCCCCATTTAAACCCAGCAATATATGCCGAACCCAAACCTATTTTCTTTGCACGTTTTAAAATAAAAAGTTTTTCGGGGTAAATGTGCAAATTTGCTTCTACCACTTGTCCTGTACCATCAGGAGAGTTGTCATCTACAACCAAAACGTGAAATTCGCGCTGTAATGAAAATATAGTGCGCAAAAGTCGCTCTATATTTTCGATTTCATTGTAGGTTGGCACCACTACTAACGCCTTAGACATACTGCAATTTTAGCGCAAATGTACCCTTTTTTGGTCAAATAATTGTGAAGATAATTCTATTTGACACTTTAATCTGAAACTATAATTTACCGTACCTTTGCTAAAAATTTATTGCGTGGAATTTAGCGAAAGAATAATAATCTCTTCAGATTGGGCTACATTTTTGCTGGTTGGCTGCTTCGCTCTATTTGCCGTTGCAAAATATTTTTACCCTCGTAGATTTCAAGAGTTCTCTTTACTCCCAATAACCAATCAATATTTCTTTGTACACGGAAAAAGTGATGAGTTAAAACATCCGTTTAACATGTTGTTATTTGTAACTCAAATAATAAGTGTTTCGATTTTTGCTTACATTATATACACCGTATTCAATCCTCTTGAGGTTCAGCATAATAAGTGGCTTTTTGTGCAAATTTGCACTGCTTATAGCTTATTTGTTTTAATGAAATTTTCATTAGAAAAAATCATAGCTAATATCTTTTCATTAGACTTGATTATCAATAATTATTTGTATCAGAAACTTAGTTATCGCAACTATTTGGGGATTTTATTCTTTATCGGCAATTTATTCTTCCTATATATTTATCCACCAACAACTATTTCAATACTCATCTTTACCTCAATTTTATTACTGTTAAACGCTATTGTACTGTTGTACAGTTATAAAAAAAATGGAGATTTAATATTAGGTAATTTCTTGTATTTTATTTTGTATCTTTGCGCACTTGAAATTGCACCTTATATAATTCTTTATAAATTGTTTATTTAAATCGGATTTTGTCTCATTAAAAAATCGTAATTCCTTATGAAAGTGAAAACTATTTTGGTTTCCCAACCTGAGCCTAAAATTGAAAACTCGCCTTATTTTGACCTTATTGAGAGGCAAAAGGTAAAGATAGATTTCGTTCCTTTCATACACGTTGAAGGCGTTTCTAGTAAAGAAGTCCGCACTCAAAAGGTTGATCTTACAAAATACACGGCTTTAATTCTTACGAGTCGAAATTCTGTAGATCATTTTTTTCGTATTGCAGAAGAGCTTAGATTTAAAGTACCAGATACTATGAAATATTTTTGTCAGAGCGAAGCTGTTGCTTACTATCTTCAAAAATATGTTGTTTATAGAAAGAGAAAAATTTATGTAGGAAAAAGAACTTTTCCTGAACTAGCTCCTCTTATTAAGAAGTATAAGAATGAAAAATTCTTATTACCAACATCAGACAAATTAAAGCCTGAAGTGCCATCGGTTTTAAATGATCTTAAAGTAGATTGGAAAGAAGCAACTTTTTACAAAACAGTAATTAGTGATTTATCTAATCTTCGCGATGTTTATTACGATATCTTAGTATTCTTTAGCCCTAGCGGAATAGAATCACTATTCGAAAATTTCCCAGATTTCAAACAAAACGACACTCGTATCGCTGTTTTTGGGAATACTACAGTAAAAGCGGCTACTGAGTTAGGTTTACGCGTAGACATTCAAGCTCCAACGCCTGAAACACCATCTATGACTATGGCATTGGAGAAATACATAAAAGAAGTTAATAATAAGAAATAATATTACTTCGATTAATTGCAAAAAAAAGGCTTACCAAATGGTAAGCCTTTTTGTATTTATATATTTTACTGATTATTCTGAAGCTGGAGCACCTGATAAAATCTCATCATTAGCATAAGCTTCAAACTTTGAGAAGTTCTCCTTAAATGAATTTGAAAGTTCTTTAGCCTGAATATCATAAGCTTTTTTATTCTTCCAAGTATCTTTCGGGTTTAAGATTTCAGAAGGTACATTAGGGCAAGATTTAGGCATCATTAAGTTGAAGATTGGATGTCTTTCAAATTCGACATCTTTTAATTCACCTTCTAAAGCTGCGGCAATCATTGCACGAGTGTACTTTAATTTCATTCTGTTTCCAACTCCGTAAGGACCACCAGTCCATCCAGTGTTTATCAACCAAACATTCACACCAGAATCCTTCATCTTCTTACTTAGCATTTCTGCGTATTCTGTAGGATGAAGTGGCATAAAAGGTGCACCAAAACAAGCTGAGAAGCTCGGTGTTGGCTCGTTAATTCCTTCTTCAGTACCAGCAACTTTAGCGGTGTATCCACTAATAAAGTGGTAAGCAGCTTGCCCTGGAGTTAATTTTGATATTGGAGGTAACACACCAAAAGCATCTGCCGTTAAGAAGAAAATATTCTTAGGGTTTTCACCCATAGAAGGCTTCTGAATATTATTTATATGGTAAATCGGATAACTTACACGCGTGTTTTGTGTAATAGATGTATCGGCAAAGTCTACTTCGCCTTTATCATTCATCACAACGTTTTCTAAAATAGCCCCAGGCTTAATAGCGTTGTAAATATCTGGTTCGTTTTCTTGAGAAAGGTTAATAACCTTAGCGTAACATCCACCTTCAAAGTTGAAGATTTTGTTATCTGCTGTCCAACCGTGCTCATCATCACCAATTAATCTGCGCTCTGGATCCGCAGAAAGCGTAGTTTTTCCAGTTCCTGAAAGACCAAAGAAAATAGCTGTTTCACCATCTTCACCTACATTGGCAGAACAGTGCATTGGCATAGTATTTTTGTAAACAGGTAGTATAAAGTTAAGAGCAGAGAAAATTCCCTTCTTAATTTCACCTGTGTACCCAGTACCACCAATAAGTGCAATCTTTTTTGTAAAGTTCAAAATAGCAAAATTGTGCTGACGTGTTCCATCAACCTCTGGATCTGCCATAAATCCTGGTGCATTTACAATTAACCATTCTGGATCAAAGCTTGCAAGCTCTTCATCTGTGGGACGAAGAAACATATTGTGAGCAAACATATTAGACCAAGGAGTTTCAGTAATTACCCGAATGTTAAGTTTGTAATCTTCCTCCGCACAAGCATAGCTATCTCGAACATAAACATCTTTCCCCGAAAGGTAGTCTGTAACCTTGTCGTAAAGCGCGTCAAACATACTCGGTGGAAATGGAATATTAATATTTCCCCACCATACTTTATCACGTGTTACATCGTCCTTTACAATAAACCTGTCTTTTGGAGATCTCCCTGTGAACTCCCCAGTATTAATAGCTAGGGCACCCGTGCTAGATTCCTTCCCCTGGCCCTTTTGTAAAGTTTCCTCGTGAAGTTCTTGAGATGAAAGTTGATACTTAACTTTTGCGTTTTTGATTCCATATTCATCTATGGAAATCATTTTTTTAGTTTGGTTATTACCCACCATAACTTGTTTTAGTTTTTTGAAGTGCACAAAAATAACAATTCTTATACAGACTTCTGAATTTAAAATAAATTTATCGCTTCTTTAACGTTAAAATTCCAAATGCTAACAAAATCCAGCCTACCATAAACAATAATCCACCGATAGGAGTAATAAAACCTATAACCGATGTGTCAAATGACAGAATTTCATTCATCGACAACAAATATATTGACCCTGAGAAAAATATAATACCTGTAAGGAACAACCAAAATATTTTCTTTTTTAGCTGTTGCGGTATTAAAGGAACTAGTCCTAAAATTAAAATCGCAAGACCATGATACATTTGATAACGCACTCCAACTTCAAAAGTTATGAGAGATGATGAATTTAACACTTCCTTTAAACTATGCGCTCCAAATGCTCCAATACCAATGGTAATTGCTAAAATAATCGAAGCTGTTGCAGCTACATTTTTATCAAAAACTGTCATTTTTAAAATTTGGAATTAGTAATTTCGTCCTTCTTAAATAAACTTCAAAGTTAACAAAAAAACTCTCCCAATGAGAAACATATTAATAATAGGTGCAGGAAGATCTGCAACAAGCTTAATTCGATATTTGCTAGACAAAAGTGAAGAAGAAAATCTTTTTATAACCATTGGTGACATTTCAATACAATCTGCAAAAAAGTTAATTCAAAATCACCCTAATGCAAAAGGGATATTACTAGATGTATTTAATGACGCACAACGAAAAGAAGCTGTTAAAAATAGTGATTTAGTAATCTCAATGCTACCAGCTCGCTATCATATTGAAGTAGCTAAAGACTGCCTAGCGCTTGGAAAAAACATGGTTACTGCATCATATGTCAGTAAAGAAATGCAAGCTCTTAACCCCAAAGCTGAGGCAAAAGGACTAATTTTTATGAATGAAATAGGCCTTGACCCTGGGGTTGACCATATGAGTGCGATGCAAATTATAGACAGAATTAGAGAAAAAGGCGGTAAAATGCTTCTTTTTGAATCGTTTTGTGGTGGATTAATTGCTCCAGAAAGTGATGACAATCTATGGAATTATAAATTCACTTGGAATCCAAGAAACGTAGTTTTAGCTGGTCAGGGAGGCGCTGCTGAATTTATTCAGGAAGGAAAGTACAAATACATCCCTTACCACAGACTTTTCCGTAGAACCGAATTTATCAATATTGAAGGTTATGGAAAGTTTGAAGTGTTAGCAAACAGAAACTCACTGCAATACCAATCTGTTTATAAACTTGAAGATATTCTTACTTTATATCGCGGAACCATACGAAGAGTTGGGTTTAGCAAAGCATGGAATATGTTTGTTCAACTTGGAATGACGGATGACACTTATACTATCCCAGACTCCGAAAACTTGACCTATCGTGATTTCGTGAATTTATTCTTAGCTTATTCTCCAACAGATTCAGTTGAACTTAAGCTTCGTTATGCATTAAAAATCGATCAAGACGATTTAATGTGGGAAAAACTTGAGGAACTAGACATTTTCAACGATAAGAAAACTATTGGTATTAAAAATGCTACGCCTGCCATGGCTCTTCAAAAAATATTAGAGGAAAAATGGACTTTATCAGAAGAGGATAAAGATATGATAGTTATGTACCACAAGTTTGGTTATGAATTAAACGGGGAAAAACATCAAATTGACAGTCATATGACATTAATTGGTGAAGATCAAACCCATACCGCCATGGCAAAAACCGTAGGATTACCAGTTGCTATCGCCGCTATAAAAATCCTTAACGGTGAAATTACTACACCTGGGGTTCAGCGTCCTATTGCCAAAGAGGTTTACGAACCAATCTTAAAAGAACTTGAGGATCACGGTGTGATTTTTAAAGAAGAAGAAGTGAAATATTTAGGCTACAATCCAGAAAACCTTCACTTAGGATAGTCGCTTAGTTTAAAGCTATAAACAATAAAAGCCTGCAGGAATGCAGGCTTTTATTATTTATATATACGGTGTATGTGTTAATCTCTATTTAAAAATATTGAGATAAAATATAGTAAGGTTGCTAAAGACCCAATTGCAGCTACTACATAAGTTCTCGCCGCCCATTTTAAAGCATCTTTTGCACCTTCGTGTTCTTGTGGTGTCACCATATTATTAGTTTCCAACCAAACTAATGCTCTTTTACTAGCGTCAAATTCCACCGGAAGGGTAATAAATGCAAAGGCAGTAGTTACGGCAAACAATGCTATTCCAATTCCAAACACCCAGGTTCCAAAAGCAGAACCTGTAGCAAATAAAATAAGTCCAGCCATAATCACAAAATTGGATAATTTACTAGATACACTTACTGCGGGAACAATTTTAGAACGCAGTTGCAACCAGCTATAAGCAGTAGCATGCTGTACCGCGTGACCGCATTCATGTGCAGCTACAGCCGCAGCCGCAGCATTTCGTTGCATATAAACTGGTTCACTTAGATTAATAGTTTTATCTGCTGGATTGTAGTGATCTGTTAATTGTCCCGCAACCGAGATAACTCTTACGTCCGTAATTCCATTATCGGCAAGCATTTTTTCAGCGATTTCTTTACCGCTCATTCCATTTTGAAGATGGATTTTGCTGTATTTTTTAAACTTACTTTTTAGTTTATTGCTAACATACCAGCTTACCAAAAAGATAAGTCCAGCAATTACATAATATCCCATCATAATTTTAATGTTTTAGGTTTGTTTGTTTCTTTTTCTATAACGTTAATAACTTGTGCTTTGTAAATCTACTTCGTAATTCTACAAGACACAAAGTTTACAAAAACAATATATCAAAAAACGTGCAAAAATTTATCCTACAATATTTACAATTTTTCCAGGTACAATTATCACCTTTTTAGGTGTACGACCCTCTAAATATTGAGCTGTTTTCTCGTGTGACATTACGGCAGATTCTATTTCGTCTTTGGTTAGATCTAAGGAAAGTTCTAAGGTAAAGCGCATTTTCCCATTAAATGATATAGGATACTCTTTACTACTTTCAACCAAATGTTTTTCATCAAACCTTGGGAATGATGCTGTAGCAATACTTTCAGAATGGCCTAATTTACTCCAAAGCTCTTCTGCAATATGCGGTGCATAAGGTGAAATTAGAATAGCGAGAGGCTCTAAAACTTCTCTAGAATTACATTTCTGTGCCGAAAGCTCATTTACCGCAATCATAAAAGATGAAACTGAAGTATTAAAACTAAAGTTCTCGATATCCTCCTCTACTTTCTTAATTGTTTTATGCAACGTTTTCATACTGTCTTTTGACGCCGCATCTTCAGAAACATTAAAGCTTTCATCTGCGCCAGAGTGATACAACTTCCACAATTTTTTAAGGAAACCGTGTACTCCTGTTATTCCCGCAGTATTCCATGGTTTTGCTTGTTCCAGCGGCCCAAGAAACATTTCGTACATCCTTAATGTATCAGCTCCGTACTGCTCGCAAATATCATCGGGATTAACAACATTGAACTTAGACTTAGACATTTTCTCTACCTCGCGAGAAGCTTTGAAAGTTCCATCTTCTTCAGTAATAAATTCTGCGTTTTTAAACTCTTCCCGCCAATTTTTAAAAGCAGAAATATTCACTTCGTTTTGAATGTTTACTAGAGAGACATCTGCATGAATTGGCTGTGTTACATAATCCTTTACCAAGGAAGCAGTAACAAATTTGTTTTCTCCTTCAATTCTATGAACAAACGCACTTTCACCCAAAATCATTCCTTGGTTGATAAGCTTTTTAAACGGTTCTTCTACAGGCACCAATCCGCGATCACTCATAAACTTCACCCAAAAACGGCTGTATAATAAATGTCCTGTTGCGTGTTCGCTACCACCTATATACAAGTCTACATTTTCCCAGTAGTCCATAGCTTCTTTAGAAGCGAAAACTTTGTTGCGTTTGGCATCTTCCATATAACGGAAGAAGTACCAGCTACTCCCTGCCCAACCTGGCATGGTATTCAACTCTAGTGGAAAAATAGTTTTATTATCTACAAGTTTATTACTAACCACAGTATTGTTTTCTGTATCCCAAGCCCAATTCTCTGCACGGCCTAATGGCGGCTCGCCTTCTTCGGTTGGCAAGTATTTTTCAACTTCAGGAAGGTGCAGCGGTAAACATTCAGTTGGTACTGCTTGTGGCATTCCATCTTTGTAGAAAATTGGAAATGGCTCTCCCCAGTATCTTTGTCGGCTAAAAACTGCATCGCGTAAACGGTAGTTTATTTTACCTTCACCTACTCCTTTTTCTTCTAAAGCAGCGATGATTTTTTCTGTTGCCTGCTTATAATTTAAATCGTTTAAGAAATCACTATTTGTGATAACTGTATTTTCTTTATCGGAATACGCTTCCTCTGAAATATCTACTCCTTTAAAAATATTTGGAATCGGTAAGTTGAAGTGTTTTGCGAAATCATAATCACGTTGGTCTCCACAAGGAACACTCATTACAGCACCAGTGCCATATCCAGCCAATACATAATCCCCAATCCAAATAGGAATTGCCTCCCCTGAGAATGGATGTTCGGCATAAGCTCCTGTAAAAACTCCTGTGATGGTTTTAACATCTGCCATACGCTCGCGCTCACTGCGTTTTGCGGTAACAGCTATGTAATTTTCAACTGCTTCTTTTTGTTCGGCTGTGGTAATTTTTGAAACTAATTCGTGTTCAGGTGCCAATACCATAAAGCTCACACCAAAAATTGTATCTGGACGGGTTGTGAACACTGAGATTTCAATTGGCGATTTTTCTTCTAACGCTGAATTTAGAACTCTAAACTTAACAGAAGCTCCTTTGCTTCTTCCTATCCAATTGGTTTGAGAATCTTTTAGAGGCTGTGGCCAATCGATATCCTTAAGACCGTCTAATAAACGTTGTGCATATGCAGTAATTCGCATACTCCACTGCTTCATCTTTTTTCGGACTACAGGATAACCTCCGCGTTCAGAAACACCATTTACAATTTCGTCGTTCGCCAAAACGGTTCCAAGCTCTGGACACCAGTTTACTTCTGTTTCAGCTAGATATGTAAGCCTATATTTTAAAAGGATTTCCTGTTTCTTAGTTTCAGAAAACTCTTCCCATTGGTGTGAGGTAAAAACCTCAACATCTTCGTCACAAACTGCATTTATATTCCTGTTTCCTTCAGCAGAAAAAATACCTATTAATTCTTCGATAGCACGTGCTTTGTCCACGTCGTTATCATACCAACTTTCAAAAAGTTGTAAGAAAATCCATTGAGTCCATCTGTAATATTCAGGGTTGGAAGTACGAACTTCACGACTCCAATCGAATGAAAAGCCAATTCTATCTAATTGTTTGCGATAGCCTTCAATTTCATTTCCATTTTTATCAACTCCACCTTCAATATTCACTTGGGTGGTTTCTGCTGGATGTTGCCCTGTTTGAATTGCATACTGTTCTGCCGGCAATCCGAAAGAATCATAACCCATCGGGTGCAAGACATTAAAACCTTGATGACGCTTAAATCTTGAGTAAACATCACTAGCAATATAACCAAGTGGATGTCCTACGTGCAGTCCTGCTCCAGAAGGATAAGGAAACATATCCAAAACGTAGTATTTTGGCTTTCCACTGCTATTTTCAGCTTTAAAAGTTTGGTTTTTGGCCCAATATTCTTGCCATTTTGCTTCTATTTCGTTGAAGTGATATTTGCTCATTCTATTAGTTTCAAGTAAAAAAACAGCCCCTTGTATATGTTCAGGAGATTGGGCACAAATTTACTGCTATTGTACGAAAGTCAAAACTTTAAACGTTGTTTAGTGCAAGATGCAAAATTACTTGTATTTTTACGGCAAAATTCTACAAACCCTATGAGTGCTTCTTTTGAAAAATATCAAAAACGCAGATTGATTTCTTCCTACTTTTCAGTAGTAATCAGTATATCACTAGTGCTATTTCTATTGGGATTACTGGGATTGTTAGTTTTAAATTCTAAAAAAGTAGCAGACTACTTTAAAGAACAAATTGCAATTACTGTTTTCCTTAAAGACAGCGCCAAAGAAGTTGAAATCACCCAGCTCAAACAAAGTTTGGCATTAGCAGAATACACCAAAAGCGCTGAATTTGTTTCAAAAGAAGACGCTGCTAAGGAGCACCAAGAGACTTTAGGAGAGAATTTTATAGAATATTTAGGCGAAAACCCACTTCAAAATAGTATTGACGTTTACATTTTAGCCGATTACGTAACGCCACAAAAAATGGAAGAAATCACTACAGAGCTGAAAGAAAAAGGTTTTGTAGACGATGTTATATACGACAAGCCTTTAATTGCCCAACTTACCGACAACGTAAAACGCATAAGCTTTTGGATTTTAGTGATTAGCGGTATTTTTACATTTATAGCTGTATTATTAATAAACAGCAGCATTCGTCTTAGTATTTACGCAAAGAGGTTTACAATTAAAACAATGCAGATGGTAGGTGCTACCAAAAAGTTTATTCGCAAGCCGTTTGTATGGAAAAGCGTTAGACTAGGGGTAATAGGCGCTATTGTTGCTATGATTGGTATGGGATTGGTGCTGTATTACTTAAACGAAAGCTTCCCACAACTTCAATTATTAGGCGATAAAATTATGCTAGCAGGTTTATTTGTCTTCATCTTTTTGATGGGGGTTATAATTACATGGATAAGCACGTTTATTGCTACACAACGATTCTTAAACCTAAGAACTGACGATTTGTATTACTAGTGATGCGTAAAAATTAAAAATTTTTAAAAATGGGAGAGAAAAAAAATAAAGAAAGGTTTAAGCCAGACTTTGTGTTTGAAAGTAAAAACTACAAGTTTATGCTTATTGGCATTGCATTTATCGCATTGGGATTTATTTTAATGACTGGCGGTGGAAGTGATGACCCAAATGTTTTTAATCCCGAAATTTATAATTGGAGAAGAATCCGTTTAGCTCCTGCCTTAGTTCTAATAGGGTTTGCTATTGAAGTTTACGCCATATTATTAAAACCTGATAACAAAGAACAGAATTAGTGGATTATCTAGACGCAATTATTCTTGGAGCTATCCAAGGATTTACTGAATTTTTACCAGTTTCTTCAAGTGGCCATCTTGAATTAGGAAAAGCAATATTAGGAGATACATCAGTTCCAGAAGAAAGTTTACTTTTTACTGTAATTCTTCACTTCGCTACGGCTTTAAGCACCATTGTAGTGTTTAGAAAAGATATTATTGAAATTTTTTCAGGACTGTTTAGGTTTCAATGGAACGAAGAAACTCAATTTGTAACAAAAATTGTTCTTTCAATGATTCCAGCCGTTGTAATCGGTCTGCTTTTTGAAAAAGAATTAGAGTCATTTTTTGGCGGAAGTATTGCTTTTGTAGGAGCTATGCTAATTGTTACAGCAGTACTTTTGTGGTTTGCCGATCTTGCTAAAAACACTGGAAAACCTGTAACATTCAAAGACTCAGTTATTATTGGGGTTGCTCAAGCAATTGCTATGCTACCCGGTATATCTCGAAGTGGGGCTACAATTTCTACTTCAGTATTATTAGGAAACGACAAATCTAAAGCTGCTAGATTTTCATTTTTAATGGTTGTTCCATTAATTTTTGGAAAAATTGCAAAGGATCTACTAAGCGGTGATATTACAACGCAAAGCACTAATTTTGGAACTTTAAGCGTCGGATTTATTGCAGCGTTTATCTGCGGACTTATAGCTTGTACTTGGATGATTTCCTTAGTTAAAAAGAGTAAACTACGTTATTTTTCAATCTACTGTGTGATAGTTGGTATTATTGCAATAGTAACCAGCTTATACATATAAATGACAGGAGAAGACTATAAAGAAGGCCAAGTAATATTAATCGACAAACCACTAGAATGGACATCATTTCAGGCGGTAAACAAAGTGCGTTGGTTAATTAAAAAATCTTTTGGATTTAAGAAAATTAAAGTCGGTCACGCCGGTACTTTAGACCCATTAGCAACTGGTCTTTTAATAATTTGTTCGGGAAAGTTTACAAAGAAAATCGACACTTTTCAAGCTCAGGAAAAAGAGTACACAGGGACTTTCACTCTTGGAGCTACTACACCTAGCTACGACCTAGAAACTGAAATTGATCAGCGTTTTGATATTTCCGAAATCACTTCAGAACAAATACACAAGGCGACTAGACAATTTATAGGTGAAATTCAACAACAACCTCCAGTATTTTCAGCGTTGAAAAAAGACGGAAAACGCCTATATGAATTTGCTAGAAATGGCGAAGAAGTTGAAATTCCCTTTAGAAAAATAACTATTTCAGAGTTTGAAATAACAAGAATTGACCTTCCAAATGTAGACTTTAGAGTGGTTTGTAGTAAAGGCACTTACATCCGGTCTCTAGCTTACGATTTTGGCAAGGCTCTTAACAATGGTGCTCATCTATCTGCATTGCGCAGAACAAAGATTGGTGATTTTTCCGTAGCGAACGCCATTGGCATCTCAGACTTCGAAGCGTCGCTTCCAAGTTAAAATATTTCTAATAGCGCCCTAATTTTCAAGTGTTTTGTGGAATTTTGTATAAAATTTCAGTACTTGCATAAATGAATTTTAATTATTCATATAAAGCTTTTTTAATAACTTCACTTCTTACAGGAAGTCTTGTGCTATTCTTATTTAGCATAAAACTTTCAAAGCAAAAGGAAGAACTCAACTATGATACCTATGAGGTTGAAATGGCAGATGAGGTATTGCCTGAAGAAAAAGAAGAGAAAATCGCGCAGTTGACTCCAGAAGTTAGTAGAATTGAAACAAACAAAGCTTTTAATGAGGCAGAACAATATAAAACTTCTTTTGAAAGTGAAGATCGAGAATTAACTGAAACAACCGAAGGCAAGCTTCAGGAAATGCAAGAAGCCTTGGAGAGTTCTAAAAATAGTTTGAACGGAAATATTTCAACTAAAGTTTCTAAACCTGATAGAGAGAAAAAAACAAAGTTTTCAAATACCGACACTAATGATAAAGGTGAGGCTGTTGTAAAAGGTGGAAATAGAAATACAACCATTAGTTATCGATTAGTAAACCGTCAGGATATAGATTTACCAAATCCTGTTTATACTTGTTATGGCTATGGAAAGGTGGTGATAAATATTGAGGTAAATAATCTTGGGAAAGTTGTAAAAAACTCTTACAACAAATCGGCATCAACAACTTCCAACCAATGTTTAATAGATGCCGCCCTTGATTATTCAAAGCAAGCTCGTTTTACAACCGATGCTTCAAAAGAAAAACAATTGGGTACAATAACTTTCAATTTCCCAGGGCAACAATAATTTGTATACTTAACCAAGTTGTAGTGGGTAGTATCCATCTAAAGAATAAACTTATGGATAGTAATAAAATACGCTGTGCATGGTGCGGCACCGATCCGCTGTATATAAAATATCACGACGAAGAATGGGGAGTGGCAGTTAAGGATGACAAAATACTGTTTGAATTTCTTATTCTTGAGAGCTTTCAAGCGGGATTAAGTTGGATTACCATTCTTCGAAAAAGAGAAAATTTCAGGATGGCTTTTGATAATTTCGATTACAAGAAAATAGCCAAATACGATCAGAATAAAATTGATAAATTACTTCAAAACAGTGGGATTATTCGAAATAAATTGAAGGTAAATTCTTCTGTATCCAACGCCAAGGCTTTTATGAAAATTCAAAATGAATTTGGAAGCTTCAGCAATTATATTTGGAGGTTTATTGACAATACACCTATTAAAAACAGTTGGAAAAATCATAAAGAGGTTCCGGCAACCACTCCAATAAGTGATACTATAAGTAAAGATTTAAAGAAAAGAGGTTTTAAATTTATGGGTAGTACTGTTGTTTATGCATATATGCAAGCGGTAGGAATGGTAAACGATCATATAACTGATTGCTTCCGTTATCAACAAGTTTAATTTTCTAATAAATATTCTTCTTAGACTTCATTAATTCTGCTGCAGCAACTGCTTTCAGAGCTTGACGATAATGTGAATCTAAATTAGGATCTGTGTTTTTCTCAACAGAAAATAGTTTCTGAAACCAAGTAATTGCTTTAGAATATTCGCTATTATAATAATAAGCTATTGCTAAGTGCTTATATATAAACGGTGTTCCGTACCCTTCGCGCACTACCTGCTCATAAACTCTTACTATATCAATATCCTTGTTTACATCCATAACTCTAGTATTCTTTTGAGAATAAGAGCTAATCGAGACACAGCTAACTAAAAGAAAAATAAAAAATGTTTGCTTTAAAATCATTGAAGATGTGGGGAATGTAATTGGTAACAAATAATCTTATATAAAATGATAATAGTTTAGATTATTTTTCTACAAAAAACTGAAAATAAAGCAATTAACCCACGTCATTGATTTATTTAACAAAAAAAACCATTTACTTAGATTCAAGTGTTTTTAAAAAATCGGCTCTCTTCATCTCTTCTGCACCTAATCTTTCTAGGTGTTCATTATAAATTTGGCAGTCGATTAACTTATAATCTTTCGATTTTACAAACTCACAAAGGTGATAAAAAGCCACTTTTGAAGCATCGCTTACTAGGCTAAACATACTTTCGCCACAAAACACCTTCTTATTTGGAAGGTCTATTCCGTATAGGCCACCCACTAGCCTATTGTCTTCCCAAACCTCAACAGAAACAGCGTAACCAGCATTGTGCAACGCTATATATGCTTGCTGCATCTCTTTGGTTATCCAAGTACCATTTTGACCCTTCCGTGGAACAGAAGCGCAGTATGAGATAACAGATTTAAAATCTTTATTGAAAGTAATTGTAAACTTATTGTCTCTAATGATTTTCCTCAGGCTTTTAGACACTTTAAACTTATTTGGCATTAGAACCATTCTTGGATTTGGACTCCACCAAAGCACTGGTTGTCCATCTTCATACCAAGGGAAAATACCAGAATTATATGCTAGTAATAATCGTTCGACAGAAAGATCACCACCAATAGCAAGAAGCCCATCCAGCGTTGCTTCTTCAATATTTGGAAACCAAAGTTTTTCAGTTAAGAAATGCATTGTTCAAAATTGCTAATTATGTTTCATAAAAAACCTCGAAACGTTTAGTACGCATCGAGGTTTATATGTTTTATACTATTTCTTAAATAAGTATTCTAAAAAGGAAGATCGTCGTGATCTTCTTCTTTAAAGTTGTTTGCAGGCTCAAAAGCATCTGCAGGTGGCATTGGAGGCATTCCTGAGTTATCAGGTGCTTGTGATAAATTCTCAATTCTCCAACCTTGAATACTATTAAAATACTTAGTTTCCCCTTGAGGATTTACCCATTCACGACCACGAATATTGATACTAACTTTAACATCTTGTCCAACTTTGTATGCATTTAGCAAATCGGTTTTGTCTTGAACAAATTCAATCATTATAGTCTGCGGATACTGTTCCTCAGTTGTAATCACCATTTCACGCTTTCTAAACCCATTGCTTCCAAAGGTTTTTGTTTCGTCTATTAATTTTATCTTTCCTTGTAATTCCATCCGTAATTATGTTACTGTGTTATTGGTATTTCTTATTTCTAATGCTTTTCTTTTTTACAAAAAAGCAATTTTTATGCCTGATTTCCTAGTAAAATTTTCCAAGCTTCGTTTACTTTCCCTTTCTTTAGGTACTCTTGAGCTCTTTTATGAGTTGCCTCAATATTATTTAAAGAAATTAATTCTTTTAATTCTTTTGAAGATTCTATAAAAGTACGAATTTCTTCTGAATTTGGAAAACTTTCAACATTCCCCAACACCCCTAAGTCATTGCCAGTTAACACTTTACTATTTCTAATTGCATCAGGAAGTTTATCCACTCCTATTCCTAAGGTTCTCAAAGGTTTTGGCACTTCAAAGAGTCCGTTTTTAGCGCGACTGTACCAGTTTCCGCCAAGTCGAGAAACCGTATCAATCTTAAATGGATCGATAGCACCATCGTCGTCAAGAATGTTTTCTTTAATATGAATTTTAACAACTTCACAGATAACCAAGTTACCAGCTCCTCCTTCTTTTCCTAGTGAAATTACATCGTTTACTTTACACTCTAATTGCACCGGCGCTTCAGCAACCCGAGGTGGTGTTATTAAATCTGAAGCTTCTTCGGTGAATCCGGCTTTGATAAATTCGTTAACACCTTTGTCGTACTCTGTAGAAGAAAGTGACATCTGTTGCACCATTTCATAACTTACAATGTTTACAACCACTTCTGGCACTTCTAAAACATTTTCGTAAGTGTGTTTTGTGGTATTATCACGCCCTCTTCTTGCCGGTGAAAACACTAAGATAGGTGGTTTGGCACTAAAAACATTAAAAAAACTAAATGGCGAAAGATTTACATTTCCTTCGCTATCGATTGTACTCGCAAAACATATTGGCCTTGGAGACACAGCCCCTAAAAGGTAGCCGTGTAATTTTGCTGTAGATAATTCATGTGGTTCTAAAGAAATCATAGAGTGCAAAGGTATCAAAGATTATAGCTTGTAAAAACTTGATTGCACAATAATATCAACATATTTGCTTTATATTTATTCAGGTAAAAATTTCTTTATGCTTCAGAAAAAAACGTTTTCACGTTGGGCTTTTATTATTGCTTCAATTTTTATAGTGGGGCTTATTTTATGGAACACCTTTATTTTCTTTAATCAATTAAAAGAAAATGAGCGAGCCAAAATGGAAATATGGGCTGCTGCCTATAATGATTTCCTGCAAAACAACAGTCTCGATACTCCTGTTGGAGATGTAATCCTTACGATTATTCAAGGAAATGTTACTACTCCAATGATATTATATACTCATAAAGAAGATATATATACCGATAGAAATATTGATACAAACGATATAAATACGCGAGAGAAAAAAGAAAAGTTAATCAAGCAGTTCTCTTCGGAATACACTCCAATAGAAATTCGAAATGAAAATAATCTACTTGCCACAATTTATTACGGTAACTCACCAGTTATTAATAAGTTGAAGTATTATCCGGCATTTTTAATTTTAATAATTTTTCTTTTCATTTTAGCAATTTACCTATTCTACAAAACATCTAAATCTGCCGAACAAAATAGGCTGTGGGCTGGAATGGCAAAGGAAACAGCACACCAAATAGGCACCCCGCTTTCATCTTTGGTAGGGTGGACTGAAATTTTAAAAACTGAAAATGTAAATCCTGAGTATATTACTGAAATGGAAAAAGATGTTTCAAGGCTTGAAAAGATAACAGATAGATTTTCAAAAATTGGTTCTGTTCCAAAGTTGGAAAAACACGATTTAGTTGAAGAAACAAGAACAACATTTGAATATTTACAAAAGCGGTCTTCAAAGCTCATAGAGTTTCAGCTGGATATTCCTGAAGATCCAATTTATGTTCAGATGAATCCACAACTATACAGTTGGACCATTGAGAATTTAGTTAAAAATGGAATTGATGCTATGCGTGGAAAAGGGAAAATAAGTATTTCGATAGCGCAAAACTCAAGATTTGCTTATGTACATATTTCCGATACAGGAAAAGGACTTACCAAAAGTGAATTTAGAAAAATATTCACCCCTGGACATACCACTAAAAAACGCGGTTGGGGCTTGGGATTATCACTTGCAAAACGTATAATTGAGGAATATCACAAAGGAAAAATTCGTGTGTTGAAAAGTGTTCCTAACGAAGGAACTACTATGGAAATAGCTCTTAAAACTAACCTTTAAAATGTCGACAAAAACTCATACGTTGCATACTGCAAGATCTAAAAACAACTGCCCAAACTGTTTTGGGACAGACGGTCTTGAATTTACATTTTTTCAAGATGAAATAGAAACGCTGTTTTATAAAAAGCCTGTACAACAACAAATGGACGAAAAACTCTATTGTCATACTTGTACTACCATAATTTATCCAGTAAATTGGACTGAAGATATTGAGCGGGTTTATGAATACAACAAAAAAATAGCGGAAACCAATAAACATAATTTACAGGTAAAACCGCTATTTTATATTGTATTAATTGTAGCAATTATTTTAATTGCCTTGAGTATTTACTTTTTGATGAAAGCTTTATGAATTTAAATTCTCAGCGATTTTAGCTGCTAATGCTTTAAACTCCTCATCCTTCATATCTATTTTTTTGGTAAATCGCATATCATCCATTTCATTTAAAGGAATAAGATGCACGTGAACATGTGGCACTTCAAGGCCAACAACTGCCATACCCACGCGTTTACAAGGAACAGATTTTTCTATAGCATGAGCAACTTTGCGAGAAAATTGCATCAATTGTAGATACATATGTTCACCCATATCGAATATTTTGTCAATTTCTTCCTTTGGCACACACAGGGTATGTCCTTTGGTGTTGGGGTTTATATCCAAAAAAGCAATAAACTTATCGTCCTCTGCTACTTTGTAAGCTGGGATTTCTCCTTCAATAATTTTTGTGAAAATTGACGCCATATTTAATCTCTTGAGATTTCTAATATATCAAATTTAAGAATTCCGTTAGGAACTTGAATTTCGGCAACTTCGCCTTGCTTCTTACCTAAAAGTCCTTTTCCGATAGGTGAATCTACTGAAATTTTTCCAGCTTTTAAATCTGCTTCACTCTGAGCCACCAATTTATAGGTCATTTCCATCCCGTTAGTTTGGTTTTTTATTTTAACAGTAGAGTGCACCAGTATTTTACTAGTATCTAATTGAGATTCATCTATCAAACGGGCATTAGCAAGAACTGCTTCAAGTTTAGAGATTTTCATCTCCAACATAGCTTGTGCCTCTTTGGCAGCATCATATTCGGCATTTTCACTTAAATCACCTTTATCACGGGCTTCAGCAATAGCATTAGAAGCTCTTGGACGCTCTACATCACGTAAGTGATCTATTTCATCTCTTAATTTTTTTAACCCTTCGGCTGTATAATAAGATACTTTACTCATAACTTCATCGTTTGTGTATGTAAAACATACATATTCTATATATATAATAAAATCCCGACACGTGCGGGACTAACTTTAATAAACTGAAAAAATCCCATGCGATGATGGGATTATATCAAACAAATATACTAAAAATTTACATCTTATGTAAATTGTTGTAATTTCGAACTTTAAATTTAATTCATTTTAATGAAAAAAACACTTTATTTACTGATAATCACGATAGTAATTGCTTCTTGTTCAAAAAGCGACGATAAACGTGAACGCAATCCTTACTTAACCGATCCCTTAGTAAGCTTAAATCTAAACTTAAACCTACCAGAATACAATCCGTTGCGTTTTCCTGGCAATTATGTAATTGTTAACCAAGGAATAAAGGGGATCGTTGTGTACTGTGTTAGCGAACAAATGTATTTAGCTTTCGACCTTACAGATCCTAACCACGCTCCTAGCAATTGTTCGCGTATGGATATAGATGGTATTACAGCTTCTTGCCCTTGTCCCAACGATGAAAACTCATACTATATTACATCAGGGAGACATATTTCAGAACCTGATTTAAAATATCCTATGCAACAATATAGCGCTGAAAGAAGTGGAAACAATGTTATTATAAATAACTAACACATTAATTTAAGCCAAGACTCTCTTACGATATTTTACAAATCAAAGACTCCGCTAGATTAGCGGAGTCTTTGATTTTATTTAGAACTTTATTGTAGCTCCTAAAAGAAAGTTTGTTGTTGCCTGCGGATAATAACCCGCACCTTCAATTGTGGTAACCGTTCCAGGATTACTAAAATCATCGTCCCAAGTGTAGAAGTAACCGTTAGACACATATTTTACATTGAAAATATTATTCACTAATCCAGAGAAAACAATTTCGTTAACCCATGGTAAGTTATCTAAAGTATAAACAATATTAAGGTCGTTAATAAAGAAACTATCCAACTTTGAAGCTTCACTATCAATATTCCCCATGTACTGCTCCCCTACAAATTTTGAAAGCAAGCCTATCTGAAAGTTTTTTGTTGGTGAATATTCAAGCATATTTCCAGCTACTACAGATGGAGAAAATGAAATATTTGTTTTTCCAAGATTAACAAGCTCCCCATCACGAGATGTAACAAAATCTACATTTTTGTTTGTACTTATAGCGATATTAGGAAGAGTTCTTAGGTTTTTCAAAAGTTGAATTTCCGCATCAACTTCAAGGCCTAAACGGTAGCTTTTCCCACTACTTGTTCTCAATGCAGCTCCTACATCATTCAATTCACCAGAAAGCACCAATTGATCTTTGTAGTGCATATAGTAAATATTTGTATTAACTTTTGTTTTGGCAGAACCAAATCTCCACCCTAACTCAAAGTCATCTAATTTTTCCGGCGTAGTAATTCCTTGTTCGTAATCATTTCTTGAAGGTTCACGATGCGCTTTACCATAAGAGAAGTAAAATTGATTTGATGGGTTTAGTTTATAAGTCAAACCAGCTTTTGGATTAAAAAAAGCGTAATCTTCATCAATCTCCATTAAAACTAAATCAGAAGTAATACCTGTAGTGTTATAGTTTAAAAATCTTCCTTGTAAATCTCCAAATACACTTAACCTATCGTTTAATCTGTAAGTAGCTTTTGAGAAAATAGTAAACTCACTCTTTTCCCCATTACTATCGTAATAACGGTCTCTAATTTCGGATGCACTAGCATATCTCGCCCAAATTACTTCTCCGTAATGATCTCCGGTATAATAGCTGTAAAAAGCACCACCCGTAAAATCTATAGTATTGTTTTTGTAATTAACAGTGGCATTGGCTGCATAATAGTGATTATCTAGCCAACGACGACGGATTACATCGGTTCTATTTATTGTGTCACCACCTACATATATAGGCTCAAATCCATAAGTTTTAAACTTTTGATCTTCTTTATATTGTTCAAAATATCCTTTTCCTCTAGTGTAGTTGAAAGATAGATTCGTACTCCAATTTTTATCATAGCGCTGATTCCATAGTAACTGATAATGATCTTGAGCGTAGTCGTCTATTTCATTATCATAGAACTGTATGTTTCCATTTTCATCGGTATACATACCTGCTGTGTTAAAGGTTCTATCATTTTTAAGCTTCTCAGGATCCTCTAGACCATTCCATGATTGATAAGTAATATTTTTCCCTCCAAAAGTTAAGGCCTTAATTAAAGTGTTGTCATCCACAAATGCAGCCTGTAGAAAATATGACTTTAGGTCTGAACTCGCTCTATCGATATAACCATCAGATTTAATTGTTGACAATCTACCCGATACTTCAAAATGGTTAGAAAGTAGGCCAGTACTAAATTTAACGTTGTGTTTATGTGTATTGTAACTTCCAAAAGAATTAGAAATTTCGCCATATGCATCACTTGATACCGCATCGCTTAACAAGTTTAAACTTGCACCAAAAGCTCCAGAGCCATTTGTAGAAGTTCCAACACCTCTTTGAAGCTGTAAACTTTGTACTGAAGATGTAAAATCTGGTAAATTAACCCAAAAAGTACCTTGACTTTCAGAATCGTTATAAGGTATTCCGTTTAGCGTAACATTTACACGAGAAGCATCACTACCTCGAACACGGATGTAAGTATACCCCACTCCTGCTCCAGCATCACTAGTTGTAACCACAGAGGGCATATAACTTAACATATAAGGGATGTCTTGTCCTAAATTTCTTTTTTCCAGTTCTTCTTTCCCAATGTTTGAGTGGGTAATTGGTGAATCGGCATCTACGCGAATAGCTTGAACCAAAACCTCATCTAACGTTTCTGTGGTTTTTACAAGAGAAATATTCAACTCCATATCACCATTTACAACGACAGATCTAGTTTCGGAGTTATAGCCTAAATGACTAAAAACAATTGATTGAACTCTTTGATTTACGGTCACACTATAGTTTCCATCAAAATCGGTAATTGTTCCGCTGTTACTCTTTAAAGTAACATTAGCTCCAGCTAAGGGTTCTCCATCAGAATTAGTTACAGTTCCAGAAATTGTATATTCCTGAGCAAATGTGATGCAACTAAATAAGGTAAATACTGAAAAAATCAATAACTTTTTCATTCGTAATAGTTTAAAGTTTACGAATAAAAGGGGCGTTATTCTTGGTTTATTAAATGGTTTTAAATAAAAAATCCCTGAAAATATCACGTCGCGTAATATTACAGGGGTATCTTATAGTTTTCCCTTAGCAGCATTACCTGCTCAGGTTCTTTGGGTATAATCTCAGCTTCTTCAAGTATAGAGTTCAAAGTTTTGAGGTTAAAGTTTTTCAACCTACCACTCATTTCTAATAACTCTTAACTAAAATCTGCACCCCTTTGAGATGTTCGGCAAAAGTACATTACTTTTAGACATAAACATAATATTTCAAAACCTTTAAAGGTTATGCCAATACAGCTAAGAGTAAAGACAATCCTTTATATATAATTTAATTGGAATGTGATTTGTAATATTTTATTAAAATATACTTGATTGTAAATGGCAGTACTAACCTTATTTTCTGAAAAGTTTTACAGCTTATTTTACCAATTCCTTAATACTTATACAATCGCATTGTAATTACATTTACACGATGGCTAATTCAAGAAATAAATTCACCCTTAAAATCATACTAAGTTACTTGGTTTTGATTGCTTTAGCAGTGCTCGTTGGATTCTTTTTATATTCTGAATTTCAAAATTACACTGCCGAAAATATTGAAAAAACAGGTGAGAAAAAATTTATTGAAACAGGAACATTAATCAATCTAGTTTACGAAACAGACGGGTTTTCGAGACTTGCGCTTCTCTCTGAAAGTGAAGAAGACTATGAAAAATACGTAGTTAAAACAGACTCACTTTTTAAAAAGATTAAAGAAATAAAATCTCTTACTGTTAATGATTTTCAGATTAAACAGTTAGACAGTGTAAAATCTCTAATTGAAGAGAAAAACAGAAATATCGAACAACTTCGAATCCTAAGACTTACAAATCAAAAGGATACTTCGCTTGATGATATAATGCGTGAAGTAAGAAAGCTCGAAGCTTCGGTTGGGTTAAATTCGGTTGAATCATTAATTAAAGACCCTTCGCAGCTAAGTAGAAATGAACGCCGTATTTGGCAGAATTATGCCGATTACCTCAATAGAGATTCCACTCGAGACACCGCCAAAGTAAGGTCTAAAACCGTTGATTCTATGCTTATAGCTTCTCGCTATATAGTGGCTGAGGCTAAAAAATTAAACTCTCGAATTCGAAAATCTTTAAATAAACAAGAAAATGAACTCATTAGGAATGACCTTAATATTTCGGAGCAACTTAGAGAGATTATAGCGAGTTTCGACCGCGAAATTTCTAAAAACAACCTCCTGGAAAAACAAAAACGCGAAGCTTCGATAAAACGAACTGGTGACATTTTGAAATTCGCTGGATTACTAGGTGGTATCGTAGTACTGCTCTTTTCTTATTTTATTCTTTCAGACTTTTTTAGAGCCGATCGATATAAAAAGAATTTAGAAGCTTCTAAAAATTATGCCGAGACTTTACTAAAAAGTCGTGAACAACTTATTTCTACTGTAAGCCACGATTTAAAAACACCGTTAAATACCATCAGTGGTTATTCAGAATTAATTGAAAATTCTTCACTTTCTGAGAAACAAAAATACTATCTATCTCAAATTACATCTAGCTCACAGTTTATCTCACAATTGGTTGATGATTTATTAGATTTCTCAAAGTTGGAAGCCGGAAAACTGCCGCTTGAGGAGGTGGCTTTTTCATTGGAAAATATAATAGAAAATGCCGCAAATGCTGTACATCAACAGCACATTGAAAAACCAGTGGAACTTAAGGTTTCAATTTCAGAATCAATCAAGAATAAGTTTTATAAGAGTGATCCACTTCGCATTAGGCAGGTTGTAAATAATCTATTAGGAAACGCTTTTAAGTTTACTGAAAAAGGAAGTGTTGAAATTCGAGTTGAAGAACTGTCAAACGTGAAAACAGGAGTTAGGAAGAAAAACGAAATTTCCAATATTCAAATTTCAGTTATCGATACTGGAATTGGTATTTCAAAAGAAAAGCAAGAGCTCATATTTAATGAATTTACCCAAGCTGAAACTGAAATAGCCCATAAATTTGGTGGAAATGGATTGGGATTAGCAATTTCTAAAAAGCTAACTGAACTTTTAGGTGGGACTTTAAAAGTAAAAAGTGTTTTAGGCAAGGGTAGTACTTTCATCTTAACGCTTCCATTGCAGCATAGCAATAGAAGTTTACCTATAAAAACCAAAAATATTGTTAGCAGTTTTAATGGTTTAAAAGCTATTATAATTGATGACGACCAAACAATGCGAGCACTTTTAAAAGAGATTTTGGAGCAGTTGAATATTAAATCAGAAACATTCAGTAGCTATGAACAACTCAAAAACGCCGATTCTGAATCTCGTGTGGATACAAACGCCAATTTTGTTCTAACCGATATTCAAATGCCAAATACAGATGGTTTTACGCTATTAAAAAACTTAAAGAAAGGGGAAGTCAAAGCTTACAATAATCAGCCAATCATAGCAATGACAGGCAGTAGAGAGCGCAATCGTGAATATTATTTAAAAGAAGGTTTTGCTGAAATGCTTGCGAAACCCTTTTCAAAAGAAGACTTAATTAATATTCTAAAACACTTATTCCCTAACCAATGGCAAGCATCAGAAGGTTCTAATGAAAGTAATACCACAAATGAAAGTTCAAAAAGTCATGATATTTATAATTTATCGTTGCTAAATTCATTTTTAAGTACACCTGAAGCCTTAGAAGAAGTTTTAAATATTTTCAATCAGCAAACTAAAACCGATTTGCAGCTTATTGATAAAGCAATTGAAGATAACGACTTCGATAAAGTTAAAGAAACTACACATAGAATGCTTACGATGACAAGACAACTTCAAGCGAAAGATGTGGTTGCTATTTTAGAAAAAATGGAAGAATACCCAGAAGTAACTACCAAAATATCAAATGATCTACAGTTAGAAATGCGAAGCGATTTTAATATGTTAGTGCAAAAGTTTGAAGTGTTACAACAAGCACTTAAGAATCGATAAGATTAAAGTTCGATATTATATAACTCTAATTTATTGTAAAGTGTTTTTCGAGTAATGTTAAGCATTTTTGCGGCCTTGGTTTTATTAAAATCAGCTTCTTTTAAAGCATTAAGAATTAATTGCTTTTCGTTGCTTTCTTTAGAAAAATCAACTTTTTCAGTCTTTTTATTTACAGAATAAATCACTTCGCGAGGTATTACCTCTAGCGGAATCAAACTTGAATTGGTTAACAATACCGAGCGCTTAATTACATTTTTTAACTCTCTTAAGTTTCCTGGCCAAGCATAGGCCTTAAAGGCCTCCTCTACTTCTTTGGACAGCCCGACTACTTCTTTCCCTAAAGATGCGTTAGCTTCGGCTAAGAAGTATTCAATAAATAAAAATAAATCTTCTTTACGTTCGTGCAACGAAGGTATATGAATTGAGAATTCGTTTAATCTATGATATAAATCTTCTCTAAATTTCCCTTCTTGAACAGCTTTTAATAAATCTTCATTAGTAGCGGAAAGAATTCGAACATCTACTTCTATTTCTGAGTTGCTACCAACTGGTTTTATTCGTCTCTCTTGTAAAGCACGCAATAACTGAATCTGGTTTTCATAAGAAAGATTTCCCACTTCATCTAAGAAAAGTGTTCCGCCATCTGCAGCTTCAAAATGACCTTTTTTATCGTTAACAGCGCCAGTAAAACTTCCTTTTATATGACCAAAAAACTCGCTTGCTGCAATTTCATTAGGAATCGCACCACAATCTACTGCCACAAATGTTTTATTTTTTCTTGAACTAAAATCGTGAATAGCCTTTGCAGCAACCTCTTTTCCTGTTCCACTTTCTCCTTGTATCAACACACACATATCTGTGGGACCGACGAGCTTAATATATTCGTTAAACTTTTTGGATGATTCACTTATCCCAACAACAAAGTTTGATTTTGCTTGAGGAGTTTCTACTTTTTTAAACTCGTTTTTACTGTCAGACTTATTTGTGTTTTCTGACATTGGTTTTAAAGTATCCTCTTCAATTATCATCAATAATTCTTCAGGGCGGAACGGTTTTGAAATATAATCTATTGCACCTTTTTTAATTGCCTTTACTGCAGTGTCAACTTCAGCATAACCGGTCATTAGAATCACTTTGGTGTTTGGAGAAATTTTTTGAGCAAATTCTAGTATGTCTAAACCAGAGTCGTCTGGAAGTTTTAAATCGGTGATTAGCAGGTTAAAATTGCCTTCAGTAATTTCTTTCCGAGCACTTTCTCCTGTTGACGAAATTGAAATTTGAAAGCCTTTACGCTCCAAAAAAGAACCAAGCATTTTTCCAAATGCTAGATCGTCTTCTACTATGTGTATTTTCTGCGCCATCGTATTATCTCAAAAGGTAAAAATAGCGACTATATAGGAGGGTAATCTCTAAAATTATCATAAAAAAAAGACGCTCTTTTAAGAGCGTCTTTTTAAAGAAGTATTGAATCTAAAATACCTGCAGCTTACTGCTTCTTTAATTCATTTTTAATCCACTCACCTTTAGCGTTTGCATATACAGTTGCCTTTTTTGCATCTGCAGTAGTAAGTTCGATTTTATAATCTCCCTTGGCATTCACATAAGCCTTAGATATAGTTGCGCCGTCAAAATCATTAGCTACGGCGTTTTGTACGGCTTCAGGTAATTCAGAAGCTTTTACTTCTTTAAAATCTTGAACAGCGTTTGCAGAAAGTTTTAGATCTTGAGCAGCTTCTACTTTTTCTTCAACCTGAGTTAAAGTAGCATACTTTTGTTCATTCATAGCAGTTACCTCTTTATCAGATTGCGCAGTTACTGCAGTTAAACCTCCTAATACTATCGCTGTACTTAAAATTAATCTTTTCATAGTTTTTGTTTTTTAATTATTATATATATCGTTTACTAAGTTTGTTTGTTGACTTGTATATAGAAAAATTAGTGCCACAGTAAGGACACTCTAGACAAAGCCCACAAACACCAACAATACAAGTGATTAGGAAATATTCAAATAAAAGATAATCGTGTAATAGGCGATACAGCCGTGTAAAAATTACACACTATATGTGTAATCTCTAATCAATCTGGGGAGGTTTTCGATTTTGCTTTTTAAACGCGTTTACTTTCTTACTTTTTAAACGTCGTTCAATGGCACTTTTAGAAGGTTTAGTTTTTTTACGTTTTTTTGCAACTTTCAAGTTTGTTTTGAGTAAATCTATTAACCTCTCTATTACAATAGCTTTATTTTTATGTTGGCTCCGTGTTTCACCACATTGTAATATGATTAAACCTTCAGTAGTAATTTTTGAAGAGAGTTTTAATCGAAGTCGTTCTTTTTCAGTTTCCGAAAGCGCTTGAGAGTTTTCTAAATCGAAAGTAACCTCAACTTTTGAAGCTGTTTTATTCACGTGTTGTCCTCCCGGACCACTACTGCGAATAGCTTTAAATGCAAGTTCCGATATTAGCGTTTCTATAATCACTTTGGTTGGTGGACTTCGTTTAAAAGATCGTTTACTGTTTTCACAGGATTAAAAGTAATAAGTGGCACCTCAACAAATACTGTATTCCAATTTGCCATTGCACCATTCCATAAACCTGGAAGTTCTAAAGCTTTTATAGACTTCCCTTGATGGGATTTAGATGAAATAAAACATGTGTCAGGGTCTGAATATTTTAACAAGTCGTACTTCTTGCCTTTGTAGTCTCGAACCCCACAAACTAAATCGACTGGATTAAAATGTGTTGCTTTATCCACCAAAGCTTTTTGTTGTGGATTATTAATATCAATCTGAGACATTTCTACAATTTGATATGATAGGTTTCCATGTTTATCTTTTATAAGAAATGGACCCCCACCTGGCGCACCGGTATTTTCAACCACGCCACAAACGCGAAGGGGACGTTCGAGAATATTTAAAAATGTTTCTTTATTAACCGAAATATTTGGAACCTTTAGTTCTTCGGAAATAAAACGTGAAATTTCTTGTAGTGTTTCATCTGAAATAGTTTTAGATTGAAGTTTTTCAACATAACCATAAATTTTATACTGAAGTGAAATTAATTTTCCGGCTAGAACTTTCTTTTGAAAAGCAATCGATTCAACATAATCTTCTGAAACTACATTGTCAATATTCTTGATAAAAATTATATCAGCATCAATGTCGTTCAAGTTTTCTAGAAGCGCTCCGTGCCCGGAAGGACGAAAAACAATATTTCCATTTTCATCTAAAAACAATTCGTTCTCGGGAGTTATAGCCACTGTATCGGTTTCGTTCTTTTGAAAAGAATACGATATATTAAATTTTATCCCAGTTTTAGCTTCTATTGAATCCTGAATTTCATTATAACGAGATTTAAACTTCTCTTGGTGTTCTTCTGAAACCGTAAAGTGCAAATTCGCAACATTATTAGACGTTGCATAGTAAGCAGCCTCATACAATTGTTCGCCAAAGGCAGTTATAAAATCTTCCCCATCTTTATGAAAAGGAATAAGCCCTTTAGGTGTATTACTAAAGTTTAATCCAGATTCTCCTAACACCTCTTGAACAAACAAATAATATCTTTTCCCTAAACTAAAGCCTTTAAAATCCGGATATTTTTCGGTTAATTTAGCTTTTACAAGGTGTGAAAAAGCAAATTTATCAGTAGAAGCAAAAAAAGTTTTTAGGTCCCTATTTTCTTCTTTTTGAACAAATTTTTCGATATCATCCTGGTCTGGATTGAAGGTTTCCAAAAACTGATGCAGAAATTTAAACATTCTTGTTGCTGCTCCAGAGGCGGGAACAAACTTCATTAAGTCGAGTTTAGCCTTGTTGACTTCAAAGAGCTGCACAAATTGATGCTGTTCTTCATCCGAAAACACTATTATCCCCTTTTTTGCTGAAGCAGGTTCTACTACATTGGCAAACGGAATTCCGTTTTTAAATATTTGAAGTTGCTCTTTTACACTACCTTCTGAAAGGCCATGGGCTTTTATTTGTTGTATATTTTTTTCTGTAAACATGGTTTGCTTTCAAATTTGATTTTTCCCCTTCTCACTTTGCGTCTTTGCTGTGGAATATTATTTACCACAGAGACAAAAATTCACAAAGATTATCTATTCCATCAATAATTTATCAATTATTTCAACTGCTTTACTAAATCGTTCTCTTTCATTCCCTTTTAATATTTTATAAGGGAAACCTTGCAATTTTAATTCAGTTTCGAAAATACTGAACATTTCCTCACGATTATTGGGTCTGTCTCTTAAAACATCTGCTTCCCAAGGAATGTCTATATAAGTTAGTAAGTAGATACTATAATTATTTTTGGTTGCTTCAGATTTTATTTCTTCTGGACAATATCCGTTATAATAATACTCTGAATACACTTTTAACTCCAACAAATTCGTATCTAAGAAAAGTAACTTGTCAGATTTTTTGGCGATTTCCTCTTCTTGATTTAATTGCCCTTTGGCTATAGGAATTAAATCCTCTTTTGTAACTAATTCACCCTGAGTTTTCCATTTTTCCTCAAGATATTCTCGCATATATTCAGGTACCCAATGCGTTTTATAATGCGCTGCCAATTGTTGTGCCAAGGTGGTTTTACCCGTAGATTCGGGACCAAATAAAACTACTTTTATCAATTGAGAAGACTTTTTTCAGGTTTGTTTAAACTTTTCTGCCAAGCGCGGTATCCATAAATAGCTACTACAGTAAACAAAAGGTATTGAAACGAACTAAATACCAATCCTTTATAAAGGTATAGCGGAATAGAAATTAAGTCTCCGACAATCCAATAAATCCAGTTTTCAAGTTTCTTTTTTGCCATTAGCCACATTCCAACAAAGAAAATTGCTGTGGTAACTATGTCAACATATGCCGTCCAACTATTCCAATTATCTGAAATTTGATAAACAGCAAACATAAATATTATGGTTGCAATAAATATAAATAATGACGTTTTATGTTCTTTCTTGGTGGTTTTGGTAATTGGCGTATAATGAGTATTATCAATTTTTCTTGTCCATATATACCAACCGTAAATACTCATAGCAAAGTAATAGGCGTTTATCATCATATCGCCTAATAGTGAATAAACCGCTAGTATATATACAAAAATTGCAGTACTTATTATTCCTGTAGGGTACACTAAAATATTATCCTGTTTTGCATACCAAACGCTTAGGAAACCAAAAATAACGGCAATAATCTCGAGTACTACTAAATGCGTAGGAACTTCTTGATATTGTGCAAAAAACCAATCAAAAATGGGGCTCATACTCGCTGCGATCAGATTTTACAATTTTTATGTAAAGCAAGCCTCTGTCAACCGCCTCCAAAGCAATTTTCATCTCTTCTTGAAGTAACTTCATCACTTCATCATACTCTCCGTAAACTTGCGTGCTTAAAGGGTTTTCGAGAACTGTAAGTCCAGAGTTTCGCAGACTTTTAATGAAATCAATTATCGCTGGTTCGTAATCGTCTTGCAGCGGACTTAAGGTTAATTCGACTGAGATTTTCATTATTATTTTTTTTTCAAAGTTACAATTATAAATAGTATTTCCTCCAACTGCGGACAGGCAGCGGCAGTTTACAGCTTTGTCCTATTGTATGTGACATTAGCACAACGAAACTAGAAATTTAGTTTTTTGAGATATTTTTTGAAGTTTGGTGCTTGAGCTTGGGAATTTCTTCAAACGCTGTCCCCATAACAACCATATCGGCTCCAGCGTAATAAGCTTCTTGTTTTTGTGTTTCGCTTCTTATACCACCACCAACAATTAACGGGATACTTATATTTTTTCTTACTTCTGAAATAATCTTTGAATTTACAACATTTTTAGCGCCACTACCTGCTTCCAAGTAGATGAGTTTAGTGCCCATATATTGTCCTGCAATTGCAGTATCAACAATCGTCTCAATTTTCTTCTGAGATAGCGGCTGAGTGTTGGTTACTTTTGATACTGCTGAATTATTACCTCCATCTATTAAAATATATCCTGTAGGAATAATCTCCAAGTCAGCATTTTTCAATTTTGAAATAGATTTTACTTGTTGCCCAATTAAATATTCTGCGTTTCTTCCTGAAAGAAGACTTAAAAATAAAAGTACATCGGCTTCGTTAGTAATTTGTGAAAAATCACCTGGAAATAGGAAGATAGGAAGTTTAGTTTTAGTTTTTATAGCTTTTACTGTTATTTCAGTATGCCCATTTTCAACTGTACTTCCACCAACAAACAGATGTGTTGCATCGTTAGGGATTTTCTGAAGGAATAAATCTGTTTCAGAAACATCAAACTTGTCTGGATCTATTAAAACTGCAAGTTGTTTTTTGCCTGCAGCAATGTTTTTTTGAAAATATTTGTAGTAAGAATCATTCATCTATTAAGCTTCAGCTTGCTGAGCATAAGCACAAGTAAAACCCTCGAACTCAAAGAAATCTACCTTATATTTCTGCTCTTTACCCTCGTAATTTACATTTGCAGTTGTATGATTTTCGTCTAAGGTAAATTCATCTACATAAATATTTTCCAAAAAGCTAACTCCTTTTTCAGCATAACTTTTATAGAGCGATTCTTTAGCACACCAAACAATAGTAAGTTTCCGCATCATTGCATCTTCATTAGCAATAGTCCTATACTCCTCAATAGGTGTAAATTTATGAGCAATTCTCAATATTTTATTTCGTTGTTTCTCAATGTCTATCCCTACTTCGTCATCACTGATTATTATTGCAGCAAAATTGAATGAATGGGTAATTGATATGTGTTTCTCATCTTTTAAATGGGGTTTTCCATTTTCGTCGTAATACAAATCAAAATCGGTATAGCCTTCCAACGCCATTAAGTGTCTAATACTCATAAAGCCACGGCGGTGCAATTCGCTTTTCATATTATTTACACGATTGGCGCAATTCTCTGTTAATTGAATTCCGTCGGAAAGAGCCTCAAGAGACTCTTCAATCTTCCAAATGAAGACTTTAGTGCTGGAATTAACTGTTATAGTTTTGTAAAGTGGCATAGACTTTTGAGGGATATTATGTATTTTTGCGTTCTGAAAATCAAAATTAAATATTAACAGATATCCGCATTAAAGGGTATAAATATAATAAATATGTCAACTAAAACTGTGCCTTATACGGCCTATAAAGTAAAAGATATTTCTCTGGCAGACTGGGGAAGAAAAGAAATTGAGCTTGCAGAAGCTGAGATGCCAGGCCTTATGTCTCTTCGTGAAGAATACGGGAAGGAACAGCCGCTAAAAGGTGCTCGCATTGCTGGATGTTTACACATGACCATACAAACAGCTGTACTTATTGAAACATTAGTTGCTCTAGGAGCAGAAGTTACATGGAGCTCTTGTAATATTTTCTCTACTCAAGATCATGCTGCCGCTGCAATTGCTGCTGCTGGAATTCCAGTTTACGCATGGAAAGGAATGACAGAGGAAGAATTTAATTGGTGTATCGAGCAAACGCTTTTCTTCGGGGAAGAACGCCAGCCTTTAAATATGATTCTTGATGATGGAGGTGACCTTACCAATATGGTTTTGGATACGTATCCAGAACTTGCTGATGCTGTAAAAGGAATTTCTGAAGAAACCACAACTGGTGTCCACCGTCTTTACGAGCGTGTGAAAAAAGGAACTTTACCAATGCCAGCTATTAATATTAATGATAGTGTTACAAAAAGTAAATTCGATAACAAATACGGATGCCGTGAAAGTGCTGTAGATGCAATTCGCCGTGCAACTGATGTTATGCTTGCTGGAAAGCGTGTAGTGGTTTGTGGATATGGTGATGTTGGAAAAGGAACTGCTGCCTCGTTTAAAGGTGCGGGGAGTATCGTTACTGTAACTGAAATTGATCCTATTTGTGCTTTACAAGCGGCAATGGACGGTTTTGAAGTGAAAAGATTAGAAACTGTTGTTGGCAATGCAGACATTGTAATTACAACCACAGGAAATAAAGATATCGTTCGCGGTGAGCATTTTGAAGCGATGAAGGATAAAACCATTGTGTGTAATATCGGTCACTTCGACAACGAGATTGCTGTTTCTTGGTTGAAAGAAAACCATGGAGATACTCACGTTGAAATTAAGCCACAAGTTGATAAATATACTATCAATGGAAAAGATGTTATTCTTTTAGCTGAAGGTCGTTTAGTAAACTTAGGTTGTGCTACGGGTCACCCAAGTTTTGTAATGAGTAACAGCTTTACAAACCAAACATTAGCTCAAATCGAACTTTGGAAAAATGGTGAAAACTATGAAAACGAAGTTTATATGCTACCAAAGCATTTAGATGAGAAAGTTGCTAAACTTCACTTAGAAAAGATTGGAGTTGAACTTACAGAACTTCGCCAGGATCAAGCTGAATACATTGGTGTAACTGTTGAAGGACCTTACAAACCTGAGTACTACAGATATTAATTGATTTACGATTGTAGATTTTAGATTTACAATTTTAACATTAGAACCCTTGCAATCCTGACAAGTATCGGGAGCGAGGGTTTTTTTATTGGTTGAAATTAATAGTAACTTAGACAAGCACATTCAAGTCTAAAAATTCAATCAATATGAATACAAATTCAAAACTCCCAAATATCCCCACCTCCATCTTCTCAGTTATGAGTAAAATGGCGGCAGATTACGACGCCATTAATCTTTCGCAGGGATTTCCAAATTTTCCAACCGATCCTGCTTTAGGTGCACTTGTAGATCAGGCTATGGAAGAGGGTTTCAATCAATACGCCCCAATGGCTGGAGATTTTGAACTTAGAATGGAGATTTCAAATAAGATTGAAAAACTTCACAAACATTTCTATAATCCAGAAACAGAAATCACGGTAACTGCTGGGGCAACTCAAGCAATATTTACAGTAATTGCAGCAACGATTTCAAATGGAGATGAAGTAATTATATTTACCCCTGCCTATGATTGTTATGCACCTACAGTAGCGTTGTTTGGTGGAAAAGTTGTTCCTATTCAATTAAAACCACCTTACTATAAAGTAGATTGGCAAGAAGTTGCAGATAAAATTTCTTCATCTACGAAAATGATTATCATCAACAGTCCGCATAACCCAAGTGGTATGCTTTTTTCTGAAGACGATATGCTTCAGTTACAGCTTTTAGCTGAAGTAAATGATTTATTAGTCTTAAGCGATGAAGTATATGAACACATTATTTTTGATGGGAATTCACATCAAAGTGCTTCAAAATTTGAAAGCTTAGCAAACCGCAGTTTTGTTACCGCTTCATTTGGGAAAACATTTCACAATACAGGATGGAAGATTGGGTATTGTGTAGCACCTGCACCATTGATGAAAGAATTTCAAAAAGTACATCAATTTAATGTTTTTTCTGTTAATCATCCTTTTCAAAAAGCATTTGCTACCTATTTAAAAGACGAGAGTCATTATTTAAAACTGTCTGATTTCTACCAGCAAAAGCGTGATTTCTTTCTCAACTTAATGAAAGAGTCTAATTTTAAAATTATTCCCTCCAAGGGTACATATTTTCAGATGCTAGATTTTTCTGAAATTTCAAATGAGAGTGATATTGTGTTTGCAGAAAGACTTACCAAAGAACATAGAATAGCGACCATACCAACATCGGTTTTTAACAAGGCTGAAAAAGATTTTAAACAAATCCGAATCTGCTTTGCAAAAACCGATGATACTTTGGCAGAGGCCGCAAAAATCCTTAATGAGTTTTAAGACTTTTTCTTATTTACTTCTATTAAACTCTTCTTTGTTGTTTTCTCCCAAAAGTTATTTTCTGGGTTGATATCTGCCATTCTTTGTGTAGCATCTATCATCATGTTTTTAACTTTTTTACCATTCTTAATTTCGAAGGTATAGGTAGGATATGCCCAAGGCCAGTCGTCTAAAACAGTTCGCTTCAATTCAGCAAAAGGGTTTGGCTTTTCGCCCCACATCATTCTAAGTGGAATGTAAAATAATTCTTGAGAACCATCTTCATACGTTACATATAGATCTATAGGCATTGGCATTAAACCAATTCTTTCTAAAGTTACTTTAGTATTATCACCTTCAGTTTCAACCGCTTTAACTCCATAATCTATCGTATTAGTAGTTTGGGTCCAGTCTGTTAAATACCAATCCAATTCAAACCCTGAAACTTTTTCAGCAGTACGAATAAAATCGTTTGGAGTTGGATGCTTAAATTTGAAATCGGTGTAATAACGCTTCAACGTTTTTGAAAGGTTGTCAGGACCAATTACATAGCCAAGTTGTGCTAAGAAAACAGAACCTTTGCTATATGCATTTATACTATAAGCTCGGTTTGTAGCATATCTATCTGCGTGAGTAGTTTGCGGCTGTTCTTGTCCACTAGTTGCGTTAAAAAAGTAACTTCTATATGAACCTGCGTGTGGATTTGCTTTGTTTTCTTCCATTACATAATTCATCGCCTCATCTGCAATGTAAACTGTGAATCCTTCATCCATCCACTCGTGCTTACTTTCGTTTGTTGCTAACACAAATTGAAACCAAATATGTGCAAGTTCGTGAGCCGTTACACCTACTAAACTTCCAAAATCACGTTCGCCAGTAATCATTGTACTCATAGCATATTCCATTCCGCCATCTCCTCCTTGAATTACTGAATATTGCTCATAAGGGTAAGGTCCTATATGTTCATTAAAAAACTCCATTAATTCTGCAGTCTTTTTCTGAAGATTTTTCCAGTTTTCTGCAATTTCAGGGTTGTCCTTATAAAGAAAGTGAAGTGTAACCCCATTTGGGCCTTCATAAGTATCGTGGATGTAGTTATCGTCTGCCGCCCAAGCAAAATCGTGAACGTCTGGCGCTAAAAAGTGCCATGTGTACTTTCCGTTTTTAGGATGCATTGGTTTCTGACCTGGTAGTGTGTATCCATGACCAACTTCTGCTGGATTTTGTAAATACCCAGTACCACCAATGGTATAATCCGCATCAATAGTTATTGTAACATCATAGTCTCCCCAAACACTATAAAATTCACGTCCAATATATGGATG
The DNA here is from genome assembly GCF_032080575.2 of Aequorivita sediminis. Classification (NCBI taxonomy): domain Bacteria; kingdom Pseudomonadati; phylum Bacteroidota; class Flavobacteriia; order Flavobacteriales; family Flavobacteriaceae; genus Aequorivita; species Aequorivita sediminis. The sequence goes on along the minus strand of NZ_JAVLSO020000002.1, from coordinate 423,001 downwards.
TGCATGCCATCCTTCAAAATCGTATTCAGCTATCTTTGGGTACCACTGTGTCATTGTTAATGCCACACCTTCTGCACTTGTTCTACCCGAACGTCGTACTTGTAAAGGTACTTGCGCGTCCCATTTCATATTAAATACTGTGGTTTCATTTGGAAGAATAGGAGTGTTCAAAATCACTTCCATCACTGTTCCTTTGATAGTGTATTTAACTGTTTCCCTATCTTGAGTAAAAAAGGTTGGTTTAATATATCCGATTTCTTCCGATGTCAATTTTGAAATTCTATCACCTACTCTTCTATCTGGATCGGCAATGGTAAGAGAGCGTACATCCATTTCACTTCCAGGTTGAAATGCGTTAAAATATAAGTGATAAAAAACTTTGTTTAATGTATCAGGAGAGTTGTTTGTGTATTTCAACTCCTGAGTTCCCTTGTATTGATATTTTTCGACATCTACATCGATGTTCATTTTATAATCAACTCTTTGTTGCCAATAACACTTATTGTTTTGTGCAGTGGCCGAAATAAGGGTTGCCGAAAGACCAGAAATTAAAGCGGTTATAAATAATACGCTAAAAATATTTTTCATTATTTACTCATTTTATCTGCCATAATTAAGGCGTTATACAAATTCACCATTTTCCCTGACTTTGAAATTTCTGAGAAAGGTTGAGTGTTAGATTGTTCACCTCCTAAAATAACATTTGCAGTTGAAGTTAATCCACTATCCATTAAAATCTGCTTAACCTGAACTGCTGAAAGTTCTGGGTAATACGAACGAATTACAGCTGCAACACCAGCAACTTCAGGTGCCGCCATAGAAGTTCCTTGTAAATATTCGTAAGTACTTAATGGTGTTGTTGAATAAATTTTTACACCAGGTGCAAATACATCTACATTGTTTTTTCCGTAGTTAGAGAAGTTTGCAACTAATTCACTTCCGTATTTGTAATTAAGCGCACCAACGGTTAAAAAAGTATCGGCCATTTCTGGTCCATTGTCTAATTGATCGTTTGGATAAACATTTACAGTATCTAAATCTAACCCGTCGTTTCCTGCTGCATTTACAATTAATACATCCTTTGAAGCAGCATACCTAATTGCATCGTAAACCCACTCTGAATTTGGAGAGTAGTATTTTCCGAAGCTAGTATTTAAGATTTTAGCTCCATTATCTACTGCATAACGAATAGCTAATGCAATATCTTTATCGTACTCATCACCATCTGGTACTGCACGAACAGACATGATTTGAACGTTATTAGCTACCCCATTCATTCCAATTCCATTGTTGCGTTGCGCTGCAATAATTCCTGCTACGTGTGTTCCGTGTTTAGCTTCTTCTCTTAATTCATCCGGCCCAGCAACATTACCATCACCGTAAATATTATCAGTGATGTCATAAGGATCGTCTCCCAATACTGCACGGAAATCTTCGGTCATATTAAAATGATTCTGCTCTCTAGAATTGAAGTACTTTAAACCTCCTTCAATATTTTCGATAAGTTCAGGGATTGAGTCTCCAAAGCTCAGCATTTGGTTAAGCATTCCTATTTGCTGTTGCTCTTCGGCAGTAGGGTTTTTAATAGCAGCTAAATCTTCTTTAGTGTAATCTTCTTTCCCCAATTTTTTTGCCATTGCTTGGTGCACTGGTTTTATTTGAGAAAGCATTTGCCCGTAACGAGCTTTATTCATATCAACTTCACCCTTTTCCTTTTCATACTCTGCTAGCGCTTTTTGGTAGATAGCAAATTCTGCTCTATCCGCTGCACTAATTGAAGATTCGCTTTTTCCCTCATATTTTGGCTTAAGTTTTCTGATAATACGAACAAACTCCATATTCTCACCAGTGATATCTCCTAGGAAATTCCATCCGTAAACATCATCTATAAAGCCATTGTTATCATCGTCAATTCCATTACCAGGTATTTCACCAGGATTCGTCCACAGTACATTTTTAAGGTCTTCGTGGTCAATATCCACACCACTATCAATAACACCTACAATAACAGTTTTTCCTTTTCGCTTTCCAATTAATTCATTGTACGCTTTGTCTACACTCATTCCAGGAACTGTATCGGCCACGAGATCCATCATTGGCCAATTTTTTAATTCTGCATCGGTTAATGGCGCGGTTTTTAATGGGTTGGCATCAATATTTTCGATTGGAGTAGCAATAATTGCTGAGGCACCACCGCAGCTAGCTAAGACAGCTGAAAAACCAACTGCAAGTAAAGAGATCTTAAAAATTTTCATTTTATTTTATTGTAATTAAAGTGTTAGTTAAAGAATTCTGTTAGGGAAAAAGTTTCGTTAAGTCGAACTCCTTTTTCGGTATTTTTTACTGTAATTATAGGATTATGTGCATCGTGTTCTAGAAAAAGATAGAAATTATTTTCTGCAGCTTTATTCAGAAATTTTTCTTTTTCGGGTAGAGTTAATAGCGGTCTTGTGTCATATCCCATTACAAACGGAAGTGGCAAATGACCAGCTGTAGGGAGCAAGTCTGCCATAAAGACCAAGGTTTTTCCTTTATAGTTTATATGCGGAATCATTTGTTTATCGGTATGTCCATCGACATAAAGTATTCCGAAGTCTAGCTCCTTAGCCTCTGAAAAGTCTGACATTGGTTGCTCAACAAATTTTAGCTGCCCGCTTTCTTGCATTGGTAAAATGTTTTCCTTCAGAAATGAAGCTTGCTCACGTCTATTAGGCTCTGTAGCCCACTTCCAGTGGTCTTTATTACTCCAATAGGTCGCGTTTTTAAAAGCAGTTTCATAGCCTGTTCGATCTTTATTCCACTGAACACTACCACCACAATGATCGAAGTGTAGGTGCGTCATAAAAACATCGGTAATATCGTCACGATGAAACCCGTGTTTCTTCAAAGAGTTGTCGAGATTGTGGTCGCCCCATCTAAAATAATAACCGAAGAACTTCTCACTTTGTTTATCACCCATTCCGGTGTCAATAAGTGTTAATCGATCACCATTTTCAATAAGAAGACAACGCGCAGCGATATCAATCATGTTATTTTGGTCCGCAGGATTCGTCCTCGTCCATAAGGTTTTTGGTACAACGCCGAACATTGCACCGCCATCTAATTTAAAATTACCGGCTTCAATTGGAAATAGTTGCATAATTTGAAGAAATGAGTTGCAAAATAACAAAAGCGTTACACTCCTAAGGCCCAAGTAAAAATAATTATACTATTTTTAACAAATTATTCTTTTTTAGTGGAAGAGAAAATTTCTTAATTTGCCAAAACCCCGTTTTATATGGTAGAACTTGCAGGAATTATAATTTTAGGAATATTGGCCCAATGGGTAGCTTGGAAATTTAAAATACCTGCCATTTTACCTTTAATTATGATTGGCCTCTTGGTAGGACCAATCTCTACACTAATATCTGCCGATGGAACTCAATGGCTTCAACCCATTTGGAATGGAGAAAAAGGCCTCTTCCCCGGGGAGAATCTTTTCTATTTTGTATCACTAGCGGTGGGAATTATACTTTTTGAAGGAGGACTAACGCTCAAGCGCGATGAAATTTCTAAAGTAGGGCCCGCAATCGGAAAACTTATTAGCATAGGTGCCGCGATAACATTTATTGGAGCTGGAGCGGCTGCACACTATATTTTTGGATTAGACTGGAGGATTTCGTTTCTATTTTCAGCCTTAATAATAGTTACAGGACCAACGGTAATATCTCCTATTTTGAGAAATATTCCACTGAAAAAAGACGTTGCTGCAGTGTTGCGATGGGAAGGTATATTAATAGACCCTATTGGCGCACTTGTAGCTGTACTTGTTTATGAATTTATAAGTGTTGAAGGCGATTCGGGCTATACTAAGCAAGCTTTACTGGACTTTGGAAAGATTGTGTTAATAGGGATGTCTTTCGGTATTACTGCGGGATATGCACTATATTTCGCCATTAAAAAGAAACTGGTGCCTCACTATCTATCTAATGTGGTTGCGCTTTCTATGGTAATGGCGGTATTCGTAATAAGCGATTTATTTGCTCACGAATCTGGATTACTAGCCGTGGTTGTTATGGGAATGTTTCTTGGTAACAGCGACTTACCAAGTCTTAAAGAACTTCTTTACTTTAAAGAATCATTAAGTGTTTTATTGGTTTCCATTCTATTTATTCTACTTGCCGCAAATATTAGCATTGAAGATTTGCTATTAGTTTACAATTGGAAAACTGCCATATTATTGGCTATTATCATTTTTATTTTGCGGCCATTAACTGTCTTTGCAAGCACAACCGGATCCTCTCTTAAAGTAAATGAAAAACTTTTTATTAGCTGGGTAGGACCTCGCGGAATTGTTGCGGCAGGTATTTCATCTTTATTTGGAACTAAACTTGTTACAAAAGGTGTAGTAGGTGCAGAATACATCACCCCTTTAGTTTTTGCTGTGGTTTTAATTACAGTAATTTTAAACGCAACTACTGCTAGATTGGTTGCTGGATGGATGGGCGTTTACCTTAAAAAGTCTGAAGGAATTTTAATTGTAGGAGCTTCAAAAGCATCTAGACTAATTGCCACTTATTTACATAAAAACGAACGCCATGTAGTGCTAGTAGATTCTAACCAACTAAATATTAATAGAGCTAAAGAATTAGGATTGGAGGCATTTACTGCGAATATTTATACCGATGATTTAACAGACAATATAGAGCTAAATGATGTGGGCTATATTTTAGCCATGACTGGGAGTGACGAAATTAACAAGCAAGCAATTAACCGATTTGAAAAATATTTTGGGGAAAATGGAACGTTTAGGCTAATTACCTCAGATGAAATGAAGAAGAACAAAAACTTATCGATTAAAGAATTGTTCTCTTATACTCACGATTATTCTCGCTTTGCGCAAGTTGCCCAAGAATTCCCTTCTATTCAAGAAATTCCGATAGAAAATCACAATCAATTTTTGAGAGTGTTGAACATAGTTGGCGAAGATAAAAATGCAATTCCACTATTTTTAAAACACCCAAACGGATTTTTAGACCTGATTACTTCTCCTACTGAATTAGAAATTGAAGAAGGTAGTAGTTTAGTTTATTTAGGAAAACCTATGGATTTTGAAGATGTTGTAAACGCTACGCGCTCTGAGAACGAAGGGAAATCTGAGAAATAAACCGTTGATAGTTTCGTTTTTAGATAAAAAGAAAAAATGAAGAAAGTCTATTTTATTACAGGAATCATTTGCATCCTTTTCGTTTCCTCTTGTAAAAAAGACGACGGAAGATCTTGCACTACATGTTCTTCACCTTCAACATTAGATTTTGAAGTGTGTGAAGAAAGCAATGGCAATGCTTCTGTAAACGGACAAGATACAGGGACTCCTTACGGAACTTATATTTCTGGTTTAGAAGAAACCGGTGCTAGCTGCGGAAATTAATCATTTAGCTTAAGTACCGCCATAAACGCTTCCTGAGGAATTTCAACATTCCCTACTTGACGCATACGCTTTTTACCTTTCTTCTGCTTTTCAAGAAGTTTACGCTTTCTAGAAATATCACCCCCATAACATTTTGCGGTAACATCCTTTCTAAGTGCTTTAACCGTTTCACGAGCAATAATTTTTGCTCCAATAGCAGCTTGAATAGGAATATCAAATTGTTGTCTTGGGATTAGTTCGCGAAGTTTTTCGCAAATTTTCTTTCCAATATCATAAGCATTATCTCGGTGAAGCAAAGCAGAAAGTGCATCTACAACGTTTCCGTTTAATAATACATCAACCTTAACTAAGTACGATTGACGCATTCCTATTGGAGAATAATCAAAAGAAGCATACCCTTTAGAAACTGTTTTTAATCGATCGTAAAAGTCGAAAACAATCTCTGCCAAAGGCATATCAAAAGTTAGCTCTACACGTTCGGTGGTTAAATATGTCTGATTGGTAATTTCACCTCTCTTTTCAATACAAAGAGACATTACAGAACCAACAAAATCTGACTTTGTAATAATTGTAGCCTTTATAAATGGTTCCTCTACTCTATTTAAAGTTGAAGGTTCCGGTAAGTCGGAAGGGTTATTCACCAAAATTGGTGTATCCGGCTCTTTATTAGTAAATGCATGGTATGATACGTTTGGCACGGTAGTAATTACCGTCATGTCAAACTCTCTTTCCAATCTTTCTTGTATAATCTCTAAGTGGAGCATTCCCAAGAAACCACAACGGAAACCAAATCCAAGAGCTGCAGAACTTTCAGGAATAAATATTAAAGAAGCATCATTCAACTGAAGTTTTTCCATTGAGTTTCTCAACTCCTCATAATCCTCAGTATCTACAGGATAAATTCCAGCGAAAACCATCGGTTTTACATCTTCGAACCCTTCAATCATATTAACTGTCGGATTTTTTGAATCGGTAATGGTATCACCTACTTTTACTTCTTTAGCCTCTTTAATTCCTGTAATTAAATATCCAACATCTCCAGCTTTAATCGAATCTTTTGGAAGTTGCTTTAATTTTAAAGTTCCAACTTCATCGGCGTAATAACTTTTTCCGGTAGCCATAAATTTTATGTGCTGCCCTTTTTTTATTTCACCATTTAAAACTCTAAAGTATGTTTCAACCCCACGGAATGGATTGTAAACAGAATCGAAAATCAAGGCTTGTAACGGCTCATCCAAAACACCTGTTGGCGGTGGAATTCGCTCGATAATGGCGCTCAGTATTTCTTCAATACCAAGCCCTGTTTTTGCACTAGCTGGAATCACCTCTTCTGGCTTACACCCTAGAAGGTCTACAATGTCATCGGTAACTTCCTCGACATTAGCCGAAGGAAGATCTACTTTGTTTAATACTGGAATAATCTCCAAATCATTTTCCAGTGCTAAGTATAAATTAGAAATCGTTTGCGCCTGAATACTTTGTGCAGCATCTACAATTAGTAAGGCGCCTTCGCAAGCAGCGATAGAACGAGAAACTTCGTACGAGAAATCAACGTGCCCAGGAGTGTCAATTAAGTTTAATACGTATTGCTCACCCTTGTACATATAGTCCATCTGTATCGCGTGACTTTTAATAGTAATACCACGCTCGCGCTCCAAGTCCATACTGTCTAATAGTTGCGCTTGCTTTTCACGACTAGTAACGGAACCTGTGGCGTCCAATAGTCGGTCGGCCAAAGTACTTTTCCCGTGATCAATATGCGCTATAATACAAAAGTTTCTGATGTTCTTCATAAATTAATCCTTCTTCGTGCTACGAATTGCAAATATAGATTAAAAGAGTGATTATTTTAGTTATGATGCAGTAGTTAATAATAATTTCATTAGTAGAACTAATTTTAGTAAACAGCATAAGACTTTTAGACGTAAAACATAATACCAAAAAATTATGACATAAAATTAGCGCATTTTAAAAATAAATAACGTCAAAACACTATACATCATTATTTTACGCGTCAAATCCCATGTCTTACGTCCTTTATAGAGGCGGTCTTAAGTCTTAGTAAGTCAATAGTGATTTATTATACTGATATTTACTACTTTTGCATTCTCAAATAATAAAGAATTGCCAAAAATAGGAAACATACAACTGCCTGATTTTCCATTATTACTAGCCCCAATGGAAGACGTAAGCGATCCGCCCTTCCGTGCACTTTGTAAGGAACAAGGCGCCGATGTGGTTTTTACTGAATTTATCTCTTCGGAGGGACTTATTCGGGATGCTGCAAAAAGTGTGATGAAGCTTGATATTTATGAAAAGGAACGCCCTGTTGGAATTCAGATTTTTGGAGCTGTTCTAGAATCTATGTTGCGCAGTGTAGAAATTGTAGAAGCCAGCGGTCCAGACATTATCGACATTAATTTTGGTTGTCCCGTAAAAAAAGTAGTAAGTAAAGGCGCAGGTGCAGGAATTTTAAAGGACATAGATTTAATGGTAAGCCTTACCGAAGCCATGGTAAAGCACACAAAACTGCCTGTAACCGTAAAAACACGATTAGGCTGGGATCACGATAGTATAAAAATTATGGAAGTTGCCGAACGTTTACAAGATGTAGGCTGTCAAGCAATTTCTATACACGGCCGTACTCGCGCCCAAATGTATAAAGGTAATGCCGATTGGGCTCCTATTGCCGAAGTAAAAAACAATCCAAGAATGCATATTCCTGTGTTTGGAAATGGCGATGTAGATACGCCGGAAAAAGCTATGGAAATGCGCGATAAATATGGCTTAGACGGTGCAATGATAGGCCGTGCAAGTATTGGATATCCTTGGTTTTTTAAAGAAGTAAAACACTATTTTAAAACTGGCGAACACTTACCACCCCCATCGATGCTTGAGCGTGTAGAAGCCGCCAAACGCCACTTACAAATGGCAATTGATTGGAAAGGTGAAAAACTTGGCGTTTTTGAAACCCGCCGCCACTATACCAACTATTTTAAGGGAATTCCAAACTTTAAGGAATACCGAATGAAAATGGTAACCAGCGACGATTCTGCATCGGTTTTTGAAGCTTTTGATGAAGTTATGCAAGTGTTTGCAGATTATGAGTTTGTTTAAATAAATAAACTGTTTTTCATTAAAAACCTTTCTATCTTTGAAGTTTAAATTAGCCTAATGCAGACCCTCAAAATAATAAGCAATCAATATATAACCCATAACGTAAAACGTTTTGTACTAGAAAAACCGAAAGATTTCACCTACGCCCCAGGCCAATCGGCGGTTATTTCTATAAATATTCCTGGCTGGGAAAATCAGCTACGCCCCTACACCTTTACCTCATTACAACATTGGGATTATTTAGAGATCATCGTAAAAATTTACGAAGAGCACGAAGGCGTTAGCGCTCAATTGGGAAAACTCAACACGGGAGCAGAGCTTCTACTTCACGAGGTTTTTGGGACTATAAAATATAAAGGGCCAGGTATTTTTATTGCTGGCGGAACTGGGATAACTCCATTTATCGCAATTTTTAGAGCACTTTTTGAAAGTGGAAATCTACGCAAAGTAGCCTTGTTGTATTCCAACAGAACAAAAGACGATATTATACTTCACGATGAATTGACAAAAATGCTAGGCCCCGCCTATAAAAATGTGTTTACTAAAGAAGGAGTAATTGGTTTTCGCGAACGCCGAATAGACCGCAAATACCTTATTGAAACTATTGGAAATTTTGATTCTCGTTTTTACGTGTGTGGCCCACAAGATTTTACAGAAGAAATTTGTGAAGCATTGGTAAGTCTAGGTGCAGACCCCGAATATTTGGTTGTTTAATCTAAGATGTAAGACCGTCCCGATAGCTATCGGGACTGAAAGACTTAAGGCATAAAACTTGCCTATTTATATGTTGGTGATTAAGAAAATTTTTTAATCATAAAATTTCGTTGTGAAGCTTATCAAAAAGATGTCACCCACTAGGTGTTGATTATACCCCAGTTACCATCGACTAAACTCAGTTTCCTAATCTTAATTTGAACATTAAATATTTGTAGTACAATTAAAGGTGAATACTTCTAAACCAACAACTTCTCTCGTACCCTACTCGAGGCTATTTTGGATGCGAGGATACCTAAAACGCTAATGGTTACAAACACTACTATTATGTTTACTAGGTTTAGCTTTACGGGATAAGGCAGAGTACTAGTTATTGCTACAAATCCAAACTTTAATTGCGCCAAAACAGCAAGCACCCCAAGAGAAATCCCTACTAGACCACCTAACACAGTCATTAATGTTCCTTGCAAAAAGAATATACGGCGTATTTCTCTAAGCGAGGCTCCCATATTATAGAGTGTTTTTATGTTTTTTCGCTTGTCTAGAATCATCATTATTATAGAACCCACTACATTAAAAAGTGCAATAATCATTACTAATGTAAAAATTAGGTATACAGCAATGTTTTCGGTGTTCAGCATTTTATAAAGCGCGTCATTTTGCTGAATTCGGTTTTTAATAACAACACCTTCAGGGAAAACTTTTTCAATATTTGCCCTAACAGATTCTTCTGAAGCATTTGAAAGCATCTTTATTTCAATTGCAGAAATTTTGGATTCATCAAGCGATAGTAAATCTCTGGCAAAATCCATATCGGTAAATACATATTTAGAATCTAAATCCTCATTAACACTGTAAACTCCTGAAACTACAGTCCGTTTTTTCGTGAATGCATTTGTGGGATCTAAAGCATTTAACTGCCCTGTACCCGGTTTAGGAACATATATTTCTAATGGATTACTGTAATCATTTAGATATAAGGAGAGCTTACTTGAGGTTCCTAAACCAATAACCACTTCGCTAAGTGAAGGTTCAAACCACAATCCAGCAATCATAATGCTATCTATAGAATTAACACTTCCATAAACCGTATCCACCCCTTTTATATAGGCGATATGGTTTTTTCCTTTGTAGTGTAGAAAAACACGTTCTTCAATTATTTCTGAAAAGACTTCGATTCCTTCAATTTTGGCTAATTGTTGCTTTTGTGCTTCAGAAAAAGAAATGGTTTTTCCACTTTCAGGAAGGATTTTTAAATCACTATCAAATTCGTTTGTAAACTGTAGACTAAATTCTTTTAAGCCAGAAAATCCTGAAAGCACAATAAACAAAGCCATTGCACCAACTACCACTCCAATCGCTGCAATACCAGTAATAATATTGATGGCATTGTTGCTACTTTTTGAAAACAAATAACGCTTTGCGATGTAGAGGGAAAAATTCAAGCTACGACTTTTTTCTTTTCGGAAGTAAATCAGGGTTTTTCAGCGGATTATCTTCACCTTTTACTGCACGATCTATCTTTTCTATATATTCTAAAGAGTCGTCATTGTAAAATGTAAGGTCTGGCATTTTTCGAAGCTGATGCTTAGTAAGCTGCGCTATTTGATGTTTAATATGAGGTTTGTTTTTATTTAATTCAACAACAATTGCCTCAGCCTTATCTGCTGGAAACACACTTACATATACCTTTGATATAGAAAGGTCTGTGGTTACTGTTACTTTACTTACCGATATAATTATACCTGTTTGCCCCGCCTCGCGTAGCATTCCTTGTAGTACATTTGCCAAGTCGTTCTGCAAAACACTGGCTATCTTTTTTTGTCTATTACTTTCTTCCATACTGCAAAAATAGAACATAAAACTGTATCGACTGCATTTATACCGCTAAGCTTGTAGAATTATAATAGAAATAAGTTTGTATTTTTGCAGATACAAGTAATAAAATGGAGAAAATAGAACATATTGGCATTGCGGTAAAAAATATTTTAGAAGCTAATAAGGTTTACGAAGCCTTGCTAGGCAGCGCACCGTATAAAAGTGAAAAGGTGGAAAGCGAAGGTGTTAAAACTTCTTTCTTTAGAAGTGGAGAAAGCAAAATTGAACTTTTAGAAGCTACCAACCCAGAAAGCCCTATTGCAAAATTCATTGAAAAACGTGGCGAAGGAATTCACCACATAGCTTTTGCAGTCGATGATATTAAATCTGAGATGGAAAGATTGAAAAAAGAAGGGTTTATTTTACTCAATGAAACCCCTAAAAAAGGAGCTGATAATAAGCTAGTAGCGTTCGTTCACCCCAAATCTGCCAACGGAGTTTTGGTTGAACTTTGCCAAGAAATTAAGGAATAAAATTCTTGTGGGGTTTTAAAATAAGTAGTAATATTGCATCCTCTTAACCGGTCCTATAGCTCAGTTGGTTAGAGCACTTGACTCATAATCAAGTGGTCCCTGGTTCGAGCCCAGGTGGGACCACCACAAAACAAAGTCTTGCATTGCAAGACTTTGTTTTTTTTAGAAATTACTACTATTGAGCTTGTGTTATTTTTAAAAAGATAAATTTATCTCAGAATGTTGTTAAAATAATTTAGTAGAGTTGTTAAAAAATTGTTACTTTAGGCACGTGTTTACCGTCCCCACCATTATATAGCATTCATGATATCATATTTATACACGGTAGTTTTTCTTTCATTGCAGTCGGTTACGGAAACCCAAGGTCCTCCGCCACCCGCTCGTGACGGCGATCCAGAAGGCCCTCAGCTACCAATTGATGACAACCTATGGATATTACTTGTGGTAGGATTGATTTTTGGAATTTATATTCTTTACAAAAGAAATCAGGTTATGAATAAGGCTGCATCAAATTCTTAACATACTTCCCAATTATATCAAATTCTAAGTTTACTTTATCACCAACTTTAATTTCTTTAAAGTTTGTATGCTCATAAGTATATGGAATTATAGCCACACTAAACTGTGATTCTTTTGAATCAACAACAGTTAAGCTTACACCATTAACAGTTATAGAGCCTTTTTCAACCGTGCTAAATTCCGAATTAGAATACTGAAAAGTGTAAACCCAACTTCCGTCGGCTTCTTTTATACTAATACATTCGGCTACGCCATCAACATGACCTTGCACAATATGTCCATCTAGCCTATCTCCTAACTTCATTGCTCTTTCTAAATTTACAAGAGCGTTATTTTTTAGTGTGCTTAAATTAGTTTTTTCTAAGGTTTCCTGAATGGCTGTAACCACATAGGCGTCGTCTTTTATTTCAACAACAGTTAAACACACCCCGTTATGCGAAACACTTTGGTCTATTTTTAACTCACTCGCCATAGGAGACTTTATTTCAATATGAAGGTTTTCACCGTCTTTTGTAAGTTTAGCTACTTCACCTAGAGTTTCTATAATACCTGTGAACATTGTTAGTTTTTTTTCTAAAGTTAGTTGTGGATTTTGAAAATATGATTAACATTATATTTTACAAACCCGTAATCACGCATAAACGAACCATATAAATCCCCTTTCTATTCATTGATAATAGAAGAAAAGAAAATTGATTTCGTTTTATTTAAAATATTATAATCAAAATGCACAATGTGTTAGTTACATTTGTAGTGCAAAAATAACAATTAATAAATGGCTACAGAAGATAAAATAGTTGTTGGAATTTCAATAGGCGACATTAATGGAATTGGAAGTGAAATTATTTTAAAAACCTTCGAAGATTCTAGAATGCTAGAATTTTGTACCCCTGTGATATTTGCTTCAGTAAAACTGATGTCATTTTTCAAAAAACACTTTGGAACGGATATCAATTTTCACGGAATAGATAAAATAGAAGATTTAATTCCGAAGAAAATCAACATATTAAACGTCTGGAAAGAACACGTAAACGTTTCTTTTGGTGAGGAAAATGAAAAAGGCGGCGAATACGCTATAAAATCGTTGATTGCAGCAGTTGCAGCATTAAAAGAAAGTAAAATTGACGCATTAGTAACGGCGCCAATCAATAAAAGCAATATTCAATCTGAAGGTTTTAATTTTCCAGGGCACACAGATTATTTAGCACAAGAATTACAAGGAGATAGTTTAATGCTTCTTATCTCGGAGAGCTTGAGAGTAGGCCTTTTAACCGATCACGTTGCGGTTAAAGATGTAGTAAAAAACATTACTCGTGAGCGAATTGACAATAAAATTAACACCATCCACCAAACTTTAATTGAAGACTTCGCCATCGAAAAACCAAAAATTGCAGTTTTAGGGATAAATCCACACACTGGCGACAATGGTGTGATTGGCGACGAAGACGATACGTTATTACGTCCAGCACTAGACAATATTCGTAAAAACGGCAAAATGGTATTTGGCCCTTATGCTGCCGATAGTTTTTTTGGATCAGGAAATTATAAAAATTTTGACGCCATAATCGCTTCATATCACGATCAAGGATTAATTCCTTTTAAGACATTAGCTTTTGGAAAAGGCGTAAACTTTACTGCAGGCTTAAATAGAATCAGAACATCGCCAGATCACGGGACAGCCTATGATCTAGCAGGTAAAAATGAAGCTAATTTTGAATCGTTTCGAGAAGCTGTATTCAGTGCTATTTCAATTTATAAAACACGTGAAGAATACAAAGAAATTTCAAAAAATCCATTGCAAACTTCACGTAAAAGAAGCTACTCAAAAAAGAAATAGAAAAACTAATTTGCATTTGAAATAATTTTTTATCTTTGCACCCGCCTTATCCGTAAGGTTAAGGTCTTAAATTTAGGTGTGATAATGAAGGAATTGAAAGAATTTACCATCCCTTTTGTAGGGTTGAAGTTAGGGAAACACCAGTTTAACTTTGAATTAAATAAAGCGTTCTTTGAGCATTTTGAGTATGACGAATTTAATAACGCAGCTATTAATCTCAACGTATTGCTGGATAAAACAAGCACGTTATTAGAGTTTACATTAACTTTTGACGGAAGTGTAAACGTTGCTTGTGATATTACAAACGAATTATATGATCAGGAAATTTCAGGATCATACAAATTTGTAGTAAAATTTGGAGAAGAATACAATGATGAGAATGAAGATTTGCTAATTATTCCTCACGGAAGTTATGAAGTAAACATTCAGCAGTTCATTTATGAATCGATTGTTTTGGCAATGCCATCACGAAAAATTCACCCTGGAGTAGAAGACGGCACATTAAAGAGTGACATACTAGATAAACTTGAAGAACTTAGTCCGAAAGCAATTGATGAAGAATCGGTTGTTGAAGACGAGAATACCGATCCCCGTTGGGATTCATTAAAAAAACTATTAACGGATAAATAATAAATAGCAATGGCACATCCAAAGAGAAAAATCTCGAAAACAAGAAGAGATAAAAGAAGAACGCATTATAAAGCTACTGCACCTACTCTTGCAACTGACCCTACAACAGGTGAGTCACATCTTTTCCATAGAGCTCATTGGCACGAAGGAAAAATGTACTACCGCGGACAAGTTGTTATCGATGCAACTGAGCAAGTAGAAGCTTAAACTCATTTACAATTACTGGGAACTCTCACGGGAACGTGAGGGTTTTTTTATTTTTTAACTTTGCAAAAAGTCAAAAAACGACATACTAGTGCCGAAATTCAAGTAAAATTTAGTAATTTTCACACCTTTTAAAGGGTTTTTACTCTTTTATGTGAATTTTAATTCCGCTTTATGAACAATATAACGGCAGCCATTACCGCTGTAGGAAGTTACGTGCCAGATTACGTTCTCTCTAACAAAGTTCTAGAAACAATGGTCGATACCAACGACGAATGGATTACATCTAGAACGGGAATAAAAGAAAGAAGAATATTAAAGGACAAGGATAAAGGCACTTCCTATTTAGCTATACAGGCAGCAAAAAACCTGCTAGAAAAAAGCAATACAGACCCAGCAGAAATTGACATGGTTATTATGGCAACCGCAACGCCAGATATGCCAGTTGCTACAACAGGTGTTTACGTAGCCACCCAAATTGGTGCCGTAAATGCTTTTGCTTACGATTTAGTTGCGGCTTGCTCAAGCTTTCTCTTTGGAATGTCTACTGCAGCACGCTACATAGAATCTGGAAAATACAAAAAAGTACTTTTAATAGGGGCAGATAAAATGTCGTCTATTATTGATTATACAGATAGAACTACATGTATAATATTTGGAGATGGCGGAGGAGCAGTTTTATTTGAGCCTAATACTGAAGGCCTCGGCGTTCAAGATGAACACCTACGTACTGATGGTATAGGAAGACCATTTCTTAAAATTGATGCGGGGGGATCTTTACTCCCAGCCTCAATAGAAACTGTAAACAACAAACAACACTTTGTGCATCAAGAAGGAAAAACAGTATTTAAATTTGCTGTTTCTAATATGGCAGATGTTTGCGAAAAAGTGATGAAAAAAAACAACCTATCTGGAGAAGATGTAGATTGGCTAGTTCCTCATCAAGCAAACAAACGAATTATAGATGCTACTTCTGCAAGAATGAACCTTCCTCCTGAAAAGGTTATGATGAATATTCATAAATACGGAAATACTACATCAGCTACATTACCTTTGTGTTTATCCGATTATGAAAAACAACTTAAAAAAGGAGATAATTTAATATTTGCTTCCTTTGGAGGAGGCTTTACTTGGGGCGCCGTTTATCTTAAATGGGCTTACAATTCAAAATAATTTTAACCACCTAAAGACTAAATTTTCTAATATGGAATTAAAGGATATACAAAACTTAATCAAGTTTGTGGCAAAAAGTGGTGCCAGCGAAGTGAAACTAGAAATGGAAGATATTAAAATCACCATTAAAACTGGTTCTGATGATAGTAAGGGTGAAACTACTTACATTCAGCAAATCCCTGCTATGCAAGCACAACCTCAAATGCAGCAACCGCAAGTTCAACAGGCTCCTACTGCCGATGCAACTGAAACAAAGAAAGAAGAGGCAGATTCTAAACTTATTACTATAAAGTCTCCAATTATCGGAACTTTTTATAGAAAACCATCTCCAGACAAAGCACCATTTGTTGAAGTTGGAAGCAACATCAATACAGGAGATGTACTTTGTGTAATTGAAGCTATGAAACTTTTCAACGAAATTGAAAGTGAAGTTTCTGGTAAAATTGTAAAGGTTCTTGTAGACGACTCTTCTCCAGTTGAGTTCGACCAACCTTTATTTTTAGTAGATCCATCATAAATATAAACTCCAAATCCCAAATCCAAATCCCAATATTTTGGAATTTGAGGTTCGGAATTTGTTATTTAAGGAAAAGTTATGTTTAAAAAGATATTAATTGCAAATAGAGGTGAAATAGCACTGCGCATAATTCGAACCTGTCGCGAGATGGGAATTAAGTCTGTAGCAGTTTACTCTACGGCCGACGAAGAGAGCTTGCACGTACGCTTTGCAGACGAAGCTGTGTGTATTGGACCAGCACCAAGTCATTTAAGTTACTTGAAAATGTCTAATATTATAGCTGCTGCAGAAATTACAAATGCAGATGCAATCCACCCTGGTTATGGATTTCTTTCAGAAAACGCTAAGTTTTCTAAAATTTGCCAAGAACACGGTATAAAATTTATTGGAGCATCCCCTGAAATGATTGAACGTATGGGCGATAAAGCTTCGGCTAAAGCTACTATGAAAGCCGCTGGAGTTCCTACAGTACCCGGAAGTGAAGGGATTTTAGAATCTTTTGAAGAATGTGAAAAAGTAGCCGAAGAAATTGGATACCCAGTAATGTTGAAAGCTACTGCCGGTGGTGGTGGTAAAGGAATGAGAGCTGTTTGGAAAAAAGAAAATCTTAAAAAAGCTTGGGATAGTGCGCGTCAAGAAGCTGCTGCAGCCTTCGGAAACGACGGGATGTATATGGAAAAACTTATTGAAGAGCCACGCCATATCGAGATACAAATTGTTGGAGATAGCAACGGAAAAGCTTGCCATTTAAGTGAGCGTGATTGCTCTATTCAGCGTCGTCACCAAAAGCTTACCGAAGAAACACCAAGCCCATTTATGACAGATAAACTGCGTACCGATATGGGTAACGCAGCTGTAAAAGCGGCAGAATTCATAAAATATGAAGGCGCTGGAACTATCGAATTTCTAGTAGATAAGCACAGAAACTTCTATTTTATGGAAATGAATACTCGCATTCAGGTTGAGCACCCAATTACTGAGCAAGTAATTGATTACGACTTAATAAGAGAGCAAATATTAGTTGCTGCTGGAATTCCAATTTCTGGTAAAAACTACACTCCAAAACTTCATTCGATTGAATGTAGGATTAATGCGGAAGATCCATATAACGATTTCCGTCCTTCACCAGGTAAAATCAATGTTTTACATGCGCCAGGAGGTCACGGGGTTCGCTTAGATACACACGTTTACGCAGGATACACAATTGTACCGAATTACGACTCTATGATCGCTAAGCTTATTACAACCGCTCAAACAAGAGAGGAAGCAATTAGCAAAATGAAGCGTGCCTTAGATGAATTCGTAATTGAAGGAATAAAAACTACAATTCCGTTTCACCGTCAACTAATGGATCATCCAGATTACATCGCAGGAAATTACACTACTGCTTTTATGGATACATTTAAAATGGATGAACCGGTTGAAGATTAATTTAAGTATAAAGTAAAAAGCGTTTTACTTAGTGCTCAAAATTTTTAAGAAGCATCAAATTCCAAAAACTTATCTTTGGTATTTGATGCTTTTTTAATTTAATATACTTAGTACTATGAATCTCTCTTTCTGGGAATACAAAACTTGGCTTTCAGACATCGATTTTGCAATTATCGGAAGTGGAATTGTAGGATTAAACTGCGCTTTATCACTTCGGAAAAAATATCCTAAAAGTAAGATAGTAGTATTTGAAAGAGGTATTCTTCCTAGCGGCGCAAGTACAAAAAACGCAGGATTTGCTTGCTACGGAAGTATATCAGAAATATTAGACGATTTAAACAACCACTCTGAAGAGGAAGTCTTTCAATTAGTAAAATACCGAGTAGAAGGCCTGCAATTACTTCGGAATACATTGGGCGACACTCAACTTGATTACAAAGAATACGGCGGCTACGAGCTTTTCACCACTGAAGACTTGGAGCTTTACATATCTTGTAAATCGAAGATTAATTACATCAACAAGTTACTTTTTTCAATATTTAAAGCTGATGTCTTTTCTGAAAAAGAAAATAAATTCGAATTTAAAAATATTCAGGAAAAACTTCTATTTAGCAAATTTGAAGGACAGCTTGATACCGGCAAAATGATGCATGGACTTTTGAAAAAAGCTTCAGAAGAAAATATTTTAATCCTCAATGCCTCTGAAATCACGGCAATTTTAGATAACGGAAATAGCGTGTCCCTTCAAATAAATTCATCCTTTGAAATTTCGACGAAGAAAGCAATTATTGCGACCAATGGTTTTGCTAAACAATTTTTGGATGAGGATGTTATGCCTGCAAGGGCTCAGGTACTTGTTACTAAACCCATAGAAAACCTTCAAATTCAAGGAACTTTTCACCTTGATAAAGGATACTATTACTTCAGAAATATCGGAAATAGAGTTCTATTTGGCGGAGGACGAAATCTTGACTTTAAAACCGAAGAAACTACCGAAATGGAACTGACGGAACTGGTTCAGAAGCAGTTGGAGCATTTGCTTAAAACAGTAATTCTTCCAAATAATAAATTTGAAATTGATAAGCGATGGAGTGGTATTATGGGAATAGGAAAGCAGAAAAAACCAATTGTAAAAGCTTTATCAAATAATATTTTTTGCGGTGTAAGGCTTGGCGGAATGGGAATTGCTATAGGAAGCTCAATCGGAAAACAACTTTCGGATATCGTAGACTAATATTGCTAAGCACCTACTATCTTCGCTTTAAATAGTAAAAATCACAACTAAAAAAAATTAGAAATACAGAGAAAATTTATGGTTAAAAAATTACTCAAATTCTTATTTAAAATACTCTTTTGGTTTATCGGACTTTCGATTCTTTGGGTAGTACTTTATAAATATGTTCCTGTGCCCTATACACCATTAATGGCTATTCGCTCTATTGAAGGAGATGAAAACCACAAAACCCGCCACGATTGGCTTCCCATACAAGAAATATCTCCAAATTTACAGTTGGCGGTAATTTGTGCTGAGGACCAAACATTTTTAAGTCATAATGGCTTTGACCAAGAAGCGATTAAAAAGGCAATGGAAAGCAATGAAAAAGGCAAGAAACTTCGCGGAGGAAGTACAATTTCTCAACAGACGGCTAAAAATGCATTTTTATGGCCAGGTCGAACTTGGTTTAGAAAAGGATTAGAAGCATATTTTACTATCCTTATCGAGGCTATTTGGGATAAAGAACGAATATTAGAAGTTTACTTAAATAGTATTGAAATGGGACCTGGAGTATATGGCGCCGAGGCTGCTTCGCAGTATTGGTTTAAAAAGTCAGCAAAAAACCTCTCGACAGAACAGGCTGCTAGAATTGCAGCAATTTTACCTAGTCCGCAGCGATATAGCGCAAATCCTCCAGGTTCGTACGTAGGCAGAAGAACACAATGGATTATGAAACAAATGCGCTATTTTGGTCCATTTACGCTAGAAAAACAAGTTAAAGAAAAGAAGAAAAAATGACAGTATTAGAAATTAAATCTGAGTTGCTTCAACACTGTCAAAATCAGGTTGGCGTTAGGTTCTCAAAAATAAAGCAAACTATTGCCGATATTGAAGAATCATTGTTTGATGAGTCTAAAAGTAGTGCCGGAGACAAACACGAAACCGCTAGAGCCATGCTTCAGATTGATCGAGAAAATGCTGGAAGACAACTACAAGAAATTGAAAAGCTAAATCAGCTTCTAAAAAAGATTGATATAAAAGCAACTTCAGATTATGCCCGTTTGGGAAGTTTAATCGACACAGATAAGTTCAATTACTTCATTAGTATTTCTATTGGTGCTGTTACCATAGACAATATTGAATACTTATGTGTTGCATTAAATTCACCGGTAGGAAAACTTTTATCGGGAAAACGAAAAGGAGAAAATTTTACTTTAAATGGGAATGATTATAAAATTAAAAAAGTAGAATAATTCTTTTAGAATTGAGTTTCCATTAACACTTTAGGTATCTTTTTACTCATTTCTAACAACCATTTAAGCTGTTCCCGTATTAAATGTTCTTCCTCGAGTATTGAAACCAGCTTTTTGTCTTTTTCTGAACCACCAACCTCAGAAAGATTGATGCTTTTACCGTAAGTAACTTCAAAAATATCTTCAGGTTCCACAAGCTCCCGATTTATTTCAGAATATTTTTCTGAAGCAAGTATAGCCTCCGCAAACTTTAAATTTTCAACAATTCGGTTAGAAACCTTATTAAAATTAGCTGTTGCAGGAGTAGTTGGATTATTTAATATATAAGTGCTCAACGATGCTAAAGACGACAATAACGTATGATTAAGCATTGCAATTTCATACACTTTATCTAAGTTCTTTTGTTTAGATTTTGGTTCTTGTGTCATTCGTTGAAAAGCTGAACTCAAATCGGACATTTCTAAAAACGCCTTTTTTCGAGCTACTTTATACTTATCAGAAACCTCTCCTTTTTTATTGTAATAACTAATTATTTCTTCCAAATAAACTCGATTCGCATGTAAAGATTTCACCAAAGTTTTTTGCATACTCTCTATTTCCCAAGCAGGCCAAAGTAGTAAATTCCCCAATGTAGCCAACCCTGCGCCTATTGCCGTGTCTATAACTCTATACTGAATAACGCTAAATGTATCTGGTTGTAGTAACGCATAAATAAAAACAACACTTAAGGTAATAAAAGTGGCAGACGCTCGGTAATTGCGCTGTATCATCGAAAAAGCAATTATCAATGAAGTAATTGCTAATACACCATAAACAGTTGTGTTTTGAGTAATTAAAACAATGGCAACAGCTATAACTCCTCCTATAAGAGTACCAACTGTACGTTCAATTGAACGAGTTTTAGTAAGCCCAAAAGTTGGACGCATTATTACTATTAATGTAAGTAAAATCCAATATGGGTTTTGAATTTTAAATATAATCCCTACGCCATAACCTATCATCGTAATCGTTGCAATTCGCAAAGAGTGTTTAAATATTGGAGATTTTAGATTAAAATTTTCTATTAAAACTTCAAAATCATAATTCTCTTTCGTTAGAAATCGTTTGGCATATACATGCTTGATAAATGGAATTTGTCGACGGTCGGGATTACTGAGCAACCACTCAATTTTTTCTATTTTTTTAACCTGTTCTTTTTGATACTTATATAAGTTTCTAAGCATCAAAGAATCTTCATCATAAACCTCTTCTGAAAAAAATACATCTTTTTTTACACAATCTAAATAGGATTCAATCGCTGTGCTTTTCGGGAGTCTTTTAGGTCTTGAAAGGTAATCTGAAATAGTCATTAACCTATCACTCATTGCAAACAACAAAGCTTGAAAGTCATCTAATTGCTTTGGATTTTTTTTAAACAACTCGTCTGTTTTCGAGTAATTCACTGGGTTGGTCATCGCCAATTCGAGCATGTCGATTAACTGAGCAAATATTAACATTCGCTTTCCCTCATAATCAGACTTTCCTGAATCTTTTCTAGAAGAAATTAAAATTTCACGCAATGTTTCGTGCGTTGTAGTCAGTTCTGTTTGAAGGTTAAGCAGTTTTTTTAAAAGCTCAGTTCTGTTATTCTTTTCCTTAACCAAGTGGCCACGGGTTCGCAAATAATCTGCTGTAAGCCTAATTGTTTGTGAGAGATAATATTCTGTAGGTGCTTTCGGAAAAATATAGTGTCGCAACAAAGACAATGAAGCGTACCAAAGTCCACCGACACCAATAAGCAACATTCTTTCATAAGGCTGCAAATCGTCAGAAATATTTGAAAAGCTAAGAACTAACGCAAACAAACCCGAAAAGCTGATTAACGATGCTCTAAAACCATAAATAGCTAAATAGGAAATACTAAACATTAAAATCCCTAAAGCAGGAAATGTGAACCATAGCGAAAGATGAAGATAACCACCTATAAAACTAATTATCATCGATAACAAAGTAGCAAGAAGAATCCCTGTTATTTTATGTCTAATACTTCCACTTACATCACTTGGAGAAGCAAGCATCGCCCCTACCGTTATGGTTATCCCAATTTCAAGCAAGTCGAGTTTTAACCCTATTACAATTGGAATTGTTAGAGCAATTCCCAATAATATAGCCTTAGAAAAATCGGTGCTTTTAAAATATTCCGATAGCTCTTTAAAAGTTTCCCTTATTATATTTTGAGATGTTTTCAATTAGTTAAAATTCACAGGTTGCAAAGATATTGACTACACCTCTTAAGTTTGTTCTTTTCTAAAAAGAAACTTTGTTATTCTTTTATTAAATAAACTTAATTACAGTAAAAATGGGGGTTAATATCTTAACTTTAAGCTATTATCAATAAAATTATAAAATATGAAAAATAAAGTTATAACTCTAAAGTCAAGACCAGTTGGTAAACCAACACAAGATGACTTTAAGTTTTCAGAAGAAACAATGCCTGAAGCTCAAGATGGTGAGGTGTTGCTAAAAATTAAATACGTGTCCGTGGATCCCTATTTACGTGGAAGAATGCGCGATGAAAAGTCGTATATCGAACCTTTTAAGGTCAATGAACCATTAGAATCTGGTATTATTGCTGAAGTTGTTGAGTCTAAAAATAAAAATTTTAAAAAAGGTGAGCATGTAAATGGGATGCTTAAATGGAAACAATTTCAAACTTCAAACGGGAATGGTTTAAATAAAGTAGATCGAAATAAAGCGCCCTTAAGAGCGTATTTGGGGGTTTTAGGGCTAACAGGAATAACTGCTTATTTAGGGCTCGATAAAATAGGAAACCTTAAAAAAGGAGAAACTCTTTTAGTATCTGGAGCTGCTGGAGCCGTAGGTAGTGTGGTTGGCCAAATTGGAAAAATTAAATGTTGTAAGGTTGTTGGAATTGCAGGTAGTGAAGAAAAAACAAAGCGAATACAAGAAGAATTTGGCTTCGATAAGGCTATCAATTATAAAACCACAGACAATGTGCACAAAGCTATTGCCGATGCTTGCCCAAATGGAGTAGATGTTTACTTCGATAACGTTGGTGGGGAAATTTTGGATGCTGCTTTAGCTAATATGAATAAATACGGTCGCGTGGTATGCTGTGGTGCAATTTCACTATACAATGAAACAAAAACTCCAAAAGGGCCAAGAGTTGAAACCAAACTTATTAAGAACAGTCTTTTAATGCAGGGGTTTACCGTGAGGGATTTTGTAAAAGATTTTGGGCCAGCTCAAAACCAATTGGCTAAATGGATGGAAGAGGATAAAATAAAATATTTAGAAACCATAGTGGAAGGTTTCGACAATATTCCAAAGGCATTTATTGACCTATTTGATGGTAAAAACAAAGGAAAAATGATTGTGTCAGTTTAATCTCATTCCTACATCAGGGGTGAAAATAATCCCGCTAATTTTTCAAGAATTAGGGTAAAATTAGACCGTTCATTCCATTTTTCAGCATCAATTACGACAGAATCTTTTAAATCATTATAGAAAGCAGTGTGAAGTTCTTCTGCAATTTCTCTATCGTAAACAATTGCATTGACTTCAAAATTAAGGTCAAAACTACGGATGTCCATATTTGCCGTTCCAACTATTGAAAGTTGTTTATCTACAACCATGGTTTTTGCATGAACGAATCCTTTGTGATAACGATAAATGTTTGCACCTGCATTTATTAGACGTCCGTAGTACGATCGGGCTGCATAGTTAACAAATTTAGAATCTGAAATACCTGGCACTAGCAGATTTACTTTAGTACCACTTGCTGCTGCTATTACTAAACTTTCTAAAATAGTATCCCCAGGTATAAAATAAGGAGTGGTAATAAGTATCTCCTCTTTGGCTAAGCTAATGGCTTGCAACAAGCTCTGTTGAATCAGTGGGGAATCTGAATCTGGCCCACTGTAAGCTATTTGAACAACTTTATCTGTTTTTAAAGGAATTTTACTATCATCAGGAAAGAAGACCTTAGTTGGTTTTAAAGCTTCGCCAGAGCAATAATTCCAATCCCCCAGAAAAATATATTGTAAGCTTTTTACAATGGGACCTTTAATTTGTAAATGCGTATCACGCCAATACAACTTGTTTTTGTCTTTGGAATTATTGACGTACTTATCACTAACATTTATTCCTCCTACAAAGCCTACAACTCCATCTACAACAATTATCTTTCGATGGTTTCGGTAATTTATTCTATTCGCAAAACTGATGAGCTTTATTTTGTAAAATGGAAAAACGCGGATTCCAGCTGCTTGCATTCTAGGAACTTGTTTTTTCCGAATTGGCCTACTTCCAAAGTCGTCGTAAATAAATCTTACAGCTACACCCTCTTTTGCCTTTTGAATTAAAAGATCGATAATCCGACAACTTATAACATCGTCTTCAAAAATGTAATACTCAATATGAATATGGTTTTTAGCGTTTTTTAGGGCCTCAATAACACGCGGAAATTTTTCCTCGCCATTTAGCAATATCTTTACATCGTTACCTTGAAAAATTGGGCTTAAACTTTTGTTGAGAATTAGCGTAGCGAGCTTTTCAAAACTTTTTACAGATTCTTGTCTCGTTTTAAAAATGATTTGCGAAGTTTCTAGAATCCTTTCTCGCATTGTCATTTCCAATTCAGGGTTGTTGAAAATTTTCTTGCTATACATTTTTCGTTTTCGATAATTAATACCCACGGTAAAGTAAATGATAATACCAACTATAGGTAATAAAATAACAGCGAGCAGGTAGGCGAGAGTTTTAGTTGTGTTTTGTGTGTCGTAAACCACCCGAACACATACTAGGAGAACTATAATAATATAAACTATTTCAGCAATTAAAATCCAGTTCATTTGTTATAGAATTGAGGGAGCATTGCTTAAAAATAAAGCTTTTATCCTAATTTATTTTCTAAAATTGGTTCTCTTGTCGAAAAAATTCCCTTAAAGGTAATAGGAAAGGCCTACAATTGTATCTACTGCAATAGTTTGATTGTGTTTAAAATAAATCATTTGATTCTTCCAAACACCTTCTATAAGATAATGATCGCCTTTAAAATAGCTTTTTTGAACTTTTATTTTAAAACTTGTATTCTGTGAAGATAATCGCAATTGGTGGGGAAAGACAATGATTCTTTCAGAAGATGCACTTTTGTTGAATAAATTTTTCGGAAGTAAATTTGCTTCTCCAAAAAAACCTGCTTGATACGCTGTTGCAACGTTTTTGTAAATGAACTCTGGAGCGCCTTTCATTTCAACTTGTCCCTTGTTAAGCATTAAAATTTCAGTAGAAAATGCCAATGCTTCTTCGCTATCATGGGTGGCGGTAATACAGCTGATATTATTTTGCTTTAGATAGCCAAAAATCTTTCGCTGCAATTTGTTTTTTCTGAAGGTATCAATATTGCTGAAGGGCTCATCAAGTAGCAGTATCTCTGGCTTGTTTGCTAATGCTTTTGCCAAGGCTACTCGTTGCTTTTGCCCTCCACTCAGGTTTTTTACTAAAGTGTCTTTAAACACTTCCATTTCCACTACTTTAAGAAGCTCGTCGATTCTTTCTGCATCCTTTTCTTCATTGAGACCAGTAAGGTGTGAACCCAAGTTTTCCGCAACAGTTGTAAACGGCATAATATTGAATTCCTGAGCTACCAATTTCATAAATGGCTCACCAGGAATAAGGGTCTTGGTAGGTCCTAGTAGTTTTTTGTCGTTGTAATAAATGCTTCCTTTATCTAAATGAAGTAACCCATAGATAAGATGCAAAAGTGTAGATTTACCACATCCACTTTCCCCAATAACACTTAGATGTTCTCCTGGTTTTAAAGTAAAATAGATATCCTTTAAAATGGTTTTATCGGTATAAGAAAATGAATCAATTTCAACGCTAAGCATCCCGAAATTAATTAGCTAAAATCCCTTTACTTTCCAAAACAGGAAGAGCTTCTAATTTTTCATCAGATATACTATTCGGGGCAAAAAGAAATTTTTGCTCAAAGAGTTTATTCTCAGCAAAAAATGTAACTAGATATTCGTTAGTAAACCCTAAAACCTCATCAGAAATGAATTCTACTTTAACAAATGATTTTGGTGCAACATTCCCTAAATTTCGACGTAAAGTTGTTGTTGTTTTGTCTTCGGTGTTACCACGTGACATAACTAAAACTGTATCGATTTCTTCTTCTTTATTATTTACAAAATAAACCGTCCACAAGTCTGCAGCTAACTCTTCGTCCCATTCTTTTACAGCAACGATATTAATGTTTTTCGCTTGAAGTATTTCAATATCTTTTCGCATAATTAATCTTCAATTTTCCACATTATCCACACTGCCAAAAGTGATATGGCAGATATTCCTAATAAAATGGCTCCAACAACTATTTTAATATAGGCAATTACAAAAGTTAAATACGCAATAGCGATTGCAATAATAACCAATAAGGCAATGACAAAATATTTCTTCATAACACGAGATTTTAAAATTTTAAGGTACTCTTATAAGACTTACAAGATGTCTTTTTTATCGTCAATAAACTAAACGATGCCTTGTAGGAATTATGTATTAAAAATCATATGTCTCAAAGCACAGTGGTCTTAGTTTTTTCTTTAAAGAACACTTTTAAATTGCTCTAAAAAGCGAACGTCGTTTTCGCTAAACATTCTAATATCTGGAATTTGGTGTAATAGCATTGCAATACGATCTACACCTACTCCAAAGGCAAATCCCGAATACTCTTCAGGGTCTACCCCACAATTTTTAAGTACGTTTGGATCTACCATACCGCAACCACCAATTTCTAACCAACCTGTACCTTTTGTAATTCTGTGATCGGCTTCAGTTTCTAGGCCCCAATATACATCAACCTCAGCACTTGGCTCTGTAAATGGAAAATATGATGGGCGAAGACGAATTTTAGATTTCCCAAACATTTCTGTTGTGAAATATTGAAGGGTTTGTTTCAAATCTGCAAAACTTACGCTTTTATCCACATACAATCCTTCAACCTGGTGAAAGAAACAATGTGAACGAGATGAAATTGCTTCATTTCTATAAACACGACCCGGAGAAATAGTACGAATTGGTGGTTTATTGTCTTCCATATACCTAACTTGAACAGAGGAAGTGTGCGTGCGCAACAAAACATCTGGATTAGTTTGGATAAAGAAAGTATCCTGCATATCGCGCGCTGGGTGATATTCTGGTAAATTTAAAGCAGTAAAGTTATGCCAATCGTCTTCAATTTCTGGTCCTTCAGATACGTTGAAACCAATGCGCAAGAAGATATCAATAATCTTATTTTTTACGATAGAAATAGGATGACGTGAACCTAATGGAATTGCCTCCCCTGGTCGAGAAAGATCGCCATAAACACCTTTAGCTTCTGAACTGTCTTCAAGAGCTTGTTTGAGTGCATCTATTTTTTCTTGAGCTGTGTTTTTAAGGGTGTTTATTATTTGACCATATTCCTTTTTTTGTTCGTTCGGAACATTTTTAAACTCAGCGAAGAACTCATTTAAAAATCCTTTTTTTCCTAAATACTTTATTCGAAAGCTCTCTATTTCTTCTTTATTAGTTGAAGAAAATGCTTGTACTTCGGCAATGTGTTTTTTTACTGTTTCTATCATTTTCAGATAATTTATTTACTGCTAGAATTTATCTTTAAATTGGTGCTTTAAGTGATAATCTTTGTTAAAAGACGAATTATACAATTACTTCCTTTTCCAGAAAGTATTGCACGATAGCTTCTTTCATCAAAACGCTTTGCTCACCAGCTTTTAGTGATGGAAGCTGTTCTAAAACACGGTAGTGAGGCCAACCTTGGTCATCAAAATAATCAAATTCGTAATATCCATAAGGCTCTAAAAGTCGACAAATTGCAATATGCATCAAGTCTAACTTTTCATCTTTTTTAAATCTTCTATGAATTTGACCTAACTCTTGTAATCCAACAAGGTATATTATGGCATCAAGATCTAATACTTCGCCATCTGCAAAGCGGTTACTCAACATGCTCACTACAGCCTCCCATCTTTCCTTTAATTGTTCGTCGCGTGCCATTTATTATATATAATTTAAGCTGCAAAGATACATTTTACTATTCTGAAATAGGAATACAGAATTCAGAATTTGGAAAACTGTATATTTATCAAAATTTTTAAATATGAATACTATAGATATTGTTGTTGGAATTATTTTAATTATTGCCTTTTTTATGGGATTCAGAAAGGGAATCTTAAAAACATTGGCATCATTAATTGGTTTGGTAGCAAGTGTTTATGGCGCTATGTATTTTTCAGATTATGCTAGAGTTTATATTGAGCGATGGTTCGATTGGAGTGATGACTTAACTAGTCTAGCTTCATTTTTAATCACTTTTATGGTGATAATGCTAGTATTTAGCATACTTGGAAGAGTGTTGACAAAAGTCGCCAATTTTGCAATGATGGGAATTTTTAACAAGTTTTTTGGCGGGGTTTTCAATGCCTTAAAATTTGCCTTCTTAGTAAGTGTAATCTTTATGTTTGTAAACGCTTCTGAAGATTATACCATACTTTCTCAAGAACAGAGAGATGCCTCGGTCCTATATGAACCTGTTGCATCAATAGCTCCAGCTATTCTTCCGGCCATCTTGAAAGAAGTGGACGAATTAGAAATTGACATGCCAGAAATCAATTCTCCTTTTGAAGAAAAAGAGGATAGCATTCAATAAGAAGTAAGTCTAAATTTTATAATTGTTTCAAGTCTGAAGCTGGAATCCAACCATCTTTTCCATCGGCTAAAGTAATTCGATACCAATTACCATCCTTAGCAGAAATTTGAACCTTTGTGCCTTCGTGTAGAACGAAAGCAACATTGCTGCCCATAGTTGGTTCTGTTTTTACCTCAATCTCACTTGCAAAAATAATTGCAGGTTGCTTTTTTGTGAAATCGTCATAAGTTAAAAAAGCCATAGTTAAAGCTACTAATAAAAATAATCCTGCAAACATTGAACTTGCAAAAAGCAGGCGTTTTTTCTTTTCAGCAAAAGCAAAGTAGTATAATAAAAACAATGCTACGAATGATAATGAAGACACCACAGCAAGAATCGCCCACCCATTAAACGTGAAAATTCCTGCTATACTCGAATACCATTTTGAAAAAAATGTTTCTGGTAGTGGTTCAATAGCGTCAATTCGTGCATTTTCAGCAAAAGCGAGATTGTTTTTTATGTCAGCATCGTTTGGTGCAAGCTGTAAAGCTTTTTCGTAATAATACACACTTGGCCCGATGTGGTTTAATTTATATTGTGCATTTCCTAAATTGAAATACAACTCGGCAGAGTGATGTCCACCCTCTAAAATTTGCATCCAAGCATTTATTGCCTGCTGATACTTTCCATTTTTATAAAGTTCTTTTCCTTGGTCAAAAAGTGCTGTATTTTGAGCAAATGCAGAAAACGAAAGAAAGAACATCATCGTTAAAATGAAGAGTTTCTTCTGAAATAAACTATTTATATTTAAAATATTGGTTTTCATAATTCTGAATTCAGCCTTCCTAATTAAACAATTTGTTTGTCGATATTCGATATCACATCTACCGCCTTTGCATAGTCTTGTTGTACTGAAGCCTCAGACGAAGAGGCGTAACGGGCAAATTCACAACTTTTTAGTAGGCCAATAAAGTTTTCCACTGTAGGAGCTTCCACCTTCCGTTCTAACATCATATTTGATATTAAACTCTTTTCCATTTCGGAAGTCTCGATGTTCAACTGGGCTTTGAGATAATTGTGTAAAGCACGTTCTAAAGCTTCGTAAAATGCAGTTGGATTTGAGGTATTTCGTTTTGCTTCCGAAAGGTATTTTTTAGCAAGTCTATTTGCACGACGCAACTTATTACCTTCCACATCGCTTAAACGTTCTTTACGTTTTTTACCCACTAAAATAAATAGGGGAATCAATAAAAATGGACCTCCTAACAACGACCAAAACAAAGCTGATTTAAAGAAAGGCTTCTCCGATTTTGACTTTAAATTAGCATCTAATTTGATATATTTAAAATTATCTTTTGAAAGAACAACTTGTTTGTTTGTGTCGCCACCGCTAGCAATAGGCGCTGTAGCCGAAACGGGGCCGTTTT
Organism: Aequorivita sediminis; assembly: GCF_032080575.2. NCBI lineage: Bacteria > Pseudomonadati > Bacteroidota > Flavobacteriia > Flavobacteriales > Flavobacteriaceae > Aequorivita > Aequorivita sediminis. Next base: position 392,516 of record NZ_JAVLSO020000002.1, on the reverse strand, counting down.
CTACTTCAATAGTAAATCCTTTTGAAGTGATAGTTTTATATTTTTCAGTCTTAGGATCAAAAAATGAAAAGCTTATAGGGTTAATAGGATAACTGCCTTTAAACTGAGGAACGATAGTATAAACATTTGAAATAGACCCTTGCATTCCTCCTACTGTAGTCCTAACATTTTCACTGTGTTCAGGCTCATAAACTTCTAAGGTGTTTGGCAGGTTTACTGATGGAATTGTAAATAATTTTAAATTTCCATTTCCAGAAACTTTTAAATCTAACTCAAGTGATTCGTTTGCGTTGAGCGTAGTTTTATTTGTGTTCACCTCAAAAGAAAAATCGCCAACAGCCCCATTAAATCCATCCGGTTTTCCTTCTAAAGGAAGCGGCTTTACATCAATCGTTCTTTTCCCTGCAGAAATTGTTTTGTTAACGCGCTGCATTATTCTACGGCCAAAAATATCGCGTCTGTTTCCTTGAACATCTACTGGCACATCCAATGTAAGAGGTTGTATATCTAGTTTTCCAGTTTTTTGCGGATATAAGACGGTAGTTCGCAATATTACATATCGATAATCTTGCCCGTTATATTTTCCCTCCATAACCTTAAAGTTATTTTGGTTATCGATATTCTGACTCCAGAAATCGGCATATTTTGGGGTGTCGATTTCACGCCATTGGCTGGTAATACTTACATCGTGTGAAACATAAAGTTTGTAAGTAACGGTAATGGCTTCATTTAAATAAGGTGTAGCATTAGAAACTTCGGCTACTAAATGAACATTCTCACTTGCAACATAATCGGCATTGTTTCCATCTTTTGGAGTTTCAACAGCCGCAGTAACCTCAACTTCTATTGGAAGGGTTTTATAAGTTTCCCCGTCAATTTCAATCGTTGCTTGACCAATGGTTACATTTCCACGTGTTTGAGGCGATAAGAAATATGAATATGTTTTAGAAAAACTCCTTTTTCCATTAATCCAAGAGTTACTAATAGATTGGTTTGGACCACCAACTACTCTAAAGTTTTCAAAATTAGGCGGTCTAAAATTATCCCCATCTTGATTCATCTCAAAATCTACTCGTAACCGTTCATTAATTCCGAGTCTTTTTTTACTTACCTTGGCATCAAATTGAACCTGGGCAGATGCAGCAATACTACATAACACAAATCCTATAAGAAATAACAAACTCTTCGTCTTCATAATCTACCAGTCTTTATCTGATTTCACTTTGGCGCCTTTTTGCTTTTCAGCATTAATCTTTTCTTGCGTCTTTTTCTCTTCGTTATTCATGGCTTCCAACAAACTTTTTACCTGCTGAGGAGAAAGTTGACCAGGTACAGGTTGTTGCTGTTGTGGCTTATCTCCTTCCGAATCTTTAGGTTTATCAGATTTTCCTTTGTCTTTATCTTTGTCCCCTTCATCCTTCTTATCTTTCTGATCACCTTTATCTTTATCGTCTTTTTGATCGCCCTCGTCGCTCTTATCGCCGTCTTTATTTTTGTCGTCTTGATCTTGTTTATCTTGGTTGTCCTGATCTTTATTGTCGTCGTTCTTGTCGTCGTTTTTATCGTTTTGATCTTCTGGTGGTGGCGGATTTTTATCTAATAAATCTTTTGCCAACGCCAAATTATAACGAGTTTCATCGTCGTTAGGGTTGTTTCGAAGTGCATTCTTATAACTTTCTACGGCTTCAGTATATTTCTTTTCATTCATATACGTATTCCCTAAATTATGAAAAGCTCTATGCTTATCAGCTTTGGTTGTAGCTGTAACTGCTGCTTGTTTAAAACGAAGCATTGCCTCTGCATTTTTTTCTTTTCCGTAGTAAGCAGTACCTAAATTGTATTTGGCAGTTTCATCTTTTGGGTTTAATGAAATTGCTTGCCTATAATTTGCTTCTGCATCTGGAAATTTTTCTTTCTGAAGCATTTGTTGCGCTTCACTTAAATAATTTTGAGCAACTTTAAGTTCCTTTGTTTGCTCATTTGACTGCTGTGCAAATGAATTCAATGAAATAATAGATATACATAGAATCATTATAATTCTGAATATCTTATTATTCTGAAAAAACGTTCTTTCTACAAACATCATCTTATTGTTTTTCCTTTTCATTAAACAAATTCAATTTTTTAAGCCAAGCCGTTTGTCTTTCTAAAAAGAATACATCTAAAACCAGCAAAAATAATGCCCCAGCTAAAAACCATTGAAACTGATCTTTAAAATCTGTGAATTGTTTGGCTTCAAATTCTTTTTTATCCATTCCACCTAAAATAGATTTTACGCTATCTACTACAGCTTTTGTATTGGCTCCATCAATATACTCACCATTGGTAGTTTGAGCTATCTTTTTAAGAGTTTCTTGACCTAATCGACTTATAACTTGTTCATTATTTCTGTCGCGAAGATAATATTGTAGTATTCCATTCTTTTTAATTGGAATTGGTCCTCCTTCAATAGTACCTACACCAATAGGGAAAATTCTTATTCCTTTTTCTGCAGCTTCTTCAGCAATTTTAGCAATATTACCCTCGTGATCTTCTCCATCTGAAACTAAAAACATTACGCGATTGGTTTGGCTCTCATCGTCGTAGAACCTTTGTGCCATTTCAATTGCTTGCGTAATGGCAGTACCTTGAGAGGAAACCATATCGGTGTTCATTCCGTTAAGAAATAGTTTTGCCGACCCAAAATCGGTTGTAATTGGCACCTGCGGAAATGCGCTACCTGCATAACCAATAATTCCCACCCTATCTCCAGCAAGACCATTTATTATTTGAGTAATAAGTTGCTTAGATTTGTCCAATCGATTGGGCGCAATATCTTCAACAAGCATACTTTTGGAAACATCTAAAGCGAAAACAATATCAACACCTTCGCGTTTCATTGTTTCTAATTTAGTTCCGATTTTAGGATTTACCAATGCAACACTCAATAAAGCAATCGCCAGACACAGTACGAATATTTTTAACGTCGATTTAAAAATAGAACGGTTTGGACTTAATTTCTTTAATAGTTCTTTATCGATAAACTTTTTTTGTATCGATTTTTTCCAAACTAAAAGCAATAGAAAACCCACCACTATCACCGGAATGGCGATGAGGACGTAGAAGTAAATTGGTTTTTCTAATACTAACTGATCCATTTTATAAAAATCCTTTAAATATTGTTGTTCGCAACAAAAACTCAAGTCCCAATAGAATCAAGGCGAATATTACAAATGGACGGAACATTTCGTCGTAGTTGGTAAACCTGAATTCTTCAATATCAGTTTTTTCTAGTTTATTTATCTCCTCATAAATCTGCTCTAACTTGGTGTTATTTGTCGCTCGGAAATATTGTCCGCCTGTTTTATTAGCTATATCCTTCATTAAAGCTTCATCGATTTCAACCTTAACATTTCCATATTGAAATCCACCGTCTGGACGTATTGCAATAGGAGACATCGCCATGCCATTACTTCCCAATCCAATAGTATAAACTTTTATACCAAATTCAACTGCCAATTCACTTGCAATTTTTGGATCGATAAACCCAGAGTTGTTTACACCATCTGTAAGCAAAATAATTACTTTGCTCTTGGCACGACTATCTTTTAGTCTATTCACCGCTGTTGCCAATCCCGACCCTATTGCAGTTCCTCCTTCAATAGTAGTGTTATAGGTTACATTTTTTAAAGAAGATAAAACAATGGTTTTATCACTTGTAATTGGCGTTCTCGTAAAACTCTCACCCGCATATTCCACCAAACCAATTCTATCATTTGGACGACCATTAATAAACCTAGCGGCAACAGTTTTTAACGCTTCCAATCTATTGGGCTTTAAATCTCTTGCCAACATACTCGCAGAAACGTCTATTGCCATTACAATATCAATCCCACGCGTTGTTTTGGTTTTTGTAGTTTCATCTACTGTTCTTGGTCGTGCTAGGGCAATAATTATTGCTGAAAGCGCTACAAGACGCAATATAAATAGCAAAGGTTTTAATTTTGCCAACCAATTCCTCCCTGTTTTAAAGCCTTGTACAGATGATATTTTTAGAGAGGCTGTTTGTTGTTTTCGCTTCCATAAATACCATAGCACAAGCACTGGTAGTATCAAAAACAACCAGAAAAACTGCGGATTTACAAATTCGAAATTACTGCCCATCTTTCTCTGAAATTTCTAGCTCAATTGATGCTATAATTCTTTCTTTAATTTCTTCGGCATATTTGCCATCGTCTTGATATACTAACAACACTTCCTGCAGTCCATTTTGTTGAGCAAATAGCAATAATTCGTAAGTGCTTTTCTCTTTTAAAACTTTCGAGTCTGAAACTTGAACGTTGAATTCACCATAGGCTCTTACTCCTTTTATTCCTTTATCAGTTTCAAAGTCATCTCGTTTTACGATTAAGTTTTTAGCCCCTCGTTGCTCTAAGTCTTGAAGAACAGCTTCCAAAGCATTTTCTAAAGCAATATCTTGTTTCTGACTAAAACGTGTTGTTGAAACCATTATATGTAATGGAGATTTCATTTCACCATAAATGAAATAATCTTTTCCACTTATCATACTATTTTCTGCATTTGCATCTTGTGCTTCTACACGCACAAGCACTTCTGGCGTTTCAATAATTACAGCTGGAAATCCGTATTCACTTTTTATCCATCTATTTTCAGATAGTTCTCTTAGTTCGTTACCAAAAACTTTATCTTTTAGATTGTCAAAACCTGTTATACTTCCATAAACAACACCTGTTAAAACGATGGCTAAAAGTACACCTGAAATTCCAAGAATTAATTTTCTGCGCTTGCGTTTTTTCTCCAGTTTTTCAAGATATTCTTGAGTTTCTAACAACTCTTCCTCTGTTGGCTCCGGAACAGCCTCATGAGTTTCGTTGATAATCTCTTCTATTATATTTCTATCTACAACCGCCTGACCGGTCTCTTGATTCATTTTAGCAAATTTCACTAAATCGGCACGTTTAAAAATTGCATCAAGTTTGCGAATAGTTTCCAAATCGAAATCGAAACTCCCGGCATCTCTATGCATCATCAATCGGGTGATAAGCTCATCACTGGTGCTTTCAAGCGCAGCTTCATCAACTTCACGATCGAGATAACGTTTTACAATCTCAGTAAGGTTACTGTAATAATCTTTACTTTTATTTTCCTTAAGCAACTGGGAGTTATCAAGTTGTTTAAGCGCTACAATGGCTTCCTCATAAGGAGGCAATTGCTTTTGCTCAGCATCTTTTCTCTTTTTTCTTCTGAAAAGATATATTGCTAGACCAATAATAAGAAGTATTGGGATTAACCAATACAAAAGCTGAAGCCAATCAAAAGGTGGATTTTTTACCTCTACTGCAGGTTTAATATCGAACATTTTCTGCTTTGTAGTATCAATAATTACGTCGTTTACTTCTACTTTAACCGAATCAGTAAAATGAGGTTTTTCGTTGATAAATACAATCTGTGGAGGAATGGTGTATTTACCACTATCAAATTGGGTTAAGCCGTATTTTTTAATGAGGTGATATTTAGCTCCTTCAAAAGTAGTATCTGCCTTATAAGATTCTATCATCTCCAAAGGCATATAAGTTTGCTCTTCCTGAAACCTAACAATATCAGAAGAATCGGCTTCTACTTTAATAGTGTAGAGAATTTCTTCTCCAATTTTAATTTTCGTAGAATCTACAGAGGAACTTACTTGAGCATTTGAGAGGAAAGAAAATAATACAAAGAATAGCGAAAAAAGAAAATAGCGGTTGCTTTGAAAGCTCAACTTTCTGAAGTTCTGATTATTATTTTGTCTAAAATCTAACATCTCAAGTTTAAAATCTAACGTCTTTTAAAATAGCCTAATAATTTCTTTACATAACTTTCATCAACCCTAGAACTCAAAGCTCCCGCCCCACTTTTGGTAAAAGATTCGGTAAAGTAATTTACGCGCTCACGATGATAACTGTAATATTGATTACGGACACTTTTTGAGGCTGTGTTTACTAAAATTAATTCTCCCGTTTCTTGATCTTCCATTTGAACCATCCCTAAATTTGGAATGTTTTCTTCGGCTTTATCGTAAATTCTAATGCCTGTAAGGTCGTGTTTTTTTGCTGCAATTTTCAAGGTGTCTCGATAATTGTCTGCAATAAAATCGGAAAGCAAAAATACTATGGCTTTCTTTTTCATTACGCTACTTAAAAATTTTAATGCGTTTGAAATATCAGTTTTGTTACTCTTAGGTTTGAATTCAATTAATTCTCGAATAATTCTTAGTACGTGCGACTTTCCTTTTTTGGGAGGGATAAATAATTCGATGTCATCCGAAAAAAGAATCAGTCCAATTTTATCATTATTCTGCATTGCTGAAAAAGCCAGCGTTGCGGCAATTTCAGTTACTATTTCATTTTTAAATTGTTCTTGCGTTCCAAAAAACTCAGAACCACTAATGTCTACCATTAGCATTAATGTAAGCTCACGCTCTTCTTCAAAAACTTTTATAAAAGGCTCATTGTAACGAGCAGTAACATTCCAATCGATATTGCGAACATCGTCTCCAAATTGGTATTTTCGAACTTCGCTAAACGTCATACCACGACCTTTAAAAGTACTGTGGTACTCGCCACCAAACACGTGATCGCTTAAGCGACGTGTTTTAATTTCGATTTTTCGTACTTTTTTGAGAAGTTCTTTTGTATCCATTGCTTTTACTTACGATATACGATTTTAAATTAACGACCGCCATACAATACAGCATTAAAGTCGGAAACTTGCATTCTAAATTCGCAAATCTTACGGTACCTCAATTACATTAACAATCTTGTTGATGATGTCTTCTGAAGTGATGTTTTCTGCCTCTGCTTCGTAGGTAATACCTATTCTGTGACGAAGTACATCGTGTACAACAGCACGAACGTCCTCTGGAATTACATAACCACGACGACGGATAAAGGCGTAACATTTGGCAGCTATAGCTAAATTGATACTTCCACGTGGAGATGCTCCAAAATTAATAAGTGGTTTTAAATCTGATAAACCATAATTTTCTGGAGTTCGTGTAGCAAATATGATATCTAGAATATATTTTTCAATCTTCTCATCCATATAAACTTCACGAACTGAAGCTTGAGCTCTTAAAATTTGTTCTACAGAAGCAACAGGATTTACTTGCTCAAATCCACCTTTTAAGTTTTGACGAATGATTAATTGTTCTTCAGCGATTTGCGGATATTTTATAACTGTTTTTAGCATAAAACGGTCCACTTGTGCTTCGGGTAACGGATAAGTTCCCTCTTGCTCAACTGGGTTTTGAGTAGCCATTACAAGAAATGGCTTTTCTAGCTTAAAAGTAGTCTCTCCAATTGTAACTTGTTTTTCCTGCATCGCTTCCAAAAGCGCAGATTGCACTTTAGCCGGAGCTCGGTTAATCTCATCTGCAAGAACAAAATTGGCAAAAATTGGTCCTTTTTTAATACTAAAGTCGTTGACTTTCATATTGTAAATCATCGTTCCCACAACATCTGCAGGAAGCAAATCTGGCGTAAACTGAATTCGGCTAAAGCTGCCGTGAACAGCTTTTGCGAGTGTATTAATTGCAAGTGTTTTTGCAAGACCAGGAACGCCCTCAAGCAGGATATGTCCTTGCCCTAGCAAACCAATCATAAGGCGTTCCACCATATGCTTTTGGCCCACGATAACCTTGTTCATTTCCATGGTGAGAATGTCTACAAAGGCACTTTCTCTCTCAATTTTTTCATTTAACGCTCCTATGTCAAAGGTCGAATTTGTGTTTTCCATATTGTATTTAGATTCAATGTAGAATGCTTTTTAAAAAGTTGCTGCAAATTGTGCAATAATTGCTAAAAACGCTGTTAACAATTGGTTAAATTAAAAAAGAGGAAAACTTAAAGTTTCCATCTTATTGTTAATGCTAAACATCTGTAATTTAGAATTATAAATTAATTATCCCCATATTGGTTACTTCTCCTTGCTCAACAATAACATTTTCAACAACAACAGCTGGAAGACCTAAAGCTTAATCTGCTTGAATATTTACAGTATAAACTCCATTAGGAACAGCACTTAATAGAAAATCACCTTGTGCATTCGCATAAGTTGAAACTACTATATGTCCGTTTACAACAGTAATCATTGTTAAATTACCTGCAGGAAAGATCTTTCCACAATTGCTCCACTTTCAGCCACTAATATTGCTCTAATTACAGGTTTTAGATAGTATGCACTATCTCCTTGGAATAGAATAGACTTCTCAAAAATCGGGTATGAATTTAAAAATTCTGGTTCGAAGGTTTTATTTACCTGAATTTTTAATCTAGATTGTTGTGCACTTGGAGTTGCCAATAGACGAACTTCTCCACTTACCAATATAGAATTCTTATCGCCTAAAATTATCATCGTTGTTACAACATGCTAACTCAACAAATAACATTGCTATTAAACTGAGCTCAAAAAAGGGATTTCATATTTATTTTTTTAGAATTAGCTTTACAAAAATTTAATCAAGCAAATAAAAATTTTACCTCTTTAGGATTTTTTAATCTTAATATTAACCAATTTTCACCTTCCTCTAAACACATATTATAACATTAAAAATTCTTAAAAATGCAAAGTAAAACAGCTTTTATAACAGGAGCAACTTCTGGAATTGGGATGGCAACCGCTAAACTTTTTGCTAAAAACGGCCTTAAATTAATTATCTGCGGAAGGAGAAAAAACAGATTAGAATTTTTAGCTAAAGAACTTTCCTTATTGACCGAAGTTCACACATTGAGCTTTGATGTTCGCAATAAAGAAGAGGTTTTTTCAAAAATAAATTCGCTACCAAAGAAATTTTCGAAAATTGATATTTTAATTAATAATGCCGGAAATGCCCACGGGTTAGAAACTATTGACGAAGGAAGTATTGATGATTGGGATGCGATGTTAGATATTAATGTTAAGGGATTGTTGTATGTTTCAAAATCTATTCTTCCAAATATGATTGAGCGTAAGAGCGGTCATATTATCAACATTGGCAGTACAGCAGGGAAAGAAGTTTATCCTAAAGGAAACGTTTATTGCGCAAGTAAACACGCTGTAGACGCCATAAACCAAGGAATGCGAATCGATTTAAATGGAAAAGGAGTTAAGGTTAGTGCCGTTAATCCTGGGCTAGTGGAAACCGAATTTAGTAAAGTCCGATTTAAAGGCGATATCAAAAAAGCTGATCAAGTTTATCAGAAGTACACGCCTTTAAAACCAGAAGATGTTGCCGAGGTTATATGGTTTGCTGTAACTCGCCCCCCGCACGTAAATATTGCCGATTTAACTGTTATGTGTTTAGATCAGGCTACTTCGACGGTAATTAATAAAAACTAAGCAATTATCTTTATTTCATTTTAAAGAAAACTCTCTCTTTAAGATTTTGTATATTATTTAACAATTCTATACTTTAGAGGATTATTTATAGCGATGCAAATCCTCTAATACCCTCGTATGAAAACCTCCCCATTTTTATCCATTATTTGCTTTTTTATACTCATTTCAGTTACAGCACAAGAAGGTGCTCGATTTAAAGAAAGCAAAAAAATATTTCTGCACGGAAACTCTGTTCTTATCGGAAATAATATTTTAGGACACCACCCTACCAAACCATTAATGAATACTAAAGTTTCCAATGATGAGGTAGCTATGAAATATATTGATGTTGACGGCGATCCTTCTACATTTAGTTCTAGTCAAGCAGACATATTGAACTTAAAAAACGGAGCGAGAATTGCTCATGCTGAGCTTTATTGGTATGGGCTATACCCATACAAAACGAGTGCTTTACGGGAATCAAGAAACAAATTAGTGCACGTAGGAAAAGGTCAAAGAGACACTATTGTAAATTCTATAAAGTTTAAAACTCCAGAGGGTAATTATGAAGATGTTGTTGGCGAGGTAGTTTTTGATAGTTATTCATCAAATCTATTCATCGAAAACTCTCCTTATGTATGTTATGCCGATATTACCAAAAAAATTCAAAACCTATCTTCTCGCAATGGCACCTATACTGTAGCAAACATTAAAGCAACGACAGGTAAGATTTTAGGAGGTGGATCTGCTGGATGGCTATTGTATATTGTTTATGAAGACGAAAATGAAAGTCCTAAATATTTTACTACATATAATGGACTTTCTGAAGTAAGCAACAATGCAGTAACAATAGATTTTAAGAATTTTAAAAGTAAGGAAGAAGGCGACTTTAAAACTACGATAGCATTAGCTGCTATGGAAGGCGACAGAAATATAAAGTCTGATCAAGTTTCAATATTTAATAAGAAGAAAAGAATATTTGAAGCACTTAGTACACCGATGAGAGATAAAAAGAATTTCTTTAACAGCTCTATTACTTTGGGCAGCGAGAACTCTTCTAAAAGAAATCCTGCTAGTACAAATACCTTAGGTTTTGACTTATTAAAAATGGAAATTCCCAATCCAAAGAATAATTTATTAAACAATTCAACTACAGAGGTTAAGCTTCAATTTAAAACGAAAAAAGATCGCTATTACATGTTTTTTGCAGCTTTTGAGACTGAAATTAACAAAGAGTATTTAGAAGAAAAAACAAGAGAAGCTCAAGATGATAATTCTACAATAGCCTTTACACCTAAAAGCAGTAGCACTATCTCAGAAGAAACTTCATTAAATAATAAATCTGAAAGAGAAACATCGAGTGAACTCGCAGAACTTTCTGAAGAAGAACTTTTGTTAAGAACTTTAAACATCGAATCTGTTAATATCCCTGGTTTAGTTTCTGGCTATTATCTTATTACAAATGTATTTGCAGAACTAGACAATGCTAAAAGCTGGTCGAAATATTTAGCCGAAAAAGGATACACACCTAAAACCTATATTAACCCAGCAAATAATTGGCACTATATATATATCGCTAACAATAAATCTATTCTACCAATTTATGACAAATGGCAAAAAACCAAGGATTTAGAATACTTTAATAAAATTTGGATACTGAAAATTAATATATAAACTTATTTTCGACCAAAATCTGCTGGAATTTCACCCCATGCTTTGGTTTCCCATTTTACTACTGTTGTGGTGTAGGTATTGGTTTTTAACCAACTTTCTGCTCGGGCAACAAGTTCGAAAAGCTCTTTATTCTTAGCCGTTTGCTTAAGCTTCGTATTGCATTTTTTCTTTTTCACCCAACCCATAGCAATTCGCGAGTCACTATATAAAATACGATCGCTATTGTTTTTCTTTAAAAAAGCTAGACCATGTACGAGTGCTAAAAATTCTCCTATATTATTTGTCCCTTGTTTAAAAGGCCCTTGATGAAATAATTGTTTTTTGGTTTGTGTATCTACACCCCGATATTCCATCACCCCAGGATTACCACTAGATGCAGCATCTACTGCTATAGAATATAGATTAGGTTCACCTATTTTTTTTAGCTGTTCTTTTGAAAGCGTCTTCTTGGTTTTTTTTCCTTTATAATCTGCATACTCTCTATTATAAGCTTTCTTAGCCTCTTGAAAAGACTCAAAACTTTTATATTGAGCTCCTGCAACCCCATCAATAGCGCGTTTGCATTTTGCCCAACTGTCAAAAATACCAGTGGGATTTCCAAACCAAACTACATAATATTTCTTTTTTTTAGCCATTAAGTAAGATGTCTTCTATTACTTTAGGGAACCACTTATATTCCAAATTATGAATTTTTTGTGCAATTGTATCTACTGTTTCCTTCTCAGAGAGGGTGACACTATGCTGTGAAATAATCGCTCCTTCGTCATAATTTTGATTAACGTAATGAATAGTTATACCAGTTTCCTTTTCATTATTATCCATTACAGCTTTGTGCACAAAACTGCCATACATCCCTTTTCCTCCATATTTTGGAAGTAAGGCAGGATGAATATTTATAACTTTTCCAGGAAATTCTTCAAGTATATTTTCAGGAAACTTTAATAGAAAACCCGCCAAGACTATTAAGTTAGGATTGGTTTCTTTCAATATTTTCAATACGCCTTCTTCAGAAAACAACTCACTTTTACTAAAGCTCATCGCTTGTACATTCAAGCTTTTGGCTTTATCTAAAACTTTGGCATCCTTCTTGTTTGAAAGCACGAGAACGACCTCGGCAGATTGGGATCGTTGGAAGTATTTAATTATGTTCTCGGCATTGGTACCATTACCCGACGCAAAAATTACAATTCGTTTCTTCATTTCAGTTTTCCTAAGTTTTTCAGAAGTATTATTTACAAATTAATAACAAAAGTACGGCAATAGGGTTTCACTTCGCCCAAAAATGTTTAAATTGGTTTCCAAATTTTGAACTCCTGTGAAATGAATAAAAATTACTAAATTCACATTTTCAACATTAAATGGTGTTTTCAATTAAAATATTTTATTTTTGCCACTTATAATTAAAATTTAAAATCAAGAATTATGTCAGACATTGCATCAAGAGTAAAAGCTATTATCGTAGACAAATTAGGTGTAGACGAAAATGAAGTTGTTAACGAAGCTAGCTTCACAAACGACTTAGGAGCAGACTCACTAGATACGGTTGAGCTTATAATGGAATTTGAAAAAGAATTTGATATCCAGATTCCAGACGACCAAGCAGAAAACATCGCTACAGTAGGTCAAGCAATTTCCTATATAGAAGCAGCAAAATAAGATTCTTCCATGGAGTTAAAGCGAGTTGTAGTAACAGGATTGGGTGCACTTACCCCTATTGGCAACAATATTGAAGAGTATTGGGACGCCCTTGCGGGTGGTAAAAGCGGCTGCGCCCCTATTACGTATTTTGATCCCGAAAAGTTCAAAACAAAATTCGCTTGCGAACTGAAGAATTTCAACGCATTAGATCATTTTGATAGGAAAGAAGCCCGAAAACTCGATCGTTTTGCCCAATATGCACTTGTATCTTCTGATGAAGCTATACTTGACGCTGGATTAAATCTCGATGAGGTTGATAAATTCCGTGTTGGTGTTATTTGGGGAGCAGGAATTGGCGGGTTAGAAACTTTTCAAAATGAAGTGATAAACTTTGCAGAAGGGGATGGAACGCCGCGTTTCAACCCCTTCTTTATCCCAAAAATGATTGCGGATATTGCGCCAGGAAACATTTCTATAAAACACGGTTTTATGGGACCAAACTATACAACTGTTTCGGCCTGTGCATCATCTGCAAACGCATTAATTGATGCCCTAAACTATATTCGATTAGGACATTGTGATGTTATTGTAACCGGTGGAAGTGAAGCAGCAGTAACAATGGCAGGAATGGGTGGATTTAACGCAATGCATGCATTATCAACCCGTAATGAAAGTCCAGAAACGGCTTCACGCCCTTTCGATGCTACACGTGACGGATTTGTTTTAGGTGAAGGTGCGGGTGCACTTATCTTAGAAGAGTATGAACACGCTAAAAAGCGTGGCGCAAAAATTTATGCTGAAGTTGTAGGAGGTGGTATGAGTAGCGACGCTTATCATATGACCGCTCCACATCCAGATGGTATCGGGGTAGAACGAGTGATGTTAAACACATTACGCGACGCTAATTTGAGTCCGAATGATGTAGATACAATAAACACTCACGGTACATCTACTCCACTAGGAGACGTAGCAGAGTTGAAAGCAATTGTAAATGTTTTTGGTGAACACGCAAAAGACATTAATATTAATTCAACCAAGTCTATGACCGGACACCTTTTAGGTGCTGCCGGAGCTATTGAGGCCATTGCCTCTATTTTGGCTATGAAAAACGGGATTGTTCCACCTACTATAAATCACACTACAGTAGATGAAAACATAGACCCTTCATTAAACTTAACTTTAAATAAAGCTCAAAAGCGCGAGATTAACGTAGCTATGAGTAATACTTTTGGTTTTGGCGGGCACAACGCTTGTGTGCTCTTTAAAAAAATCGATGCCTAAATGGCTTCTTTTAAAAATATATTTTCTTCCCGCTCTGAAAAGAATGGGGAATTTTCTAATTCTCTAAAAAAAATACTTGGCTTTAAGCCAAAAGATATTTCTATTTATGAAACTGCCTTTACGCATCGATCTACAAATGAAAAAAACGATGACGGGCAACCACAAAATTATGAACGTCTTGAATTTTTAGGGGACGCTATGCTAGGTTCAGTAATAGCAGCACACCTTTTTAAAAAAGTTCCAGATGGCAATGAGGGGTATCTTACAAAAATGAGAAGTAAAGTGGTGAGTCGCGAACATTTAAACGAACTAGGCCGCGATTTACAACTTATAAAATTCTTAAAAACTACAATTCCATCTCAACAGTTTAGCGGAAATATCTACGGTAATGTATTTGAAGCATTAGTTGGTGCAATTTACCTGGATAGAGGTTTTAAGTATTGTGAGAAATTTATTCAAAAAAGAGTTATTAAACCTTACGTAGATATTAAAAAACTAGAAGGAAAGGTAATTAGCTACAAAAGCCTTTTTATTGAATGGTGTCAGAAAAATAAAAAGCAATTTAATTTTGAGACTTACGAAGACAATGGCAAAGATCAATTAAAGCATTTTGCAGTTCGATTAAAACTTGAAAATGAAGTGATTACAAAAGCTAGAGCCACTTCAAAGAAAAAAGCAGAAGAACGCGCAGCCAAAAGAGCTTTCTATAAGCTTAAGATAAAAGTTGACAGCGAAAAGCATTAAACTTTTCGACAATTTTTTTGTTTAAAATACATTCTACTATTTATTTTACTCTTACTATTTATACCCTTATGTATTTACCAACAATTGGTTTTGATACATTAAAAATTAAGACATAATCAATACGTCGATGTATAAATAATAACATTGTATTTAAGTAAAACAAGGTGTAACTTGCTTATTTTTGTACTTTAAGAATCTATTTCTTTAGCAATTTTCACTGCTAAACCAAAAATTCAAAAAAAATGGCTACCCACAAACTTTTATATGATGATGAAATGGAAGATCCTTTCTCATTAGTGGCCATACATTGTAGTGAAGAGGATTATAAACTAGCCTACTTGCTAAACCAATTTTTAAACACGAAGTTTAAAAGAAGTGAAAAAGACTTAGATTTTTCATCTAATGGAAAAATAATCTTGTTTCCACTTTATGCTTATGAAGACTTAAAAGACTATAATAGCTTTTATTTGGTAGCGAATAAGTGTAAAATGATGGAGGCGAGTTTACAAAGTTCTGGAGGTTTGTTTTCTGAATCAGTTTCAGAGAAAGCAACAACTCATTATTTATTACCAGAAATGAAAAATGTAGATTACTTTTTAAAGATTCAAACGGATTATGGAAGTTTTCCTATTGAGTCTTTAATTTCAGAAGTCAATAAAATAAAACAAATTATTTCGGCCTATTCTGTAGAGACCGAAAAAATAAAATCTAAAAACAATTTAATTTTTGATTAAATGTCAAACCAAAAAAGAACTAAAATAGTTGCAACACTTGGTCCAGCAACAAATAGTGAAGAGACCATAAAAAATATGATATTAGAGGGTGTGGATGTTTTTAGGATAAACTTTTCACACGCCGATTACGATACTGTTAAGTCGAATATTGCAACAATTCGCAAACTTTCGGACGAATTAAGTCTTCATGTTGCCATATTAGGTGACCTTCAGGGCCCTAAACTTCGCGTAGGTGTAATGAAAGAAGAGGTTGTCCTGCAACCAGGAGATGAACTTAATTTTTGTACTGGTGAAGAATTTGAAGGCACAAAGGAGAAAGTCTATATGAATTACGACAATTTTCCTAAAGATGTTCAAGTTGGAGAACGAGTACTACTTGACGACGGTAAACTTATTTTTGAAGTTTTAAAAACTAATAAAAAGAATGAAGTAAAAGTAAAGGTTATTCAAGGTGGACCTTTACGCTCAAAAAAGGGTGTAAATCTACCAAATACTAAGCTTTCCCTTCCAGCACTTACACCAAAAGACAAAGCTGATGCTGTATTTGCAATAGAGCAACAAGTAGATTGGATTGCACTTTCTTTCGTACGAAATTCAGATGATTTAAAGGAGCTACAAGCTCTTATTGAAGCACATTGTGATTATAAAATTCCAATCATCGCAAAAATTGAAAAGCCTGAAGCTGTAAAAAATATTGACCGAATTGTAGCTTATTGCGATGGCTTGATGGTTGCTCGCGGGGATTTAGGAGTAGAAGTTCCAGCTGAAGAAGTGCCGCTAATTCAAAAAGAATTGGTTTTAACTGCCAAGCGCGCACGAATTCCTGTTATTATCGCAACTCAAATGATGGAAACAATGATAACATCATTAACGCCAACACGTGCAGAGGTAAACGATGTTGCCAACTCTGTAATGGACGGTGCAGATGCGGTGATGCTTTCTGGGGAGACTTCGGTAGGTAATTATCCCGTTGCAGTTATTAAAACAATGGCTAAGATTCTAAAAAGCGTAGAAAATTCCGATTTAATACGCGTACCACAAAATCCGCCACAAGTAAAAACTAACCGTTATATTACCAAGTCTATTTGTTATCACGCAGCATTGATGGCAAACGAAATTGAAGCTAAAGCAATTTGTACACTAACAAATAGTGGATATACTGCTTTTCAAATTTCAGCTTGGCGTCCCTCAGCGTTTATATTAGCTTTTACTAGCAATAAACGTATTCTTGCTCGACTAAATCTTTTATGGGGCGTAAAAGCGTTCTATTACGATAAATATGTGAGTACAGATGAAACTGTAGAAGATGTAAACAGAATTGCTTCGGATAAAGGATTTGTAAGCAAAGGAGATTATTTAATTAACCTTGCAGCCATGCCCATTGTAGATAAAGGAATGGTAAATACCTTGCGAGTTTCGCAGGTATAAGGTTTTTTTATAACAGACAAAAGAATGGTCCTCACAGACCATTCTTTGTTAATTTATTTATTTATCAATCCACTATCTCAACTTTTTCGATTTTCATTCCGTTTGCCTCTTTAGTGATAGTTACTGTATAACCAAAACCAGTAGTTTTGTAATTATAAACTATTTTTTTAAGCTTATTTTCATCACGCGAAATCACTAATTCACTTATAAAATCGGTTTTCTTTTTATTGTTGTTATGTTGCGTTTCAACATTAACACCCTTAGGATTTGGAAAGGCAAACACCCTTGGGATATTAAAAAGTTGCTGTGCGTTAAAAAATCCCTCGTGCCATTTATCTGTAGGTAAAATTATAGTCTCTGTATTTGTGGGCCTACTTGCCGTTCCGCCAGTAGCTTCAGAATAAACTACTTTAGGGAAATCTTTTTTGAGTTCTTCAGCATAATTTTTTGCAACTGCATTTTCTGCAGGAGGATAAAACCTAGACATAAAGCCATTAAAAGCGTACCCTATTTGGTTGTTAAATTCAACCTTATCCATGGCTCCATCTATCCCACCAACACTCATGGTTGTTTTTCCTTCGGCTTTTAAAATTTTCACTTTCGTACCCAAAGGCATTACAGCCAATTTTGAACTTTGTAAATTTGGAAATTCACGTAAAGTCAATCCACTTACAGCGGTGACATACATATAATCCGGAATTGTTTCTACTGGAATAGAATCGGTGGCGACAGTTTGAGTTTCTTCGTTGTTTTTTACATCACTTTTACAAGAAAATAATAATGCGAAACCTAAAAAGGCAAAAATAGAGATAGCTACAGTCTTCATAATTTGGAGTTTTTAATTAGTATAAAGGTAAGTAGCTTTTTTACATACTTAAAATTCTAGTTTTAATTGTACATCAATCGATTCGTTTGGGATAGATTTTTTAATTGACACCTCATTGTTTAGGTTCGAAATTGAAATTCCCAACAATCGTACCGACTCCTTCATTTTTTCTTGAAATAACAATTCTTTAACTACTTCTATAATCAATTCTTTAGACGATAAAAATAATGGAACCGTTTTACTACGAGTTTGTAAAGTGAAGTCGCTATATTTAATTTTAAGGGTAATGGTTTTCCCAGCAAGTTTGCGTTTTAGCATTCGCCCTTCCACCTCAGCTGCAATTTCCTCTAGGCGTTCCATCATAAAAATTTCTGATGAAATATTTTCTGAAAAAGTATGCTCGGCTGCTAATGATTTTTGTTTTCGAGTAGGCTTCACCATGCTGTTGTGTATCCCTCGAACCACATTGTAATAATGTAGTCCACTTTTTCCGAAGTGTTCATTTAAATATTCCAAAGATTGATTTTTTAAATCCATTCCTGTGAAAATCCCTAAACGATACATTTTTTCTTTGGTAACCTTTCCAACGCCATAAAACTTTTTTACATCTAGCGTTTCTAAAAATGGAATAACCTCTTCTGGATGTATTGTTTTTTGTCCGTTAGGTTTATTGATATCACTTGCTATTTTAGCTACAAACTTATTAACTGAAATCCCTGCAGAGGCATTTAAACCAGTCTTATCCTTAATTTTTTGACGAATTTCAGTCGCTATCATTGTAGCGCTCGGGTTTCCTTTTTTATTTTCAGTAACATCAAGGTACGCTTCGTCTAAGGAAAGCGGTTCGACCAAGTCAGTATATTCAAAAAAAATCTTTCTAATTTGTTTTGAAACTTCTTTATAGCGGTCGAAATTAGTGTTTACAAAAATGAGTTCCGGACAGAGTTTTTTTGCCGCTACGCTACTCATGGCACTCCGTACTCCAAACTTCCGAGCTTCATAACTTGCTGCACTTACTACTCCTCGTTCCGAACTACCTCCCACAGCAATTGCCTTACCTCGCAGTTCTGGATTATCCAACTGCTCTACAGATGCGTAAAATGCATCCATATCGATGTGAATTATTTTACGAACAATTAAAGACTCTTGCATAATGTAAATTTAATACCATCCAACAAAGTATTCAAAACTTGTAAGTATATTTATAGAATGAAAAAAACGGCTATTATTTTAGGAGCAACTGGACTCACTGGCGGCATTTTACTAGAAAAACTTCTAGAAGATGATACTTATGATAAAATTAAACTATTCTCTCGTAGTTCAGTGGGAATAAATTCACCTAAAATCGAAGAGTTTATTATAGATATGTTTCAGTTGGAAACTCATTCTGAAACTTTTAAAGCCGATGTTGTTTTCTGTTGCATAGGGACCACCAAGTCTAAAACGCCCAATAAAGATACTTATAAAAAGATAGACTATGGGATTCCTGTTGCTGCTGCAAAACTTGCAAAACAAAACGATATTAAAACATTTATCGTTATTTCGGCATTAGGTGCCTCAGAAAATAGTAATGTTTTTTACAATAAAACTAAAGGAGAAATGCAACGTGATGTTTTACTTCAGAAAATTAAAAACACTTACATTTTACAACCTTCGTTGATTGTTGGAGATCGAAATGAATCTCGGTTTGGAGAAAATCTAGCAGAGGTTTTTATGAAGGTTTTCGGGTTTTTAATTCCTGCGAAATACAAGATGATAGAAGCCGAAACAATTGCTGAAGCCATGCGTGTTTTATCGAAAGATGGTTATTCTGAAAAAATTATTACTTCTGAAAAAATTAAAGAAATTGTAGGCTAAAAATGTCTGTTCGAGCAGAGTTGAGGATTATTAAGAGGTGTCATCTGTGCTCAACCTGACAACGTAATATAGAAATAAACATGCAAGAAATAGAACGTAAATTCCTAATTACTTCCGAAGCTTTTAAAAAAGAAGCTCATAAGCGCACACGAATTGCACAAGGGTTTTTAAACACACATCCTGAACGTACTGTACGCATCCGATTAAAGGGAGATAACGGGTATATTACTATAAAAGGTAAGTCAAATAAATCAGGATTATCTCGCTTTGAATGGGAAAAGCAAATTTCTTTAAAGGAAGCTAAAGAATTACTTCTACTCTGTGAGAAAGGTATAATTGAAAAAACTCGTTACGAAGTTTCAGTAGGGGATCACATTTTTGAAATCGATGAGTTTACGGGAGAAAATGAAGGGTTAATTATGGCTGAAGTAGAACTTAATTCAGAAGATGAAGTTTTTACTAAACCTGAATGGTTAGGAAAAGAAGTTACAGGCGATATTCGATATTACAACTCACAACTGAGTTTAAATCCTTTTAAAAACTGGAAATAAAAAAACTGCCCTAGCAATAAATACTAGGACAGTTAATCAACTAACCAACCAAATCAAAAAAAAACTTTTATCTCCATCCACCCCCAAGGGCTTCGTATAAATCAACAATTGCTTGTAAACGATTATTTTTTGCTGCTACTAAATCTAAATTCGAACCTAGTGCACGTTCTTGTGCTGTTAACACCTCTAAATACGTACCCATACCATTGTCTAATAATTCCTCTGAGTACTCAGTAGCTAAATTATAGGCTTCGTTTTCACGTTCTTTAATTGAAATCTTTTCTGTTGCAGCCTCGATAGAATACATTGCATCAGAAACTTCCTTTCCAGCTATAAGAAGTGCATACTTAAAGTTCAACAACGCTTGTTCTTGTCTTGCTTGTGAAACTTCGTATTGCGTCTTAATCTTACGCCCGTTAAAAATTGGCTGCGTCAACCCACCTACAACACTAGCAAATAATGAATTCACATTAAAAAGTTTATCGAGATCCAAACTTTGGAAACCACCGTTAGCACTTAAAGTAAGTGAAGGATAAAAACTACTTCTTGCGACATTTGTAAGTTCAAAAGCATTTACCAAACCATATTCAGCTGCTATCACATCTGGTCTATTACTTAACAATTGTGAAGGAACTCCCGTTTCCAATGGAATTTCAATACTTTGATTATCTAAGGTACCTCTAGTGATTTGTTGAGGAGAACTTCCTAATAAAATAGATAAGGTATTTTCTACTAACCTACTTTGATTTTTCAGGTCTACCAGTATAGCTTGAGCCGTATACAACTGAGCTTCGGTTTGTTTCACTCCAGCTTCATTACCAATACCTGCATCCTTAAGAGCAATAGTGGTTTCAACTCCTTCAGTTCGAGCACTAATTGTTTCTTCGGTTACTCTAATCTGTTCGTCAATAGCTAAAAGCTGATAATATGTAGCTGCAATATTTGCCACCAATCTACTTTTTACTGCTTGGTGAGCCGCTACGGTTTGCAAATAAGTAGCATCAGAAGCACGCTTAGTACTTCTAATTTTCCCCCAAATATCTGCTTCCCATGAAAGTCCGCCAGATACCTCAAACTGATCTACCGAAGAGCTTTGACCAGGAAATCTACTTGATTCTGAAAGTTCCTGATGCACAACTCTAGCAGTACCATTCAATGTTGGGAAATATCCTGCTTTACCTTGTTTTACATAAGCCTCTGCTATTGCAATTTGCTGTAATGCAATACGGATATCCATATTATTATTAAGCCCTTCTTCTATATAACCTTGAAGTATCGGATCTGTAAAAATCTCTTTCCAAGACACTGTTGCCATAGATAAACTATCCTGAGGCAAGTTTTCAGTACGGAAATTATCAGATTCCACCACTGTTTCAGGTCTGCTGTATTCTTTCGCTACAAAACAAGATTGAAGCGTTAAGAAAGCCATTGCAATTGCAATTCCTTTTAAAAATTTCATAGTACGATTTCTTTTATTTTTCATCTTGAACTTCAACTTCAAATGTATCTGGGGTTTTATTCATTTTATCTTGTATCCATTGGAAAAAGATATATAGAATAGGAATAACAAATACTCCGAAAATAGTTCCAATTAATAATCCTCCTACTGCTCCTGTTCCAATTGCATTGTTACCACGTGCTCCAATACCTGTAGCAAAAACTAACGGTAAAAGACCAACGATAAAGGCAAACGATGTCATCAAAATAGGTCTAAGTCTAGACTTTGCACCTTCAAATGCAGCAGTCATACGCGAAAGTCCTGTTCTACGTCTTTGAAGCGCGAACTCAACAATCAGAATCGCGTTTTTCGCTAATAATCCAATAAGCATTATAAGTGCAATTTGGAAGTAAACGTTATTCTCCAAACCTGAAAACTTTGTAACTATATAGGCTCCAAAAACACCCACTGGCACAGAGAATATTACTGAAAATGGAATTAAGAAGCTTTCGTATTGTGCTGCTAGAATGAAATACACAAATAGTAATACAAGAATAAAAATAAATGTAGTTTGACTACCTGCTGAAATCTCCTCACGTGTAAGTCCAGAGAAAGCCACAGTATATTCCTGAGGTAAGTTTTGACTTACTTCTTGAACTGCTTTAATTGCATCTCCTGAAGAGTATCCAGGCGCCGCTGCACCGTTCACACTTGCAGAGTTAAACAAGTTAAATCTAGTTACCGATTGAGGTCCATATACTCTTTCTAGCGTGATGAACTCTGTAATTGGAGCCATTTCACCTTGTGAGTTACGTACGAATATCTGATTCAAACTTTCAACAGACGTTCTATCTTCTGGTAACGCTTGTACAAACACACGATACTGCTTTCCGTATCTAGAGAAATCGGCTGCGTAGATACTTCCTATATATCCCTGAAGGGTCGTAAGAATTGAACTCACGCTAATCCCAGCTTCTTTAGTTTTAGCAATATCAACATCTATTTCGTATTGCGGATAATCTGTATTAAATGAAGACTGCGCATACATAATTTCTGGTCTCTGCATTAGTTCTTGCAAATAGTTTTGGGTAGCAACACTTAGGTCGTTAAAACTACCACCAGTTCTATCCAAAACTTTCATTTCAAAACCTGAAGAGATACCGAAACCTGGTACACTTGGAGGTTGGAAAAATAGAATGTTCGCATCTGGAATAGTTGCAGCAATTCCAAAAAGTTTACCAGTAATTGCTTCTACCGATTTATCTTCATCTTCTCTTTCAGACCAATTATCTAATTTAATGAAACCAATCCCGTAGTTACTACCTGAACCACTAATAATACTAAATCCATTTACTAGCGAGATATCTCTAATTCCGGGAATATCTTTGATTTTTTCTTGTAATTCTTTAGTAACTCCAACTGTTCTATCTAATGAAGCCCCAGCTGGAAGTTCCACGTTGGCGAAAATAAGCCCTCTATCTTCATCGGGAACGAAACCTGTAGGAGTAGTATTAGAAGACCAAACGATTCCTACTACACAAATAATTAAGAAGACAACACTAATCCATTTGTGTCTATATAGAAACCTTAAAGATCTCATATACCTATCAGTTGTAACAGCAAATGCAGTGTTAAACTTGCTAAAGAAACGCCCTAACAGGTTTTTCTTTTTAACTTCTTCATCGTGAGTTTTAAGGAATATAGCACACAATGCTGGACTTAATGTCAATGCGTTTACTGCAGAAATCACAATCGCCACAATAAGCGTAACACCAAACTGTTCATAAAACACCCCAGTAGGTCCTGTAATAAAAGTTACTGGAATAAATACTGCTGCCATTACTAAGGTAATTGAGATAATAGCTCCAGTAATTTCATCCATTGCTGAATGCGTTGCTTTTAATGCTGTTTCTGCTCCTTCTTCAAGTTTAGCATGCACCGCTTCCACAACTACAATAGCATCATCCACCACAATTCCAATTGCGAGTACGAGTGCAAATAATGTTAACAGGTTTATTGAATACCCAAACATATTTAAGAAAAAGAAGGTACCTACAATAGAAACCGGTACAGCAATAGCAGGAATTAAAGTTGAACGGAAATCTTGTAAGAAAATAAATACTACCAAGAACACCAATAAGAATGCTTCTATAAGAGTTGTTATTACTTTACTAATCGAAGCTTCCAAAAACTCGTTAGAGTCAAAGTTAACTATATGTTTAACTCCTTTTGGGAAGTCTTTTTCCATAACCTCAAACTTCTCGTGCACAGTACGGATAATCTCCTGAGCATTAGAACCTGCTGTTTGATAGATTGCCATACTCACCCCTGGATTTCCATTGGTGAAAGAAATAGACCCATAGTTTTGAGCATCTAATTCAACCTCAGCAACATCTTTCAGCGTAAGGAACTTTCCATTTCCTAACGACTTAATTACAATTTCCTCATATTGAGAAGCTTCTTTATATCGACCGCTATAGGTTAAAACATATTCAAAAGACTCTGCATTGTTTTGTCCTAAAGACCCTGCTGCAGCTTCTCTACTTTGCTCTCTAATAGCAGCAGTAATATCGGCTGGCTCTAGATTATAAGCAGCTAATTTTTCTGGTTTTAACCAAATACGCATGGCGTAATCTTTACCACCAAATACGTTTACGCCCCCAACTCCATTAATCCTTTTCAACTCTGGGAGTACATTTATATTTAAATAGTTTTGAATATAAGTGCCATCATAATCTTCATTTTCAGAATAAACTGTAATAAACATTAAGGCACTAGTTTGTTGTTTTTGCGTAATTACCCCAGATTGAGTTACCTCTGATGGTAATAATGAAGTAGCACGTGCAACACGGTTTTGTACGTTTACCGCAGCAATGTCTGGATCTACGTCTTGGTCAAAAAACACGTTAATACTGGCACTACCATTATTACTTGCTGTTGAAGTAATGTAAGTCATCCCTTCTACCCCGTTAATCTGTTCCTCAATCGGAACAATTACACTCTCAAGTACTGTCGCAGCGTTTGCACCAGGATAGTTAGCAGAAACTTGTACGGTAGGTGGAGCAATTTCTGGATACTGGGTGGTAGGTAAGGTTGTAATACCTAAAACCCCCAATATTAATATGATAATGGAAACGACACTAGATAGAACAGGTCGTTCAATAAATTTCTTAATCATAGTTTCTTCTTATTTGAATACTTTTTCTAATCCTTTTGCAATACTGTCAAAATCTGCTGGCTGTGCAATAATTGGCGTTTGGTCTCTAAGCTTTCCAACTCCTTTTGCAACAACCTTATCACCTGGATTTATACCGTCTTTTACAATCACTAAGTTGTCTACACGATCCAAAATATTAATAGCACTTGTAGTGGCCAAGGTGTCTCCTTGTACTTTATAAACGTATGTAATCCCTTGTCTTTCATATGTAGCAGATGCAGGAACAACTGTTGCATTTTCATATGTATTTGGAAGTTGAATTCTTCCACTGTAACCGCTAGAAAGTAATCTATTTGGATTGTCAAAAACAGCTCTAAATGATACCGTACCCGTAGAAGGGTTTACTTGAGAATTAATAGTTTCTACAGTTCCTTCTTGATCATATAATGTACCGTTAGCCAATATCAAACGAACTTTCGGCAGGTTATTTATTTTATCCTCAAGAGTCTTTCCTTCATTCTTTTCGATAAAATCTAAATAAGCTTTTTCATTTAGTGAAAAGAATGCATATATCTTATCTATGTCGGCCACAGTTGTCAATGGCATTTGAGAAGATGGGCTAATTAAAGCTCCTTCTCTATAAGGAATAGAACCTACATAACCATCTACTGGGCTTTTAATGGTAGCATAACCAATATTTGCTGAGATAGAGTTATATGCACTTTGTGCTTGCGCTAATTTAGCTTTGGCTGTTTCAAGTTGAACACCGCTTATAATATTCTTCTCAACTAGTGGCTTTAGCTTGTTTACCTCAACTTGAGCTGCGTTAACATTTGCTCTTGCTGCAGCGGCATCCTGACTTAAAGATTGTGTTTCCAATCTAAAAAGTGTTTGTCCTTTTCTTACTTTTTGTCCTTCATCTACTAAAACATGAGTTATATAACCAGAAGTTTTAGCACGTACTTCACTATTAATTATACCTTCTAAACTTGTAGGATACGTAGCATAAGCTGTAACGGTTTGTGAAGGAACTGTTACCACAGGAAATGGTAGTGCCTGTGGAGCTCTTTGATTTTGACTCTGATCATTACCACAACTGGCAAAAAGCAAGCAAAGCCCTATGAAACCAGGAAGCAAATAAGTAAATTGTATTTTTTTCATCTTTGTATAATTAGTCGTTTTTATGGTTTTCAATTAGTTTTGATCGTAAGTTTATCATCATGCTAGAAGCCAGATTTAAATAGTTTAAATATTCGTAATGAAAGTTTATATCAAACTTCTCTTCTGAATCTTCTGGAAAACTTTTATTCATATCTGATTTGTAATCAATAATCTCTAAATGAATATCACGTTCCTCATTCCAACTACTTATCATCTCATCCATAGACTGCACCCAAGCGTTTGGACTTAGAATAAAGTACTTCTTGCGATCACCTGTTTTAGTGTAATATGTAATTCGATGAGAAGCTTGCAAAGTAGTGAGATGAGTAAAAATCGTGCTTTTACTCGCTCTAAGTTCACATACTAAGTTTTCAAAAGTCTCCCCTTTCTTACCTTTCAAAATTAGGCTAGCAAGTATTCGAGCTGCTAAAGGAGCTAATTGCTCCTTATGCTCCAAATGCACACCCATTCTTTCTATCAATTTATCTTTTTTACTCAAAATATTTTTTAAATAAGGCTGCAAAGATATGATTGGTTCGTAAAATACCGAACTAAACAGAGTTTAAATTTTTGTTAAAGTTATTTTGAATAAATAAACCTCTATTTAAATAGTATAAAATTTGATGTTTAAGGATTAAAATTATAAAAATTTAGAATGAACTTTATTCATACAATTTTATTTAACATAAATCTCTGTGAATACCGCAATTATAAGAGTTATTGCTCTTATTCTCAATACATTAAAACCCTGATTTTCCTTAAAAAATCCACGAATAATTAATAATTTCACGCGATAAATATTAATAACAATACAATGAAAAAATTTACTTACTAATTCTATTTATGGTAGCCACAATAGCTACAAATGCACAATCTGGTGTAGTAGACGAGTCTTTTGGAAACAATGGTTTTGTTAACACAGTAATTAATGGTACATATAATGTTACTCGAGCTACCGTGCTTCAACCAGATGGAAAAATTATTGTGGTTGGCCAAGCTGGGGAATCATCAACTTACATTGCAGTTGCTGCGCGTTTTAATACAGACGGATCAATCGACACTTCTTTTGGAGAGGATGGAAATGTACTTATGCCTATAGGCAGTATGAAATCATTCGCTACAGATGTAGCCCTTCAAGCAGATGGAAAAATCGTTATGAGCGAATACACTTGGGATAATGTTACAGGTAATATTTTTGCACTTCGCCTAAACACCGATGGAACTTTCGACAACACTTTTGGATCAAATGGAGTTGCACTTGTTGATAATGGATCTGATGTATCAGAGGCTGTAACTATACAAGATGATGGTAAAATATTGGTAGGTGGATATTCAAATGACAATTTCACAGTTGCCCGATTTAATACTGATGGTACCTTAGATTCCACATTCGGCTCTAATGGATGGTCCACTACAACTTTTCCTAATGCCCCAAGTTATGTGAAAAATGTAAAAGTTCAAGACGATGGAAAAATTGTACTTGGTGGTTTTTTGATAAACAATCAAAACACTTTTGAAATGGCACTTGCTAGAATAAACAGTGATGGTAGCATTGATAATAGCTTTGGAACTGTTGGAATGGTTTCGTTCAATATTGGGAATGGAAATGATTTTGGTGAAGCGCTTGCTATACAAGACGATGGAAAAGTAATCATTGCTGGATATTCTGTTCGTGAAACTGAATATATTCTTGCAATGGCACGTTTTGACACTAATGGAAACTTAGACAGTACTTTCGGAGTTGATGGTATGGTAAGTACAGATTTCAATCAGCGTGAAGATTACGGTACAGCAATCACACTTCAGCCAGACAATAAAATTATCCTTGCTGGTTACTCTTATGCTCCAACAGGAGGATCTGAAGTAATCGTTGTACGTTACGAAAACGAGGTTTTAGGTACTGAAGATTTTCAAAATGTTAGATTCAACTTATTCCCTAACCCAGCAAACAGCCAAATTACTGTTCAGCTTAGCGATGTTTCTACAAGCTACGAACTTGAAATCTACGACGTTTCAGGTAAGAAAGTTTACGCTTCAGAAATTCAAAGTACAACTAACATTAATGTTTCAGATTTTGCTTCTGGTGCATATTTAGTGAAACTAACTTCCGACAGCAACTCAAGCGTTGTTGGATTTGTTAAGCAATAATATTTAAAAAGGACCTAGAACTAAAAGATGTAGGACATAAGACAGCGTAGATTTAAAAAGGTTTTAGTTATGTAAATCCATTTTGTCCTACGTCTTAAGTTCTATTGTCTTAAGTCCTTTTTTTATTTATTGAAGTGTTTTAATTTGGATCCCCTCTTTCAACTCATTTCCTTCACTATCCACAACTGTTAGAATATAATTTCCTGGTTTTGGGGAAATAGCCAACTCGTGAAACGTTTCCGTTTTCCCGATATATTCTGAATCTAAATACCAATAAACTATATTTTCTGATGATCGGTGCGCAAGTTTAAAAATTACTTCGTTCACATTTTCATCAAAATTCTTCGGAAGCAACACTGTTTCATTTTTCTTTGGATATATAAAAGCCATCAACTTTTCACCATCCTGTCTACAATTAGGCGCAAAAGGCGGCAAAGGATGATATTCTGGATGAAGAGACGCGTAAAAATATTCCATAACCGGCGGTAGCACAAACCAATTCTTTTGAACCATTTCTGAAAGGGAATAACACGAAGAATTAACCCGATAATTTTCCGAAGCATTTAAAAATACGGTTTGATGGTACGGACAAGCTTCGGTTCTTGCACCGTTTGTTGGAATCCATTCCGTTTTTATTTCGTCACAAAAAAGTCCAGCGAGATGACCGCTTTTTGCACAAATTTCAACCTCAACTAATTCATCATACGGAATATTAAACCATCCGCTTTGTGGCAAAACATTCAAAACATCAAACAAAATGGGAGCTGCAGCTTGAATTCCAGTTAAACCCGGTCGTCCTTCGCCATCGGCATTTCCCACCCAAACGCCTATTGCGTAATTTGGCGTAACCCCAACGGCCCACGCGTCTTTAAAGCCGTAACTGGTTCCTGTTTTCCAAGCGAGTGGTTGACTGCTTGTGAAAAACTCCCAATTTTCTTCACCGCTCGGACGGTTCACTTTTTGCATTGCATCGAAAGTTTCATAAATTGCTCCCGCATTCCAAACCGAAGGATTTTGCTGAATTTTTCCGAAGTCAATTTCCTCGTGATCTTTCACATAAACGGGTTCCACAAATTCATTTTTTCGGTATTCGCTGGAAGAAGTGTTGAAGAAATTTAAAGTTGAAGCCATCCCCGCATACGATCTTGTAATATCCCATAAGCTGCTTTCCGCGCCGCCCAAAATCATAGACAAACCATAATAATCTGCAGGTTTATCGACAGACTTTTGATTCATTTTCTCAAGAATATTATAAAACCGCTGTAAACCAAAATCTCGTAACATTCGCACCGCGGGAATATTAAGCGAACGAGAGAGAGCAACGCTTGCAGGAACTGCGCCGTTAAATTGCTTGTCGAAATTTTCAGGTGTATATCCATTCACCGAAGTTGGAACATCAGCCACCAAAGTATTCGGAAGAATCTCTCCAGTATCAAGCATTGAAGTAAAAAGAAACGGTTTTAAAATACTGCCTGTGCTTCGCGGTTTTTCGATAATATCCACAAAATTGTTGTGCTCGACGGTTGTTGGGGAATTACCAACGTATGCCAATACCTCTCGTGTATTTACATCCATAACCAAAACGGCAAGGTTGTGAATTTGGTTTTGGCTCATAATATAATTGTGTTCCTTAGCAATATCGCTCACTTTTTTTTGAAGTGAAAAATCAATTGTGGTTTTAATACGTCTTCCGGGATGCTCCTTTCTTATTTTTTCAGTTAGGTGAGGTGCGAATTCTGGTAATGACAATGGTTTTCCTGGTAGTTTTTCATCCAAAGCCAATTGATAGGTAGTTTCATCAATGACTTGATTTTGAAAAAGTTTCAATAAAAGAGCATCTCTTTTCTTTTTCAAAATTTCTTCGTTTTTCCCGGGAAAAATAAGCGATGGCGCATTTGGCAGCACGGCTAATGCAGCCGATTGTCCCCAACTCAATTCGCTCGCGGGAATCCCGAAATAGCGCCAGGATGCAGTTTCCAGGCCCACCACATTTCCACCAAAAGGCGCATACGAAGCGTATAAATTCAGAATCGATTTCTTTTTATAACCTGCCTCCAAACGCGTGGCTTGAAAGATTTCAATTATTTTTTCAAAATAAGTGCGTTCTTTATTTTGTCGAGAAAGACGGATAACTTGCTGGGTAATTGTACTTCCGCCACGGCGGGAATTAGTAGTAAGGTTATTCCAAAGTGCTTTTGAAATGGAAACCGGATTAAAGCCGGGATGCCAATAAAAATGCTCGTCTTCAAAATAAAGTATGCATTTTTCAAACCGTTCCGGCACAGAATCCATCTGCGGAAAACGCCACTGCCCATCATCGGCAATTCGTGCCCCGAGCATTTCGCCAGAGCTACTTTCGGCAACTGTAGCAGTGGGAACGTTGAACAAAGGTGACGGAAGGCAGAAAAGCCAAACCATAAATAAAACTAGCAGGATACTTAGTTTTATTTTGTGGGTTTTTATGAGTTGTTTTATGGTTGCTAATTTCAATTTCAAGTCTTAAAATCAATAATGAAGCCGAATGTTAGACAGAGCTTGTCGAAGACTCAATCAATACCCTTCGACAAGCTCAGCGTGACAAATTTGTTTCAATATTATGTGAGAGTTCGAGTGTCAGTCTGAGCCTGTCGAAGACGGGTTTCTTTTATCAAGATGCCCATATTCAGTATAATTCTTTGAAAATTCTATTAAATCTTGGCAATTCTCTTCAATCAATGCAGTTTTCTTTCTTCGTGACCAACCTTTTATCTGTTTTTCAATCCTTATTGCTTCCGTTGGATTTGTACATTGCAAGTGCCATTTTAGCACTACTGGTCTCCTTTTAAAAGTATAGCAATCTTTTTTTATTCCTTCATTATGCTGCACAAGTCTGCGTTCTAATTCATTTGTTATTCCTGTGTAATAGGAATTATCGGAGCATTGAAGGATATATGTAAAATAGAATTTCATATATTTTAATTAATCATAAAACGCTTCGACAGGCTCAGCGTGACATGGTTATATTTCATTGGCATTAGGAACAAATCACAATTCAACAGTCACCCACATCCCTTTGTTCCGTGCGTAATACGAGTTGTCATACATGGCTTCAACCTGCGTTCCGGGTAAATAATACGTGCCCAAATAAGATGCATTTAATTTCACCGTAAAAGTTTTAGTTTCATTTCTATTCAAATCGAAAAAGAAATTCACGCGGTCATCACGAATGTCTGTGTAACGTGCATTGCCTGTTGCACCACCGCCCAATTCAGAAAAACTCGTATTTACAATTTCCCAACCGCTTGGGAAGATTTTCGCCAAAGCCACATTGTTTATCCAATCTCCCGAAGTATTTGTAACACTTACTTTGGCGATTATTTCGGTTCCTTGTCGCAATTTCGTTACGTCGATTGCTTTTCCATCACCTCCCAAATATTCAGATTTTATGGAGAGATTACGTCTTTCGGCAAGTTCTTTTCCTAGTGGAAGCTTTCCTCGTTGCGAAAGCGTAACGTAAACAATATTCCCTTTTTTATTGGTTACTGAAACTGAATTACTTCCCATTACAAACGACAGATCTCGTTGTGCAATGGCGCGGTCGGTTTTAACCTCAACCGATTTCCCTCCATTTGTAATAGTAAGTTCCATGGCTTTTCCGCCGTTCTTTTCAACCATTTTTGCCATCGTCATCAAGGCATACGAAGTTTCCTGTGTGCTATACCACCTTTCGGATGAAAGATCTTTCGCTACCGAAATTGCCAATTCACGTTGTTTTGGATTACCTAATAAAACCATAGTTTCCAAAGCCATTACGCGATTTCTGAACGGAGAACCGTAAGTATAATAGTCAGATTTTTGAGGGACAAAATTAATATTCGCCGTTTGTGCAATTTGCTCGGCAACGTTTTTCTTTCCAGCCAGAGCATAAGCCGCAGCCAGTCGCCATTTTGCATCATTGCTCAATTCTTTGCTTTCGCGAAGTCTATTCATTGCAGCCAATTCAGGTTTTCCAGCCAATGCCAAAGTGTAAAGTCGGTAAGCCTGCGTTAAACTAGAGTTGTACACCGCATAACTATTTCGCCATTGACGCGCAGTGTTTTGTTGATACAGCAACCAATTGCTCATAAAACTTATTGGGAGTGCATATCCTTTTTGTTTCGCTTCAAGCATAAAATGCCCTGCATAAGTTGTGCTCCACTCATCTGCTTCGCGCTCGCCAGGCCAATAGGAAAGTCCGCCGTTAGAAAGTTGAAATCTCCCTAAACGTTCTATTGTTGCTTTTACATTTTTTTCAATTTGTTGTTTTCTGTCGAATGGAACATCGAAAACATCTGCCAAATACAACTGCGGAAATGCAGTTGAAGTAGTCTGTTCCAAACATCCGTAGGGATAATTGATTAAAAACTCCATACGTTTGCCAAAATCCATCGGTGGCAAGGTTGAAAATTCAAGCGTCGCGGTATTGCTTCCGGGCACGCCGAAAGTTTCAAAATCTATGTTTTGCAAACTATTTTCAGCTATGGTGAATTGTGTTGATTTTTGCGAAATCGGGTTTGGGTTTTCTACATCAATTTCAACTTTGTGGCTCGCTTTTTCACCATTGCCCGAAGCGGTTACTTCTATGGTTTGAACCGCATCTGTCACGTTGATCGGAGTCGAAACACCTGTGTTGAGCGGAGTCGAAACACTGAATTCAAAATTTACAATCTGTTCGCCAGGTTCGTTAAAAGTAACAGTTTTTGAGACCCCATTTATCGGTTTCAAAGCATCGCCAGTTTTAACTGTAATCGTGGCAGTTTTCACTTTATTTTCCATGGCGAAAACGGTCACTGGAAGCGTAACGGTTTCTCCAGGTGATAATTTCCGCGGAAGCGAAGTTAGCACCATTAAAGGCGTACGAACCGGTGTGGTTTTTTCAACACTGCCGTAGGCACTTTTAGATTTGTCGCCTGCAATTACCATTGTGCGCACCGATCCTACATAATTTGGCATCAATATAGTGTGCGATGTTATTTTACCAGCGGCAAGTTTATACGGGCCGAGGTATTTTACAACAGGTTTAAATCTGTCTGCTTTTCTATTTTTTGCACCTAATGCAGCATCGCCTCCACCAATTGCATAAATATTATCCACACTACCCGAATATGCGCCAATTACGTAATCGAACATATCAAAAGTTTTCACCCCTAAAGCTTCGCGACGGTAAAAACCTTCGTGAATATTTGGCGTGACAAAGCTTGTTAAGTCTAGTAATCCTTCATCAACAACAGCCAAAGTATAGGTCATAGCTCTGCCATTTTCTTCGGAAACTTTTACGGTGAAATTTTCCTCAGGTTTCAGTACATTCGGCATCGTGATTTTCGGTTGTAAAACGGTTGAAGGGTCTTCCACCAATAGCGGAATTACGCCGTAAAGCCTCATTGGTAAATCATTTTTAGTTTGATTGTGTGGCTGAAGTAGTGAAATATTCACATAAATATTCGGCGCCATTTCCTTAGTGATTTTAATTCCTGCTTTGGTTTCTCCTTTTTTGGTTTCAATCCAATGGGTTTCTAAAACTTCAGTGCCATTTTCAACACTAATTAATGCACGTCCGCCACTACCCGAAGGGAAAGTTATAAAAGCTTCTTCACCAACATTATACTTCTCTTTATCTGCTGAAAAAACCAACATTTTTGCACTTTCAGCATCACCATCGCTTGGACGCTGCGACCAGTTTCTGTAGAAATAAGTGATGCGACCTGTTGCGTGACCAGATTGCTTATCAATAACGCGAATTAAATAACGTCCGCTTTCCTCTTCGGGAATGTTTACAGTGAATTTTCCCTTTCCGCTGCCATCAGTTTTTACGGTGAAATCTTTTACGGGTCTGTGAACAGTGGAATTTTCATAGGTTGAAAGGTTGTCTCTTCCTCGATTCCACCACCAACGCCATTCAATCTGAAATACTTTTACTTGTAGCTCACGATTGGCGGCAGCTTGGCCTTTAGAATCTACAGAAACCACATCAAAAGTTGTATTTTCATCTGTAAAATAAGAGCCGTACCGACCTGCTTCAGGCGATTTCAAACCTATAAAATGTGAGAATGGAGCCAGATCTTTTGAAAAAATATCCATTGAAAAATCACCGCCGCCTTCATATACTTTTGTTAAAAATGTAGCCTTTAACATTCCCGGTGCATTTTTTCCAATTTCCATCTTTTGGCTAAAAGAAATAGCACCTTCTGAAGAGAGGTGCCCATCTAAAACTGGGATTTCAACTTCATCAAAATCGCGAACTGGATCTATAAAATGATATTTTGGAAACTTTGGAAAAGCTGTATTACTCGAACGTAGCGTTGCAGCCATATCTATTTTTAAATTTCTAGCAGGCGAACCGTGAAGCCACATTGCACTTACTGTACCTTTTACAGGTTTTGTAGCATCGAGAACTTCCTCTTTAAAATCGAGTTTAAGTTTTAAACGATTTGGCTTTATGGTTGCTACTTTTAATGTGTGCGAAAATTGTGTGCCACCAACATTTATTGTTGCATTCCAATTTCCTGTGGGAGCAGAAGCGTCTGTGGCGATTGGGAAATAGTAGAAAGATCCAAGCCGCCTAGCCTCCGAAACCCCATCGCCTGAGACATCGATTCCAGAGGTTGATAAACTTGAACTGCTATTCAAAGCCGTTCTCTGAACTAACTTTCCCCTAGCATCGGTAACGGAAAGTGCTACGGGATGGTTTTTTGGAAGTGGATTTGCGTTGTCGTTTAACACAAATGTTAGGTGAATACTATCGCCAGGACGATAAACACCGCGTTCGGTATAGGTGTAACCTTTTAAACCTTTTTGAAGCTCCTTCCCAGAAATATCAAAATTGCTCATTGAAAGGGAATTTCCGTCTTCAAGTTTTACGTATGCAAAATTGTTTCCTTTTTGTGCTACTGCGAAAGCTGCATTTTTAGTGCCGTCGTAAAGTGTCATTCCATCGCCATCTGTAGTAACAGTTTCAATTAGTTGTTGCTGATAATTGAAAAGTTTAATTTTTACGCCACCTTCGGGCTTTGCAGAAATTAAGTTTGTAGTAATCAAATGATACGATTTATTGTTTCCTTTTTTTACAATTAATCCTAAATCTGAACCCAAAATATTTGCCGTCACTAAGCGATCTTCGTTGAAATAAGCAGGGTGGCAAGGATTGTCTCTCTCTTGCCAATTATAGGTGTATTTTCTCCAGCGGTAAATTTCGTTATCCCAATATCGCTCTTCGCGAATATCTTCATCTTCAATGGGATCGAATGTATAATAAGGGTCTTCTTCGTAGCTTTCGTTACTATCTTCTTCATTTGCTGTATTCTCGGCGCAATCATAAATGATATAGTCTTTATCAAAGCTAATTTCAAGTTGATAAATAGCACCAGGATCTGCTTTAAAATATTCCGAGAGGTTAATAGCGTATGCCTTCCAACTTCCATCAATTGCAAAATCATCATTTTTTAGATCGATAGTCTTTTTGGCAATTCGCCTACCAACTCGTCGAATATCGTATGTATTAATGTCGTTCAAATTATAGCTTTGAAGAAATTGCAAGACATTATTTTCGTAAATTTTAATAACGCGCACATCTACTTTTGAAAGATTTACAGCTTCAAAATAAACAGGCGTAGAAGCAGAGTTTGGAAGAATCACACCCTTTGAAATCATTCGCACGGCGGGCTTTAATTGTTCAAAGGAAACCAATTCTGAAAATTCCTTCTTCAACCCTAAACCTTCAGAATTTTTAATTCCTGAAAAAACGGTCACTTTTACTTCTCCAACTACCCGATTTGGTGGATACACATTAAGTACATTTCCGTTGACTTCGTATCGTAAATCCTGCGTGTTTTCAATAGTTACCAAGCCTGCAAAATCCTGGTTTTCCAGCAAAGGATCGGAAAAATTAATACTCAATAGTGGCGAAGGGCCCACAGAGCTACTTATATCAACAATGGTAAAATTATTTTGCCCCGGAATTCTAAATTTGTTTTCACCTTTGTTTTCTGCGCCTATAGGCTTGCCGTCCCATTTTATTAGAATTTCAGAATCGTTCACGTTACGGCTAATACTATCAATTGTAAAGTTGAAATAACGAGCTTCTGCTGTTTCTGCCGGCCATTTTAACTTTAAGTTTTTGCCTTCCTGTGAAACTGAAATCAATTGCTTGGCTTTTTCTAGAAAGATTACATCTGAGGCTTCCACAGATGCTTGAACGTATTGCCATTGTTTGTTGTAACTTTGAAGATTGCCGATGTCAACTTTAAAGTTTGGCGTGATTGTATGAAAACTGAAGGTATATGTCTTGAAGTCCTTAGCAATGTCTTCATATAACTTATTCAATTTTATCGTTACGGTATATTCCGTGTCTGGTTTTAAGTATTCCGCAGGCTGAAAAATTAGGGTTTTGCCGTTTTCAACTACCAATTTTCCTTTTGTTTTTGGAGAAATACTTAAGTAATTATCAGCTGTAAGTTCCTGTGTCATCTCAAACTGCTCCAATGGTTTCGTAAGCTCAACACGAATAGCGGCTGTAACAGATTGGTTTCCATAAGTGTTATACGAAATATAATCCTTGAATTTGAAAAGGTTGTCTGTTTTGGAGTGTTTGTTCTTGTCTTTACAAGCAAAAACGAGAAGAATCACAGATAAAATAAGCAAGCGATTAAAGATTTTCATGGGATTGGTATTGCAGCATCTAAATGTAACTGAAAAACAGTAGGCTTGCAATTAGCTTTCCAAAAATCTTGAAGTCGTATTGCTATTTATTCAAATTATTATCTTGATAAATACCAATTATTAATTTTCCTTCAGCATTCATTGATGCTCGGTACATTCCAGCAGTATTAAACTCCATTGCTACATTTCCGTCTTTATCAATTGCAACAATGCCACCATCTCCGCCAAGTGCTGGTACTTTTTTATGAATTACTTCCTTTGCCGCATCTTGTAAGCTCATTCCCTTATACTCCATCATAGCCGAAATATCGAATGCCACAACCGAACGAATAAAAAATTCACCCCACCCAGTTGAAGAAATCGCACAGGTTGCATTGTTGGCATAGGTTCCTGCTCCAATTATTGGGGCGTCACCAATTCGATTCCAGCGCTTGTTTGTCATTCCTCCCGTAGAAGTTCCCGAAGCGAGATTTCCGTGTTTATCTAATGCTGCACAACCAACAGTACCAAATTTTGAATTTTTGATGTAGGGATCTTCAAAGGAAATTTTTTCAGTGTTTTTAAGATTTTCTTTTTCTAAAACCCTTTGTAATGATTTATATCTACTTTTTGTATAGAAATAAGAAGTATCCATCATTTTATAACCTAAAGATTGAGCAAATTCTTCAGCACCTGTGCCATATAACATAACGTGTTCGCTTTCTTGCATTACATCTTTCGCTAAATCTATTGGATTTTTGATGTGTTTTACTCCCGCTACCGCACCTGCGTTTAGAGTTGCTCCGTCCATAATAGAAGCGTCAAGCTCATTTGTTGCATCGTGAGTAAAAACTGATCCTTTTCCTGCATTGAAAAGTGGGGAATCTTCCAATATGTTAATAGTTTTTGTAACAGCCTCCAAAGAAGTGCCTCCATTTTTAAGAATTTCATGCCCGATAGAAATTGCTTCCTTTAGCTTCTCTTTATAGGCAGTTTCTAAGGAGTCACTCATATTCTCCTTAAGTATAGTTCCCGCGCCACCATGAATTACAATCCCAAAAATATCCTCTTTACTATCGACAGTTTCATGAACCTTTAAAGCTTCAGAATTGTTTTTATTGGGGTTTTTACAGCTTATTAATAAAAGAAAACACAAGAGAGGTAATAAAATTTTGTTCATAATATGGAGTTTATTATTTCAGACTATATATATGATAATAATACTAATTTATCCTTAATTTAACGATGGTATTCTCATCAAATTTATTGTTTTATAAATTATTTTTCAAAAATACTCTTGTAGATTCAAATATATTTTTACTTTTGAACAAAATCTTATATCCCCACAATAATGATTAGAATAAAACAAAGCCTCCTCGTGGCATTTCTATGCCTTGTTTTAATTTCCTGCTCAAAAGACAATTCAATAGATCATCAACAAGTAAAATATGAAATAGACTTAGAGCTGGTTAAAAAGAATAACAGTGAGATGTCTTCTCGAATCTTAGAAATCATTAACATTCATAGAGATTCTTTAGGTTTAAACACACTACACTTAGACAACCAATACTCTTCTGCGCTAGCTGTGGACCATTCGTTATATATGATTGATATAAACGAATTAAATCACGATAATTTCGGATATCGTTCAGAAGCCATAAAATTTTATCAGAAGGCGCAAACAGTTAGTGAAATAGTTGGATATGGTTATGATACTGCAGAAGAAGTTGTAAATGCTTGGTTAAATAGTACAAGTCATAAAGTTATAATTGAAGGAGATTTTACTCATACCGGATTTGGTGTATTAAAAAGTGAGAATGATCGTAATTACTTTACACAAATCTTTTACAAAAAGTAATTCTACATCCCTTTTCTATTCTCTCAAATTGCTGTAATTTTACTATTTAACACAAAAAGTAAGGTTATGGCAATCAAAAAACCGTTTAATTTAAATAAGTGGGTAGAAGAAAATCGAGAGTTGCTAAAACCTCCTGTTGGCAATAAAAATTTATACATCGAGTCTGACGATTATATTGTTATGATTGTTGCTGGGCCTAATGCTCGTAAGGATTACCATTACAACGAAACTGAAGAACTGTTCTATCAACTTGAAGGAAATATTCAGGTTGCTATTCAGGAAAACGGAGAAAAAAAAATAATGGATTTAGGGCCAGGGGACATGTATCTTCATCCTGCAAAA
Organism: Aequorivita sediminis; assembly: GCF_032080575.2. NCBI lineage: Bacteria > Pseudomonadati > Bacteroidota > Flavobacteriia > Flavobacteriales > Flavobacteriaceae > Aequorivita > Aequorivita sediminis. The sequence continues at coordinate 353,694 of NZ_JAVLSO020000002.1, read as the reverse complement.
GTGCCTCACTCTCCCAGTAGAAGCACCGGGTCAATTGGTTTAGTTATTGAAAGAAAACGCGTCGATCTTAAAGGAAAAGATGGATTATTATGGTTTTGTGATAACTGCAATAATAAGTTACACGAAGTTTATTTTCCGTTGAATAATATTGAAACTGATTTTCTAAAACATTTTAACCATTTTTACAACGATGAAGATTTACGCACATGCGATAAATGCGGAACTGTAATGGAAGCTGATTCTCGTTTCACACAAGGTTAACATGTTACTTATCAAACATATACAATTTCGTTTTACATTCTACAGTGCATTGTGTACCTTTGCACTTCGTAAAATTTTAGATTAAAAATAAAAAATATATGCAAGCAACAACCACTAGCTTCGGAATTGAAGAAGCATTGGAACAATTAGGAATTAAAGATACAAACCTTGGGACCTCTACAGGTAACAATTGGTTTTCTGAAGGTGAAGAAATCACTTCATACTCACCAGTTGATGGAAAGGTAATTGCAAAAGTATCTACATCATCAAAAGGAGACTATGAAAAGGTAATAGAAACTGCCACTTCAGCTTTTAAAGAATGGAGAGTAAAGCCAGCACCACAAAGGGGAGAAATTGTACGTCAATTTGGTGAAGAGTTAAGAAGATTGAAAGAACCTCTAGGGAAGCTAGTTTCTTATGAAATGGGAAAAAGTTACCAAGAAGGTTTAGGTGAGGTACAAGAAATGATTGATATCTGCGATTTCGCAGTTGGTTTATCTCGCCAACTTCACGGGTTAACAATGCACAGTGAACGTCCAGGGCACAGAATGTACGAACAATACCATCCACTTGGAGTTGTAGGAATTATTTCTGCATTTAATTTCCCAGTGGCAGTTTGGGCTTGGAATACAGCATTAGCTTGGGTTTGTGGAGATGTTTGTGTTTGGAAACCATCAGAAAAAACACCTTTAACGGGTGTAGCTTGTCAAAAAATTGCTGCTAAGGTATTTGCCGATAACAATTTACCAGAAGGTATTTCTTGCTTAATAAACGGTGATTATAAAGTTGGTGAATTAATGACTAACGATAAGCGTATTCCTTTAATTTCTGCTACAGGTTCTATAAGAATGGGTAAAATAGTTGCTCAAGCCGTTGCAGCTCGTTTAGGAAAATCACTTCTTGAACTTGGTGGAAACAATGCAATTATTGTTACTCCAGATGCAGATATTAAAATGACTGTAATTGGTGCTGTATTTGGTGCTGTTGGAACTGCAGGACAACGTTGTACTTCAACAAGAAGGTTAATTATTCACGAAAGTATTTACGACAAAGTAAAAGATGCTGTTGTTGCTGCTTATAATCAACTTCGAATTGGTAACCCACTTGATGAAAAAAATCACGTTGGACCACTTATCGACAAAGATGCTGTTAAGAATTACCAACACGCTCTTGAAAAAGTTGTTGAAGAAGGTGGAAAAATTATCGTTGAAGGTGGCGTTTTAGAAGGTGAAGGATACGAAAGTGGATGCTATGTAAAACCAGCTATTGCTGAAGCAGAAAACGACTTCGAAATTGTTCAACACGAAACATTCGGACCTGTATTATATATGATGAAGTATAGTGGTGATGTTGAAAATGCTATCGAACTTCAAAATGGAGTTGTACAAGGACTTTCATCTGCTATTATGACTAATAACCTACGTGAAGCTGAACGCTTCTTATCTGTTCAAGGATCAGACTGTGGTATTGCAAACGTAAACATTGGTACTTCAGGGGCTGAGATTGGTGGTGCATTTGGTGGTGAAAAGGAAACAGGTGGCGGACGTGAAAGTGGAAGTGACGCTTGGAAAATCTACATGCGCAGACAGACAAATACAATTAACTATACAACTGAGCTTCCATTAGCGCAGGGTATTAAATTTGATTTGTAAGATTTAGAATTTGACAAACTGAAGATTCATTTGTCTTATTAAATTAAAAAACCCCAAAGTTTAATTAAACTTTGGGGTTTTTTAATGTTCTAAAATCGATGATACTTAAATAATTCCGTTAGGCTCAACCCATTTGAAACGATTTGCGTCTTCTGGTATTTTTATTCGATCTGCAATTCGAAGCATTCTTGAAGGTAATTTTACAAGGTAATCACGAGCTTTTTCAGCTTCATCTGTAAGTCCAGAAATTTTAGAAATTTCCCAATGTGAGTTTAATCGTTCAAGAATATCGATATAATCATAAGTTGTATAAACACCTAATCGTTGAGCAGCATTACTAAAATCGTCAAAAGCTGAAGCCATTTTTCCACCACTTTGTCGAAGGTTTTGAGCTGGCATTATAATTTTTTTCTGCATCATATCTGCAAACGCCAACATCATTTCACTAGCATCGTATTCAAAAATAGTTTTTACGAATTGACGATAGGCTAAATGATGACGCATTTCATCTCCAGCAATCAAATTACACATCTTTGCTAGTGATTTGTTTCCTTTTTTCTTAGCGATTTTTCCCACTCGGCTATGCGAAATATTGGTTGCTAATTCCTGAAAGCTTGTATAAATAAAGTTTCTATAAGGGTCTCGACCAGTACCAACCTCAAAACCATCATTAATTAAATGCTGTGTTGTTATCTCCACTTCTCTCATATTTACCCTTCCAGATAAATACAAATACTTATTTAATGTATCTCCGTGTCGATTTTCTTCACCTGTCCAATGACGAATCCATTTACTCCATCCATTACGACCGTGCTGATCAACCCCCTCCATATCCATTAACCAACTTTCATAGGTTGGCAATGCTTCTTCTGTAACCATATCACCTACTAATACAATCCAAAAGTCGTATCCAAGTTCTTTAGCTTCTTCGCGAATCTGAGTTACTTCCTCCATATAATCCTCTTTCTGAAAATCTGGCAAAAGATCGGTTGGTTGCCAAATTTTTTCGACAGGAATAAGAAATTGATCGATATAATTATCAACCTCTTTTTCTATGGTTTGCATTACTTCGAGACGTATATTTTTAAGTGCCATGATATTTATTTTGGGGAAATTACTTATACAAATATAAGAACTGTAAAATGTATATTGTAATAAAGAAGTGCTAATTCCTACCTCTTTCTTCAGGATACAGAGAATGAACAGTTTGGCTTTGCCAAATTTCCTTAGAATCAATATCAAGCATAGACAACTTTCCTTTAAAAGCAGCTCCTGTATCAATATTCCAAACGTTTGCGAAATTAGCTGGGACATCAAAGCCTACTCGGGTCACAGGTGTATGGCCTATAAATATCTCTTTGAAGAGTTTTAATCGCTTAGGATATCTATCGTCATCCATTGGAATTCTAGTATCTAACGAACAGGCCATTTCCCATAACGTTCTATCCCAATACACCAAATGTGGATGATATTCGTGTTCAGGTCCGTGTAAATTCATAAACCCAGCGTGAAGAAAAAGCCGATTTTCTGAATCGACATGATAATTAGTAAGATTTTCGAGAAAGCGAAGGTGAATTCCTTTTTCAGTTTTTGATAGACCTGAATAGCTTTTTAAAGTACTTTCACCACCCTGATTTAGCCACATCGAATTTTTTTCACCTGTTTTTAAATAGTTATAAAGCAGTTCATCGTGGTTACCTCTTAAAAGAATACATCTATTTTCTTGAGAAAAATTTATTAAGTACTCAATAACTTCGGCAGATTCACTCCAACCATCTACATAATCACCCAAAAAAACATACTTAGTTTTCTTTGGAAGGTTTGCTCTTTCAATCAATTGTTTTAAAGCTTTTAACCCACCGTGAATGTCTCCTATTACAACTGTTCTCATTAAGATGAAAATAAAGAAATGATTGCTATTATAAAAATTAAAAGTAATACTAAAAAGAATATCTTCCAGAATGAATAAGGTCGATCTCCAGATATTATTCCACTTTGTCCGTTTACATAAAAGTTATATCGCTTCCCTTTAAATCTATAAGTACTTATATAAACTGGCAATAAAATATGTTTAAAGGTTTCGTCTGTTAGTTTCACATCAATAGATGAAATTCGTTGGGTATCGCCTCCTATATCTTTTCGAGCCCAAGTTAGAGCTACGGTATTAGTAACTTCATTGCTATCTTTATGTCCTTCCAATAAAGGAATTGTATATTTTTCGGTTATAAAACCCGATAAGTAACTACTATCAAAAGGTTTTAAAAGCTGTAAGTTCCATCGTGCTATATTAGGAGGGATTACTCCATTTTTTTGGTTTGAAGCTTTTATCAATGTATCATCTACAAAACCAGAAACACTTCCAGAAGCAGAATACCATCGCGTTCTTCTCTCCTGAATTGTTCGTTTATTTTTACCGCTTCCTACGGTTTTACTTACGTAATAATATTCACCTCTTTGCCCTGAATAAGTTGCATGAAGTTGTGCATCGAATGTCCAAAATGGAGCATATAAACCTTTCGTATTTTGCGGGTCTATTGCTGCCTTTTTTAGATTATTTGGTGCAAACCAAAGAGAGTCTACCCAGTCTTTAAAAATTTGATGGGCCTTTTGTTGAGTTATTTGAAATGGCAATACTGCTCCCGGCAATATCCACTCTTCAGTATAAGCATCTTCTATAATTAATGGTGAACCGCAATACACACAGGCAAGAGATTTGTAATTTTCTTCAATGTGTTGATTTGCCCCACAATTTTTACAATGAAGCATAGTAATTTCTTCACTGTGACTCAAAGAGCCCATCTTTTCTAAATAAGATTTAAGCTCTAACTCTTGGATTTCACTTTGTGAAGGTTCGATTTCTTCTGTATAACCGCAGTAATCACATTTAAGCTCTGTGGTACCAGGTGCATATATGAGTTCGGCCCCACAATTGACACAGGACTTTTTAAGTTCAGATTTTTTAGGTGAAATTTCTTCCATAAATTACGCTGTGGTTCGGAACCATTTTAAAAAAATTTTGAAGCAACATTTTTAAAATATTATCGAAGCCTATTGTGGTGGTAAAGGCGGAGGTGTATTTCCACCTAAGAAGGATTTCAGCTCTTCCACTTCTTGAAGTTTTGTCCATTCAGATAAACCTGCTTTCCAAATTAAAGTGTCTTTATTTATTGTTCTATTAGCAAACAAGCCTTTTAGTTGCTCTATACTAGCAGGGCCAGCCTGTGCACCATTTAAAGCATAGAAATATTGGACTGCTGTAGGCATTGGCGATGGCATTCCTCCACCTTGCTGTTGTTGAACTTGCTGTTGTCCCATTTGTGGGTTCATCATTCGGCCCATTTGTTGGGCAAGTACAAAGCCCATTCCCATTCCCATACCGGCGCCAGCTGTTCCACCTTCGTTTGCAGCAGCTGCTTCAATAGCTTTTGCAGTTTTGAATTTCGTTAATTTATCAAGATCTAATTTATCAATTCGGCTGTACTCAAAAATTTCCTTTTTCAAATCTTCTGGCATAGAAACATTCTCGATGAAGAATTTCTCTAAGGCAATACCTACACTGTTAAATTCGGGCTGCATAACTTCCTTACAGGTTTCAGAAAGCTCAGTGGTATTCGCTGCGTAAAGTTCAATTGGAAGATTAGCCTTTCCAACAGTATCTGTAAACCTAGTAGCGATTAAACTTTTAAGATGTTCGTTAATTTCAAAATTGGTGAAATTATTATCTGTTCCAACAATGTCAATTATAAATTTCCCAGGATCGTTGATTTTGAAGGCATACGTCCCGAAGGCACGAATTTCAACCAAACCGAAGCGTTCATCACTTAATGTAATCGGGTTTTTGGTTCCCCATTTTTCATCGGTAAATAGATGCGTGTTTACGAAGTAAACTTCAGCCTTAAACGGACTATTAAAACCGTATTTCCAACCTTTTAAAGTAGTTAAAATTGGAAGGTTTTCGGTGTTTAAGGTATATGTACCAGGTTTAAAAACATCTGCTAGTTGGCCTTCATTGATGAAAACAGCTGTCTGCCCTTCTCGAACGATGAGTTTAGCGTTGTTTTTAATTTCGTTTTGGTAGCGTTCAAACCTATGACATATGGTATCATCCGTATAGTCCAACCACTCAATGATGTCAATAAATTCATTGCTTAATTTTTCTTTGATAGTATCGAATATGCCCATAGGATTAAAATTTGTTATTGTGGTTTAAAGATATAAAAATTAGGCGAAAAGTGTTTTTAATTATAACTCACCTTTCTTAAAATTCGCAACGATTCTTTAGAAAACTGATAAGCATTTCCGTCATAAACTCTTAAAACCTCCTTGGCTTCTTGTAATTTTAGTTTGGCATCTTCAAAATTGTTTAGATAACAAATGAGATATGTTGAAGGAAGGAGAGGCAAATCTTTTTTCTCTGAATCGTTTAGCGGAATGTTGTGTTTTATTTTTTCCAACACCGCATTATTGGCATTAAAAATATGATATAGAGTTTTTTTATTAAATTGAGGCGGCTCGAAAATTAACTCTGTATCAATATTATACGATCCATTTTCATAAAATTGAATGGTAACTTCTTCCAAAGGATAATATTTGAACTGTTCATTCAAACCTAAATGCACATATTCTACAATTTTAAAATAATCTTCTGTAAAGTCGATGCTTATTTCATCTAAGGCAGAATAAAAAAGTCGAACTTGTTCGTTTATTAATTCAATATCAACTCTAGAATAGTAGGTTTTATCTTTTAGTTTCTTTGGCGTTCCTGCCCAGCAAACTACAAATTGTTCCATAAATACTTTGTAGTGACTTTCTAAGTCTTTGTGTCGATTATAAATAAAGTCGATGACCCCATCTAGCGTTAATTTAATATTGTTTTTAGCTGCGTTTTCTATAGATTTCACGATTTCGGAGTTCACATCTTTAATTTCAATATCGAAATCTTTTGGCATGGAAATACTGCCATCCCGCATAAAAATACTTCCACCCCAATACTTCCATATATTTTTTCGCAGCGAGGTGATTTTTCCGTGAGGTCTAATGGTAACCAACCCGACAACCTTGTCGGACAAATTTGGAAAGGCAACGTTTTCATAAATAATTAAAGGGGGATTAGTGAGATATGCATTTACAAGATTTTGAATTTTACTATCATCGAAAAAGTCGACACCTCTTATTTCGTTAGTTTCATCCTCTACACCTATTACGATAAATGAATTATTTGCAGGATTACTATTGCTTAATGCACAGATGTGTTTCAAGAATTTTGCTTTTCCTTCTTTACTGCTAAGATCAATTTTTCGTTTCTTATCATAGAAGCTACTCTCATCGTTATGTGCGAGTAAGTTTTTAATAAGAAGTCGTTTGTTAATCATTGTTTAATCTCGTTATCAGTCTACTAGGAAATTTAAAAATAGCAAAGCTTTATTATGGGCTATCTCAAAGATATTAAAACCTGAAGTTATCTTGTGAATATGTTTGATTTCAAAAACGTGTATAATACAGCATTTTATTACTAAATTTGCACCTTCTTAATTTATAGCCTTCAAGTTATGGTTTTCAGATTAAGAAATGATTAAATAAACTTAAACTGTTCAGCATAAAACTATGAGTAAACTTGTAATTGTAGGTACTGTAGCCTTTGACGCCATTGAAACTCCTTTCGGAAAAACAGGAAAAATTCTTGGAGGCGCTGCCACTTATATTGGATTAGCAGCCTCTCAATTTAAAACTGATGGTGCAATCGTTTCAGTAGTAGGCGGTGATTTTCCTGAAGAAAACTTAGTGATGCTGGAAGAAAAAGGAATGAACCTTTCTGGACTTGAAATTGTAAAGGAAGGAAAAACGTTTTTTTGGAGTGGAAAATATCACAACGATATGAACACTCGCGATACATTGATTACAGATCTCAATGTTCTAGCTGATTTCGAACCTAAAGTTCCACATGATTATAAAGATGCTGAAGTAGTTATGTTAGGAAATCTTCATCCTCTCGTCCAATTAGGTGTTATTGAACAAATGCAGAATCCTAAATTGATAGTGTTAGACACAATGAACTTTTGGATGGACAGTGCACTAGAAGATTTAATGAAAGTAATTGCTAAGGTTGATGTAATTACAATTAATGATGAAGAGGCAAGACAACTTTCAGGAGAATATTCGCTAGTAAAGGCAGCTCACAAGATCATGGAAATGGGGCCTGATTACGTAGTAATAAAAAAAGGAGAACACGGCGCATTATTATTTGGCGATGATGATGTTTTCTTTGCACCCGCTATGCCATTACGAGAAGTATTTGATCCTACAGGTGCAGGTGACACTTTTGCTGGAGGGTTTACCGGATATTTAGCAAAAACAGGAGATTATAGCTATTCAAATATGAAAAATGCTGTTATTAACGGCTCAGCATTAGCTTCATTTTGTGTAGAAAAGTTTGGACCAGAAAGATTATTGAATTTGTCCAATAAAGAAGTGTACGAACGAATCCAACAATTTAAAAGCCTAACCCAGTTTGATATAAAACTAACATAAATACACGCCCTGAAATTTCAGGGCGTTTTTTATACTTTAAAAATTTAAAATTATACAACTTAGTAACTTTTAACGAGTATTTTTAAAAAATGAGCGACGCCTTAAAACATGAATGTGGAATAGCAATGGTAAGATTGCTAAAACCTTTAGAATATTACAAGGAAAAATACGGCACTGCCTTTTACGGGGTAAACAAAATGTACCTTATGATGGAAAAACAGCATAATCGAGGTCAAGATGGTGCTGGATTTGCAAGTATTAAGTTGGATGTATCGCCAGGAGAACGCTATATTAGTAGAGTACGTTCAAATCAAGCACAACCTATTCAGGATATATTTTCGCAAATTAACGAAAGAATAAACTTAGAATTCAAAAATAACCCTGAATTAAAGGACAGTGTTGAAGAACAAAAAAAGCACATTCCTTATATAGGCGAATTATTTTTAGGTCACGTTCGTTATGGAACTTTCGGTTTAAACAGTATTGAAAATGTTCATCCTTTTCTTCGTCAGAATAATTGGATGCATCGCAACCTTATTATTGCGGGGAATTTTAATATGACCAATACAAACGATCTTTTCGACAATCTTATTAAGTTAGGAATGCATCCAAAAGAAAAAGCTGATACAATTACTGTTATGGAACGTATCGGACATTTTCTTGACAGTGAAGTAAGCAAGCTTTATAAAAAAGCAAAAACACAAGGTCTTAACAAACAACAAGCTTCTCCTTATATCGCAGAAAATTTAAAAGTTGCTAAAATCCTTCGTAAATCTGCATCCAATTGGGATGGTGGTTACGCAATGGCAGGGTTATTAGGTCACGGAGATGCCTTTGTATTAAGAGATCCAGCAGGGATAAGACCAGCGTATTACTATCAGGATGATGAGATTATTGTAGTAGCTTCAGAAAGACCAGCTATTCAAACTACTTTCAACGTACCTTTTGAATCGGTTAAAGAACTTGAACCAGGTCACGCCTTAATTATCAAGAAAAACGGGAAATTAAGCACTCCCGAAATTCTTGCTCCATTAGAAAGAAAATCTTGTTCTTTTGAGCGTATATACTTTTCACGTGGAAGTGATGCAGAAATTTACCAAGAGCGTAAAATGCTAGGAAAACTTGTGATGCCTAAGGTATTAGAAGCCATCAACTACGATACAGAAAATTCAGTATTTTCATTTATTCCAAATACTGCCGAAACTTCATTCTACGGAATGTTAGATGCTGCACAAGACGAATTAAACAAACAAAAGAACGAAGTAATTCTTCGTGAAAAAGACAATCTTACCGCAGAAAGACTTCAGCAGATACAAGCACATAAAGTAAGGACTGAAAAAATCGCAATTAAAGATGTTAAGCTTCGAACATTTATTACAGACGACAGCAGTCGAGATGATTTAGTTGCTCACGTTTACGATGTCACTTATGGAGTTGTAAAACCTGAAGATAGTTTAGTAATTATCGACGACAGTATCGTACGTGGTACAACCTTGAAAAAAAGTATCTTAACAATGCTTGATAGGCTGCATCCAAAACAAATTGTAGTAGTTTCATCTGCTCCACAAATACGCTACCCAGACTGTTACGGAATAGACATGGCGAGACTTGAAGACTTAGTGGCATTCCAAGCAGCTTTAGAATTACATAAAGATCGCGGCACCTATTCAGTAGTCGAAGAAATTTACAATAAGTGTATTGAACAATCAACGTTAAAAGATGCAAAAGTTGTAAATCAAGTAAAGAGACTATACGAACCGTTTACCGATGAGGAGATTTCAGATAAAATTGCTGAAATAATTAGTTCGGAAACTATTAAATCTCCTGTTAAATTAATCTTCCAAACTGTAGACAACTTACACAAAGCTTGCCCTAAAAATTTAGGAGATTGGTATTTTACTGGCGATTACCCTACTGCAGGAGGAAACAGAGTGGTAAATCGCGCTTATATAAACTTCTTTGAAGGGAATTTAGGTCGCGCCTATTAATGCTGAAAACTATTTAAGTTTATTAAACTTAACACAATAAAAAAATCCGCAATCAAATTGATTGCGGATTTCTTATATATAGCTGTTATTTAAAAACTTGCTATTATTTATTTTTTGAGTAATTATCTGAAACTTCGTCCCAGTTTACTACGTTCCAAAATGCTCCTACATAATCAGGACGCTTGTTTTGGTACTTTAAATAATAAGCGTGCTCCCAAACATCTAGTCCTAAAATTGGAGTTCCACCACATCCAGTATTTGGCATTAATGGATTATCTTGGTTTGGAGTAGAGCAAACTTCTACTTTTCCTCCTTTGTGTACACATAGCCAAGCCCATCCAGAACCGAATTGAGTTTTAGCTGCATCTGAAAACTTTTCTTTAAAAGTATCAAAACTTCCAAAAGCATCATCAATAGCTTTAGCCAAGTCACCTGAAGGCTTGCCACCACCATTTGGAGACATTACTTTCCAGAAAAGACTGTGATTGTAAAACCCACCGCCGTTATTACGAACAGCTTTGTTATCCATATCTAAATTCTTAAGGATATCTTCAATAGACTTTCCTTCCATATCTGTACCTTCAATGGCAGCATTTAGATTGTTGGTATAACCTTGATGGTGTTTTCCGTGGTGTATTTCCATTGTTTGAGCGTCAATATTAGGCTCTAATGCATCGTGTGCATACGGTAATTTTGGTAATTCGAAAGACATAATTATATCGTTTTTTTATTGGTTATTACTAAATTGACTCAAATTTAATCATTATCTCTATCAAAAAGTGTTATAGGTTTTATAAGATTTCTATACTGCTATAGAATAATTTGATTCAGAAGAGATAAAAACAGTAATTTAGTACAAAATGTGAAAATCTTGACAAAACATACCTCTTTTTCTATATATGACGCCGCTGCGGGAAGCGGAAAAACTTTTACGCTTGTAAAAGCGTACTTAAAGCAAATTCTTTCTGCAACAAAAGATGACTACTTCAAACATCTGTTAGCTATAACTTTTACAAACAAAGCGGTGGCCGAAATGAAACAACGCATTGTAGAAACTCTTGTTGCTTTCAGTGATGAAAAATGTATTTCAGAGCCTTTACCTATGCAAGTTATTATTGCAGAAGAAACTGGAATGTCTATTGAAGAAATTCAAAAACGCTCAAAACGAATTCTAAAAAATTTACTTCATAATTATGCCGCATTTAGTGTTGAAACAATTGATAGTTTTAACCATAGACTAATTCGAACTTTTGCAAGAGATTTGGAGCTTGCCAATAATTTTGAAGTTTCTCTAGATACTCCTGAACTTTTGGCTGAAGCTGTAGATTTGTTGTTAAGCAAGGCAGGAGAAAACAAGGAAATTACTAAAGTTTTACTGGAATTCGCATTAGAAAAAACCGACGACGATAAATCTTGGGATATATCCCGTGACATAGCGAATGCTGCAAAATTACTTTTTAATGAAAATGATGCCGATCAAGTTTCAGTGTTAAAGGAAAAAACTCTTGAAGATTTTCTTGAATTTAAGAAGCAATTGGTTTTAAAAAGAAAACACCTTTCCGAAGAAATTGAAAAAATTGCCAGCGAGACACTGCAACTAATAGATGAAAGTGGTTTAGAACACTCAGATTTCAGCAGAGCAACATTACCCAATCATTTTTTAAAATTGAAATCTGGAGAATACAATGTGTACGCCAACAAACTTCAGGAAAATTTAGAAACAGGAAAAAGTCTTTATAAAGCAAAAGAAGACCCTTCGATAACCTCTATTATCGATAGCTTAACTCCAACCTTTCTCTCAAATTACTTGAAAATTAAGGAAATGGTGAATAAGTTTAATTTATACGATTCTATTTTAAAAAACATCACTCCTCTTTCTGTAATTAACCTTGTTAACCAAGAAATAGAAAAGATCAAGATAGAAAAAACTATACTTCCTATTTCAGAATTTAACTCGATTATAAATAAAGAAATTAAAAATCAGCCCGCTCCTTTCATATATGAACGTATGGGAGAAAAGTATCGACACTTTTTTATTGATGAGTTTCAAGACACCTCAAAATTGCAGTGGGACAACCTTATTCCTTTGATTGATAATGCGCTTTCGCAAGAGATAGATCCAAATTCGGGAAGCCTTTTATTGGTAGGTGATGCCAAACAATCTATCTATCGATGGCGTGGTGGACTTCCCGAACAATTTATGGGTCTTTATGGCAACAACAATCCTTTTCAACGTGAAAAAGAAGTGCTTTCACTCGACACAAATTATAGAAGTTGTGCCGAAATTATAGACTTTAACAATCAGTTTTTCACTTTTGCCGCTTCATATTTTTCTAACGAAACCCACGCAAAACTTTATGAATTAGGTAACAAACAGAAGCTAAACAACAAGAAAGAAGGTTATATAAAATTTGAATTTATTGAGAAACAGAAAAAAGAAGAGAAACAAGAAAATTACGGTCAACTTGTATACAACACTATACTTGATTTAAAAGAAAAAGGCTTTTCAGAAGGTGATATATGTATACTAACTCGCAGAAAAACAGATGGAATTGCTTTAAGTACTTTTTTAATGGAAAAAGAAGTGTCTGTTATATCATCTGAAACACTTTTACTTCAGTCTTCTGCATTAGTGCAAACTTTAGTTTTTACATTACAACTTTGTTTGTATCCTCAGAATGACGAAGCAAAAGTTAATCTGTTAGACTTATTACACGACCATTTAAACCTTAAAGAGGAGAAGCACAGTTTTTTTACGAAATTCCTAAATATTTCAGAAGCAAAATTTTCGGAAAACCTATCGGAATACGGTATAGATTTTAAATTTACAGAAATGCGATCAGTTTCTCTATACGAGGCATTCGAGTACTGTATCGATAAATTTAAAATGCAACAAGTTGCCGATGCTTATTTATTCGGGTTTATGGATTTAGTTTATGAGTTTGAACAACAACCACAAGCCGATAAAATTTCATTTTTAGACTATTGGGACACCAAAAAAGACAATGCATCTATTCCCTCTAGCGAAGGAGCAAATGCTGTACAATTAATGACCATTCATAAATCCAAAGGTTTAGAGTTTCCAGTGGTAATTTTTCCGTTTGCAGACATTCAACTTTACGATGCCAAATACGATAAACTTTGGTACCCCTTAAATGATGAATTCAGTTTCAATCAAGCACAAATTAACTTTAAGGCGGAAATTGAAAATTATGGAGAAATCGGGAAAGAAATGTACAATGAACATAGAAATCAATTAGAATTAGACAACCTTAACTTACTTTATGTAACTTTAACTCGTGCAGTAGAGAAACTATATATTTTTGCTGAAACACCAACTGAGACTAAAGATGGAACACCTAATAGTTATAACCAACTTTTTATGGAGTTCTTAAAGAATAAAGGAATGTGGAATTCCGATCAAATGATTTATGATTTTGGAAAAAACTCACCTAAGCTTTCAAAAGATAAAGAAATAGTTTCGCAGCAGCTACCTATATATCTATCTAGTAGTCCCAAAAAACACGGATTAAATATAGTTTCAACAGAAAATTTAATTGAGGATGAAGAAATTCAGGCTGCAATTACAGCTGGAAATCTTTTACACGAAACCATGGCAAAGATTTATACGAAACAAGATGCCGAAGTAGTGCTAGCCAATTTAAAAGAACGTGCAATTATCCCTAAAGAAGAATTTTCAGTATTGAGTAATATTGTAAATCAAATTATAAATCATGCGGCCTTAAAAAATTTATTCGAAGGTAATGACAAAGTTTACAATGAGCGCAGTGTAATTACAAAAACGGGATTAGTATTGCGCCCGGATAGAATTAATATCAGCTCAGAAAATACGGCTGTAATAATAGATTACAAAACAGGTTCACCAAACATTTGGCATACCGATCAGTTAACAGAATATGCCAATGCATTACAGCAAATGGATATTGAGGTTTTACAAAAAATACTTATCTATAGTAACGAAGGTGAAATAGTAATAAATAAAGTTTAATTTTGAAAGATCTAAAAGCTGGTTAAGCATTTTGACCGTGCTTTAACAAACTCATTAAACTTTTTAGGTTTAAATATCAAAATGCACAAACGTCTTAAAAAATTATAATATGTACGGAAAAATAAAAGAACACTTACAGAAAGAGTTAGAAGAAATTAAAGAAAACGGTTTATACAAAAGAGAGAGAATTATCACTTCTCCTCAAGATGCCGAAATCACTGTCTCTACTGGAGAAACAGTTTTAAATTTTTGTGCAAACAATTATTTAGGCCTTTCTGCTAATAAAGAGGTAATTCAAGCTGCTAAAGACACAATGGACACACACGGCTTTGGAATGTCATCCGTTCGTTTTATATGTGGTACTCAAGACATACACAAACAACTAGAGCAAACAATTGCCGATTTCTACGAAACTGAAGACACTATATTATATGCTGCATGTTTTGATGCAAATGGAGGAGTTTTTGAACCATTATTAGGTGAAGAGGATGCTATTATTTCAGACTCATTAAACCACGCTTCTATTATAGATGGTGTTCGACTTTGTAAAGCTGCTCGATATAGATATCAAAATAATGATATGGAGGATCTTGAAAAGCAGTTGATTGCCGCAAATGAAAATGGAGCGAGATTTAAATTAATTGTTACCGATGGAGTATTTTCAATGGATGGTTTATTAGCGCCACTTGATAAAATTTGTGATTTAGCCGATAAGTACGATGCTTTAGTGATGATCGATGAGTGCCACGCAACTGGTTTCATTGGAGAACAAGGAATAGGTACGTTAGAAGAGAAAGGCGTAATGGGCCGTATAGATATTATTACCGGAACATTAGGAAAAGCTTTAGGTGGTGCTATGGGTGGATACACTACTGGTAAAAAAGAAATTATAGATATGTTGAGACAACGTTCTCGTCCATATTTATTCTCAAATTCTTTGGCTCCTGCTATTGTAGGGGCGTCGCTTAAAGTATTTGAAATGCTTTCTAGAGATACATCTTTACGTGATAAACTTGTTGAAAATACTCTGTACTTCAAAAAAGGCATGAAAGAAGCAGGTTTTGATATTATCGATGGAGACTCTGCAATTGTACCAGTTATGTTGTATGACGCGAAATTATCGCAAAAAATGGCAGATAGACTCTTAGAAGAGGGTATTTATGTAATAGGGTTCTTTTTCCCTGTTGTACCTAAAGGTAAGGCTCGTATACGCGTACAGCTATCAGCAGCACACACAAAGGAGCACTTAGATAAGGCAATAAATGCCTTTATTAAGATTGGAAAAGAATTAGAGGTAATCCCGTCTTAAAAGCCCGCTTTCTTCTTTAATAGCAAGCATTTTAGGAAAATTTTATTAGATTTGCTTTTGTTTATAATATTTAACAACTTACTTTTGCTCTTAATTAACACTTAAAAATTAAACAATCGAATATGAAACATCTTAACAGATTTTTAGTTGCTGCTATTCTTTTCTTAGGAATTGGAGTAGCAAATGCACAAGACGAGAACAATCCTTGGGCTGTTGAAGTTGGTGTAAACGCTGTTGACGTTTACCCTGCTGGACAAAATGAGGATCAATTACGTTTACAAGCTCCTGGAATGAGAGGGGAGATCTTTGACGAGTATTTTAATGCAAACGACCACTGGAACATTTTACCATCTGTTTCAAGACTTGCTATCAGTAGATATGTAGGTAGTGGATTTGTATTTACTGCTGCTGGTTCTATTAATAGAATTGACAAACTAGGTGACGTTGCTGCAAATGACCTTAGCTACTACGGTGCTGATGGTGCTATTAAGTACAGCTTTAGAAACGCTATCGCTCCAGGTGGTTGGTTTGACCCATCTCTTGGTCTTGGTGGTGGTTATACTTGGGTTGACGATATCGGTTTTGGAACTGCTAACGCAACTGCTGGTATTAAAGTATGGTTTACAGAGAACTTAGGTCTTAACCTACAGTCTACTTACAAGCATGCTTTCGAAGAAGCTTACGGTATCTCTCACTTCCAACACTCTGCTGGTATTGTTTTCCAATTTGGTGGGAAAGATACAGACGGTGACGGAATCTACGATAAAGATGATGAGTGTCCAGAAACACCAGGTTTAGCTGAGTTTAACGGATGTCCTGATACTGACGGTGACGGTATTGAAGATAGACTTGATGAGTGCCCAGAAACTCCAGGTTTAGCTGAATTTAACGGTTGTCCTGATACAGACGGTGACGGTGTGCCAGATCACAAAGATGAGTGCCCAACTGTAGCTGGTCTTAAAGAACTTAACGGTTGTCCAGACGCTGACGGTGATGGTATCGCTGATAAAGACGACGCTTGTCCAAACGAAGCTGGTCCTAAAGAAAACAACGGATGCCCTTGGCCAGATAGAGATGGTGACGGTGTTCTTGACAAAGATGATCAGTGTCCAGATGTTGCTGGTACTGTAGCTAACAAAGGTTGTCCAGAAGTTTCTGTAGAAATCATCAAGCAATTGAACGATTACTCTAAAACTATCTTATTCGATCTTGGAAAAGCATCTATCCGTAAAGAATCTTACGCTGTTCTTCAAAACATCGCTGATATCATGAAAGAATATCCAAACGCGAAGTTCGAGATTGAAGGTCACACTGATAGTACTGGTAGTTTAAAATTGAACGAAAGACTTTCTAAAGAAAGAGCTGCTTCAGTTAAAGATTACTTAACTACAATTGGTATGGACGCTGACAGATTAACTTCTGAAGGATACGGTCCATCTAGACCAATCGCTACTAATAAAACTAAAGCTGGAAGACAGCAAAACCGTCGTGTTGAAATTTCTTTAAAGAAATAATTATCAGCCGATAAGTTTTAAATAAATATTTTTGAAACGCCTCCGAATTTCGGGGGCGTTTCTTATTTTTAGGCTATGGTAACATTCATTCAAGAAACCCTAGCAGATATAAAAAACACCTACTCGGATATATCCGAAGTAACAATTATCTTACCAAGTAAGAGAGCTGGTGGCTTTATAATGAACGAATTGAAGAAACAAGCTTCCCACACACAATTCGCTCCCAAAATTTTAAGTATAGAAGAGTTTATAGAACAACTATCAAACCTTTCTATAATAGATAATACAGAATTGCTTTTTAAAAGTTATCAGGCATACCAAAGTACAGCTGCGATAAAACAAAAAGATGATTTTGAGACTTATGCTACTTGGGCGACTACGCTGCTAAACGACTTTAATGAGATTGATCGATATTTAGTTGAAACTATTCCTTTTTTTGGGTATTTAGCAAGTATTAAAACTTTAGAACGCTGGGGAGTTTCAGACGTAAAAACTGAATTAATCGAAAACTATCTAAAGTTCTGGGAAAGCCTGCCCTTGTTGTATAACAATATCCAAGCACTATTATTGAAAGAAAACATCGGCTACCAAGGAATGGTATATAGGGAAGCCGCTGCAAATATTGAGCACTATATAAACAGCAATGGAAATAAAACACATCTATTTGTAGGGTTTAACGCGTTAAATACTGCTGAACAATATATCTTTCAAGA
This sequence comes from Aequorivita sediminis, assembly GCF_032080575.2. NCBI lineage: Bacteria > Pseudomonadati > Bacteroidota > Flavobacteriia > Flavobacteriales > Flavobacteriaceae > Aequorivita > Aequorivita sediminis. Next base: position 335,720 of record NZ_JAVLSO020000002.1, on the reverse strand, counting down.
ACTACTAGAAACCGGTAACACTAAAGTTTATTGGGATACAGATCTATTGTTTTACGAAGATTTAAAACACAGCGCCTCATATTTTATCAGAAAATACATTAAGGAGTGGAAATATTTCCAAAACAATCCTCCAAAAATACATTCTAATAATTTTAAACAACCCAAACATATTCAACTAGTAGAAGTACAAAAAAATATTGGGCAAGCTAAATACGTGGGAGAGTTACTTTTAAAACTATCAGATGAAGAGATTAATAAGACCGCAATTGTTTTAGGCGATGAAAACTTACTCGTCCCCCTTCTATATTCCCTACCTGAAAATGTAAAAAACATTAATGTAACTATGGGAGTTGCATTGAAAAATTTTCCTGCAGTAGTATTTTTTGAATTGCTGTTTTCAATTCATCTTCGAGATACAGATAATCTGTATTACAAAGACGTACTTTCAATATTAAATCATCCATTAGCTTCTAAGTTGTTACCGAATGCACAAAGTATTTCTGAAAAATTAGTAAAAGAAAATATTACACATATTTCAAGTGAAACAATATTAAGCTTAACAGAAAATGAAGGCAAAAACCTATTAAAACTTTTATTTGAAAGTTGGAGTGAAGATGTTTCAACAGCTGTTAATTCAGCTTTAATAATTATTAAAACAATTCAGGATAAAAACAAGGTCAATAGTGTTGAACATCTTGTTCTTCACGAGTTAAATTCGGTATTTAATAAAATTGCAACTCTAAACGAAAAATACCCTTATTTAAACACAATTAAAAGCGTGCAAACGCTGTTTGTCGAACTGACGAGCACGGTTTCCTTAGATTTTAAAGGTGATGCATATGACGGAATTCAACTAATGGGAGTATTAGAAACCCGTGTGTTAGATTTTGAAAATGTTATAATCACGTCGGTGAATGAAGGCGTTTTTCCTTCAGGAAAGTCGAATGCCTCTTTTATTACGTACGATTTAAAAGAGCAATTTAATCTTCCTCGCTATTCCGAAAAGGATGCTATATACACCTATCACTTTTATAGGTTATTACAACGCGCGAAAAATATAACATTACTTTACAACAATAATTCAGAAGGTCTTAATACAGGTGAAAAAAGTCGTTTTATTCGACAATTAACGATTGATAAATGTAAAAACCACAGTATTGAAAAAACAATATTGTCTCCAAAAATACAGATTAAGCCTCACTCCCTGAAACAAATTGCAAAGACAGAAGCGGTAATGACACGACTTAAAGAAATTGCATCAAAAGGCTTCTCTCCCTCAGCTTTAACGGGGTATATTAGAAACCCGTTAGACTTTTATTTTCAGAAAATTTTAAGGTTAAATGAGTTTGAAGAAGTTGAAGAAACCGTCGCTGCTAATACCTTAGGAACTATTGTTCACGACACCTTAGAAAATTTCTATAAACCTTTAGAAGGAGAAATTCTAACTGTTCAACATATTATTGAAATGAAGTCCAAAATTGATGAAGAAGTTACTTCTCAATTTAAAAAAACCTTTAAGGGGGGGACATTCTCAAAAGGAAAAAACCTCATCATTTTTGAAGTTGCTAAAAGATATATATCAAACTTCTTAGACAAAGAAATAGTCGATGTTGAAGCCGGAAACACTATTGAAATTTTAAAGATTGAAACAGACTTAACCTTGGAAGTGCCAATACCTGAACTTGAGTTTCCGGTAAATATTCAAGGAAAAGTTGATCGTGTTGATAAGTGTAATGGAATTTTAAGAATTATTGATTATAAATCAGGGCAAGTAAGTCAAGGCGATGTTGAAATTACCGAATGGGAAAAAATTAATGAAGATTACAAATTCAGCAAGGCATTTCAGGTCCTTACTTATGCCTTAATGATGAATAAAGAAATACCTGTAATCAATGCAGAAGCTGGAATAATTTCTTTTAAAAATTTAGGTAGTGGATTTCTTAAGTTTGGAAAAAAAGACAAACCTAGAAGCCGAAATAAAACACAATTAATCACCGAAGAAACCTTAGATAATTTTACAATTGAATTAAAGAAGCTAATTTTAGAAATTTGCGATCCAAACATTCCATTTACAGAAAAAGAGATAGAATAATGATAGTTAGAAAAAATCAAATACTTACTTCAGAAGGTAAGAAACCAATCCTTTACGACGTTTATTACAAGCAAACAGAAAAACCTCAACCTATCGTTATATTTTGCCATGGGTATAAAGGTTTTAAAGATTGGGGAGCTTGGCATTTGGTAGCTGAAAAATTTGCCGATGCAGGATTTTGTTTCTTAAAATTCAATTTTTCTCATAATGGTGGGACAGTAAATCAACCTATCGATTTTCCAGATTTGGATGCTTTCGCTGAAAACAATTTCAGTAAAGAAATGGATGATTTAGATAGAGTTTTAAGCGAGATTGAAAATGGGAACGAAAATCTTCCTAAACATATTTCAAAAGTCTCCTTAATCGGACATAGTCGTGGTGGTGGCATTGTTATAATAAAAGCTCAAGAAGACCCAAGAATTGATAATGTTGTAACTTGGGCTAGTGTGAGCGACTTTAAAGCGAGATTTCAAGAAGGAAGCCCAGAATTTTACAAATGGCAAGAAACTGGCGTTATACACGTCGAAAATAGCCGTACTAAACAACAACTACCTCATAACTTTCAGTTTTACGAGAATTTTAAAGAAAATGAAAGAAGGTTTACAATCCATCGAGCAGTACGAGAATTAAAAAAACCACTTCTTATAATACACGGTAGTGAAGACCCTACAGTTTCATTGAAAGAAGGTGAAGCAATTCATTCTTGGAATCAAAATAGCAAATTGTCTATCATAGAAGGAGCTGATCACGTTTTTAACGCAAAACATCCTTGGGATGAAAATAGCTTGCCTGAAACATTATCACAAACAGTAGCAATTACTATCGATTTTCTTAAATAAAAAAACCACTGAAAAGCAGTGGTTTTTTGTGGAGAATACCGGAGTCGAACCGGTGACCTCTTGCCTGCCAGGCAAGCGCTCTAGCCAGCTGAGCTAATCCCCCATAGGATTATTTAGATTGCGAAAGTACTACTTTTTTTAATATACATCTATTTTTTTATATAGACTGTGAGCCAAACACTGAAAACTTTCAATAATTTTATATTCTAAATAAGTTTTGTAAAGCGCTGATAATAATTTAATGATTCGAAAAGCAAATATTTCTGAAATAAACCAAATTCTTGCCATTACCAAAGCGTGTGGTGAAATGATGATAGCCACTGGTATATTTCAATGGAATGATACCTATCCGAATGCTGAAGCTTTTCAAAAAGATATTGAAAGAGGTGAATTGTATGTTTATATATCTGAAGATATTGTTTTAGGATGTATCGTTATTTCAACAATAATGGATGAAGAGTATAAAAGTGTGAAATGGCTTACACCGAATTCAAATAATTATTACATACATCGGCTAGCAGTTCATCCGAAGCATCAAGGAAAGGGAATTGCAAGAAATTTGATGGGTTTTGCAGAAGAATTAGCCGTTCAGAAAAACATCGTTTCAATAAGACTAGACACTTTTAGCAAAAACATTCGAAATCAAAAGTTCTATAGGGCGCGTGGATATAAGCAGTTAGAAAATATTTATTTCCCAAACCAAAGTGAGTTTCCATTTTACTGTTACGAACTTCCTTTAAAAGATAACAGAGCTTAACAAATCCTATTTTGTAGCTTTGCACGTTATATGCGTACTACAGATATTTCTTTTAAACGTATTCAACAATTAGCCATTCCAGCTATAATTTCTGGAATCGCGGAACCTGTACTTTCTGCAACAGATGCAGCAGTGGTTGGAAACATTAAAGATTTTGGCATAGAATCACTCGCAGCTGTCGGAATTGTTGGTTCTTTCCTATCTGCTCTTATTTGGATTTTAGGACAAACGCGAAGTGCTATTTCAACTATAGTAGCACAAAATCTAGGAGCTGGTAAAATAAGCGAACTCGGAAAGTTTCCAGCCCAAGCCATATATTTTAATATTGGCTTAAGTATAATCGTTCTTTTTTCTACTTATTTCTTCGTTGAAGAAATATTCTCGATGATGAATGCAGAAGGCATTGTTCTCGATTTCAGTATCGACTATTACAATATTCGGGTTTGGGGCTTTCCACTAACGCTATTCACATTTGCAATTTTTGGAATCTTTCGTGGCCTACAAAACACTTTTTGGCCAATGATAATTGCTTCACTTGGAGCTGGATTAAACATAGGTTTAGACTTTGCCCTAGTTTACGGGATTGAAGGCTTAATACAGCCGATGGGAATTAAAGGAGCAGCCTGGGCTAGTTTAATCTCACAAATAATAATGGCAATCTTAGCTTTTGCCTTTCTGATGAAAAAAACCAATGTTTCTCTTAAGCTAAAAATGCCTCTTCACCACGAAATTAACCGATTAGTATCTATGAGCCTGAATTTATTTCTGCGCTCTGTATCCCTAAATGTAGCACTAATTCTAGCAACTCGAGAAGCTGCCGATTTAGGAAAAGAATACGTTGCAGCACATACTATTGCTTTTAATATATGGATATTTACTGCATTCTTCTTGGATGGTTATGGCGCGGCAGGAAACATTTTATCTGGAAAACTTTTAGGAGAACGCAACTACAAATCTTTATGGAAATTGACTAAAAGAGTGAGTTTTTACAACTTGTTAGTTTCGATGGCTTTGGTGATTATCGGAATCTTGCTTTATGAACCCCTAGGGCTTATTTTTAACAAAGACGAAACGGTATTAACGATATTATACGGGATGTTTTTTATGGTCTTAATAAGCCTTCCATTAAATGCGCTTGCATTTACTTTGGATTCTATCTTCAAAGGATTGGGAGAAATGAAATATTTGCGAAATGTCCTATTGGGTGCCACATTTTTAGGGTTTATACCTGTATTGTACTTTTCAAAGTACATGGAATGGGGATTATTAGGAATTTGGATTGCGATGAATGTATGGGTGGCATATAGAGGAGTGGCTTTACTTATCAAATTCCGAAGAAAATACATTCCATTGATTGGAAATTAATACATTTACTATCAACAAAATTCTAAACTATGGATATTTTAAAGTTTTTAGGTGGCCCAGGCCTATTTTTAATATTAGCACTCTTGGTGGTTGCTGTTGTTATCTACAACAAAATTAAAAATAAGTAATTAACGAGTTTTAAGCCAACCCGTAATACTCAAGCGCTCTGATTCTTTTACCACCTTTACCTCGTGCTCTAGAATCTGACTTTCAAAAATCACTACTCTACCTGGAAGTGGTAAAATATCTAGTTCGTTGTTTTCGGTGTAAATTGTAAGTTCACCTCCATTTTCAACTAACCAATTATCTTCATTCAAGTAACAAACTATCGAAAGTTTACGACGGTCGTCGTTTTGAAAGGTGTCTAAATGTCTCTTGTAGAATGTCCCTTTAGGATAAACAGCGTAATGAAATTCTTTATATAAAATTCCTAAGAAACACGTTTTATTTAAGTAACCAACAAGTTCGTTTATCTTATTAAAAAATATGTTTTCTGTTTCATTGGCGTTTTTTTCATCCATCCAAAGAATAAAATCACCACGAACCGTTTTATCAATTTCTTCATTAACACGGTTCCCTATGGCAGATTTTTTAAACTTGTCTGCTTCATATTTTGCAAGTAATGATTCTCGCAGTAACACAACTTCTTCTAAAGAAAAAAAGTTGTTTACAACACTGTACTTCTGATTTATTAAATCAGAAATAATATTTTCAAACAATGGATTTTCAACGAATTCCAGTTGTTCAAATATTTCTTCGGTCATTTATGTGATTTAAAAAAAGTTGGCAAATATAGGTTACAAATGATTATGATTTTCAAAAATATTTTTCCTTTCAAAAACTGTATCTTTGATTCTTTAAATTAAGACAATGCAGACAATTAGAATCACTAAAATATTTTCCTTTGAAACTGGCCATGCTTTATACGGCTACGATGGGAAATGCCGTAATGTTCACGGGCATAGCTACAAACTTTCCGTTACCGTTATTGGCAGTCCAATCGAGGACAACAGTAACGTAAAATTTGGAATGGTAATAGATTTTAGCGATCTCAAGAAAATTGTAAAAGAAGAAATTGTCGATGTTTTTGATCACGCTACGGTATTCAATAAGAACACACCTCACGTCGAATTAGCGAAAGAACTGAGTGATCGTGGGCACAGTGTACTTTTAGTAGACTATCAGCCTACAAGTGAAATGATGGTAATCGACTTTTCAAACAAGATTAAGAATCGTCTGCCTGACAATATCAAGCTTCATTCATTAAGGCTTCAAGAAACGGATAGCAGCTATGCCGAGTGGTTTGCAGCTGATAATTAAATTTTGAATGTAACCCGAGTTTAGTCAAAAATGTCATTTCTATATCTTTGAATATGCAAATTCCACAAGGCAAAAAAATTTACTTTTCTAGCGACAATCACCTTGGCGCGCCCACTCATGCAGAAAGCTTACCGCGTGAAAAGATTTTTGTGAAATGGCTAGACAGCATTAAGCACGATGCGGAAGTTATATTTTTACTTGGAGACCTTTTCGATTTTTGGTTTGAATATAAAACTGTAGTACCTAAAGGATTTGTACGAACCCTCGGAAAATTGGCCGAAATTCGCGATAGCGGTATTCAAATTCACTTTTTTGTGGGGAATCACGATTTGTGGATGCACGATTATTTTGAAAAGGAATTAAACATTCCTGTTTATCATAAACCTAAAGAGTTTGTGTTTAACAATAAACATTTTTTAATTGGTCACGGGGATGGACTTGGTCCAGGAGATAAGGGGTATAAACGCATGAAAAAAGTGTTTACTAATTCATTCTCTAAATGGCTTTTCCGATGGTTACATCCCGATTTGGGAGTGCGCTTAGCACAACATCTTTCTGTTAAAAATAAATTGATATCTGGAGATGAGGATAAAGAATTTCTTGGAGAAGACAAGGAATGGCTAGCCCAATATTCTAAGCGAAAACTAGAAAGTAAACATTACGACTACTTCATTTTCGGGCACCGTCATTTGCCTATGGAAATTAATGTTGGAGAAAATTCAACTTACTTTAACCTAGGCGATTGGATAAATTATTACTCTTATGGTGTTTTTGACGGAGAAAAGTTCGAGTTGCAGAATTTTAATACTACCAAAAAATAAATGTTGCTTTAAGAATATCAAAAGCGCTTTATCAGAAATATTATTCTCTTATATCTTTAAGACGGAGTTGTAAGCTAACGTTCCCTTGCCACTCGTTTTCATCGATACAATACACTGCTTTAAAAGGCTTGCCATTACAAGCAATATCTTCCTTATCGGCCATACCAAAACCTATTGCAGTAAATTGATTAGAATTTTCTTGTTTTACCACAAGTCGTAAGTGAGATTTATCCTTACCAACACATTTACCCACACCTACATCGGTTAAATTTTCAGTCATAAATACAGGGGTCATATTTCCAGGACCAAAAGGGGCAAATTGCTTTAAGATTCTATAAAACTTTGGAGTTATATCGTTTAAGTCTATCATAGCATCTGCACTAATCTCAGGAATTAATTGCTGCGGTGTAATGGTTTCAGAAACAACCTTTTCAAATTCATTTTTAAAGTTTTCGAAATCTTCCTTCATTAAAGTAAGACCCGCAGCGTATTTATGTCCTCCAAATTGTTCAATATGATCTGCACAACTTTCCAAGGCATTGTAGACATCAAAACCTTTTACAGAGCGAGCTGAGGCAGCTAACTTTTCGCCGCTTTTTGTAAATACCAAGGTTGGGCGATAATACGTTTCAGTTAACCGAGAAGCAACAATCCCGATAACACCTTTGTGCCAGCTTTCGTGATAAACTACAGTTGTATTTCGATCTTCTTCATCATTATCTTTTATTTGCTGAAGCGCCTCTTCTGTAATTTTTTTATCGGCTTCCCTTCTATCACTATTAAATGCTTCAATTTCTGCCGCATATATCTCGGCATTTTCTAAATTCTCTTCAGTAAGTAGGGTTACAGCATGATTACCATGCTTCATTCTTCCAGCTGCATTGATACGCGGTGCAATTATAAAAACTACATCGGTAATTGTAAGTGTTTCTTTTTTAATCTCTTTAAGAATAGCTTTAAATCCAGTACGGGGATTGCTGTTAATCACCTTTAAACCATAATAGGCTAGGATTCTATTTTCACCAGTGACAGGTACAATATCGGCTCCAATTGCTGTAGCAACCAAATCTAAATACAGCAGAATATCGTCTAAGCCTAATCCTCTTTTTTCTGATAGCGCCTGAATTAATTTAAACCCAACACCACAACCACATAATTCTTTAAACGGGTATTCACAATCTTCTCTTTTTGGATCGAGAACAGCTACTGCCTGTGGAATTTCATCACCGGGTCTGTGATGGTCACAAATAATAAAATCTATACCTTTCTCAGAAGCATATGCTACTTTATCGATTGCCTTAATGCCGCAATCCAATGCAATTATTAAAGTGAAATTATTGTCGAATGCAAAATCTATCCCTTTATAAGATACTCCATACCCTTCATCATATCTATCTGGAATATAAGTGGAAACATTTGGATAGTATGTTTTTAAATATGAAGATAATAAGGCAACGCTAGTGGTACCATCAACATCATAATCGCCATAAATTAGAATATTTTCTCCATTTTCAATAGCTTTTTGAACTCGATCGACAGCCTTGTCCATATCTTTCATTAAAAACGGATCGTGAAGCTCCTCTAAACTTGGACGGAAAAAACTTTTAGCTTCTTCAAAGGTTTCTATTCCGCGTTGTACCAAAAGATAGGCAACTAACGGATCTACATTCAAATCTTTTGAAAGTGCGTTAACTTTCTGAGAATCAGGTATAGGTTTTAATGTCCAGCGCATGTACTTCGTAAATTCCAATGATTAAAATTCCAAATTCTAAAGAATTTGAATTAGTTGTTGATATAAAATTCTAGGGAGTGCCGTAAATTTACACAATTTCGATTTGTAACACACATTCATAGTAAATGAAAAAAATACTATCTTAGATAACCATTGTACCTCAGCCTAAAACTAAAACTATAAGATTATGAAAACACTCTTACTCGTTTCCCTACTATTAATTGTATCGATCTCCTTTGCCCAAGATGGTAGTCCAGATTTAAGTTACGGAGATAATGGAGTTGTAAAACACACTGTGTACAATGGAACCAGTTATGTTGGAACAATCACGGAAGGCAAGAATAATACGGTTTTTGTAGGTGGTGGAAGAGTAATGACTCATTCCGATAATTTTATAATGGCAATAAATGATGACGGATCTATTGATGAAGAATTTGCTGATAACGGGATGATTATCATTCCCACCCAAAATGAAGATCTTTTAGACATACAATACATGCCAGATGGCACCTTACTAGTTAGTAGTATTATCGATTCTTATTATAATATTACCAAGTATAATTTAGATGGTTCTATTAATACCTCTTTTGGAGATAATGGACGTATTCAACCATTTTCGGTCTTAAGCAATACTAATTTTTTTACCATTGATGAACTAGGAAACATCTATTTATTAGCAAGATTCTCAGGCTATGGACCAATAGATATTGAGATTTTAAAATTTGATAGCAATGGAGTACTTGATATAAATTTTGGCAATCAGGGGATAATTGATTTACCAGTTCATTATCTTGATGAGGTAAAAGCGAATAAAGTTATTGTAAAAAATAATTCAATATATATATTAGTTAATTATAAAGAAGAAAACGTTTTAGAGAATGCTATAATTAAATATTCCGAAAATGGTTTAATAGACAGCAGCTTTGGCGTAAATGGAACAGCATCCATACCAAGTGTTAGTAATTTCAATACTACTTTTAATTTATTTAATAATGGAAGCTTTTTAATTGGAGCAAGACAAATAGATCCTGTAACTGAGTTATATATTAAAAAAACTGTGAAGTTGAACGCAGATGCTTCTTTAAATTTAGATTTTGGAATAGATGGAGTAATTGAAGGGTTTGAAAGTAGCCATATATTACCAGACCAGCGTTTTATTGCAAATGCAAATACTGAAAATTGGGATTACGGTATCTTACTTCATTACGCAAGATTTTTTAATAATGGTTTACAAGATCAAACTTTTCAATTTAGCACCAATTTTGGATCACTTTCAAGTAACTATTCTATAATATTAAATAGTGGAAAGCTTTTAACCGTGGGCACAGATTATTATAATAATCCCCATCCTTTAGAAATTGTTTTACAAAAATTTAATAATACATTATTAAAAACGCCGAAATATAAGAAAGAAACCTTTAAAGTTTACCCCAACCCTTCCAACGGAATTTTTACAGTCGAGTCTTCTGTTTTTTATAAAAAAGAAAATTATCAAATCACTGATATTACAGGAAAAATAATTGCAACCGGCCAGTTAAATGAACTGCAAACACAGCTTGATCTTTCTTCTGCACAGAGCGGTGTCTATTTCCTAAAAATTTCAAACAGCGTATTTAGATTATTGAAAAATTAATTTTTTAAAATTTGAGAATTTAGTATCTTATAGGATAATTCCCAACCTATTCTTTAAATGTTCAAAAATATGAACAAAATTTTACTCTTTTTTGCGTTGTTAATTACGCTTATATCATTTGGGCAGGATGGCAGTTTAGACCTTTCGTTCGGAGATGGCGGGGTTGTAATTATAGATTTGGACAACAGTCAGGATTTGGTGTGGAATGTTGTGGAACAGGCAGACAATAAAATAATTGTTTCCGGAGCTATGGCTCAAAACAATGAAAATTTTTATCCATATTTAGTAAGATTTATGCCTGATGGCACATTGGATACAACTTTTGGTACGGATGGTTTGGTGTTAAGCACTGATAATGGTTTTGATGATTTCATGTATCTGTTTTTTGATGACTCTCAAAATATCATTGCCGCTGGACCTAAAAATCAAAGTTCAACATTCGTAGTTGCTAAATACCTTGATGACGGAAATTTAGATACTACTTTTGCAGATAATGGCATAAAGACTATTCCTAATGGGAATTATGTAGGAATGACACTTTTGCCTGATGGCTCTTTTTTGTTATTGAAATTTTCAAATAACAACACTATCACAATAAACCATTTTTTAAACAACGGTTCTTTGAATTTAAATTTTGGTGTAGATGGAGCGGCAATTTCTAGTTATAGCGGTGAAAGTTTTAAAGGGGTTGAAATTAAAACGGATGCCGATAATAATATCTATTTCTTGGGCAAACGCAACAACATTGCCGGTGCCGATATTATTTTAATGAGATTCAATCCCGATGGCTATTTAGATACAAGTTTTGGAAGCAATGGAATAACTACAAAAAATCTTGCTTTTGAGCCCATGAATTCCAGTACTGCAAGCCTTGATTTCACAAATGATAATAAAATAGTTATTGCTGGAAGTTGCGGTGCTTGCGTAGATCTTTTTGAACCTGTTTTTCAACCATATTTTTTAAGGTATAACCCTGATGGATCCCCAGATGCCAATTTTGGTAGTGATGGCACGGTTCTACTGCCAGTTTCAGGTTTCAGCATTTCGCGGTTAATAATTCAAGACAACCAAAGATTGATTATCGGAGGACAATATTTAGACTGTTTTGAAGGTAGTAGTTATGGTATTTTACGATATTTTGCTGGAGGTACACAAGATAATTCATTTAATGGGGGAGGTGGAGAATTTAATTATACAACCTCTTTTATGCAAGCTGATGGAAAGATTTTAAGTGTTGGAAACACATTTTGGTATGATGGGCCAGAAGACGTTGTTTTACTACGTCATAACAATAACCCTCTGAGCATTGATGAATTTGAAAATCAAAAAATAACAATTTACCCCAACCCTTCCAACGGAATTTTTATAATTGAGCGCCATTTCTTTTCCGAAAAAGAAAACTATCAAATAACAGACATTACAGGAAAAATAATTGCAACCGGCCAGTTAAATGAGAAGCAATCACAGCTTAATCTTGCCTCAGCTCAAAGCGGTGTCTATTTCCTAAAAACTTCAAATAGCATAATTCGATTATTGAAGCATTAGGTTTTTGATATTTATTCGGTTTTTGGAGCTTGTATTTTAGAATTTGCGAATGGCATTTTGTACTTTCGGATTTCAAACTAAATTAAACTATGCCATTAGTTACTCCCCTTTCTCCAAACCACGACAGTGAAACCAAACAATTGGCCGAATTTTTTAATGAAACATTAGGCTTTTGTCCAAATAGTGTGCTCACTATGCAACACCGCCCTGCGATTAGCAAAGCATTTATAAACCTGAACAAAGCCGTAATGGCGAATGAAGGACGGGTTACATCCGCTTTAAAAAGAATGATTGCTTGGGTAAGTAGCAATGTCACGGGCTGTCGCTATTGCCAAGCCCATGCTATTCGTGCTGCAGAACGCTATGGAGCCGAGCAAGAGCAACTCGAAAACATCTGGGAATACAGATCTCACCCTTCTTTTTCAGAGGCTGAGCGGGCCGCATTAGACTTTTCATTAGCTGCTAGTCAGGTGCCAAACGCAGTGAATGATGAAATAAAACAACAACTTTACAAATATTGGGATGAAGGTGAAATAGTAGAAATGCTAGGAGTTATCTTTCTATTTGGTTATTTAAATCGTTGGAATGACTCAATGAGTACTACTATTGAAGAAGGAGCCATTGAAAGCGGTGAGCAATATCTCGGCAAACACGGATGGAATAAAGGCAAACACGTCTAATCCTAAATTGACAATTTGAGAAATAGACTTTTGTTATTTCTTGCCCGAAACAACAACTACAATTTCCCCTTTTGGTGGTTTATTGTCGAAGTGTTTTAAGACTTCTTCAGCCGTACCGCGGACGGTTTCTTCGTGTAGCTTTGTCAATTCACGTGAAACCGAAATTTGTCTTCCAGCGCCAAAATACTCTACAAATTGTGCTAGAGTTTTCAGCAATTTATGAGGTGATTCATAAAATATAATTGTTCGAGTTTCTTCAGCTAGAAGTTGAAGGCGAGTTTGTCTTCCCTTTTTAACAGGAAGGAAGCCTTCAAATACAAATTTATCATTTGGAAACCCACTGTTTACCAAGGCAGGAACGAATGCTGTAGCACCAGGCAAACAATCCACTTCTATACCGGCTTCAACACAAGCGCGCGTTAGTAAAAATCCTGGATCGCTTATAGCTGGGGTTCCTGCATCACTAATTAGAGCTATATTTTCACCGCTTTCAAGACGCTTTACAATGCCATCTACCGTTTTATGTTCATTGTGCATATGGTGAGAATACATTTGGGTATTTATTTCAAAATGTTTCAAAAGTTTTCCACTTGTTCGCGTGTCTTCTGCATATATTAAATCTACATCTTTAAGCACCTCAACAGCGCGATAAGTCATGTCTTTTAAATTACCTATTGGTGTAGGCACTAGGTAGAGTTTTCCCTTCATAGTTTATGGGCGTACAGTTTTTCCGAAGAAATAAGAAATTAGTAATAATACAATTCCAATAAGTGGAAGTGTTATCCCCGGATCATTTATAAAATAATGAGCAAAAGAAGCCAATGCCATGTCAAAAAACAGACCTGCATAAGCCCACTCCATCACCCATTTTGGTTTTCGGTATAAAATAAAGAATATGGCAATTATTTTAGCAATTGCCATAGGTATAACTAAATATGTTGGATATTGATAATCTTGGTAATCCCCTTCAATAACAGCTGTATTCGTTAAATACATAAACGCGGAATATAAAAATAAAGCGCTTAGTAGCCCAGTTGCAATCCAATAAATTGATTTTTGGGCTGTCATAAATTATCGATTAGTTAAATCGCTTTTCAATTATATTCATAAACCTCTCGGCGTAAACTTCTTTATTTTCCCAATGATTATAGTCTGGTTTTACTTGAGCGTTTAAAAAAGATTGTGCCTCCTCATAACTTTCCAAAGTATTTATTTGTGATAACACACGAGTGTAATCTTCAATTTGCCCATCAAATAAATGCTTTATAAATGCCAATCTATCATTCAAACCTACATTCAATCCTTTATTTACAACATCGTTTAAAGATTTCACTTTTGTTTCAGACGCAGGTTTTCTCTTTTCTTCAACATCTTTCACTTCTACTGGTTCTGAAACTTCAACTGGGTTTGAAAACAAATTTGTTTGCTTTCTTTCAAATTCAGGCATTCTTTGATAGGTAGAAGCAAATTCTTCCAATTCATTTTTTATATGATTTGAAGGCGCTGTATCTGGAGCAGGTTCCTCAGGTGTTTTCGATTCCTCAGGAATTTTTGGTTCCTCAACTTTAGGAAGCAATTCGTCTAGCATTTCATCTATCTTATCGCTTTCTTCAGGCATTTGAGCTACTATATCCTTAATTTTCTCCATTAAAGGTTCAATAAGATCTTCCTTGTGTTCTGGTTGCGGCACAGGCTCAGGCTCAGTAAACCAATTTTCTTCACGAAAACTTTTAGAGTCTAACGATTCTTCTTGTTCCACCTCTTTTTCTGGCTTTGTTTCGTAATCGCCCTCAAGTTGTTTCTCAAGATACTCAAGCACTATCAATTTATCGTAAAGTTCTCTGACTAACCCCTTAACAGATGTGGTTTCAAAGGCACTTTCATTAGCTATTATTTTCTTTGCGACTGTCGATAATTGCTCTCGCAGTTTCTTCTTCATATCTTATTAAATTAAACCGTATTTCTATTTTGTTTTTATAAATTTACGCATCCTTTGTGTAATCATCAACTATTTTTATATACTTATGTAAATACGTTGATATACAAAGACTTCAACCAAACCGCGAGTTGAATATCCTTTTGATAAAAATATTAAATTTGAATGTTGCGTGTAAATTTAAACTATGTTTCTTGAAAATACCGTAAATCAGAAAGAACAATTTGGCTGGATTGAAGTAATCTGTGGTTCCATGTTTTCAGGAAAAACCGAAGAACTTATCCGAAGGCTTAAACGAGCTCAATTTGCACGTCAGAAAGTTGAGATTTTTACACCTTCCATAGATACTCGTTATGCTGAAGATGCAGTAACGAGTCACGATAGCAACCAAATTAGATCTACACCAGTGCCTGCCGCTGCAAATATTCCAATTTTGGCAGATAATTGCGATGTAGTTGGGATAGATGAAGCTCAATTTTTTGACGATGAAATTGTAAAAGTGTGTAACGACCTTGCCAATCGTGGTGTAAGAGTTATTGTTGCAGGACTAGATATGGACTACAAAGGAAATCCCTTTGGGCCGATGCCTGCATTAATGGCAACTGCTGAATATGTAACTAAAGTACACGCTGTTTGTACCCGAACAGGAAATCTTGCGCACTATAGCTATCGTAAAGCTAAAAGTGAATCACTAGTTTTACTAGGAGAAACAGAAGAATATGAACCCTTAAGTCGAGCTGCATTTTATAAAGCACAGTTAAGTGACAAAGTCGTAAAACTAGAAGTGAAAGATGTTGAAGAATTAAACGATAAAATTCCTCCTGAAAATACAGGAAAAAAAGCATAACTATGCCCAAAGCTACAGAAACAGTATTAGAAATAGACTTAAACGCCCTAGGCAAAAACTATAAATACCTTACTTCAAAATTAAAAAACAACACCAAGTTTATGGCTGTTGTAAAAGCCTATGCTTACGGAAGCGACTCAGTTGCTATCGCCAAAGAACTTGTTGATTTAGGTGCAGATTATTTTGCTGTAGCCTATCCAATTGAAGGAGTTACTCTTCGAGATGCAGCAATACAAACCCCAATTTTGGTATTACATCCACTTCCTGTTAATTTTGACGTTATAGTAAATCGATGTTTAGAGCCTAGTATTTATTCTTTGAAAATATTGGATGAATTCATCGTTTATGCCGAAAAAACGAACCAAAATAACTATCCAATTCACTTAAAATTTAATACTGGATTAAACCGCTTAGGATTTACAGAAGACGAAATTTCATTAATTTCTAAAAAACTAGCAGCTACAAAAAGTGTAAAAGTAAAATCGGCTTTCTCACATTTAGGAGCTTCTGAAGATTTATCAGAAAAAGAGTTCTCATTAAAGCAGATTAATACTTTTAAAAGCATTTCTGAAAAATTAACTGCCGAACTTGGGTACAAGCCATTGCTTCACTGTGCAAACACATCTGGGATTATTAATTACCCTGAAGCACATTTTAATATGGTCCGTTCAGGCATAGGATTATATGGCTTTGGCAACGATAAAGAAGAAAATAAAAACTTTAAACCAATAGCAACTTTAAAAACTGTTATTTCACAAATTCACACAGTTAAAAAAGGTGAAAGCATTGGGTATAACAGAGGTATCATTGCTGAAAAGACTACACAATCCGCCACCTTACCGCTGGGTCATGCCGATGGAATTCCACGCTCTTATGGCAAAGGTAAAGGTTGGGTAGTTATTAATGGTAAAAAAGCTCCTATCCATGGAAATGTGTGTATGGACATGATAATGGTAGATGTAACAGATATTGAGTGTGAGGAAGGCGATGAAGCTATTGTTTTTGGTTCTACAAATACTGCGGAAGATTTATCTGCAGCTATAAACTCTATTCCTTATGAATTACTAACTGCAATTTCACAACGTATTAAAAGAGTGATTTGCCGTAAATAAACAGATGCTGAATTTTTTGTGATATATTGTATATATAATTTGTTAAATTTGGAAATACTAACACATTAAACTAATCAACATGTTAAAAGAATTTAGAGACTTTATTATGACTGGCAATGTCGTAGACCTTGCTGTTGCTGTAATTCTAGCAGGTGCCGTTGGCCTTGTAGTTACAGGATTTACTAACGACATGATTATGCCAATCGTCGGGCATTTTGCAGGCGGAATGGATTTTGCCGATCTTAAGTATGTATTAGATCCAGCTGTAATTGGTCCAGATGGCGAAATTGTAGAACCAGAAAACGCAGTTATGTGGGGTAAATGGGTAAATTCCATTATTAACCTGATAATTGTAGGATTTGTTTTATTTATGATAGTAAAAGCTTACGCAAACGTACGTAAGAAAAAAGAAGAAGCTCCTGCTCCAGACCCAGGACCATCTGAAAAGGATATTTTATTAGAAATTCGTGACGAGCTTAGAAAAAAATAATTTTCTTACTTAAGTGACTTTATCAATAAAGTTTACTAAGTGGTTCTGATAAATTATCTAAGGATTTTATTGAAATTTTATTGAAGTACCGCTACACTACATATTCTAACCTTAACCCTCTATCAATAAAAAGATAGAGGGTTTTTCTTTGTTTTAATTTGACAAAACTGTTAATAGACGAAATAAAATTTCAAATCATTTACAATAGCACAAAGTAGCGTCTATATGGTTAATTCTCCTTTGTGTTAAGGCTTTCCTCTTAAGGGAAATTTAACTTCAAACTCATTGCTTGCTTTGTAAAAATCTTTCCGACCTTTGTAGATAAGTAATTAATAATTCGAGCACGCTAGATTAGTGTATTTACAGAATTAAAATAACGAATAATAATTTTCAGAATATGAAATTAGCTGTAGTTGGTGCAACTGGAATGGTTGGTGAAGTAATGCTTAAAGTATTAGCAGAACGCAACTTCCCTATAGATGAACTGCTTTTAGTAGCTTCAGAAAGATCTATTGGAAAAGAAATGACTTTTAAAAACAAAACTTATAGCATTATAGGTTTAGAAGAAGCTGTTGCAGCCAAACCTGATATTGCTTTATTTTCTGCAGGCGGAAGTACATCATTAGAATGGGCTCCAAAATTTGCTGAAGTTGGAACAACGGTTATCGACAATTCTTCTGCTTGGCGAATGGATCGCGACAAGAAGTTAATTGTTCCTGAAATTAATGCTCAAATTTTAACTAAAGAGGATAAAATTATAGCTAACCCCAATTGCTCAACCATTCAATTGGTGATGGTGTTGGCACCACTTCATAAAAAGTATAAAATGAAACGCGTTGTTGTTTCTACCTATCAATCGGTTTCTGGAACTGGATTGAAGGCGGTGCAACAAATGGAAAATGAAATGGCCGGAATAAAAGGTGAAATGGCTTACCCTTACCCTATTCATAAAAATGCACTCCCACACTGTGATGTTTTTGAAGAAAATGGTTATACTAAAGAAGAAATGAAGCTTGCTCGAGAACCTCAAAAAATATTAGACGATCGCACTTTTTCAATTACAGCCACAGCAGTACGCATTCCAACCTCTGGTGGACATAGTGAATCGGTTAACGTTGAATTTGAGAACGAATTTGAATTAGGTGATATTCGTAAAATGCTTCACGAAACTCCTGGCGTTACTTTGCAAGATAATATAGACACAAACATTTATCCGATGCCAATTTATGCACACGATAAAGATGAAGTTTTTGTTGGGAGAATTCGCAGAGATGAAACACAGGAAAACACAGTAAACATGTGGATTGTAAGTGACAACCTACGAAAAGGCGCAGCTACAAATACAATTCAAATTGCGGAATACTTGGTTGCTAATTCCTTAATCTAATTCTCTTGAATTTAGTGAGATTTTCTTTCTCTTTTTAAAATACCAAATTCCTATTCCTATCAAAGGAATTAAAAGAAGTAAAAAGTAAAACGAACGTATATTCCTGTTTTCTTGAGGGGTATCGGTAGCACCATAATAAACAAAGGCACCCCAATAATAAGGTGATTTTCGGGTGTTGTCTATAGTTTTGTTTTGAAGATAATCTAAGCTAGCTTGATGAAGTGAAAAATTTCGAGAACGGGTTTTGTTTAAGTTTTGATAATAATACTTCATTAATTCGGCTGTACTTTTATCATTAACCTGCCACAAAGAAAACAACACATTTGAAGCACCAGCATACTGAAATCCACGCGCTAAACTTAAAGCACCTTCACCTTTTACTACTTTTCCAACTCCGGTGTCACAAGCACTTAAAATCACTAATTGATTAGAAAATGGAAGTCCATAAAGTTCTTCTACCGAAAAGGTTCGGTCAAAAAAACTTATTGATGGCACAATGCTAAAACTACCTCCGGTTGCGTGAGTAGACAAGTGTAGAATTGTATGAGAATCGGCACTTGCAACAAAGTTTTTTACTGTGGCCTTAGTCTCCATTAACAAATCAGACTTAAATACTTCGGCTATCGCTTTTGCTTCATTAACCGAATATTCTAATTCTTGAGCTGAATTTTTAAACACAGGAAACACCCCTAAAACGGATTGCCTTTCATCTAAAGGGGCAGTATTTCTTAAGTATTCAGTAAATGAAACTGTGTAGGAAACTGTACTTTCAAAAATTAAAAAAGGCATTTCATTATACTTAAAGCCTTGTTTTTCTGAAGTTAATAATGTTTGAAAAGGAATAAATGATAAAATTCCATCGGGAATAATAATCAAGTTTTCTGCTTTTGGTAACTGCAGTTTTCTGAAAAGCTTTAAAGAAGAATCAGTAAAGAGCGGTATATCATTGTTAATAGTTGCTGGGTTATCAAAAAAACGATTATGAGAACGAATTGCTTCTGTAAATTGCTGATGCTCTGTTCTGGAACCAACAATTTTCTTAAATATTAGTTTTTCTTTTGAAATAATAAACTGATAAACATCCTTGGAACCAACAAAATAACTCACCAAAGTCTGATTTGAAATTGTAACCTTATTTATAACTTCATCTAAATCAACAAAGGAGTTTAACATTAGAGAGTTCGCTATTTCAGATTGAATATTGGCATATTGTATTTTTTGTTTGGTAAGTAGTGTACTGTATTCTTTTTGAAGAAGTACCAACTTATCATAATCAAGGTTATTACTTAAAACCTGTTTTTGAATTTGATCACTTATTACAGCGAATTCCTTTTGAAGCTTTTGAAATTCTGAAAACTTTTTATTTTCGTACGAGTTCAGTTCGGCTTTTAAAAACACCGCCTCACTTACAATTCTCCCTTTCACCTTGTTGTCTAGTTGTACGGCTTTAGCTATCCATTCCTTGTTTTTTGTTGATTGAAATTGCTTATAAAACACTTCCATCATCATCTCACTTCTACGCTTTACGTCTTGTTGCGCTAACAATTTGCTACCTTGAACATACAGTTCTGCAAAAAGATAATCGCTAACTTCAGAAGCGAGATTAAAAGCATCTAATGCTTTATCTAAATTACTTTGATTGGCGAGTACATTTCCCTGTAAGTCCAAGGCATCCATTAAAATCGTTTCCGCATATACTTGATCATTTCTAGGTAGAGATTGTTCTAAATCATACGAAGGAATTAACAACTTATAAATTTGCTGAATTTGAGAAAGAGAATTTTCTATTTGACCTGAAACAAAATAAGTTTCTGCCAATGATAATTGCATTTTCGCGACTTCTCGAATATTTATGCTAGAGCCGTTATGAAGGATTTTAATAGCCTTTTTTAAATTGAGGATTGCTTTATTATTTTCTTGTTCTGAAAGATTAACTTGCGCTAAAAGTTGATAAGCTTTTGGGTCATTAGAATTTAATTTTAAAACTTCATTTAAAAGTCTCTTAGTTTCTTTTATCTCAACTAAAGCAAAATATGCACTTGCTAAATTAATTTTTAATTCATGATTGGTTGGTGACTCTTTTAGAACTTGCAGCAAGATGTTTTTCGCTTTATGAAATTCACCTCGATTGTGATATAATACAGAAAGATTTAAAACACCTCCCACTTGCTGTTTAGCTTGCCCAGTTTCCCTAGCGTAAATTATGTAATGTTTTATAGTATTTTCGGCTTCTGATAAGGCTTGGGTTTTTATATAAAGATTACCTAGAGGCTTTAGACAATATTCTATAATATCGTAGTTACTAAGATTTTCAGAAAAGTATAGTTGCTTCGCTTTTTCGTAAACCTCGATAGCTTTTTGAAGTGCTTTGTTTTGAGTTTCTATATAACCAATATTGCAATAAGCAATGGTTTTCGCCAACAGCACTTCTTTATCATTTGAAAGTGTAGTATCCACTACATTCAAAAGTTCGTATTGGTTCTCGGGATTTGGCTGTTCTAAATAGGTATCTAAACGTGAATAAATAACATCAACATCCTGTGTTTGCGCAACGGAACTTGCGATACAAATCAGGAAAAATATAGTTCCAATTATGTGTTTTTTTAAAATTTCCAAATTGCATAGGCTTGAAGTTGAGAGGTGGGTTGGTTAAAATTAAACACATATCGAACTCCCACACTCGGACCGATTCTAACACCACCCGCATTTACACCTATAAAAACTCCACTATTAAAATTGGTAAAACTTTCGGTGCATTCGGTTTTTTGAAAAGTATCATTGGTTTCATCTCTAATTATTCCTTCATCTGGAATATTCAAATAAGCCTCTCCGGTTGTTTCGGAAGAAATTTTACTTTGAAAATCGAGTTTTAGTTGAACTCCAGCACCAACAGCCAAGAAGTTATTTAAGTTATAGCGATAGGAAACAGGCACGAGATAGGCTGTAATATTATTTTCTTTATTTTTTTCTGTAAAACGTTGAAGACTTTCAATCCCAACATCATTAAGGTCGGAGGACTCAAACCTCTTAAACTCCTCGAAGGATGCTGTAGAAACAAAAAATTCACTTTGCCAATACCCACGATACGATTTAAAAGGGGAAACTGATACTCCGGCAAATACCTCCCGACTTTTCTCTACCGATGGCGTATATATATACCCAGCTTTTGCGCCAATAGAAATTCCAGGCATAAATCGGGTTGTACTATAATTTGTGATTATGGGTTCATTTTTGTCAAAATATATTGCGGTTCGACTCCTAGTCTTCTTTTTGTGAAAGTCATCACCAAATTTCATAGCATATTTCACAAAACCCTTAGTAGAATCGCGTTCCATAACATTTTTTTGTGCCGTACCAGGAAGATAAATGTTTTTGAAGGTGAAAATAAGTTTATCTTTTTCTGCTATAGTATCTAAACATGAATAATTAACCTCTTTTTCTTTAGGACAAATGGGACATTCGGGATACATATCGATTACTTCTAATGTACTTTTATCAAACATCTCTGGAGTGTCAACTTCTAAACGGATTGTGTTTGCTGGGCCTTCACCGTCATTTTGAAATTTTACTTTAAACTTCACTTTTTTATAGCGAACCAAACGATAGTTTAATAAGAAACCGTTAGTCGACATTTTATTAGGATCGTGCGACGTTACAATCTCCAATTCGGTATCTTTTACAGTGTGGTTTCCGTAGTTATTATCAGGTACATAAATAGTTCTAAGCGTTACTAAAGCGCTAGTATCTTTTAGCATTTCAGGGGTGGTTTTTAAGGTCCTAAAAATGTGGCGTTCCTCCCCTGGCTGCATGTTTTCGAATTCTATTAGTTGGTGATTCCTGTATAGTTTTTTTGATTCTTCCAGCGTTACTGGCAGCACCAATCTCTTAGTAGAATCTTGAACTATTTTTGTACGAATACGAGGAATAACTTCTGTTCCAGCCATATAATAATCGGATTCATCAGCATCAAATTGAGCAGCAAAAATAGGATCTATTGGAGCTATTTTTTCACCGTGATGTAAACGAGTATCTTCAAGAATAAAATTGTCGTCTTTAAATTTTTTGTCGTTATAAAAAAGATATAAACTTCCACTTGTTACATAATCTTTTGTGTTTTTGTAACTAGTAATTAACACCATTTCTTCGTCGGGAAGTGGATCGCGATTTGAGCGTATAATTAAGTGCTCATCTTCAGGAAAAATTGAGGAAATAGCTTCAGAAGAATCTAGAGAAGCACTTGCACCATCTATATCTGTTGAGGTAATTATAATTTTTTCAGGTCGGCTTTTGGGCGGTTTCCCATTATCGTAATTATTAGTACTCCAAAGTCGAGCAGTATATTCACCTTTATTTTTGTAAGTGTGTTTCGGATTTTTTTTATTGCTATAGTTCCCATCACCAAACTCCCAGTGGTAAGTATAAAAAGCTTTGGGCGCACCTGCTATTTGATTTAACGGAGGCATTTTTGGAGAAAAGTCAACTTTGTTTCCCATTACATCATAAAAAATAGGAGCAGTTCGCGTAAGTGTATCTTGAATTGGACTTTGCCCTACCATACTTATTGAAAATAAAAGTACAGCCAGTGCAGACAAGAAAGTGCGTAAAAGGTTCACCATAGTTTATAAATTGTTAATGTAGTCAACTAGATTTCTCTCCGAACCATTTTTGGTGTTTCGAGTGACGGTTATTTTACCATCATTAGTAATAACTGGAGAAGAATCGAATAAAAACTCTGATTCAGGTTTACTTACAAATATCACATTCGCAGTTATGTTTCTTGGGATCTGGCTAAACTTTTCACTAAAAACCTCGTTTTCTGTATCATATTCTGAAAACATACCAACTCCGATGCTATTGGAGTCGTACTTAAGAAAAACATTGCTATTTGAAAGTGAATATGGCGAGTGTGCTTTGTTATATAAGACACCCCTTTCTTCAGTACTAGGATTGTATCGTGCAAAACTATACCAGCCTAACTCACCTATTATAGCGCGATATCCTAAAATTATACTTCCTGATGCATCTTGATAAGGTTCTTCAAAAACACTGTATTGAGGCACGACCTCCCACAGTACTGAGCATTCAATTTCATTACAAGAAGGGGATACAAATAAAGATAAATCTAAGTTTTCATTATCAGAAGGGATAAAAACTTGTATTTCCCCATTCATCAATACCGGATTTCCATTGTGTTGAGCATTTATATAGAATATGCTTTCGCTAAGCAAAGGCTCTACTGTTTGGTTGTTATTAATGCCATTTGTAGAAAGTTGACAAGCAATAATTTCGCCTGCGTTATACATTTCAAGTATGGAAAATGTTATTTCACCATCTATCATGGTTCCATCCAAATTTTGAAAGGTACCTTCAGAAATATATAGAATTGTATTTTGGTTTGCCTTAATTTCAGTGCTTGTAAAATTGTTGAACTGAAAAACCTGTAGCTTTGGAACTCGGCAGTCTAAGGCACTTTGTTTATAGATTGCCCCATCAATTGGTCCTTGTTGATTTGGGTTCTCAACTACTCCAACTTCACAGTCTTCAGCATCGGAACTGCAGCCAGAAATCATTAAGAAAACACCTATGCAAATAAAATTAAATAATTTCTTCATATTTAAGCCATTATAGTACACAAGATACAACTTTTATAAAAAAGCTTCCCACTTCAGAATTAACTGAAATGGGAGCTTAACTAAATTGAAAGTATTTATTAATTTTTAATAAATTTAAGCACTTGGTTTTCAGACAAGTTGTCTTCTATATTTATAAAATAAACTCCTTTCTGTAAGTCTGAAACATTTAAGGTTGTAGTGTTTCCTGTTCCGTTAAGATTAATCTCTTTCACTTTTTGTCCTAAAACTGAATAAATCGCCAGAGATTTTATGGTGTTATTATTTAGGAAAATTGTAAGCTCACCGTTTGTTGGATTGGGAAACAAACCACCTGTTTTAATAGCATTATCCTCTACTCCCATCGTACCATCACAGTTAGTAAGTGTATAAGAATATGCAGTATCATTAAAATTCATCGAACCTTCAGTAGTAGTTACAAGACCAGAACTAACTGGAATTTCATATACACTAATGGATGTACGTGATAAAGTAAGATTCATATTATCACATATATTTCTTTTATCTGAAGTTCTAGTGATTTCGGCAAAAGTATATGGCATTCCTTCTGGAGTTTGATATCCTACAGTGACATAGTCGTCTTGAGATCCAGAATTTAAATTCAGCACTGTGGCCATATCTGGATAGTAAATTAAAGGCATTTGTCCGTTCCAAAAATTATATTCATCTCCAGGTGCTTCAACATGAGTATTCAAATATTGGTAAGCAATAGAAACCTGATTACCAGTTGCTTTTTCAAATTCGTAGGTAAACACATTGCTTTGTCCAAATTTTACGTCTCCAGCTCCATTGGTCCAATACTCTTCTCGATTATATCCAAAGACCACTAAGTTATTTGGGCTAAGAACAGATTCTTTTAAGGTAAATCCGTATCGATCTAAATATCCTGAATTAATTACCCAAGAAAGGCTGTTTATTATATTTCCAGAAGTATCAAAAACGGTAATCCCAAAATTATGCATTGATGAGTAATTAGATAACATATAAATGTTTCCAGTACTAGCTTCGTAATATGCATCAACACTTACATCTCTATAGTTTCCGTATATATAACTTTTATCCCAAAGTAAATTACCTTGATGATCTATAAGCATTGCCAATACACCTTGTCTCTCAAAACCTTGCTGAGTAATACCTGTAGCACTTCCAGTTAGGAAAAATCCATTGTTAGTTTCGGTGATATTATTGATAAAATCGTAGTCGTTGTTTGCAGCAGATGTTCCTAAACTATCTACCTCTGTAGTCCAAATTACATTTAAGAATTCATCAACCCTAAGTACATACCCCATATTAAATGAACACTGGTTGTCTAAGTTATAGCAATTACTAACAAATCCACCAACCACAAAACCTGGGTCTGTAGTTCCGTTGTTATCAGCATCTGTATCTGTGTAGGCGATATTAAGTCCGGTTGAATTGAAGCTTGACCCAACAATATCGTAGTAATTTACATTTACTACGTTTCCTGTAGCCGCATCAATTTTTGCAATAAAAGTTCGCTTTGTACTACCTACATCTATAGACCCTGTAATGGCTACAAAACCTAACATATTTGCAACATCAAAAACTCTTGCGTTTTGTAAAGAGCTGTCTGAATATTCTTTTGCCCAAATAATCATTCCATTTTCATCCATTCTTTTTAGACTAACCACAGAACTACTCATTGTAGAATCAAATATATTACTGGCAACTATAAAGTCTGTACTGCCGTCATCGATAACCTCGATGTTAAGATCGTGAAAGATATCGGAATTATGTTGTACCTCTCTTTGAAAAGGCTGCGCTTGTATTGTCAAGCAAAATAATCCGATTAATGCGAGTGAAAATAATTTTGTCTTCATAATAAATGTCTTTAATTAATATTTATAATTCAGCAACCTTTTGCTGCTTCATACTTATATCAATAGCTTTTAAAAATGTTACCCCTGTTTTAAAAAAATAATAAGGAAGAGCTTCTAAACATCTGTGAGGTTTGTTTGACAGTGATATTTTATAAAAAAAGAAGGTCACTTTTGTAGAGACCTTCTCTGGCTATCAAATTAAACAACTAATCAACACACCAACTTACTATGGTAAATTATTAATAGCCGCCACCATATTCTCGTGCGTATTCACTTGTGTATCTTCAAGATTGAATACATAAACATCATTTTCAGCAATTGTAACTCCTTGAATGGCGTATCTCCAATTGTCTCCTTCTGCAGTTGCAAAAATTATATGCACTTTTAACCCTATAGGAATTTGTCCGTAATGTTCAGAAAACAATCCTGCCTGCTCATCAAAGGTATCTAGTTGAGCCAAGGCATTAGGCTCGCCATCGTAAGATAGATATACTGCACTATTATCATAATTAAAACCTTCAGGAGCTTTTACTTTTAATGTAGTTTTAGGTCTAGGATCACTGTAAAACTTATCAATATTCGTCCATCCAAATTCATCTAAAAACACAATATAAGTTTCACCTTCAGTAAATAGCTCATTGTGTGTACCTGGCTCAACTTCATCCCAAGTAAGATCTCCTTTCTCATCAATAATTCCTTTCCACAAAATCATTTCTGGATCTGCCCCTCCAGTATTTTCTCCGGGTACCAAAAGCTGTAATACGCATCCAGAATCTAGAGGAACGCCATCTTTTGTTACTTCTATAAAAAACTCTCCACCGGTAATTAGCATTGCTTTATCTCCATTTGAATTTAGCCCCATAGTTGGCTTATTGGTAGGTAACATATCTCCACTTTCAAAAATATCGACAAAACTTAGCTCTACTTCACCAGTTACTAAATTGCCATTTAGCGTTAAACAGTTTGCTGGAATATTTAAAACAGTTCCATCATTTGAGGTAAAAGAAAGGCCATTTTCAGCATTAAAGTTTACAGTTTCTGTGTGATCGTTTAGCGCAATTTCTCTTAATCCTTGAAACTGAGCTGAAGAAGGGGGCACGAATGCTACGTCTGGTATGCTCTCTACTTTTTCCTCTTTACTACACCCTATAGCTAATAAAGCTAGTAAGCTAACTAGTAAAAGTTTTGAAAAGGGTGTTTTCATTTGATTATTCATTACATTTTTCATGAGTTCTATTTTTTTATGATTATATCCTTATATCAATAGTTTTAAATATTGTTACCCCTCAGTTGTTAGTTTTCATTATTTTTAAGTTTTTAAACCCAGACTTTGGAAACAAAAAAGATACATTCAGACCAACGATATGTTAAAGCACTTCTGGCTAACGACAGTACTCTTATAAATGAGATCTATGAAAAATTTACGCCCAAAGTGATTTCTTATGTTTGTAAAAACAGTGGAGATGAAACAGCGGCAAGAGATATAATTCAAGAGACTTTAATTACAATTTATGATCAGGCAAAAACTAAAGGATTAAAGCTTACTTGCCCTTTTGATGCCTATTTTTTTCTGATCTGTAAACGGAAATGGCTTAATACACTTAAAAAAAGTGGTAGTAAAGAGGTAACAATTGAGGAGGAACGTTTATCTATTAAAGACGATGCTGATGAAATCGCAGAAAAAACCCAGCAATTTGAAGAGCAACAGAATTTATATATGTCTGTGCTTTCAAAAATGGGAGAAACGTGTAAACGAATAATTACCTTAGGTTTTTCGGCAATGTCTATGCAAGAAGTGGCAGAGCAATTAGGAGTAACATATGCTTACGCCCGCAAAAAAAAGTCACTTTGCATTAGCAAATTAACCCAATTAATTAAAGAAAGCTCTCTGTATAGAAAGCTTCAAAATGACTATTAGTGATATGGAAAGTGAAGCCCATGAATTATTTGTTGCATATCTAGAAAAAGAACTATCAAGCTCCGAACGCGAAACCTTTGAAAGAAAATTGAATGAAGATTCGAAGTTTGAAGCGAAATTTTTAGAGTTTAAGAATATTTATATCGTTTTAGAAAATAGACTATCGCCGGAGCGAGCTACGGTTTTAGAAACCATCAATCAGGCTAATTCAAATTTTAATTATAAGCCATCAAAAGTTACAACAGAGAAAACAGAGACAACAGAGAAAAAAGTAATTAAATTTAAGCCTTGGAAATACGGAATTGCCGCATCTATATTACTGGCAATCGGAATTTTCATTTTTAATAATTTCAGTAAACCTACATATTCTGACTTCGCAACCCAAGAAACCATTTCATTAACTGTTAGAAGCGATGTAGATGAAACTACCAAAAATGCTGAAGTGGCATTTAATTCAGCAGACTACGCAAAAGCACTATTATATTTTAACGAACTTTTAGAGGTAGAACCCAATAACTTACAACTTCAGTATTATAAGTCGGTTGCCTTAGTTGAATTGAGTGAGTTTGATGAAGCAGATAGTTTATTGAAAAAAATACAGGAAAGTAATTCTGTTTACGCATCAAAAGCCAAATGGATAAATGTATTAAGTTATGTTAAGCAAAAACGCTATAAGGAGGCTAAGGAAGTCGCTAATTCTATTACCTCAAATGACCCCGAATATCAAAAAGCTCAAAAGCTACTTTCAAAACTATAAGTTTTACATGTCAAATTTTTAATATATCTATTAAATTTTAAACATATCAACATCAATTAACGAGATTATTTTTATTATCTTTAAGGAACCAACCTTAAAACCAATAAGTTATGAATTCCTCGTTTACAAAAATAATCCGCACCATTTTGGGTTTAGGTTTGCTCTTTTTTGGACTGAGCAAATTATTCCACTTTAGTTTTTTACCTACACATATATATACTGATGACGCCGCACGTTTCATAGACTCACTTAGCGACTCTGGTTATATTATGTATGTAGTAGGAGTGTTTGAAGTTGCTATCGGGCTTATGCTTGTAATAGGGAAATGGGTTCCATTTGCACTATTATTATTAGCTCCAATTTCCGTTAATATCCTCTTATTTCATTTATTCTTAGACACTCCCGGGCTTTTAATTGCAATTATTGTCATTCTTCTGAATGTGGTTTTAATTTACAAATATTGGAGTGTATATAGGCCGCTATTTACTTAATCACCTTTAAAAATTTTAAAATGAAAAGCTTTCTCTTGTGGAAGCTTTTCACTTTTTATATAGTTTCCTGCAATCTTAAAAAATTGTACATTTACACTTCTTATAAAAATCAACAAATATGAAGTTATCAATCGTTCCGGCAGTTTTATTACTCGCTCTGGTGGGCTGTAAAGAGGAGCCTAAAAAAGAAGTAACAACAGTGACATATCCACAGATTAAAACAGTAGACACAGTAGACAATTATTTTGGTGTTGAGGTAAAAGATCCATATCGCTGGTTAGAAGATGACCGCAGCGCTGAAACCGCAGAATGGGTTAAAGCTGAAAACGAAGTTACTTTCGATTATTTAAATAAAATTCCATTTAGAGAGGAATTAAAAAAACGCCTTTCTGATATTTGGAATTATGAAAAAGTGGGAGCGCCTTTTAAAGAAGGAGACTACACTTATTTCTATAAAAACGATGGATTACAAAATCAATATGTAATCTACAGATATAAAACTGGAGAAGACCCAAGCACAGCTGAAGTTTTCTTAGACCCAAACACTTTTAAGGATGATGGTACTATTTCATTAGGGCAAGCGAGCTTTTCAAAAGATGGTAGTAAGTTAGCTTACGCTATCTCTGAAGGTGGTAGCGATTGGAGAAAAGTAATCGTAATGAATACCGAAACTAAAGAGATAGTAGGCGATACTCTTAAGGATGTAAAGTTTAGTGGACTATCTTGGAAAGGTGAAGATGGATTCTACTACTCTAGCTACGATAAGCCAAAAGGAAGTGAATTATCTGCAAAAACAGACCAGCATAAAGTTTACTATCACAAATTGGGAACTCCACAAAGTGATGACAAAGTAATTTTTGGTGCAACTCCAGAAGAAAAGCATCGATACATTGGAGCATCAGTTACTGAAGACAATAACTACCTATTAATAAGCGCTAGCACATCAACTTCAGGAAATAAACTATTTATTAAAGACCTTAAAAATCCAAACTCAAAATTTGTTACAATTTTAAATGATACAGATTCAGATTCTTATGTACTAGAAAATGTAGGCTCTAAGCTTTACATAGTGACAAATAAAAACGCACCAAATAAGAAAATTGTAACTGTTGATGCAGCAAATCCAGCTCCAGAAAATTGGAAAGATTTAATTCCTGAAACGGAAAATGTTCTTACTCCAAGCACAGGTGGGGGAAGCATTTTTGCTAACTATATGGTTGATGCTGTTTCAAAGGTGAAACAATATGATTACGACGGAAAATTAATCCGTGAAATTGAACTTCCAGGTGTAGGTTCTGCAGGTGGTTTTGGAACAAAGAAAGAAGAAAAAGAACTTTACTATTCTTTCACTAATTACGTTACTCCAGGAAGCATTTATAAATTTAATATTGAAACTGGAGATTCAGAATCATTTATTAAACCAGAAATTGATTTTAATCCTGATAATTTTGAAAGCAACCAGGTTTTCTATACTTCTAAAGACGGAACAAAAATCCCGATGATTATCACGCATAAAAAAGGGTTGAAATTAGATGGAAAAAACCCAACTATTCTTTATGGTTACGGTGGATTCAACATTAGTCTTACTCCTAGCTTTAGCATTGCAAATGCAGTGTGGATGGAGCAAGGCGGTGTTTATGCTGTACCAAACCTAAGAGGTGGTGGTGAATATGGTAAAAAATGGCATGATGCAGGAACTCAGATGAAGAAACAAAACGTATTCGACGATTTTATCGCTGCTGCTGAGTACTTAATTGCAAACAACTACACTTCTAGTGACTATTTAGCTATTCGCGGAGGTTCTAACGGAGGATTACTTGTTGGAGCTACGATGACGCAAAGACCAGACTTAATGAAAGTAGCACTTCCTGCTGTTGGAGTTTTAGACATGTTACGTTACCACACCTTTACTGCTGGTGCAGGTTGGGCATACGACTATGGTACTGCTGAGGACAGCAAAGAAATGTTTGAATATTTAAAAGGTTATTCACCACTACACAATGTTAAAGAAGGAGTAGAATATCCTGCTACATTAATCACAACTGGTGATCACGACGATAGAGTTGTTCCAGCACATAGTTTTAAATTTGCTGCGGAACTTCAAGCTAAGCAAACTGGCAATAATCCAGTTTTAATTAGAATTGAAACAGACGCTGGTCACGGTGCAGGAACTCCCGTAAGCAAAACCATCGAGCAATACGCCGATATATTTGGATTTACATTATTCAACATGGGGTATAAAAGCCTATCGAAATAATAGAAACAAAATCATACTATTAAAAAAGCCTCGCAAATTGCGAGGCTTTTCTTTTAATCTAATTTATCTGTAAGTTTCTTAAACGTTTTCTTTGGATCTTTATTTTCATAAAGTATTTCATATACCGCGTTAATTATAGGTGTTTTAGCCTTTTTCTTACCTCTTTGTTGATTGAGCAGATATGCGCTTTTTGAGGCATAATATCCTTCAGCAATCATGCTCATTTCTAATTGAGCACTTTTTACAGTGTATCCTTTCCCTATCATTGTGCCAAACAAACGATTTCGGCTAAAAATAGAGTAACCAGTAACAAGAAGATCTCCTAGATATGCCGAATCGTTTATATCGCGTTTCATTTTGTGAACCTTCTTTACATACTTTTTCATTTCGCGAATAGCATTACTCATCAAGACACTTTGAAAGTTATCTCCATAACCTAATCCATGAGCTATTCCCGCTGCCACAGCGTAAATATTCTTTAACACAGCTGCATATTCTGTTCCTAAAACATCATCACTAGTTGTGCACTTTATGTAATCACTGCTCAACATATTGGCAACTATCTGTGCTTTTTCGTCGTCTGCACTAGCTATAGTTAGATAACTCAATCTTTCTAAAGCAACTTCTTCAGCGTGACATGGACCGGAAATAACACCAATATTATTAAAAGGAACTTTATAATGTGTATTAAAATGATCGCCAACAATTAAGCTAGTTTCAGGAACAATACCTTTAATTGCTGAAAACACAACTTTATCTTCTAATGAGACGGTTAATTTCTGTAATTCCTGATGAAGAAAAGCAGAGGGTATTACAAAAATTAAGTAGTCTGCATCTTCAACAGCTTTGTTTATGTCATTAGTGAGTTTAAGTTGCTCTAAACGGAACTCAACCGAACTCAAGTAGTTTGGGTTATGACCGTGTTCTTTTATGTGTTCGATAGCCTGTTCGCTTCGCATATACCACCCTATTTCATCAAGGTTTTCGCTTAGCATTTTTACAATTGCTGTGGCCCAACTTCCGCCACCAAAGACTGCAAATTTTGGTTTATCTGACATTTTCTTGTTTTAGAAATTGATTTGGTTTTACAATTTTAAAAGATATTTTCTTCTATAGATACTCTTAAATCAAAAGTACATAATTACAATCGAATCTTTTAACACTACCTTAATAAAGCGATTGCAATCTTTAATGAAGATCCTGCGTTATAGTTGTGATTTTTGAAATGAGAACTCCATACAATGGAGATAGTTTGAAAATTATTGGTTGGTTATTTAGTTGAGAACCGTCCCATCTTAATTATGTGGGGCGGTTTTTTATCTATAAAAATTCATTTCGTCTAGATATTTCCAAACTTCTGGTGAAAGCATTGGACGAATATTTTTTTTGTCTTTCACACCTTTTCTAATGAATGTTGAAGATAATTCGATGATAGGTGCATCAACTTTAATAATTTTTTCGTGATTGTTAAATTGTGTTTCCACTTCTCCTTCAGAAATACGTGGGTAAACATAGATAGAATAACGTTCTAATATTACTTCGTAGTTTTTCCATTTATGAAGACTCTTAAGATTGTCTTCTCCCATTATCAAACAAAAATCTCTTGAAGGATACTTTTCTTCTAAATGAGCTAAAGTATTAACCGTATAATTGGGTTGCGGTAAGCCAAACTCAATATTACTAGCTTGCAATTTATCATAATTATCAATCGCTAACTCCACCATTGCCATACGGTGATAATCTTCCAAAAGATTCTTCTTCTTTTTATGCGGATTATGAGGGGTAATTACAAACCAAACTTCATCTAAATCACTAAACTCTACCATGTGGTTGGCAATAATCAAATGCCCCATATGTATGGGGTTGAAAGTTCCGAAGTAGAGTCCTATTTTTTTTTGTTTTTTCATATCGCTGAGACCTTGCAAGGCAATGTTCTTACGTATGTTATTTGTCGGAAACGATGAAGCTTTTTACTAAGTCGTGAGCTTCATTTAAAGCTGTTTCCAAATCGTGGTTTTTTATAATTTTATCAAACTGAGGGGCTGTGGCAAGCTCTACAGATGCTTTTGCAATTCGCATGTTGATACGGTCATCGCTCTCAGTTTTTCGCTTCTTTAAACGGATTTTTAATTCGTCTATACTCGGTGGTTTCACAAAAACAGCAAGGGTACGGTCTGGAAATTTCTTTTTAATACGAAGCCCTCCTGCTACATCAATATCGAAAATCACATTCTTTCCTTCTTCCCAAATTCGTTCTACTTCAGACTTTAAAGTTCCGTAAAAGTTATCTCGATAAACTTCTTCCCATTCCAGGAAATCATCGTTTTTAATGTGTTGTTTAAATTCTTTCAACGAAATGAAATAGTAGTTTTCACCGTGTTTTTCATCACCTCTTGGATCTCGTGAAGTACAAGATACCGAAAATTTTAAGTTGAGATCTTCTTGCTTTAACAAGTGTTGAACTATAGTGGTTTTTCCACTTCCTGAAGGTGCCGAAAACACTATTAATTTACCCCCTTTTTCTGAATTCATAAAATTGTAATGACTTAAAACTAATTTGCGTAGAACGCTCTGTAGTTATTTTTTAAACTCTAAATATTAAAGTACGTTTAATGCTTGTTCTTTAATTTTCTCCAACTCATCTTTCATCTGTACAACAATTTGCTGCATAGGTGCGAAGTTTGCTTTACTTCCAATAGTATTAATCTCTCTTCCTAGCTCTTGAGTAATAAAGCCAAGTTTTTTACCATTAGAATCGCTCGATTTTAGAGTTTCATTGAAATAATCTAAGTGGTTTTTAAGTCGAACCTTTTCTTCAGTGATATCGTATTTTTCTAAATAGTAGATAAGTTCTTGTTCAAAACGATTTTCATCAACTTTCTCTTTGATATCTGCTACTGCTTTTCGCAATCTTTCTTTAACTCCATCTATGCGTTCTGGATCTATTGCCACAACGTCATCAAGTAACTTCGATATGTTTTTTGAACGCTCAATAAAATCGTTTTCAAGTACCAACCCTTCATCCGATCTATATTTATTGATTGCTTCTAAAGCTTTATTGATACCTTTTAAAATTTCCTCATATTCCTTCTCGTCAATCTCTTCACGTTCAGTTTTTAAAGCATCTGGCATGCGAACTGCCATTTTTAAAAGCTCAACTGGATCGCCATTTACAACATTTGCTAATTGCTTGATGTATTGTTTTACAGCATCCTCATTTATTTGAGTAGCAACTTCTTGTCCAGTAACTTCAATGTAAAGAGAAAAATCCACTTTTCCTCTTTGTAAAGATTTTGCAAGAATATCGCGTATTTCTAATTCTTTTTCGCGGTATGCTGAAGGCACGCGAGTGTTAAGATCTAAACCTTTGCTGTTAAGCGACTTAATTTCTATGGTAATTGTTTTTGAAGGCAATTGGACAACTTCCTTGCCATAGCCCGTCATTGATTGAATCATATACTTAATTTATTGATGGCAAAGGTAATAAAATAGTCTTTAGCGGGTAGGCGTTAAAGTGCAGCTGTTTTTAAAAATCTTCATTTAAAAACTTTAAAGCTCTCTCTTCACTGTAATAGCGAAAATTAGTTTTATGAAAACCTACATGACCCCCATATTTTGGAATTTCTAAATAAAGATTTTTCATTTCTGATGCTAATTGAATCGGGTAGCATTCTGAAGAGAGAAAACTATCATTTTGGGCGTTTAAAAGAAAAACTGGAATAGCTATATTCGGCAGAAATTGAAGGCTACTGTTTTTTTCATAATAGTCATAAGCATCCTTAAACCCATGTGCTGGAGCAGTATAAATATTGTCAAAATCTAATAAAGTGGTGATTTTCTTGTATTCTGAATGACTCATTTTTTCAGGGAAATCATCCATTTTCTCCTTGTACTTTTCTCGAAGTTTTATAAGGAAAGATTTTCTATACATCCAGTTTGAAAGCTTGTTTAATGACTCTAAGGACCCTCTTAAGCTAACAGGAGTTGAAACTGAAACTGCTTTTTTAATTTCTTTTGGAAAAGCATTGCGCTCCCCTAAATATTTCAAAAGTAAATTACCTCCAAGACTAAATCCCACTAAGGCTATTTCATTGTATTTATTCTTATCTAAAACCAACTCTACAACAGCTTCCAAGTCGTCTGTTTTTCCTGCATTATACGATTGAAATGAAAGGTTAGGCTCCCCACTACAACCTCGAAAATTTACAGCAGCCACATCCCACCCATCATCTACTAAGTGTTTTGCCTGTGCTACAATGTAAGTGCGTTGTGCGTTACCCTCTAATCCGTGTAGAAGAATTGCTACTTTGCTCGAATTACCTTTTGAATAAGACCAATCAATATCTAAAAAATCGGCGTCAGGTAACACTAACCTTTCACGATGCTGCAACAACTGAGGTACAGGACGAAACTTCGAGGAATATATTGTCGAAAAGTGTCCGTTTTTAAAAGGAAATTTAGGGTTATATGAACTTTTTAGAATAGGCATTTGCTAAAGAAGATTTAACACAATCTAAACAAATTTATTATGCTTGCATAGTAAAAGTACTTTAAATTTGCAGAAAAAATTACAGATGTATATAAAACAATTTGAAATACGTTGGAGTGATGTGGACGCTAATCGTCACTTGCGTAACAGTGCTTATATAGATTACATGAGCCACACGCGAATGGCTTTTATGATCGAAAACGGCTTAGACCAAAAACATTTAGTGAAGCACAATTTAGGTCCAGTGGCATTTTATGAACATATGTATTATTTCAGAGAAGTTTTTCCTGGGAAACCTGTTTCGGTTTCTCTTCAACTAAAAGGACTTTCAGAAGATGGGATGTATTTTAAATTCCTTCACAACTTTTATGATGAAAATGGTAAAAACTTTGCAAGCTGTGAAATGATGGGCGGTTGGATAGATTTAAATGCTCGTAAACTAACAGGACTTCCAAAAGAAATATTGGAGAAATTCAACGCTTTTGAAAAAACAGACGACTTCGAAACAATTTCTAAAGAAGATACACGTAAAAACAACATACGTCCAAGAGATTTAGAATTACAAGCTTAAATTAAATCGCTTTAATTTTACTTGTTGAATTACTTTAAAAAAAGTATTCATTAAGTTGTATAAACATAGGTGCATTTATCTGATTAAATATGTTAGAGTATAATATCTACGCTATTTAAAAAAGTAAATGCACCTATTTTTTAGGCTATAATGTTAAGTGTTTATTTATTTGGGTGAATAGACTCTTTAGCTGCTGCAACCGTTTTTTTACTACTGCCAATAAATATCTTGTCGTTATTAATAATTACAGGGCGCTTTAAAAACGTATAATGCTCTAGAATTAAGTTTTTAAAATCCTCCTCTAGAAGTTCTTCGTTTTTTAAGTTCCGCTCTTGATAGAGTTTTGCTCTTCTACTAAAAAGATCTTCGTAGCTGTTGGTAAGGTTGAAAAGCTCTGTTAATTCCTCTTCTGAGACCCCCTGAACTTTTATGTCTTGCTTTATAAACGACGAAGGAATTTCAATTTCATTCATAACACGCTTACACGTGTCGCAAGTGGATAAATAGTATACTTTTTGCATAATTCAAATTTAATCAATCTTTAAAAATGGTTTTGCTTCCTTTAAAGCAATTTTTAGCTCGATTGGGCCATCGGCGTAACTTGCAATTTCGTACTGGTTGTACACAAAAATTAAACTGTCTTGTATAAAACCAAAACTTTCCGGAAGATTAAACTTATCATTTTTAAAGGTAAATCCTGTAGCGTTTATCGATTCATTTTTATCAATTTCTTGTTGAGTACGGAACTTTTCTTCGGCGAAATCGACAAATTCATTTTTGTTTTTAAAAAGTTCATTTTCAGAAAGTTCTTCTCCAGTTCTCGGGTCGATATTTAAAAATGTTGTAGTTCCATATCCGTGAGCACCACCAGTATAAAGATATTGGCGCAGTTCAAAACAAACATGGTTATCAGCCTTGTATATTTCGTTTACCGAAATCTCGGCAAAATATTCACCGGCCATATCAGGAAATTGCTCTTTGTCGGCATAGTACACCTCTATAAATCCAGTTGCTGCATCCTCAATGGTTTTGGCTTTTGGAGTTGTTTCTTCACCTAACAAAAGCGACTGATAAATAAAGGATTTAATTTTGTTATTAATCTTTCCTGCAATACGCTCATTTCCAAAAACTTCAACATAGTTTATTGTAACTTCAGGGCAGTCTTTGTCTTTACAATACGATAGTTCTTTTTCGGTTAAGCTTTGAGGTGAAAATGCTATACTCTTATCTTCGGTACAACTTGTTAGAGCAATTAAAACTAAAATTACTACCGCGTATTTTTTATACATACTATTTTAAAGATTGGTTAATTTGTTTCTCCATTGGAGTAGATTTATTCTTTCAAAAGTAATAACTTTAAAATCAGCTATTGTGAAATTTTTATTAAATGATATATAATTATTTTAGAATAGTAAATTATGTTTTTAAGTTTTAAAAATTTACTATGAAATTTAACACTAAAACCATTCACGGCGGACAAGAAAATAGCGACCCAGCTTATGGGTCTGTAATGCCCCCTATTTATCAAACCTCCACTTATTCGCAAACTACACCTGGTGGACATAAGGGTTTCGAATATTCGCGTAGTGCCAATCCCACACGCGCTGCTTTGGAAGCTGCATTTGCGAGTATTGAAAACGGAAAATTTGGTTTAGCTTTTGGGAGTGGGCTTGCTGCTATTGACGCAGTAATGAAGCTTTTTAAACCTGGTGATGAGGTAATCACAACAAACGACCTTTACGGTGGCACGTATCGATTATTTACAAAGATTTTTGAAGGTTTTGGAATTACCTTTCATTTTGTTGGAATGGACAATGCCAACGCTATTGAAAAATACATAAATAGTAACACTAAACTTATCTGGGTAGAAACCCCTACAAACCCGCTTTTAAATATTGTTGATATTAAAAAAGTTGGATTAATCGCTAAAAAACATAAATTGCTTTTAGCCGTTGATAATACTTTTGCATCACCTTATCTTCAGCAACCATTAGATTTAGGAGCAGATATCGTTATGCACAGCGCTACTAAATACTTAGGAGGTCATAGCGATGTGGTAATGGGTGGTTTAATTGTAAGAGACAAGGAATTAGCAGACAAACTGTATTTTATACAAAACGCTAGCGGTGCTGTTTGTGGGCCACAGGATAGCTTTTTGGTTTTACGAGGTTTAAAAACACTACATATACGTATGCAACGCCATTGTGAAAATGGAAAAGCTATCGCTGAATATTTAGCGCAACACTCGAAAATTGAAAAAGTTTATTGGCCAGGATTTAAAACTCACCCAAATCATTCAATAGCAAAAGAGCAAATGAAAGATTTTGGAGGAATGATTTCATTTGTTACCAAAGGCAACAATTATAATGAAGCAGTTAGAATAGTTGAAAACCTAAAAATTTTCACATTAGCTGAAAGTCTGGGTGGCGTAGAAAGCCTCGCAGGACACCCTGCAAGCATGACTCATGCTAGCATTCCAAAAGAGGAGCGAGAAAAATTAGGTATTGTAGATTCGTTAATACGTCTATCTGTGGGGATAGAAGATGTAGAAGATTTAATTGCAGATTTAAAACAAGCTATTGGTTAAGGTTTTTGAAATGTGACATTAATTAATTTATATAATAAATGTATCCCACATTTAACCAATAAATCCAATCATTCGATTTGTTTTCTGGAACTGGTCTTTCTCCATTATTTTCTAGAGTAGGATTTAAGCCATCCGCCCAGTCTGTAAAATATTGTTGCCAACGGCTGTCTAGCATAATGTCGCTAAACTGACCAATTTTGTATCTAACACCTACACTTCCAACTACCGAAAAAGTTGATCCAGCTTGTTGTTGAAATGCATTAAAGTATTTAACCGGAGTTGTTATCGGGCTATTTAAATCTCCCAATGAAGATCGAACTTCTGGTTTGTAATGTACCCAATGAATTCCTAATCCTATATACGGCATTAATTTATAGCCATTTGCTTGAAAAGCCCTAATGCTTAATGGATAATACTCTAATCGAGTACCAATATCTAAAACCGTTACTTCACCAGACATAGCACGGAGCTGATCAGCAAATAATGATGTTTTATCTGGAGCTACCCACTCGCCATAATGTTGAAGCTTTGTTACGTGATAATCAAGCTCAGACCTTACTTTGAAGTGATCGTTAAAATAAGTGTATCTCGTGTAGATATTGAAATCACCCCTATATGCAAAATTTAGATAGTGAACGATACCTACTCCAAAACCAATATTACCTGAATTTGTTTCAAAATCATGCCGTTGACCGAAATCTGAATAAAATGCTACTGGACCAGCAATAATTCCTACCTCATTAGAAAAGCCAAATTGACCATATACCGCTTGTTGGAATAGCCCCAAAAAGGAAATTACCAAAAGCCAAGTTCTTATGTTCATTATGTATATGGGATTAAATTGTATGATAACAAATATATAAAAACTTGTTAAACGTCTGAATTTTATTCTACTAATTAGTTAATTTATAATTATTCAAGTGATATTCTGATGTTTAAATGAATATAAAACAAGTTCTTTAACTGCAGTTTTGAACGTTACAAACTGTGAAGAAAACTAATTTGCCAATATTTTCTGAATGCCCAATATTTAAAGTTTGAGAAAACTTTATACTTGTATTTATTTTGATATTGCAATAAATGGTATTTTAGCAAGTTATTATACAAAACTTATTTTATGAAGTGGTGGGCTATTGCTTTCCTATTGTTAATCCCCATTCTGGCAACTGCTCAGAACTATGAAGACCAATGGACTGGTCATTTTTCTTATGTTTCAGT
Source organism: Aequorivita sediminis (assembly GCF_032080575.2). NCBI lineage: Bacteria > Pseudomonadati > Bacteroidota > Flavobacteriia > Flavobacteriales > Flavobacteriaceae > Aequorivita > Aequorivita sediminis. Next base: position 295,405 of record NZ_JAVLSO020000002.1, on the reverse strand, counting down.
AAAAGATATTTCCCAAGGCGATAATACTATTTTTGTAGGTGCTGAAAATGCTGTATTCACCTACAATCTCAATACCCAAGAAATAAAAACTATTTCTTCGATAAATGGCCTTTCAGGAAATTCTATAACCACAATTCACTACAGTGATGATTTTGACTTATTGATTATTGGATATGAAAATGGACTTATTGAAATCGTAAAAAAAGACGATCAGAATGTATTAAAAGTGGTAGATATCATTGAAAAACAATCCATTCCTCCTAATAAAAAACGAATTAATAACATTCGAGAACACAACGGTCAGCTGTATTTATCCACACAATATGGGATTTCAGTGTATGACCTTTCGCGTTTAGAATTTGGAGATACTTATTTTATTGGAGATTTGGGCACTCAAATTGATATTGTACAAACCACAATTCAAGAGCCTTATATTTATGCTGCTTCATCTACTGATGGTATAAAAAGAGCATTAGTTGATAACGACGATTTAATAGATTACAGACAGTGGACTACTATTGTTGGAGGTGGATTTAAAGCCATAGAAACATTAGGTTCAGGTATTTATGCTGCTAATTCTTCAAATGCTGTATTAAAAGTAACTCCTCAAGGCGGGACTACAACTATACGTAATTTTAATACTAATATTCAAAGTTTTCGAAAAGCAGATAACTTGCTTACCATAACGACAAGTAATTCCGTTCAAGCTTTCTCCGATGGTTTTATTGAAGAAGCAATGGTAAACAACGTTATTGATTTCGACTTAAAGCTTCAATCCGGCCTCGTTTTTGGGAACAATGTTTACTTAGGAACAACAGAGGATGGCTTGCTTATAGTGCCAATAGGAAGTAATCAAGCAACCCAAATTTTACCAAATGGCCCAATAAGGAACAGGCCTTTTGCATTAGATGCAAGTGAAAATCAACTTTGGGTGACCTTTGGGGAAGTTACAGTACATTTTAACCCATACCCATTGTCTAGATATGGTGTTAGTCAGCTTAAAGATTCAATTTGGACTAATATTTCTTATGAAGATATAAGCACTGCAGTAAATGGAGAACCTACAGATTTAATTAACGTAACTATAAATCCACAAGACCCCAACGAGGTTTTTATGAGTAGTTTTCAATTCGGATTGCTTAAAATGGTTGAAGGCACACCATCAATACTGTACAACGAAAATAACAGCCCTCTTGATAAAGCCATAATAAATGGAAGTGACGCGGGGATAAGAATATATGGTTCAGATTATGATCGTCAAGGTAACCTTTGGTTTTTGCAAAGTAGAACAGATGATGCGCTTGTAAAATTATCTCCTGGAGGACAATTTCAAAAAATAGATATTTCAAGTATTATTGATCCTGTATCCGATTTTGCCATGACAAAATTAGTTGTCGATCGAGCTAACAATATTTTTTTCGGAACTTATGGCAGTGGGATGGTAGGCTATAATTCTACAACAAATAAGTTCAACAAAATTGGTGAAGGCACAGGGTCTGGAAACTTACCCAACTTAAGTGTTAGAGCATTAGCTCTGGACAATCAAAACAGACTATGGATTGGAACCTTAAAAGGACTTAGAGTGCTATACAGTCCAGGAAGCTTTTTTGATGAAGGATCAATTCCACAGTCTCAAGCTATAATTATTTTAGAAAACGGAGTTCCTCAAGAATTGCTTTACGAACAATCCATTACAGATATTGAAGTTGACGGTTCAAACAATAAATGGGTTTCAACTGCCACTTCTGGAGTATTTTATCTCTCCCCAAATGGACAGGAAACCCTATTGCGATTTAATAAGGACAATTCTCCGTTACCAACAAATAATGTACAGGATATAGCTATCGATCCAAACAGCGGAGTTGTATACTTTGCAACTGCCCAAGGATTAATAGCCTACAAAGGTAGTGCCACTGCACCAAGTGAAAACTTAGAGAAGTTACGTGCCTTTCCTAACCCTGTACGCCCCGGGTTCAATGGGAATGTTACTATAGATGGACTTACAGCTGGAGCTAATATTAAAATTACCGATATTAACGGAAGCCTTGTATTTGAACAAACTTCTGAAGGGGGAAGCATCCTTTGGGACACTACTGCCTTCGGAAAATATAAAGTGAGGTCTGGAGTTTACTTTGTAATGGTAACCACTGATGATTATGCCGAAACTAAAGTTTCTAAAATAATGATAATTCGATAATGGTTGTTGCTACAAAAGCCATTGTATTTTCAGCTATAAAATATTCTGAAGCCGATTTGATTGCTGTTTGTTATACTGAAGCAGCAGGCATTAAAACTTATCTATTACGCAACATCCTTAAGTCGAAAAAAGGAAAATTAAGAACTTCATTCTTTCAGCCTCTTACTCAATTAGAAATAATTGCGAATCACAAAAATAAAGGCACCTTAGAATATATTAAGGATGCCAAAATATTTTATCCATATGAATCTTTACACACAGATATAGTAAAATCTAGTCTCGTGATGTTTTTATCTGAAATGCTTAAAAACTGTATTCGTGAAGAAGAAGTAAACGAGGAACTTTATTCTTTTCTAGAAAATTCGTTTATATGGCTCGATCAAAATGATGAAGTTGCCAACTTCCATATTTACTTCCTCTTAAAATTAAGTATGTATTTAGGTTTCTATCCTGACACCTCCAGCATAGAAGGAAAATATTTCAACATTGAAGCAGGTATTTTCCAAAAAACAGATTTTGAAAATATATGTTTTGAGGGGCCACAAGTTGAAAATTTTAAAAAGTTCTTCAATGTAAATGCCAAAAATCTAAATAACATTAAACTTACCAAAGACGATAGAAAACTAGTGTTAGAATTACTTTTAACGTACTATAGCTTCCACGTACAAGGTTATCACAAACCAAAATCTCTGGCTATATTAAACGAGTTATTTAATTAAAGCTAATTATTGATTATAATTTAAGCTGAAGATGTTCGTAATCGCCATCGCCAAGTTGCTTTCTTCCAACACTTTGAAAGCCTAATTTTAAATACAGCTTTTTTGCATTTGGATTATTGAAATCTACTAGAAGTCCTATTTTTTCATGACCTTCTATTCTTGCTTTATCTATTGCAGCAGCAATTAGTTTTTTACCGATTCCTTTTCCTTGATAATTGGGAGAAACACTTACCGTATCGATATATACTTCCCCAGGAGCAGTTTCATCCTCAATCACCAAGTCGTTCACACCATACTTTTTTGCTATATATTCCATAAATGGTTTTCTATATATAGGCAGTAATTTCCCGTCATAGGTTGTAATAGAACCCATTATCACCCCATCTTCTTCATAAACTAGCGTGTGATTAAAACTATATTGATTTTCTTTTTGCTGAAAGAAATGTGCAAACAGCTCGTAAGTATCTTCAACCTTATTAGTATTAGCAAAAGCACAAGCTAATTCTTCCATTGCTTGAACCATTAAGGGTACAACGTTTTTAAAGTCCTCAGGTTTAGCTGCGCGAATATTTGAAGTCTCTACATTTTTCATATCTATTCAGAATTTTCAACCGCCAAAGTAAGCCAAACTCCTAACAATTTTCAAAAGAATAACAATTTCTTAAGATAGAGTTCCTACTTAAAATAATATATTCAACAAAAACATAAGACATGAAAAAAGAAAATGAAAAGGTGTTAATTACCATAAATCCTACAAATGGTAAAGAAATTAAGAAATACCCTCTAATGAGTGATAAAGAAGTTGAAAATGCAATTACTAAATGTCAAGAAGCATTTCTAGATTGGCGTCTTGTTTCGCATACAGAGAGAGGGAAAATAATAAGTGCTATCGGTGAGGGCTTAAAAGCAAATTCAGAAGAGTTATCTAAATTGATGACCCAAGAAATGGGGAAATTGCTAAAACAGAGTAAACAAGAAATAGAGCTTTGTGCGAGCATATGCGATTGGACAGCTAGTAATGGTCCCGACAAATTTAAAGATGAAGAACGAGAATTACCAAATGGCGGAACGGGAATAATTACCCATTCACCCATAGGTATAATCTACGGAATTCAACCATGGAATTTTCCAGTTTATCAAGTAATACGTTATTCTATTGCCAATCTAATGGCAGGAAATGCCGTATTGCTAAAACACGCCGAAAATGTTACAGGAACAGGAATAATGCTTCAGAAAATTTATGAAGATGCAGGGTTGCCAAAAAATCTATTTACTGTACTAAAAATATCTCACGATCAAAGTGATAATGTTATAGAGCACGAGCTTATTAGAGGAGTAACCCTTACTGGAAGCCCAGCTGCAGGAAAAGTAATTGCAAAAAAAGCTGGAGCAGCATTAAAGAAAACTGTTATGGAATTAGGAAGTAACGATGCTTACATTGTTTTGGAAGACGCAGATTTGGATATGGCTGTAAAAACTTGTGTTCAAGGTCGTATTTACAATAATGGAGAAACTTGCGTAGCCGCCAAACGCTTTATTGTAGTAGATAAGCTTTATGATCAATTTCGTGATGCATTTGTTGAGCAAATGAAAAAAATAAAACACGGCGATCCAACAGACAAAGATTCTAAAATTGGACCAATGGCAAGGGAAGACCTTCGCAAGACGCTACACGAACAAGTTGAAGAAAGTGTAAGTAGTGGCGCCAAATTATTATGCGGCGGAGAAATGCCTGAAGGTGAAGGGTTTTTCTATCCAGCTACAGTGCTTGATAATGTAAAACCTGGACAACCTGCTTATGATGATGAGTTATTTGGCCCGGTTGCCTCTCTAATACGAGCCAAAGATCAAGATGATGCCATGCGAATAGCCAATGATAGTGAATTCGGGCTTGGTGGTGGAATTTTTTCTAAAAACGAAAAAAACGCTATTGAACTTGCGAGAAAATATTTCGATACCGGAATGGTTTTTATTAACGGATTTGGATTAGCACAGCCCAATATGCCATTTGGCGGTGTAAAAAATTCTGGTTATGGTCGTGAACACGGAGGCTTCGGAATGATGGAATTCGTAAATCATAAGGCTATAATGAAATTGAAAAAATAATTTAAGCCAATACCTCTGATATTATACAGAATTTATCAATTTCTTTTTTAAATCAATAAATCTTTAATAGGATAATCTTAAATTCAATATGTATTTTCTAAGATAATATTAAAGATTTGAATGAGTTCCTTTGTTAATTAATTTTAAATCGTGCAATTGACGAAGAATATTAAAGGATAAGTATTTAGTGGTTACAGGATATATGAAACAATAATAAATGGTTAAAACAACCTGTTCTGGAAAAAGGTAAAATCTATTAAATACTCTTTTGATAAAGACATAATACGCTCAATTATCTTTACGAGGTATGGAAAACTTATTTCGTTTTTACCCGCAAATGGCTAACACGAAACTATTTGTGGCACTTAGAAAAATCTAATGATACGACTTTTAAATAATACCCTCTTTATTTCGATATTCTGAAAAATAGAGAGGGTTCATTTTACAACTTCAAATTTTTGACATTCCATTACTTTCTCATAAACTGGATAAAATTCCATAACATTGTCTACATTATCGAGACTGCATAAAAAATTAACAGCAGCACACAGTCCTTTAAAAAGTGTTTCTTTAGAAGTAGTAAATTCAGGTTTAGCATTTTTGTGATTCAATGGCAATGCATAGCCACAGCCTTTAAGAAATTCTTTCTCTATTTTTAGTAGCTCTAATGGCGTATATCCAAAGAATCTTCTACCTAGCCTTTGATGCACTAAGCCCACATAGTTTAACTGCAACGAACCGTGATAATCGCTTAAATACTTCCAGCTATCAGTATTATTACATATAGTGCCAACAGCACAACTCTTGCAACACTCAGCGTTTAAAGTGCCATTATGAAAAGCAGTATACAGTTTATCTAAAGCATCATCCAATCTTTTGGTTAATTCCATAATTACTTAATTTACAGCACTATGAAATTAAGGAATTTTAAAAACCCCACAAAAATATTGGTTCTTTTTTTAGAGGTTACAGCAATTCTATTTCTCTACTCTGTGAAAATCCAAATCTTGATAGTTATAACTAAAATCGGTAAGTGGTGAAATTGGACTCATTTTAAACCCTTTGGCTTTTCCTTCGGTATCAAGATTAAAATTCACAAAGGCATCTGCTTTAAGTGAGGTGTCATCCCAACGTACAATATAAGTAGTTCCCTTATAAAAAGTCATAGAACCAACTAGATCTATAGCCTTTTCAGCTTTAAAACGAATTTTTCCGTTTTGATTACTGATTTCCACTTTCCCAAACCAAGGATCTTTATAAGTTCCTAAAATATTAGAAGGTTTTAGTTTTGGTGCTTTATTTTTTAATTGAATTTTTAAATCTGATGCTATTTGAGCATTAATGCTATCCTCAGCGCGCTCTCCTTTTAATCGACGTTCGTTGTAGTCCTTAATTCTGTCTTCGCCGTTTATTCCAAAATATCCGTCTTTAATAGAATTGGTAATTGCTGAAAAAGCAGCGCCACTTTGTTGATTGGTAAGTACAATAATCCCTAATTCTAATTCTGGAATTATGGTAACCTGACTAACTATTCCTAATAAACCACCTGTATGAGTCGCTTGAAAGTGACCATTTACATCACTTAGAAACCATCCTAAGCCATAAGCTGAGAAATGAGTGTTGTAATGTCCTTTCCCTCTTCTAACTAAAGTTTGTGGCGTCCACATTTCACGATGCATCTTTTTGCTAAATAGGCTGTCTTGAAGTTTTTCCCCGTATTTTCCTTCGTCTATTTGCGCTTGAACCCATTTGCTCATATCGTTTATAGAAGCGTAAATCCCAGCTGCAGGCGTAGCTATTTGAGTAAACGTATAACCTGTTATTTCTAATTTTCCATCTACAGGAGCGTGCCCGTCTATACGGTTATTATCAGCATCAATTTCTGGAATTGAAAGCAAGGAGCGATTCATCCCCAAAGGTTTAAAGAAGTTATCTTCTATATAAGTGTCGAAATCTTTATTAGAAACTCGTGCTACTATCTCCCCCGCTACAATGTAGAGAAGGTTGTCATAATCATATTTTGAACGGAAAGAAGATACTGGTTTTAAATACCTCAGGTTATGAATCATTTCATCCATTGTTGTAGTATTTTTTGCTGGAAAAACCATTAAATCACCTGCACCTAATCCTAGACCACTTCTGTGCGTCACCAAATCGCGTACTGTAAATTCGGCCGTGACGTAGGAATCGTGTAATTTAAACTCTGGGATAATATCAGTTACTTTTGTATCCCACTCCAATTTCCCTTGATCAATTAATTGAGCAAGCGCAGCAGTTGTAAATGCTTTAGTATTTGAAGCAACTCCAAAAAGTGTATTTTCGTTAACCTTTTGGTTCGTTTTTAGTGAACGAACACCATAAGTGTTTTTATGATAGATTTTTCCATCTTTTAAAACGGCTACAGCCATACCTGGAACGTCAAAAGTTTCCATGGTTTTATTTACCAAACTATCAATTTGAGAACTACTCAATTCTTGTGAGGTAACAGAAAGATTAAAAGACAATAAAAAAATAAAAAGTAGAGAAGTTTTAATAGCAATTGGATTCATATAAAATGATATTTTGAAATTAAAGCCTAAAAATAGGTATTCTTTCCCTAACCCGTTTGTTATTTTCTAAGTCGAACCCTAGTAAATTCCAACCTAAGGGTATTAAAATTGCATAAATGTTTCTAAAAAGTACAAACAAAATCAACAATATTTTAGGAATAATATTGATATTTAATAATTTACAGCGCATCTATTGCTATTAAAACATTATTTTTAAGATGAATATATTAAAACCTTAACCTAAACTCACAATATGAAATCACTTCTAATTATTAGCATTTCATTATTTATCAATTTCACAAGTTTGGCTCAAAATGCTGATGTTGTGAGTGAAAACGATAAAACTGAAGAAATTTTTTCATCAAGAGATAAAGATTATTTGCAGTATTGGCATTATGAACAAATTTTGCAGATGGATCTTACTGAAGAGGAACGTGACGGCTATCTTTCATTATTAAATTACTATACGTACAAAATATCTAGCCTTGGCTCGTCCAAATACAATTATACCGATTCTGAAAGAAAAACTAAGTTTGATGAACTTGTAGTGAAATTAAACAAGGAAATGAAAGAACTATTAAACCCTCACGATTACCAAATTCACGAAGACAGTTTTAGGAAAATTATTCAATTAGTTTATAATAAAAGAGAGTGGAAAAAATAAATACCTCTTTTCATAGCTATATTTATGTAACTCTGAAAGGTGAAACTTATCATAAAATATTTAGTTTTTACGGCATTTCCAATTTATGGCCCGCTTTATGAAATGTATGTCCACAGATTACAATAACCTTCACATTATTTTAGGGTTTTGATAAGTATTCGTGTGAAATTTAAAACTTAGTTTTCCAAAAAAATATAAATTATGAAATTTCAATTATTTACCATTGCATTTGCCGCACTAACATTGTTCAGTTGTGGTGTAAATCAAAACAAAAGTATGTCAACTAATAGCGACCAAGTAGAAATCACAAATACCAAATGGGTTCTTGAAACATTGGAAGGACAAAAAGTTGATGCTTTTCAAAATGGAAAAGAAATAAGTTTTACACTGAGTACTGAAGAAAACCGCATAAATGGTTTCTCTGGTTGTAACAGTTTTTTTGGGATTTATAATCTAGAAGAAGGAAATAGAATTAGATTTTCGGCTTTAGGTGCAACAAGAATGGCTTGCCCTGAAGGCGCTATAAATGAAAATGACTTTTTAGAGATTTTTAATTTAGCCGATAACTATACAGTTAATGGAGATAGATTAGAATTAAATGTGGGTAGAAGAGCACCTTTGGCTGTATTTAAAAAAGCTAAAACTTCTGCAGAACCTATTGTAGAGAAATATTGGAAATTGAAAAAGCTTGAAGGAAAGGATATCAAGATGGTTAAAAATCAAGAAAAAGAAATATTTTTCATGTTAAAATCTGATGATAATCGAGTAACTGGTTTTGCAGGTTGTAACACGATTTTAGGGTCTTACAAGCTAGAAAAAGGAAATAGAATTCGTTTTATAAATATGGGATCTACAATGATGGCTTGTCCTGATGTTGATATTAATGAGACTGATTTTCTAAAAATATTCCAAATAGCAGATAATTACACTATCGATGGAAATACTCTTACATTAAATGTTGGAAAAAGAGCTCCTCTAGCCGTTTTTGAAGCTGTTTACTTCAATTAAAATTTAATTGTCTTTATTGTGCTGAATTACAAAAGTGATTTTACTTGCCGCTTTTTCAGTTTAATCAATACGGAAAATAAAGCAAAATGATGGAAAACTAACGATTTTTAAGATTGCGGTTTTCCATCAATATTATTAATTTCTTCTATTTCATACTATTTATTATATTTAGTATTTAAATTTAACAATCAAGAACTTAGTGTGTGATTTTAATTAAAACACCCAGATGAATTACTTTCTTATATTTTTTTACTTTTTCATTTCTCAACCACAAACCGATACTTTTACGCTTACCATAACCGTTGATAATATTAAGGAAGTAAATGGTACTATTGAAATTGGTCTTTTTAACAATGGCGATCGATTTCTAGAAAAAGGTCAAGCTTATAAAAGTATTTCAATTGCTGTAAATAATAGTACGGAAACTATTACTGTAAAAAATATTCCAAAAGGGACATATGCAATTTCACTGTTTCAAGATCTTAACGATGATAAAATTTGCAATCAAAACTTTTTTGGTATTCCCAAAGAACCATATGCCTTCTCTAACAACATAAAACCGAAGTTTTCTGCCCCTACTTTTGAAGATTGTCAATTTCAATTGAATTCAGATAAATCGGTTAGAATATCTCTGTTAAATTAGAGAGCAGCATTTTACAACCACAACTCGTTTAAAACCAAATCTTTAAAACCTAAATATTGTTAATTACGCAATAAATTGGTATATTCGCGCCATTGTGTTTTAAAATTATCGTATTAAGAGGTTTTTTTTGGCATATTCTTAAGCTAACCACCACTTATTTTAAGTCTAGTAATTAGACTTTCTAGTTGCCCATCGCAACGTTTTCACAATCGATTATTAACATTAAGCAGTTACTTAAAGTAATGTGCTTGATATAACTATATTATTTTATGAATAAGAAACGCACGAACAAGAAAAGAGTTGGTATTATTGGTGCTGGACCTAGTGGTTTAGCGCAACTTAGAGCTTTTGAAGCATTGCAAAACAAAGGCGAAGAAGTTCCAGAGATAGTATGTTTTGAAAAGCAGAGCAACTGGGGAGGAATGTGGAATTATACTTGGAGAACTGGTGTGGGTAAATACGGCGAACCAATCCACGGAAGTATGTATAAATATTTATGGTCTAATGGACCTAAAGAATGTTTAGAGTTTTCTGATTATTCGTTTGATGAGCATTTCAAAAAGCCTATTTCATCATATCCACCAAGGCCAGTTTTATTCGATTATATTCAAGGAAGAATCAAAAAAAGTAAAGCTCGCGAATATATTCGTTTCGATACTACAGCTCGTTGGGTAAGTTATGACGAAAAAACAAAAAAGTTTACTCTTGTTCTCGACGACTTAAAAATTGATAAAACATATTCAGAAGAATTTGATTATCTAATTGTTGCTTCTGGACATTTCTCTACTCCTAATATGCCTTACTTTAAAGGAATAGAAAACTTCCCTGGAACAGTAATACACGCTCACGATTTTAGAGGTGCAGATCAGTTTAAAGATCAAAATTTACTCTTGATAGGAAGTAGTTATTCCGCCGAAGATATTGGAGTACAATGCCATAAACACGGAGCAAAATCGGTTACTCTTAGCTACAGAAGTAATCCTATTGGAGTTGCATGGCCAGAAGGGATAAAAGAACTTCCACTCGTAACGCACTTCGAAGATGATACTGCTTATTTTAAAGATGGGACTACCGAAAAGTTTGACGCTGTAATTATGTGTACTGGATACCAACACAAGTTTCCATTTTTACCAGATGAGCTTAGATTAAAAACAAAAAACAATCTTTATCCAGATCACCTCTACAAGGGGATTTTCTTTAATAAGCTTCCTCAATTAATTTACTTGGGTATGCAAGATCAGTATTACACCTTCAATATGTTTGATGCTCAAGCTTGGGTTGCACGCGACTTTATGATGGGAACTTATAAACTTCCTGAGGAAAATGAAAGAAGATTAGATATGGATAAATGGTTGGAAAGAAATGACAAATTAGAAACATCTTTCGATCATGTAGATTTCCAATCAGATTATATTAAAGATTTACTAGCACTTTCAGACTATCCAGATTTTAATGTAGATACTGTAGGGGAAATGTTTAAATCATGGTTGAAAGACAAAGAAGAAAACATCTTAACCTATCGTGATAAAACATATAAAAGTGTAGTTACTGGAACAATGGCTGCAGAACATCATACAGATTGGATGGATGAACTTGACGACAGTAAGGAACGCTATTTATTCGAACCTGAAGAGGAAGAGGCTATACCGGAAAACATTTAAAGTTTTTTTTTCATAAATAGAACTACTCATTAAAACATTTTAATGGGTAGTTTTTTTATACAATAAATTGTCAATGAATATTTAACAATAGATTAATTTATTTTAGTTCGTAAAACACCGAACTAATCGTAATTTTGTTTTGCAGTTAGATGGATGCGACTCATCACTCAAAAGAATTGCTTCAAAATATCAATAATTAACCAAATTTATAATCATGCAAACTTCATTTTTACAATCTATTAAAGATACTATTAAGCATTGGTACATCCCATTATTTGTTGGGTTGTTATTTGTAATACTAAGTATAGTAGTGTTTTCATCTCCTGTAGGATCAATGTTAACACTGTCGATATTTTTTGCGCTATCATTTCTGTTTAGTGGACTGTCCGAAATTATTTTCTCTATTGCCAATAGAGACCAATTAGACAATTGGGGATGGTCCTTAGCTTTTGGAATTATCACTTTTATTGTGGGCATTTCATTATTAAGTCATCCAGCACTATCAATTACAGTACTGGCATTTTATATTGGTTTTTTACTTCTTTTCCGCTCTATTTCATCAATAAGTTTTGCTTTAGACCTCAAAAAATATGGTAGTAAAAATTGGGGAGGATTACTTGTTTTTGGAATTTTAGGAGCAATTGTTTCCTTCTTATTAATTTGGAATCCATTGGTTGCAGGATTAAGCGTAGTTGTATTAGTTGCTTTAAGTTTTCTATTTGCTGGAATATTCAGCATTCTATTGGCATTCCAATTAAGGAAGATACATAAGGCAACTAAAGAAATTTCTGAGGATTTAAAAAATCGTTATACAATCCTTATGGAAGATATTCGCAAAGAATGGGATAGTTAATATCAAAAATTTCTCGAAGGTTTTAGACGTATTTTTGAAAATATTTTAGGCCATTTTTCAACGTTTATATTTATAAGAATAGCCTAATTTCGCACATTTTTCTATGTCTAATAATACAAATACAATATTGTCTAAAGCTGCCCGAATCGGGTTACTATTTGGAATACTTTTTCTTGCAATCAACCTTCGTCCTGCTCTTTCAAGTATTGGACCTTTAATTGATGATATTGGCCGCGACCTAAACCTAACAGAAAGTTTATTAGGCTTACTAACTACATTGCCACTATTGGCTTTTGGATTTATATCTACAATTACCCCTTACTTCACTAAAAAATTCGGACTTGGCAAAACCTTACTAGCATCCATGGTTCTTCTTACACTAGGGATATTGATTCGTTCAAATGGTGGTGTTTTTGCCTTGTATTTTGGAACGATGCTTTTAGGAATTGCTATTGCATTTGGCAATGTACTAATACCAGCTATAACAAAAAGCAACTTTCCAAATAAGGCAGGATTGGTTACAAGTTTACACTCAGCTTCAATGTCATTGGGCGCTGGATTAGCTGCAGGATTGAGTGTTCCATTAGCAAAAGACTTAAATCTTGGATGGCGGGGCTCACTGTCGGTATGGGCGGCACTTGCTGTCATGGCATTTTTTATATGGATTCCTCAAATTAAAAAAATAAAAAATACCACCCCTACTAGGGGACTTAAAGAAGCAATGAAAAAACTAAGTAGCTCTAGACTAGTATGGCAGATTGCAATTTATATGGGACTACAGTCTTTTGCATTCTACGTGATTTTAGCCTGGCTACCTAGTATTTTAATTGATTATGGCTACAATGCAGAATTTGGAGGTTGGATGCTTTCTTTATCTCAAGCAACTGGAATACTAGGCGCACTTATCATTCCCGTATGGGCGGCCTCACGCAAGGATCAACGAGCAGTAGTTGCAGGTTTAATTTTATTTGAAGTTATAAGCTTGATAGGTTTAATGCTTCCTACATTTATTCCTATTTACATTTGGGTTTCGATCCTTGGTTTTGTTCTTGGGGGTGCTTTCAGTCTAGCACTTCTTTTAATTGTTCTACGCGCTCCAGACTCCGAAACGGCAGCAGAACTTTCTGGGTTGGTGCAATCTATAGGGTATTTTCTAGCTGCCATAGGACCTTTTCTTATTGGAGTAATTCAAGATTTTACAAAGGAATGGATGTATTCAGTAGGATTATTAGTATTAGTCGCTATTTATAAGCTAATTGCGGGACTACAAGCAGGGAAAGCTCAAAAGGTATAAAATCACCTTTACACAGTATAACATTGCCTGAAAAAGACTAGTCCTCTTTCCTTTTTAAATATCAACAATTTTGATGTTTTCAATTTTATTTGAAAACTTGCTCACTCCCAACCAGAATCCTCCTCTTAAGCCTAAGAAGAGCTTTTAACAAACTTCGGATTGAGGTACAATTTCCCTTTTTTCAACTTGTCTAGGTAATTGTTCATATCCGTATAAATCTCTGGAGCTAGAATGTACAAACCTGCTATGTTTGGAAATGACATTGCTAAAATCATCATATCGGCAAAACTTAATACCGCACCAAGACTTACTGAAGCACCAAGCACAACAAAACCCAGATACATAAACTTGTACAGCAACTCTCCTTTTTTACTTCTTCCGAATAAGTAAGTCCAAGAACGCATTCCGTAATAAGACCATGAAACCATGGTAGAGAAAGCAAAGAGAAAAACTGCAATTGCTAATACAACTGGGAACCAAGACACCACACTTCCAAAAGCATCGGCTGTAAGTTCAACACCTCCCATTCCACTATTTCCTTCGTGTTTCCCTGTAAAGATTAATACAAGGGCGGTCATTGTACAAACTACCATTGTATCGATAAATGGTTCAACAATAGAAGTAAAACCATCAGCGATAGGGTGATTCGTTTTTGCAGGACTATGAGCAATGGCGGCAGAACCAACTCCTGCTTCACTAGAAAAAGCTGCACGTTGCAATCCAACTATAAGCACACCTATAAATCCTCCTTTAAGTGCATCGGCTGAAAAAGCACCGTCGAAAATCGCTAAAAATGCTCCACCTAGACCCTCAATATTAGATCCAATTACTACTAAACAACCTACTATATAAAGCAGAGCCATAAATGGCACTACTTTTTCTGTAACCTTGGCTATACTTTTTATTCCTCCAATAATTACAATTCCAACAAGAATTGCGAATCCAACGCCAAACCAAAAACCTTGACCTTGTAAGATTGGAATCTGTTCCGAAACAATTTTAAATGCCTGGTTTGATTGAAGCATATTTCCACCACCAAAAGAAGCTCCGACTCCTAAAATTGCAAAAAACGCAGCTAGAAATTTTCCCAAACCTTTAAGGTTGCGCTTTTCAAGACCGTATCGCAAATAATTCATAGGCCCACCAAAAACTCGTCCATCTGCGTCGATTACTCGATATTTTACACCCATGGCACATTCGGCAAACTTCATAGACATTCCGAAGAATCCTGCCATAAACATCCAAAAGGTAGCACCTGCTCCTCCCAATGAAATAGCAACAGCAACACCTGCAATATTTCCTAAACCAACAGTGGCGGAGACAGCAGTAGCCATAGCCTGAAAATGTGTAATACTTCCTGGAGCACTTGGATCGTCATATTTTCCTCGTGCTAAATCAATAGAATGTTTAAACCCTCGGATGTTTATAAACTTTAAACGAAGTGTAAAAAAGATACTTCCAAAAATTAACCATATCACAATAAATGGGATGGTATTTGTCACTACCTCACCGTTAGGATGCAATAAATGTTGTTCATTTTTAAAGTCTATCCTACCTACAGTAAGTTCTTCTGCAGAAGAGGCTAATGAAGAGGGGGTTATTAGTGTACCCTCTTTAATTATTTGATGTAGGGTTCCGTTATAATTTGCTTGTAAAATAGTTTCTTCACCATCAATTTCAAGAATAGCTAGCGGTTGCTCCTTCGTAACTTGACCTCCATCTTCAACCAACCATTTTTTTACTAAATAGTTATTTTGCGCAATATCTGTATCTGGTGGTGATATATTTTCGTGAGAAATATAAACTGTGGGATCATATACTCCTAAGGTCGCAAATGGATCCCAGAAGAGTATAGCCCCTAAAAAATCTACTGCGGGTTGAACTTTGCTATTAAAAATTTCGGTAATTGATTCTGCTGGAATTTTAAAGGATTTTGTAGTTGTATTTCCCTCAGAGTCGGTTACTGTTACCGAATGATCCATACCTTCAATCAAACCCTTTGAGCGTTTTGAGATTAAAGAGGTGTTTTTATTACTCCATTTATACTGATAAGGAGGTGTACCACCTTTAACTATTATTTGAGCGGTTCCGTTATTTATTTCGGAAGAAGGGTTGTTTAGCTCGAGACTGATTTCCAATTCTCCATTGCCATCAGTTTGGTTTTGAGCAAAGGAGCTCGATACTATTATAAATGAAAGAAATAGAATACATACTGCTCTAATCATCAATTTTTGGACTTTTTTGGATTTAAAATGTTGAATTTTGCAATTTAATGATAAAGAGAAGTCTACCCAAGAAATTCCAACCCTTTCTCAAAATTCATTAATTATAAATGAGATGTTTTCTTCTATAAAAACTCTTATTTCTGAAATGCTTTTTAACACATTTAAATAAGGGAGATAGTCTGTTAAATAATATTTAAGTTTCTCTAGTTAGAGAGATTTTCGACCTTCTATTCGTTATATTTGAGTATATTATAAAAACTCAAATTCTCAAAACTACATTTAATACTATGAAATATTTAGAAGGTAAAGTGATAATCATAACAGGTGGCGCAGCAGGAATTGGAGGGGCAATGACTACAGAACTTACTGAAAGGGGTGCCAGTGTAGTTGCCGTAGATTTAAATGAAGAGGCAGGAAGAGAAAAAGTAGCATCTAACCCAAATAAAATAGCCTTTTTAAAAGGAGATATCTCTAAAGAGTCTATTGCGAAGGAAGCTGTTGAATTAGCTATTTCTAAATTTGGTAAACTTACGAGCCTAGTTAACAACGCTCATGCGTCTCGCCAAAAACCACTTTTAGAACTTACTGAAGAGGATTGGGCTTTATCTATGAATACAGGTTTAAAAGGCACCTTAAACTTTATGAAAATCGCTTACCCAGAACTTAAAAAAACCAAAGGGTCTATTGTAAATTTTGGTTCTGGTGCGGGATTGTTGGGACAAAAAAATCAAGGAAGTTACGCTGCTGCGAAGGAAGCTATTAGAGGCTTATCTCGAGTTGCAGCCAATGAATGGGCAGAAGACGGTATAAGAGTAAATGTAGTTTGTCCACTTGCATTTACCCATGGCGTGAAACAATGGAAAGAAAATTTCCCGGAGCAATATGAAGAAATCATCAGTAAAAACCCGATGCATCGATTCGGAGATCCACAAAAGGACGTAGCACCAATTATTGCCTTTTTATTAAGTGAAGATAGCCAATACATGACCGGCCAAACTTTAATGGCAGATGGTGGAGATATAAAATTGAGATAAAAGATAGAATTATATGAAGCCAACAGAATTATTCAACTTAGAGGGAAAAACCGCAATAGTTACAGGTGGCGCTAACGGAATTGGGAAGGCGAGCTGCGAAATGCTTGCAGCCTTTGGTGCAAAGGTTGTAGTTTCCGATTACAATTTAGAGCAAGCCAAAAAAACTTATAAAGAAATTAATGACAAGGGCGGAAACTCTATTGCCATTGATTGCGATGTAACCAAAGATAATGAATTAGTGAACTTAGTAGATAAAGCTACAACTGAGTTTGGAAGTATTGAAATTTTGGTAAATAATGTTGGTGGCGGTGGTGCAGGCCGAGAAAGCCCCTACGATATTGAGGTAACACAGTTTCAGAAAGTGTTTGAAATGAACGTTTTTAGCACCTGGCGCCTTTGTCAATTGGTTGCACCACATATGAAAAATGCAGGTTACGGCAGTATTATTAATATGTCTTCCATGGCTTCTATTAATAAAAGTCCTGCCATAAGTGCCTATGCGTCTTCAAAAGCAGCCATTAATCATATGACACGTAATTTGGCATTCGACTATGGCCCAGATAATATTAGGGTAAATGCCATAGGTCCGGGTGCTGTAAGAACAAATGCTTTAAAAACAGTCTTAACTCCTGAATTGGAAAAAGCAATGTTGAAACATACGCCAATAAACAGGCTCGGAGAAGCCGAAGATATAGCAGGTGCTGTTTTATATTTTGCAGCCCCAATATCTAGTTGGACCAGTGGACAAATAATTTTTATCAACGGTGGAGGCGAGCAAACGCTGGATATGTAGAAATTAGTCGAGAGCTAATGGCAACAAGACTTTGAGTATTAAGTAGAAAAAAACTAGTCAACTAATAAACCACCTGCATAGCAAGTGGTTTTTTTAGCTTTAAATTATTTTATACACAAAAGGTTATTCCTTCCCTTCATTCAATAAAGAAGTTAGAATTCCACCATCTATTAAAATATCGCTACCAGTTATAAAGTTTGCTTTGTCACTGATAAGGAATTTTACAACCTCAGCAATATCTTCTGGAACTCCTGTTCTTCCAAGTGGTGTTAGCTCTATCATTTTGTTAATTCTTTCTGCATGTTCTTTTGCTGCCTTAAGTCCCATAGGAGTCATAATAACTCCTGGCGAAACTGAGACAATTCGTGCACCTTTTTGTCCTATTCTAAAGGCATTCTTTTTAAGAAGTAGCAGCACCCCTCGTTTGGCGAAATTATACATCATATCGGCATCGTCGTTTACAAATTTTGCTATTGTAGAAAATGAATCTTCCAATTGCGGATTTAGTAAAGCGGCATCATAGTCCTTATTTGGCGGAATAGTATGTCCCATAATAGATGAAAACAATACCAACACAGAATTTTTAGTCGCGATTTTATAGAATTCGTCTATAACAATATCTGTTCCCACTAAGTCTATATTGAATACATTTATAGGCTTTTGTCCACTACCACTAACTCCCGCTGTATGTATTATTCCACCAAAATCTCCCTGATTAAGAGAGAACTTCATCAACTTTACAACATCATCTTTTTTAGTTATATCACAAGCTATTCCCACAGCATCATAACCTTCATTTGTGAGGCCCATTACTGATTCATCAACAGCATCATTGGAATAATCAGTAATTACTAATTTATAATCCTTTAATACTTTTGCACAAGCAGTTCCAATCCCACCGGCACCACCAGTAATTATTATTGTTTTTTTCTTATTTATGGCTTCCATATATCTTGAGTTAAGTATTTAACAATCTCAAAGTTAACATTTATCGCTTTCCTTTGAAATGATATAAATCATTAAGTAATATCCGAAAAATTAGTTTCTAACGTGGATAAATTACTACTTTACTTAAATCTGGAAAACGTCTTTCTAACTTAACAGCTAATCTATCTAATTGACCAAAGTGTGAAACGTATCCCCTTCTAGCAGAGTCTTAATCATCTCCATTGCGAATATTCATTTTTGTAGCGCTTTCAGTTGCGATGGAAGCAATTAGACATGTTAATAATATTAGGAGAAAGGTACCGCCGTTAAAAATATTTGAATCAAGAATTCTGGCATTAAACCCAACTAAAATTATAACTAGAGTAGCCTCAGCATGAGCACTACTTGATACGAAAATCAATATTCGTTGTCCTTTTGAAAATTTAAGAATAAGCAGTGTAAAAAAAGCTGCATCCACTATACATTTCTAGCGAATACAGTTAAGATGGCACAAAAGAAAATATCAAAACTGGGTTGTGGATAGGCAGCTAAAAACACATAATAAGCCTGTTAAGAATGGCATTCATAGCATGTTGGTTGTGTTTTCCTAAAAGTAATCTCCAATTTTCAAATCAGCATTACTCGCTCGCAAATATGGTAATATTAAATATACCTTGCGAATGGAAATTGTTATATTATTATTCAATATTGTATTGCAGTAATATTGAAAATAAAGTAATTACTTATTGTATCGTTGAATTCAAACGCTAACAATAAAAGGCATAAATTTGTAATCTACATCTTACACATTACATATTTGTAATAAATTGAAAATATTGAATTGTTATGACTGAATTCTTTGAAGCGAATAAATTCCAACTTATCTACGCGGTTATAGTTATTATCGGGGTTTTTATATTGCGTTTTTTAACAGGAATTCTTCATAAACGAGTAATCATTGCCGAACAGAAAAGATTTCCTGGAATGAAATCTAATGCTGTAAATCTAATAAAGAGGATATTAAACTCACTTTGGTTGGTATTGGGTTTAATGGCTTTAATTTTTTTGTTTTTTGGAGAATCTTATAAAAAACTTCAAGACGATTTTAGAATAGTAATTTACTTAGGTATTGTAGCTGTCATTACCATTGTTGCTGCTTCATCTGTAAACATATGGTTTAGACGAGCAATAGAGCGAAAAACTATTGAAAATGAAGACCCCACTGCTTTCAAATTTCTTCGCTATGTGGTAGTATTTACTGTTTATATACTTGGATTGTTAATTGCTTTATTAGCATTTCCTTCGTTAAAAGGTGTTGCACAAACGGCTCTGGGTGGTGCTGGTGTTATTGCTTTGATAGCAGGTGTAGCCTCGCAAGAAGCTTTAGCAAACCTAGTAGGTGGAGTTTTTATTATTTCCTTTAAACCGTTTAGAATTGGCGATATAATAAAAATTACCGATTCTATGGTTGGTACGGTTACCGATATTACATTAAGGCACACTGTACTTCGTAACTTCGAAAACAAAATGATTGTTATTCCGAATGCAATCATAAATAAAGAAAAAATCATCAATTATGATATTGGCGATCTTAGAATCTGCGAACGTATAGAGTTTGAAATATCCTATGAAAGCGACCTAGATTTAGCTAAGAAGATAATGCAAGAGGTATGTGAATCACATCCATTAATTCTTGACAATAGATCGGAAATAGATGTTTTAGATGGAAAACCTATTGTACGTACTGCGTTAGTTTCAATTAACGCTTCCACCTTATCTGTTAGAGCTTGGTGCTGGGCTAGAAATTACGATGACTCCTTTAATTTAAGGTGCGACATTCTAGAACAAGTAAAAAAACGGTTCGATGTTGAAGGTATAGACCTCGCCTATCCACATACCACCGTTGTTTTTAAAGATGAAGAATTGTTTAAAAACAAAAAACAGGAGAGCTAATACTTCAATTTTCATACTTCAGAAACATAAATGTAAATTTTATTTTACCAGTTAATGGAAAAAGATAACAACGAATCAAAGACTATTGTAAAAGTTGTTTTTATAATTATCATGGTGCTATGTATTTCAGGGTATGTAAGCAGTCCATTAGCCTTGGTTGGAGGATTTCTATTCGCTTACTTTTTAGGCCATCCATTTTTAACGTTAAACAGCAAGGCAGTTAATTGGCTTTTAAAAATTGCTGTAGTCGGTTTAGGGTTTGGAATGAATCTTAAAGAAACTTTAGCCGCCGGTAAGGACGGTTTTTTATTGACTGTTTTCTCTATCATTGCCACTTTAGTTGTTGGCTATTTAGTGGGGAAGCTTTTAAAAATGAATCGAAAAACTAGCCACCTAATTAGTTCAGGTACGGCAATATGTGGTGGAAGTGCAATTGCCGCAGTTTCACCTGTAATAAATGCTTCGGAAAAAGACATCTCTATTTCATTGGGAGTAATATTTCTTTTAAACTCTATTGCATTAATTGTGTTCCCCCCTCTAGGGTATTTGCTTGGTCTTAGCCAGCACCAATTCGGACTGTGGTGCGCTATTGCTATTCACGACACAAGCTCTGTTGTAGGGGCTGCCTATGCTTTCGGCGATGAAGCTTTAAAAGTGGCTACAACCGTAAAACTTGCTAGAGCTCTTTGGATTATTCCGCTTGCATTACTATCGGTGTATTTATTCAAAGGAAAAGGGAAGAACGTGAAAATTCCATATTTTATCTTCCTATTTGTCTTGGCAATTATCTTGAATAGTTATTTACCAATTCCTGAAACAATAACTACTAGTATCACAAGTATTTCAAAATCACTACTAGTACTTACCTTGTTTTTAATTGGAGCTGGACTTTCTATAGATAAAATCAAGTCTGCTGGATGGAAGCCAATGATACTCGGCTTTTCTTTATGGTTTTTTATATCGGTTAGTGCATTATTAGCAATCCTAGGTTTATAACCTCAACGTATAAAAGCTATTTATAAAATACGCTGCATCTTTACAATTATTTAAATCGCGAAGACGCAGAGAGATATTTTTAGGTAATATATAGTATTAAATTAATTTAAGCTGATTTATTATCTCTTGTAAAGAAGCCTTCGCATCGCCAAACAGAATACTACAATTGTCAAGTCCAAATAAATCGTTTTGTACCCCTGCATATCCTTTCCCCATACTTCGTTTCATAACCACAACTTGTTTACTTTCATGAGCTCGTATAATAGGCATTCCGTAAACAGGGCTATCTGAATTATTTTCGGCAGCTGGGTTTACAACATCGTTAGCTCCAATAACTAATACCATATCGTATTGCGACATATTTTCGTTACCCTCATCCATTTCTTTTAAATGAGAATACTCAACGTTTGCTTCTGCAAGTAAAACATTCATGTGCCCTGGCATTCTACCTGCAACTGGATGAATAATATAATCTACCTCACAATTTCTTTTCTCTAACATCTGTTGTAGTTGCCCGCAGGTGTGTTGAGCTTGAGCTACGGCCAATCCGTAACCTGGAACAATTGCTACTCTTTGAGCAAAAGAAAGCGCCAGCGCCGTTTCTGCAACACTTATATCTTTAATTTCCTGCTCTTCTTCTGCCGTTCCTCCTTTACTCTTTTTAAAAGTCCCTGCAAGCACTTTCATTAAAGAGCGGTTCATCGCCTTACACATTAATAATGTAAGTAAGATCCCTGCAGCTCCTACAAAAATACCACCGGCAATCATCACTTTATTGCCGTAAACAAACCCGGCGAAAGCTGTTGCAATACCTGTAATACTATTTAAAAGAGATATAACCACAGGCATATCTGCACCACCAATTGGCAAAACGAAAAGCACACCATAAACCATTGCAACAATGGCTAAGATGCACATAAACACAGTAAATTCAACAGGGATAATTCCGATAAAATAAAATACAGGAAGCAAAAACATTAATAGCAAAAGAAATCTTGCTGAAAATATTACCAATCTAGTGCGTCTATCTTTTACTTTACCTGCCAGTTTTCGCTCGGCAATAATACTACCGGTTAGCGCTACAGCCCCCGTAATTAAGCCTGAAATAAGAAGGATTTTATTTCCCAATATGGCTGTTGCAGCATCCATTTGGTTGGCTTCCACTAAGCCTAATAACATAGCACATCCACCCCCAGTTGCATTAAACAGCGATACTAATTGTGGCATACCTGTCATTTCAACTTTATCGGAAAGTCTCTTACCTACTACAGTACCGACAGCGATAGCTAAAAACAATATTATTAAGTTAGTATAGGGAACCGTTTCAGTAACAGCCGAAATAAATGTAATTACAACGGCTAGGGTCATCCCCGAGGCAGCGATTAGGTTACCCGTTTTTGCATTTTTAGGAGAACTCATAAATTTTAATCCGCCTAAAAAGGAAAGAGTTGCTAATAAATAACCTATTTCAATGATTGCTTGCATTGGTTTTTTAAGATTTAGAAATTGGTTGGAAAGAAATTGGATTTTAGGATTAAATGTAATCCTACTATTTATTATTTTCTTTTTTAGGACTAAACATTTTAAGCATACGTCCCGTTACAAAGAAGCCCCCAGAAATATTTAGTGTTCCAAGAAAGACTGCAATACCTCCTAAAGTGAGATTGAGGTAATCGTCTTCTGGCACGTTTAGCATTACTATAATAGCTCCTACTAAAATAACCCCACTAATAGCATTTGCACCAGACATAAGTGGGGTGTGTAAAATAGCAGGAACGTTTGAAATTACTTCAATGCCAATAAAGACACAAAAAATAACAAAATAAATTTCTTGAATGTGTTGGTTGATGAAATCCATAATTTAGGCTGGTTGGAATTTATTGATGAAATGTGGGTGTGTCCATTCTCCATTGTCCAATATCTTAGAACCTGATAACAATGGATCATCTACTGAATTTTCAGCTTTTTGTTTATATTTTAAAAAAGAGAAAAAGTTGTTGGATAGTAACCTAGACGCTGCTGCAGGTATATCGGCAGATAGGTTTGAATTCCCTATAATTGTAACACCGTTATGCTGAATTGTTTCCTTGTTTCTAGAAAGTTCGCAGTTACCTCCTTGCTCTGCTGCAAGATCTACTATTACACTTCCAGGCATCATTGCATCTACCGAACGAGTTTCAATTAGTAAAGGTGCTTTTCTCCCAGGAATATTTGCAGTACTAATTACAATATTTGCAGTACGAATATGATTGTGGATAAGCTCTTTTTGCTTTTTCTGATATTCTTCACTCTGTTCTACAGCATAACCACCAGCACTAGAGGATTCATTATAACCTTCAACTTCTATAAAAGTTGCACCAAGACTTCGCACTTCTTCTCCTGCAGATTTGCGGACATCAAAAGCTTCTACTACCGCACCTAAACGACGCGCTGTTGCAATAGCCTGTAGTCCTGCAACTCCAGCACCCAAAATTAATACTTTAGCAGGAGTAAGTGTACCCGCTGCTGTAGTAAACATTGGAAAAACTCCATTGTAAATTTCAGATGATTTTATAACCGCTCTGTAGCCGGCCAATGAAGCCATAGACGAAAGCACGTCCATAGATTGCGCCAAAGTAGTACGAGGCAACAAATCTAAACTATAGACGGTTGCTTGGTTATTTTTATAATTTTCAAATTTAGTATCGTAAAATAATGGATTAAAAATACCGATAAAACAAGTATTTTCCTTTATTTCAACTTCACTAAAAGTATGGTTGATAGATACAATGGTATCCGACTTTTCGAAAATACTTTCTCGCTTCGCACTAGTTGCTCCAGCTTGTTCGTATTCTTCATCTTTAATCTGAAGCGAGTCGCCAAGTCCTGACTCAAAAAGAATATTATATTTTAACTCTGCCGTTAGGCGTTTTACTTCTTTAGGCAATAAACAAACCCGGGTATCATTAGGGGTTTTTAAAATGCCTAAAGTTTTGGCTTGAGTGTTTTCGCTCATATTTAAATTGAGTTTTCGATTTTAAAAAATTACTTTAATAAAACGCTAAAATACTCTTCTTTTACCTTTCTATAATTTTCTAAATGTTGCATATAGTTTTTTCTAAATTTTTCGTGTTCGGACACAAAAAACATGTCACATTCAACATCTTCACACTCAGCAGCTCTAGGTAAACCATCTTGGTACTTTTGAAACTCTATTATTTTTAAATTATTTACTTCTTTTTCTTTCAGAAATTTCTCTAGCACAGCTTGTGACTCTTCTTTGGTTTTAAGATGGGTTTTACCTAGATCTACTAGATTAGTAATTTCTTTCCCAATGTAATTTAAATGATCTAACCAGTTTTCAAGTTCAACATAATTGTTTTTATAAGCTATTGATTCAGGGGAATCGTGATTGTAAATCTGCATGATACTCTTATTTTTAAGTTTATTGGAGCAGATAATTACAAAATCTTATTTGCAACTAACCACTCTTTAATTATTTAAAGGTCTTGCCTTTTATTATAACAATACGTCTATATCTATTGGTTTTTCTGCTTGTTTAACGCTTGTAATTAGCAATTCTTTTGAACCATTAGGAAATTTCCAAATTACAGAATCGCCTTGCGCATAACCCATTACAGCTGCACCCATTGGAGCCAAAATCGAAATTTTATTTGCTGCTATATCCCGTTCTGTAGGGATTACCAATTGAAATTGATTTTCCCAAGTGCCAGATTTAACCGTAACTACACTGTTAAAACGAATTACATCATCTGGCATTTCATCGTTATCGCAAATACGAGCAACAGTCATTTCTGTACTCAATTTTTTCAACGATTCTTTTGTGTTTTCGTCTTTATAATAGCCAGAAACATTTAATAGACGCTTTAAAAAGACGTATTCCTTTTTTTCTAATATTAAATTTCCATATTTCATGGTTCCCTTGTCTGTTTTAAAAAAAGATAATTCACCACAGTGCTTTATAAAAAAACAGTATGTGAGGAGGGTGAACTATCTTTATAAGTTGGTAAAAGATTATGGAAATATACCTCTAAGTATATAGGCTTTTTCAATACGCTCAATGGCAATACTGAAAGCTGCTGTTCTCATATCTGTTTTATTTTCTTCGGTGTATTTAAGAACTTTTTCAAATGACGTACGAAGTTTTTTCTCAAGCTTTTCTAAAATCTCATCCATTTGCCATAACTCTCCGTTACGGTTTTGTAGCCATTCAAAATAACTTCCTATAACACCTCCTGAATTACATAAAATGTCTGGAATAATAGTTATTCCACGTTCTATTAATATTTTTTCTCCTTCAACATCTGTAGGACCATTTGCTCCTTCAGCAATTAAAGTTGCTTTTACGGTATGTGCATTATGCTTAGTAATTTGATTTCCTAATGCCGCTGGAATACAGATATCGCAATCTATACTGAAAAAATCTTTACTATCAAATGGTTTGGCTTCTGGGAACCCTAAGATGCTTCCATTGTTTGAAATGCTATAGTTAAAAAGATCTTCCGTAGAAATACCTTCTTGATTTTGAACACTTCCAAAAGCATCTTGTACACCTACCAATTTAGCGCCTTCAATTTCTAGGAAATGTGAAGCCCAATAACCCACATTGCCAAAGCCTTGAACGATGTACTTTTTTCCTGCTAAACTAATATTATTCTTTTCTGCCCAGAATTTAATAGTTAAGAAAACGCCGTAACCAGTAGCTCGGTCACGACCTTCTAAACCACCACTTCCTGTTGGTTTTCCTGTAACAACGTGCTGGTTTTTTGAACGTTCACTAGTACTTTTAGTACTCATATAAGTGTCGGCAATCCACGCCATTGTTTGAGCGTTTGTATTGACATCTGGAGCAGGAATATCGTGCTCGGGACCTATGTTTTCACCTAAAGCATAAGTAAACCTGCGTGTAATACGCTCTAATTCATTTTTAGAATACTTTGAAGGATCAATTTGAATCCCTCCTTTTGCACCTCCATAAGGCAAACCTGCCAACGATGTTTTCCATGTCATCCACATCGCTAATGCACGGGCAGCATCAATATCTACAGTAGGGTGATAACGAAGACCTCCTTTATATGGTCCAAGTGCATTGTTATGCTGAACTCGATACCCTGTAAATATTTCCACGTCGCCATTGTCCATACGAACTGGAAAATTTATTATAATTTCGGTGTTGGTAATACTAAGGATTTTGCGAACATTCGGATTCAGATTTATAGTATCTGCTGCGTGGTTGAATTGCTCCAACACATTGTCCAACATCCCTCTTTTTAATGGCTTTGGTTTTTCCACTGTTTGTTCGTTTATCATTTTAAATAATTTTAATTAGCTGCCATTACTGGCTTCCTTTATAATAAAGACTTAGGTGCGTTTTGCTGAAATTTCTCAAAATCGCCACAGATAAACACCAAGCTTGGATTATGCGTAAACACAAAACAAGTAACGTACGAACGTTTGATTGCATAAATTTTTATGCTTTCTCTTGCTTATATATTACTTAAATATTTTATCGGCAAGGCGCGTGCCATCTATTATTTTATAGTAATAAATTTACACAAACGATTGAGACTACAGGCCTTTAGAGGATTTATTACATTAAAAAACTTAGATTATATTTTGGGGAAAAATTTCTCAGGTGGGGAGAAATTCCCCAATTTAAAATGAAGGAAAAATAAGAAAGGTAAGTAGTTTGAAAGAGTCTTGCTGCTATTCTTTAATTTTACCCCGAAGTGTCTTTCGGTCGATATTGAGAATTTCGGCAGCTTTGGTTTGATTATTATTTGTAGCCTCTAGCACTTTTTGAATATAAATCTTCTCCATTTCTTTTAAAGAAAGTAAATCGCTGTCTGGAAAGTCTATCTGATATTTAAGTGTTTCAGGTAAGTCTTTTACACCAATTGTTCGATCGCACATAATTACCGCACGCTGGATTACATTTTCCAATTCACGAATATTTCCTGGCCAGTCATACCGCTGTAATAAGGCTTGCGCATCAGAATCTAGTGTTACGTAACGATCTTTGTATTCATTTCCATATTTAAACAAAAATTTATCTGCTAATAACGGAATATCCTCTTTTCGCTCGCGAAGTGGTGGTACATTTATTTCTACAACTGTTAATCGATAAAAAAGATCTTCTCTAAAAGTCTCCTTCGCAATCATTTCCTTTAAATCGCTATTTGTTGCTGCAATTACACGAACATCAATTTTTTCTGATTTTCTTTCACCAACTTTCATCACCTCCTTCTCCTGTAAAACTCTTAAAAGTCGGGTTTGAACAGATAATGGTGCATTTCCAATTTCATCTAAAAAAATAGTGCCACCTTCTGCAGCCTGAAAAAAACCATCGCGGTCTTCATTAGCTCCTGTAAACGCTCCTTTTACATATCCAAAAAGTTCTGATTCTAATAGATTTTCAGGGATTCCTCCACAATTTACTGCAATAAACGGCGCACGAGAAAACTTTCCATTATAGTGAATTGAACGAGCTACCAACTCTTTTCCCGTTCCACTTTCACCACTTATAAATATTGTGGCTTTATTGTCTTTTACCCTATCAATTATCTGAAGTACATTCTTGATTAACTGACTCTCCCCTATAATTTCATTATACTTTTTTGTATCAACCGATTCTGTAGATTTCTTTTTTTTAGATTTAGTTGAAAGTGATTTTAAAACTCCTTGTTTTAACTCCTCTTTAGTAAAAGGTTTTACCAAATAATCCACCGCACCAGACTTAATAGCTGAAAGCGCATCTTGAATGGAAGGGTAGCCTGTAACCACCAATTTAGGCATATTAGGATAATGTTCTGAAGCAAATTGAATTAACTGAAAACCATCAACTTCAGGCATTTTTAAATCGGTAATAAGCAAGTCTATATCTGTATCCCGCAAAATAGCTACTGCTTCTTTTACCGAAACAGCTTTATAGGTATGATATCCTAATGAGTGAAGATGCCGCTGTATAAGCTCAAGGATATTTATATCATCATCAACTATCAATATGTTTTCCTTTTGCAGCATCTGTTTTTATTGTTTTTGAAATGTAATTACAAAAATAGCACCTCTAGGTTTATTATCCTGATAGTCTATTGTGGCACGATGACTTCTTATAATTCCATGAACAACACTCAGTCCAAGTCCTGAACCATCTCCCACTGATTTAGTAGTGAAAAATGGTTGGAAAATTTTATCGACATTCTCATTCGGAACACCAGGTCCTTCATCAGAAATTTTTAGAATTATACTTTTATTTTTCTGTTCCAAGGAAATGGTAATTAATCCATTTTGAGGAGAAAAATATATGGCATTTAACGTTAGATTAAAAATTACTTGAGTAAGCTGAATAGTATCCGCTTTAAGCAATATTGGCTCATCAGGAAGGATCACTCTACACTTAACGTCGTTCTTTTTAAACGTAGGATTAAGTAAATTTACGGCGTCTCTAATTACAGGAACAATATCTGTCTGATCGAGATTTTGTGGCATTTCACAAGCAAAAAACATCAGTTTTTTAACTACTTCTCTTGAGAAAATTGCGCTATTAATTATTTTATCGAGGTCTTTGCTGGTTTGGGTGTCCTCAGTTTCTTTACTTTTCAGTAATTCTGCAAAACCAAGAATATTAGCAAGCGGTGTGTTGAGTTCGTGAGCAATTCCCGCAGTAATTTCACCCAAAATACTCAATCGGTCTGCGTGTTCCATTTTGCGCTTTAGCACTGTTTCGTTTTCTCGAATTGAAACGCGCTCTAACAAATCACCAACATTAATTGCTACAGTATCTAACAACTGTTTTTCTTCTTTTAAAAAATCTTCTTTAGAATACTTATTCGAAGGATAGTACACTTTTATATACCCTTTCGGCTCGTTAAAAACTTTAATGTCGCTTGTAATGGCAACACTGGTTTTAGGGAGCGCATTGGAAATAAGATGAAATGGTTGGGAGCTTATTTCAACAGTAGTGTGTTTATTAAACTGAAAAGATTTCCTAAGACTCAATAGAATCGAATATAGAGTTTTATCTAATTCGTTATAATCGTTATTTACAATTATAGACGAAACCTCATACAAACAGGTGAGTTCTTTGAGCCGCTCGGTAAGGTTTTCTTCTGGTGTCATAAAAGATATTAGGTATTTTTCAAAGGTATTAAAATAAAAGCTTTGTAGGGTTTTAGTAGTTGTATCACTTAAAAATATCGAATAAAAAAACTGTTTAAGATTTCAAATAGGTCTTAAACAGTTTTTTAAAAAGTTTCTTAAGTTTTATATCTCTAAAATAGATAGATTAATCGAAAGATTTAAATTCAAATTTTTGTCCTCCAACTGAAACCTCAGCCATTAATCCTTCTTTAGGTAATGTAAATACGGCTACACCATCGGTATAAGTTACATCAAATGAAGGTGGACTTTGGTTTACAGCAATGGCTGATAAATTCGATCCAAAACGAAATTTATTATTCTTAAAGTCTTCAACTGCTTTATCTGTTTTTAAAAAAATAATTTCGCTAAAGGCTTTTCCTCCTATTTGTGCTCCCACATCAAGTTGTTTCATACTGGCCATACCTACAAGTTGCCCTTGTTCATAAACTGCTCCATTACCAGATGCAGCGCCTATGATTACAGCTCCTTTACCTACATTTGGAAAAATCACATAGGCTTTTGCATCATCAAAATAACCCTGAAGTTTTGGGTTAACTTCAAGGAAAGCAGCTTTGGCATTTTCAGCATCTGCAACTACCCTTTTATCATCGACGGCTTGCGCAAATAATGACACACTAAAAAACAGCATCATTACCATTAAAATGTTTTTAGTTTTCATAATCTTAATTTTTATTGTTTAACTTTAAAATTACTCATTTCACAAAATTAGATAGGTTAAAAGAGTGTTAGATTAAATATAATTATATGCCAATAGGCTTTGAGAGTGGTAGAGAAGCAGCAATATTTATTTCAAATCTTTTTTTACTAAAAGATAAAAGTCATTATCTAAAGGAAGATAGCCTTGGTCGTATAAATAATAATAGGTGGAACCTGATTTTGTAGTATAAGTACTTGTGAAGTATTCAAAACTAAACCCTTTTCTTTGAAGTGTACTTTTTGTGGTTTTAGTTTTATCTTCTTTATTCAACTCCTCGAGAATACGATAGTTTTTACGAAGTCGGTTATTTATATTTCTAACTAAATTTTTACTGTCCTTATTAAGGGAATTATTATAGGAATTACGACAAGCGTCGCTGCAGAATTTCTTGTCTGCGCGACCTATAATTTTACCCCCGCATTCTGGACATTTTCGCTCCATAGTCTAAATATAAAAAATTCAACCAACAATTTCCACTTTAAGCATCTGAAAGTCAGTAATTTTAGGAATTCACCTCTTGTTTTATAGGCTTTAATTGCAATTAATTTTTACTTAATATGAAACCTATAAATAGCTTCCAATTTCAAAAATACTCCGCCACTTAAAGTAGGGTTTAATTGTGTTCTATTGTCGCCAAAACTAAAGGCAGAAAGACCTAAATCAATCTTTTCGCCTTCGGCATACATTTCATATTTATTGGTAGAATATCCAACCTTGGCGCGTAGCAACACACATTTTTGTAAAGCATTAAATTGTAAATAACTTGCAAATTCTAATGAACTTAAATCGGCGTAAAGTGTTTTTTTGTTTTCATAATGAACATTATAACTGCGTCCAATTCCGAAGTAGTCAATTCCTACGGTTGTAGCACCTAGCTTGTAACTAACATCGGCTGCAATTGGCAGACTCATATCCATTTCAAATCGTTTGTTTGGGCTTAGATAATACCATCCTAAAATAGGAGTAGTAAACAACCCAAAAGCTTCTTGAGATCCATAAAACCCGAAGCGATAAGTAAGGTTTTCGTTCTTTTTTAGTTTCAACAAAGCAAAGGCTCCAAGAAAAAAGTCATCACTAGAAATATCATGGTAATCTGAAGCAATTTTAGGCAAGAGAACAATTGTTGTACTCCATTTTTCCGACCATGTAGAGGCAATTCCTAATTTTAAATTCGTGCTGTAAAGGTTTGAAAATGTTGATTCGGGAAATAATTGAACCTTATTAAAGCTGAAATCCGCTCCAGTAATTAATGCGTGATTATCGTTTAAAACTATCGGAAATGTGAAGCCAACATCAAAAAAATCAACATTTGTATCACTGTCGGAATCTTTAAAATTATTATTTAAAGTTTGTCCATATCCTATTCGGAATAGATCCACATATTGTTGTGCAGAAATTGAAAGCGGAAATAGAAAAACGAGAAGTAATAGTCTTTTCAATATATATAGAATAAAATGGTAAGCATGTTTACCATTTTAAAGATAAAATAAATATTTACTAGAACGTGAACCAGTCCTCCATTTTATTATCTACAACTTCATTGACATGAATATATTCGTTACTTTTTGAATTATACTTATAGTCTTTACTCCAAGTTGGAAAGTTTTGTGCTAATTGTTTTAAAGCCTCACAAACGTATAAAACTTCAGCATTAGTTGTTGTAGGACTAAAAGACATCCTTATCCACCCTGGTTTATGCGATAAATCACCAGCGTCTATTTCACATGTAATACTATTTGAAGTTTTTTGATCTACGTGAAGCAAATAATGGCCATAAGTGCCTGCGCAAGAACAACCTCCACGGGTTTGAATTCCGAAATAATCATTTAAAATTTTTACGCCAAGATTAAAGTGTAAATCATCTATATAAAAACTGATTATCGCTAATCTATCTTGAATATTTGGCGCCAGTATTTTTAGATTTGGGATTTTAATGAGTTTTTCAAAAACAATATCTAAAATTTCGTGTTCGCGTTTTAGAATATTTTCCACTCCCATTTTTTCTTTTAATCGAATTGAAAGCGCCGTGCGAATGGTTTGTAAAAATCCTGGGGTCCCGCCATCTTCACGAGTTTCGATATCGTCAATATATTTATGATTTCCCCAAGGGTTTGTCCACGATACAGTTCCTCCTCCTGGGTTATCAGGAATAGTATTTTTATAAAGATTATTATTGAAAATTAGCACTCCACTACTTCCAGGACCGCCCAAAAATTTATGTGGTGAAAAGAATATCGCATCTAAGTGAGCTCCTTCTTCTTCCGGATGCATATCCATTAATATATACGGTGCAGAACAAGCAAAATCAACAAAACAAAGGCCTCCATGTGTGTGCATCAATTTTGCAATTTCGTGGTATGGGGTCTGAATTCCTGTTACGTTAGAACAAGCGGTAACTGCAGCAATCTTTATAGGTCGGTCTATGTGTTTTTGTAAAATTTCTTCAAAAGTTTCTAAACAAACTAAAACATCGTCGTTGGGTGGAATTACAACAACATCTGCTATAGTTTCTAACCATGAAGTCTGATTGCTGTGGTGTTCCATATGGGTGACAAAAACCACAGGTCTTATTTCATCAGGAATCTTAGTGTACTTTTTAATATTCTCAGGAATTTTCAGTCCAAGAATACGTTGAAACTTGTTTACAGCTCCCGTCATTCCGCTACCAGATGTAATTAACACATCATTTTTGTTGGCGTTAACGTGCCTTTTAATAATATTTCTAGCCTCGTGGTAAGCTCTAGTCATAGCCGTTCCCGTTACGGATGTTTCGGTATGCGTATTAGCTACAAAAGGTCCGAAGTCTTTTAAAAGTTTTTCTTCAATGGGCCCGTACAAACGACCACTTGCCGTCCAGTCCGTATAAATTAACTTTTTGCTTCCGAATGGCGAAGTAAAGCTTTGATTGATACCAACAATATTATTTCTGAAAGTCTCAAAATACTTTTCTAGCGCACTAGCCTCTATATTTTTTTCAGAACTTATCACTGTCTAAAATTTAAATGTTATTATTTATCGAAAGCTCCTACACCATTTTGAAGCCAATCGTAATACTCCTCAATATCTGGAGTATAACCTACTGGATCTATTAAGTTTTCTTCGTTGTGATCCATTAACACATAGAATGGCTGAGCATTCGCTTTATATCTTAAAATCTGGAATTCACTCCATTTTTGACCGATATACTTCAACTCCTTTCCAGATATTTCTGAAACGTATTTTTCACCATCCGCCAAAGGTCTTTTATCGTCAACATATAGCGAAATTAGCACTACGTCGTTATTCAATAACTT
Source organism: Aequorivita sediminis (assembly GCF_032080575.2). Classification (NCBI taxonomy): domain Bacteria; kingdom Pseudomonadati; phylum Bacteroidota; class Flavobacteriia; order Flavobacteriales; family Flavobacteriaceae; genus Aequorivita; species Aequorivita sediminis. The sequence goes on along the minus strand of NZ_JAVLSO020000002.1, from coordinate 261,633 downwards.
TAATATTTTAGGCTCACTCCAAACCCGTTCTTCCATTTTACGACAGTTTACACAAGCGTGGCCCGTAAAATCTACTAATACAGGTTTTCCAACTTTTTTAGCATATGCCAATCCAGTTTCATAATCGTGGAATGCTAAAATATCGTGTGGTCCAAGGTGAGCTCCTTCAGGGAATTCAGCTGTGGCCGCGCTTCCACCACTACCTAATTTTGTGTAACCTACACCATAAGGAGATTCGCTGTATTGCATTGGTGGTGGGAAACCACTAATTAGTTTAAGAGGAGCACCCCATAATCCTGGTATCAGGTAAATGGTAAATGCCGCAACAATTAATCCTATGCTTAAACGTCCTACCGATAATTTGTCGATAGGCGAGTCGTGTGGTAATTGAAATTTTCCGAATAAGTAAAGCGTTAAAGCTCCAAAAACAGCAATCCAAATCGCTAGAAACACTTCTCTTTCTAACCAATGTAGCTGAAGAACTAAGTCTGCGTTTGATAGGAATTTAAATGCTAATGCCAATTCTAAGAAACCTAAAAACACTTTTACTGTGTTTAACCATCCACCAGATTTTGGAAGGGAGTTCATCCACCCTGGGAAGGCTGCGAATAATGCAAATGGCATTGCCAATGCTAGTGAAAATCCGAACATCCCAACAAAGGGAGCAATTCCACCTTTAGAGGCAGCTTCTACTAGCAATGTTCCAATAATTGGACCTGTACATGAAAAAGAAACGATGGCTAAAGCTAGTGCCATAAAGAAAATCCCGATTATCCCACCTCTATCGGCTTGTCTGTCTACTTTATTTGCCCAAGAGTTAGGAAGCATTATTTCAAAAGCACCTAAAAATGAAAGTGCAAATATTACTAGTAATATAAAGAAGAAGAAGTTAAACCATACGTTTGTTGACAATGCGTTAAGCGCATCAGCTCCAAAAAACCAAGTTACAATTGCTCCTAAGAATACATAAATTACAATAATTGCAACTCCGTAAATAATAGCATTTTTAATTCCAGCTGCTCTAGATTTACTTTGTTTTGTGAAAAAGCTAACAGTCATTGGAATCATTGGAAATACACAAGGTGTTAACAATGCAGTAAATCCAAAAAGGAAAGCAACAACAAATATTGTCCAAAGCCCTTTACTTTCTTGTTTTTTAGTTTGCTCAACCGCAGCCTTAGACGAGTCTGATGTGTTTACCGCTCCTTGAATTGTATCTGTAGTAGTTACACTTTCTAGAAAATCTGGAGTGGAAGGTGCAATTTCTTCAACGGTATTTTCTTCCTCTTTTACGTCATCAGATTTAGAATCGTCTTTATCCACAGCCGCTACTGCTGAATCTGAATCTTTTTTAGGATCTGGAATTTTAAAAATAAGCTCTACATAATTTGGTGGCAAACAGCGAGTATCATCACACACCATAAATTCAACTTCACCTTTAACAGTAGTTCCTTTATCACCTGTTAATTGTACTCGTTGAGTAAATGTTGCTGTATTTGAGAAGAAGGTAATTACCATATCAAACACAGGATCAAGTTCTGTAACTCCCTTTCCTTCTTTTACTTTACCTATTGTTTTGTAGGCATTATCTTCTTCAAAAGTAAAAACAGTTGGTAGGGGTCCACCCTCTGGAACTACTTGTGAATAAAGATGCCAACCACCTTCTATCGAAGCTTTTGAAATTAGATCGTATTCAGTTTCTGATATTTTTTTTACGCTAGTAGACCACTTCACAGGGTCTAAAATTTGAGATTGAACTGAAGAAACCGAAACAATAGTTAAGAGGAGGTAGAGAAAAAATTTATTCATTTTCAATTGTTGAATTTTTCCCAAAAAACCGAAAGCCAATAGCCTAGGTATTTTTATTAGGGAGTTTATTACAAGTCACTAAAATTTTAAATCCTAAAAAGGTAATCCACAAATATATTGATAACTTCCGTTTTCAATTACTAAAATTTAAATATTCTACAGTCTTAACATTAGCTCAATAGCTAAACATTTTTAAATCCCAATTTTGAAATGAAGATTTTGATTTTTTTTAGGGTCAAATTTCATAAATTCTAGATTTGTAAAAAATCTGTTAATCACTTTATTATTCTGATTATACGCATTACTTTCGCCGCCTTTACAATAAAATAAATAAATCTAAGTTTTGATGAAAGCATCTCAACTTTGCTTACAAAACAATTTAATTTAAAACCACGATTATGAATTTTAAAAAATTAGTTTTTCTTTTTACACTTGCTCTTGCAACAATTAGCTGTAGCAGTGATGATGATGGACCAGGGCCTTATGTATTTAGCAATGCGAACCTCTCAGGTAACTATAAAACAACATTATTAACACGCGATATTGAGCAGACTTACACTGTAAATGGAACAGAAGTAAAATCTGTTACTAAAGTTATTGGTGATACTTTTCAAATGACAACGGTATTCGGTGCTGATGGTTCTTATAGTGCTTCAGGACAATACCGTATTGAAACTAAAGTGACAACTGCTGGTAACACCATCACCACCTCAGAAATTATTCTTGTGGAAGATGAAGGTACATATTCTATTAGTCCTGATAAAAAGAGATTGACTATTCCAATTGACGGGAAAGCTGAAACATTTGATGTTTCTCTTTTCAATGAAACAAAATTGAACTTAAAAAGAGAAATTAACGAAACAATTGACGATATTCCTACTGTAGGTACTTTTAAAGTAAACTATGAGCGCATCTAAGCATTAATTGACCTTATTAAAAAGTCGTCTAAATTTAAGGTTTAGACGACTTTTTTTATTGATTAATTTTAAAAAACACCTCTTTCCAAACACTGATTGAATTAGTAACACTTGTATTCTAATTTTGCCTTTAAACTCTACTACTCAATTCTGTAAAATTGCTTATTTTTGCACCCTGTCTGTAAAAAGGGCATTAAAACTATTACAACACCCAACTTATGAGCACAAAATTTAAAGAATACAAAGGGCTAGACCTCCCTAAACTGGCGGAAGAAGTACTCGATTTCTGGAAAGATGAAAACATTTTTGAACAGAGTATTTCCATTCGTGAAGGAGCAAAACCATTTGTATTTTTTGAAGGACCACCATCTGCAAATGGTCTTCCAGGAATACACCACGTTATGGCGCGAGCTATAAAGGACATATTCTGTCGTTATAAAACCCAAAAAGGATATAAAGTAGATAGAAAAGCTGGGTGGGATACTCACGGTTTACCTATTGAGTTGGGAGTAGAAAAAGAATTGGGAATTACCAAAGAAGATATCGGCAAAAAGATTTCTGTTGAAGAGTACAACGCCGCCTGTAAAAAAGCCGTGATGCGATATACAGATGTTTGGAATAACCTTACCGAACGCGCAGGTTACTGGGTAGATATGGAAAACCCATATGTTACTTATGAATCAAAATACATGGAGACTGTTTGGTGGCTTTTAAAAGAAATCTACAACAAAAACTTAATTTATAAAGGCTATACAATTCAGCCGTATTCACCGAAAGCGGGAACAGGATTAAGTTCACACGAGCTTAATCAACCTGGAACTTACCAGGACGTTACAGATACAACCGTTGTTGCTCAGTTTAAAGCAATCTCTGAGACTCTTCCAAGCTTTCTAACGGAAGAGTCAAAAGATATTTGGTTTATAGCTTGGACTACAACCCCTTGGACGCTGCCAAGTAACACAGCACTAACTGTAGGGCCAAAAATTGATTATGTATTAGTAAAAACATTTAACCAATACACGTTTGAACCTATAAATGTAATCTTGGCTAAAAATCTAGTTGCTAACCAATTCTCTAATAAATACGAGAAAGTTACAAATGCAGAAGCATTAGACGCATACAATAAAGAAGATAAAAACATTCCATATTTAATTTTAAAGGAATTTAAAGGATCAGAATTAGTGGGTATTAAATATGAGCAGTTATTAGATTATGCTCAACCTCACGACAATCCCAAAAATGCTTTTAGAATAATTTCAGGAGATTTCGTTACCACAGAAGACGGAACGGGTATAGTACATACAGCTCCAACTTTTGGTGCAGATGATGCGAAAGTTGCAAAAGAAGCAGTTCCCGAAGTTCCTCCAATGCTGGTGCAAGACGAAAACGGGAACCTTGTACCTCTAGTAGATCTGCAAGGAAAATTCCGTCCCGAAATGAAGGAATTTGCTGGTAAGTATGTAAAAAATGAATATTATGACGATGCTGATGTGCCAGAAAAGTCTGTTGACGTTGAAATTGCCATTAAACTTAAAATTGAAAACAAGGCTTTTAAAGTAGAGAAATACCTTCACAGCTATCCTAACTGCTGGAGAACAGACAAACCTATTTTATACTATCCATTGGATTCTTGGTTCATTAAAGTCACCGAGTTCCGCGATAGAATGCACGAATTAAACAAAGAAATAAACTGGAAGCCAAAAGCCACAGGTGAAGGCCGTTTTGGTAATTGGCTTGCAAATGCTAACGATTGGAACCTTTCACGTTCACGCTATTGGGGAATTCCTTTACCAATTTGGAGAACCGAAGACGGAAAAGAAGAAATCATAATTGGTTCAATTGAAGAATTGAAGGCCGAAATGCAAAAAGCGGTTGCTGCAGGATTGATGGAGAAGGACATTTTTGATAATTTCAAAGTTGGAGATTTCTCAAAAGAAAACTATGATAAGGTAGACCTTCATAAAAATATAGTTGATGGAATTACATTGGTTTCTCCAAGTGGAAAGCCAATGAAGCGCGAATCAGATTTAATTGATGTTTGGTTTGATAGTGGAAGTATGCCGTACTCACAGTGGCACTACCCTTTCGAAAACAAAGAAAAAGTTGAAAAAACGTGGCGTCAGGCAGATTTTATTGCTGAAGGCGTTGACCAAACGCGTGGATGGTTTTACACCCTTCATGCAATTGCCACTATGATTTTTGATGATGTAGCATATAAAAACGTAGTTTCCAACGGACTTGTTTTAGATAAAAACGGTCAGAAAATGAGCAAGCGTTTAGGAAATGCTGTAGACCCATTCGAGACTTTAGATACTTACGGTCCAGATGCTACACGCTGGTATATGATAAGCAATGCCAATCCTTGGGATAATTTAAAGTTTGACCAAGACGGCATTTCAGAAATACGAAATAAATTCTTCGGAACACTATATAATACGTACAGTTTTTTCAGTTTATATGCTAATCTCGATAATTTTAAGTATCTTGAAGAAGACATTGCATTAGAGGAAAGACCTGAAATAGATCGTTGGATACTTTCTGAATTACATACTCTTATTCAAAAAGTGGATGAATATTATTCAGATTATGAGCCTACAAAAGCTACACGTGCAATTTCAGAATTTGTACAAGAAAATTTAAGCAACTGGTTTGTTCGATTAAGTAGAAGAAGATATTGGAAAACAGCCCGACCAAATCAAAATGGCGGAAGCTCTAGTAATCTCGATAAACTTTCGGCTTACCAAACGCTTTACACTTGTCTTGAAACCGTTGCTAAATTAGGTGCACCTGTAGCTCCATTTTTTATGGATAGGCTTTACAAAGACTTAACAGATGGAACATCTAGAGATAAAAAAGCCTCTGTACATTTGACCGATTTTCCAAAGGCCGATGCTACGTTCGTTGACAAGAAATTAGAACACAAAATGCAAAAAGCGCAAACAATATCGTCATTGGTATTATCGTTGCGCCAAAGAGAAAAGATTAAGGTGCGTCAACCACTTCAGAAGATAATGATTCCAGTGTTGGATGAATCTGATAAAGAAGAAATACTAGCTGTTTCCGATTTAATAAAAAGTGAAGTAAACGTAAAGGAGATAGCGCTTATTGATGAAGGATCTGGTATATTAGTAAAACAAATAAAGCCAGACTTTAAAGTGCTAGGACCACGCTTTGGAAAGGATATGAAAGCGGTAGCAGCAGCAATTTCAAAATTTGACCAACAACAAATTGCAGAAATTGAAAAAGAGGGGGAAATAACTGTATTTATTAACGAAATAAATACTAAATTGGCACTTGAAGATGTAATTATTAACTCTCAAGATATAGAAGGCTGGTTAGTAGCAAATGCTAATGGTATCACAGTAGCATTAGACGTTACAATAACACCAGATTTAAAAAATGAAGGTATAGCTCGTGAGCTTGTAAACAGAATTCAAAACCTAAGAAAGGATAGCGGATTTGAAGTTACAGACAAAATAAAAGTTACACTTCAAAATAACGAAATATTAAAAACTGCGGTTACACAATACATGCAGTACATTAAAGAAGAAACACTAACAGAGGTTTTGCAGTTTCAACCCGATTTACAGAACGGTACTGAAATTGCATTTGATGAAATTGAAACACTTATTAGTATAATAAAATATTAGATTATGACTGACACAGAAAAAACCAGATATTCAGATGCGGAGCTAGAGGAGTTTAGAGCGCTATTAAATGAAAAGATTGCCAATGCTACTGAACAACTAGAGCTTATCCAAAGTGCTTATAAAAATGATAGCAATAACGGTACAGACGACACTTCACCTACATTTAAAGCTTTTGATGAAGGAAGTGAGGTTATGAGCAAGGAAACTTCTTCACAATTAGCTATACGCCAAGAAAAGTTTATCCGTGACCTTAAAAATGCATTAGTGCGTATTGAAAATAAAACTTATGGAATTTGCCGTGTTACAGGTAAGTTAATAAACAAAGAACGATTAAAACTTGTTCCACATGCTACATTGAGTATTGAGGCTAAAAACCTACAAAAGTAATTTAGACCGCTAACTTATTTTAAAATCATCAATGGCCCCGAGAAATTCGGGGCTTTTTTTATGGATTATAGCATGTCTAATTATTCCTCGAAGAATATGTAATTGTTATTTCTTCTTTTTAAATCACTTTATCTTGAAACTGAAAGAAATAACCAAAGTATTTCAGCACTAAGTATAGATAAATATTACTATTTTTGCCGTCATTCTCAAAAGAAATGCTATTATAAAACCCCCGTTTTTTAAAGTAAATATTTTGAAACAATGGTTCCCTAAAACTATATAGCTGAATAGCAATTGCCGAAAAAGTCATGAGTATTAAAAAAGCCTCTCTCATTATTATTTTGATCTTATTGATAGATCAAATTTCAAAGTATTACATCAAGACCAACTTTATGTTAGGTGAAGAAATTCATGTATTTGATTGGTTCCGAATTCTGTTTGTAGAAAATGAAGGTATGGCTTGGGGCGCTAAAATACCTGGAGAATACGGCAAACTTTTTTTAACGTTATTTAGAATCGTAGCCATTGGCGGAATTGGGTATTGGCTGTGGGACTCTGTTAGAAAAAACGCTCCTAAAATTCTAATTTTATGTATTTCCTTGGTATTTGCCGGAGCATTAGGCAATATAATAGACTCGGTATTTTATGGTATTATCTTTAACGACAGCTATGGACAAGTAGCAACCTTATTCCCGGAAGAGGGTGGATATGGAACACTTTTTCATGGAAAAGTAGTGGATATGCTATATTTCCCATTATACGGAGGAACACTACCAGAGTGGATTCCTTTTTTCGGAGGAACCTATTTTACATTCTTCGACCCTGTATTCAATATTGCTGATTCTGCTATTAGCGTTGGGGTTATTTTATTACTTCTTTTTAATAAAACCGCGTTTCCGAAAAAATAAGAGCTTATAAAGCTATAACTTCATGCCGTTGGAGCAAGCAGTTTGAATGGATAATAGGGGACATTTCGAAGCACCCAATACAATATTGCCATTCCGAAAAAACTAAATATAAATAGTTTGCTGTAAAAAAGCATAAATCTATGCTTGGTACCGAATATCCAATTTACAATTGTAACCCCAAGACCATAAACCATTATAGGAATTGATATTACCATTAATGGATTAAATCTAAAGGCGCCTATAATATTTCCATGTAACAGTAAATGAATTGCTCGCTGTGAACCACATCCCGGACAATAAAAACCAGAAACGTAATAAAAAGGACATGGAATAAATAAGGTTGTTGATGGATTGTATATATAGTATACAAAAATAAAGCCCCCAAATAGTGATAAAATGAGGGCTATTTTAAAAATTTTAAGTTTATCCCGCCAAAAAGCCACCTAATCCCAGGATTACAATAAATATTACATAAAGTACTAAAAAAGCTATAGAGATAACAGCACCCCAGATTGCCCATTTTTTAGCATCACTAGCTGCTTTATGTGCGCCAGCAACATCTCCAAGAGCCCAAAGTTCGTTAACTTTTGCCGCTTTAATTATTGAAACAATACCTAATGGTAAGCAACATAAAACTGTACAAAGAATTGCCCAAACTAAGTTATTATCTGGTGGACTTCCTTGAGGTTGATTAATTTGATTTTCCATTAAAATTAAAAAGAGTTAGTTAGAAATAATTTATTTTCTAAAGATAAACTCTTAATTTAAAAAATCAATGATATTCGTGGGAGTTATACAATAATCTAGTGGAATATCAGTGTTTTCGCAAGGAATTTTTGATTCAGCATCAAAAAAGGAAAGCCCTATAAATACAGCCGTAGCTTTACACTTATTTAAAAACCTATCGTAAAAACCTTTTCCGTAACCAATCCTATTTCCTTTTTTATCGTAAGCAAGTAAAGGAACAAATACCACATCTATCATTTCTGCTGGCACTTCTATTCCTGAAACAGGTTCTGGAATCCCGTATTCTGAATTTTTTAAAGCAGTGTTTTCCTGTAACAGTATATTTTTCATTACGCCTGAAGAAAACTCAGCTTTAGGTACAATAATACTTTTATCTTTTCCTTGCAATATATGTAAAAGATACTCCGTGTTAACCTCTTGTTTTCCTGTGATAGTAAGAAAAATATGATAATTGGTCTTATCCCAAATTGGCAGTTTTAAAGCTTGATTTGCTATCTGCAAGCTCATTTCGTCAATAGCCTCATCAGAAAGGCTTTGGCGTAATTCTTTGTATTTTTTTCGCAATGTGGGTTTATCGAGCATAATTCAGGCTATATAATACAAGTAACTTCATTTAGAATTTAGATAACTAAGATTTACTGTAATTATTCATTATAACACAAATATAGGGATTGGAGTCTCTCTATTCTATGCAAATTTTGAGAGAAAGTAGAGAATAAAAAAAGAGAGGCTATAACCTCTCCCTTTATACAAATATAGAATATTATATTATTCCTGACTTTTCATCAAAATAGCTTCAACACGTTGCTGCAAGGTTTTATCATTTTGAATTAATCCCGCAAGTGCTTCAAATCGTTCCATCGTCAACCCAGTGGCGATGATTTTTTGACTAGCTTCTTTTTCTAATTCTGGTTGCAATTTTTGCATTTTTTCAATTGCATTTTGGTGCATTTTTAATTCTTCCTCGGTAGCTTCAACCTTTACCTCTGGATTCATACTAGCTTGCTGTATAGCACTAAAGCGTTGAACATCCATTCCTTCGGCTTCAATAATTTGAACCATTTTTTGTTGTGCCGTTTGATTTTGAACTTGTAATTCGATATAAGCATTAGCGAATTTTGTTAATTCTGCCTCACTAACTTGATTATCTTGGGCAAAAAGACCAAAAGTCCCCAACATCATTACAAATAAAAATACACTTTTAAGTTTTACTGATTTTAACATAATTGTTATTTAAAAATAAAATGATTAGAAGAATTGACTCAATAATAAGATAGGTTTAAATGAGAAATCAATGTTAAGTGTCAATTCCGAAAGCTTCAAAACTAACTTCATCATTATAGTCTACCAATAAAAATCACTTTATTAACTTAAATTTAGTAGTATTTTATGATTCATAAGCCTGAATAATAGCCTATTACATAATATCGGCTTTGACAAAATAATCTATTTAGTATTAATTTATCTCGAGATTTTCTTCTTCAGATTCTGAAATTTGTGGAGTAATTGCCGTAGAGATATGAAATATTGCATCTCCTTGATTTACAATGGGTGATTGATTTACATTTATAATATACCCTTCATTAGGAGATAACACCTTAAATCGCATCTTACCATATGGGTCTGTAATGGTAGCTAAAAACTCTCCTTTTTTTACGTGTTTATTGCATTCAATTTTTACATGAAGAAGGCCACTTCTAACGGCACGAATCCACTTACTTTTTTCGACAATTACCGTCTCAGATTCAGCACTCGCAACACTGTGCCTAGGCCCTAACATATCTAAATGCTTTAAAAATCGCATAATACCTTCAACGCCTTCTCTTGCTATATCTTTATTGCTGTCCAGACTTTTACCGCCTTCAAAGAGCAATGAAGGTATTCCCATCTTGTGACAAGTTTTTCTATATGATTTTTCTAATGTATTGGAATAAACTGTGAACGGCGCATTAAAAACTTTGGCTAGTTCTAATAACTTTTTGTCATCTGGTTTTATACGTATTTGTGGAGCATTAAACCTACTAGCCCCTCCTGTATGAAAATCTAAACAGTAATCTGCATGTGGCAAAACCTTCTTGGTAAAATGATAGGCTACCCTACTTGCTAACGAACCTGTTTTAGTCCCTGGAAACACACGATTCAAGTCACGTCCATCAGGAAAATTTCGATCGCCATTAAGAAATCCAAAAACATTGAGAATTGGAATACAAATTATTGTACCTCGTTTTGGCTTATTTATCTTTTTAGCAATAACCTGCCTTACTATTTCTACACCGTTAATCTCATCGCCGTGAAGAGCTGCTGTTATTAATACGGTTGGCCCTGGGACTTTAGATCGTTCAACGATTATTGGGATTTCTACTTTGGTTGATGTGTAAAGTTTGGCAATACTAAAATCTACTGTACGGCTTTCACCTAGGGCTATACGTTCATTTAAAATAACTATATCGCGTTCTTCTTTTTTGGCCATAATTATACGTTACGCTCTATATACTTGATGATTGAGTTAGCAATATCTTTTCCAGTAGCCGTTTCAATTCCTTCTAAACCAGGAGAGGAATTAACTTCTAGAATTAGTGGTCCTCGTGCAGATTGAAGCATATCAACACCAGCAATACCAAGCCCCATAGCTTTCGCTGCTTTTAATGCTGCTGTTTCTTCTTCATCTGTAAGTTTTATAACCGATGCCGAACCACCTCGATGTAAATTACTTCTAAATTCTCCTTCTTTTCCTTGTCTTTTCATGGCACCGACGATCTGACCATCAACAATAAACGCACGAATATCGGCTCCTCCAGCTTCTTTAATGAACTCTTGCACAATTACACGCGCTTGTAAATTATTGAAAGCTTCAATTACAGATTCAGCAGCTTTTCTAGTTTCAACTAAAATAACACCGATTCCTTGTGTTCCCTCTAATAACTTAATAATTACAGGAGCACCACCTGCCTGATCAACAATCTCCTTTACGTTTTTTGAATAGTTTGTAAAAACAGTTTTGGGAAGTCCTAATCCTGCACGGGATAGAATTTGTAAACTTCTTAATTTATCACGAGAACGCACTAATGCTTGCGACTCGGTAGTGGTAAAAACGCGTTGCATTTCAAATTGACGAACCACCGCAGTTCCGTAAAATGTAACTGAAGCTCCAATACGAGGAATAATAGCATCGGTATGATCAAGCTTTTGACCCTTGTACATTATTACAGGGTTTTTCTTTTCAATAACTATATCGCACTTTGCATGATTGATAACCTCAACCTCGTGATTTCTAGCTTTAGCGGCTTCCACAAGTCGCCTAGTAGAATATAGGTTTGCATTTGCGGATAGTATTCTGATCTTCATTTTTTAGTTTTTAATTTATACGAAAGATTAGTTTTGTTGATGTCAACAACATATTTATTGCTTAAAAAACTTCTGCCTAACAGCACTGGAAAACGCATTTCCTCACGATCGCTTAGGGTTAAATAAATTTCTTGAGTTTTTCCGAAAAGAAGGATTTCAGTTTTTATTCTATATCTAGCTTCAGACTGTCCGTTACTACTTTTTACAACTTTTACGTCGTACTCGTCAAAGATAATTTCCTTTTCGTGATAGCTTGGATGTTCTTCGTCTAAAAACAAACATTTTAGGTAATTATCTTCAACCCTTACATTTTTGCAATGAATGGATGAAGTATATGCACCTGTGTCAATTTTCACTTCAACATCAAACAGATTGAGTAATGGAAAATCAGCTTTGTCTATTCTACCAATGTTTCTTTTCAATGTAATTTAGGTTTTTACTAATGCAAGGTATGAAAACGAATTTGAAATTAAAATCGAAAACAAACCTCAACAACAGTTGATATATTATAATTGTTTTATGGATTTTGATTATATGAGACGAGTTTTTATTCGTCTGAGAGTATTAACTATTTAATATTTCGTTCAATATAACCAATTACACTTTTAGAAACATTTTTTCCAGAAGTATTTTCAATACCTTCTAAGCCTGGGGTGCTATTTATTTCTAAAACTAACGGTCCGATTTTGGATTGTAAAATATCAACCCCACAAAAACCAAGGCCCATTGCTTTTGCTGCCTTAATGGCTAGTTTTTCTTCGGCTGTAGAAAGCTCAATAATTTCAGAAGAGCCTCCGCGATGAAGGTTACTTCTAAAATCGCCCGCTTTACTTTTTCGTTTCATTGCAGCAACCACAACGCCATCAACAACTATTGCACGTACATCTGAACCTTTTACCTCTTCGATGTATTCTTGTAATAAAAATTTAACTCCAGCAGCATTTAACGTTTCTATAGTTGCCAATGCATTTTGCGGACTTTCTGTAAGAATAACCCCTTCCCCGTGAGTGCCTTCCAAAAGTTTTATAATGATTGGTTGGCCCTTAAATGTATTTAACTGTTCTTCAAAATCATAGTAAGACGCGAATATAGTTCTAGGCATGGGAATTTGATTTTTTGCTAATACTTGAAAACACGTCCATTTATCACGGCTGTTTGTAATACCCAAAGAAGAAACCACAGTAAAAACCCCCATAGCTTCAAAATGACGGACAACACTGGTTCCATAAAAAGTATTTGAAGCACCAATTCTTGGAATAATTGCATCAAGATCATCAATACGATCACTTTCGTAATAGAGCACTGCCTTACCGTTTTCTATTTCAAGATTGCAATAAGTTGGGTCTAAAACTTCTACGTTATGATTTCTAGCTGAAGCAGCATTTAGTAGACTTTTAGTAGAATAAAGTGTCTCTCCACGCGATAAAATGGCGATATTCATAGATAACAGTTAGCGGTGCAATTTAACCAAAAAGGTAACGAGATTTTATGATCAAAAAAAATAATTTAAAATTAACATTTAGATGTAGAAAACAGATCATTTAAAATTTACAAACTATTATCTTTGGAGTTATGGCTAAGGCTTCATTAACACTACAAATTTCAACACTTCCCGATTCTCCTGGAGTATATCAATACTACGATAAGGACGGGAAATTACTTTATGTTGGGAAGGCAAAAAATTTAAAGAAAAGGGTTTCTTCTTATTTTAACAAACAACAAGATAACGGCAAAACTCGAATTCTAGTAAAAAAGATTGCCAACATTAAACATATTGTTGTTCAAACGGAGACAGATGCTCTTTTGTTAGAAAACAATTTAATTAAGAAATACCAACCGCGATACAATGTGTTACTGAAAGATGACAAAAGCTATCCGTGGATTTGTATAAAGAATGAACGTTTCCCAAGAGTTTTCCCAACGCGACGTATGATTAAAGATGGATCGGAGTATTTCGGACCTTATACAAGTATGAAAACCGTACACACTCTTCTAGATTTAATTAAAGGGTTATATCCACTTAGAACCTGTAATTATGATTTATCTGAAGAAAAGATTAATAATGGAAAATACAAAGTTTGTCTAGAATACCATCTCGGAAATTGCTTAGGGCCTTGTGAAGGCTTATACTCTGAAAAAGAATATCACGAAAATATTGAAGCAATTAGAAATATTGTAAAAGGAAACTTCAAGGAATCTTTACACAAGTTTAAAAAGCTAATGAAGCAATATGCCGACGAGTTAAAGTATGAAGAAGCTCAACGTATAAAGGAGAAGATAGATATTTTAGAAAACTATCAATCTAAATCTACGGTTGTGAATCCTAAAATAAACAATGTTGATGTTTTCAGTATTATTTCTGATGAAGGTTATGCTTATATTAATTTTTTACAACTTTCACACGGAGCAATTATAAGGTCGCATACTTTAGAAATAAAGAAGAAGTTGGATGAAACCGATGAAGAGTTACTTCAGCTTGCTATTATAGAACTCCGACAACGATTCAATTCACTTTCAAGAGAAATTTATGTACCTTTTGCATTGGAATTAGGAGAAGAGGTAAAGGTTCACGTACCCAAATTAGGTGACAAAAAAGCGATATTAGATCTATCTGAAAGGAATGCAAAGTACTTCCGAATGGAGAAGTTTAAACAAGCGAAAATTGTAGATCCAGACCGACATGAAAAGCGAATTATGGCGCAGATGAAAAAAGATCTTCGCCTTTCGGTAGAACCACGCCATATTGAATGCTTCGACAATAGTAATATACAAGGAACCAATCCTGTAGCCGCTTGCGTAGTTTTTAAAAATGGAAAACCGAGCAAAAAAGATTATCGTAAATTTAATATTAAAACAGTAGTAGGGCCAGATGATTTTGCCTCAATGGAAGAAGTTGTTTACCGCAGGTACAAAAGATTACTCGAGGAAGAGCAACCGCTACCTCAACTTATTATTATAGACGGAGGAAAAGGACAGCTATCATCATCGTTAAAGAGCTTAGACAGATTAGGTTTACGTGGAAAAATAGCAATAATAGGAATCGCCAAGCGTTTAGAAGAACTGTTTTATCCAGATGATCCAATTCCATTATATTTAGATAAAAAAAGTGAGACATTAAAAATTATACAACAATTACGAAATGAAGCCCACCGATTTGGGATTACCTTTCACCGAAGCAAACGCAGTAAGCAAGCATTAAACACAGAGTTAGAAACAATTCCAGGAATTGGAGAAAAAACAATTGTTGAATTACTGAAACATTTCAAAAGTACAAAACGTGTTGCTTCAGCTAATTTCGAAGAGCTTTCAAAAGTAATTGGTGCTAGTAGAGCTAAGAAAATAGTTGCCCATTTTCAAAAGACTAAAAACTAAGACGGATTAAAATATTTAATTAACAACAATGAAATTGAATAAATGAAAAAAGCCCTTTTTATATTTTTTATATTGGTTACTACGCTTTCATTTTCACAAACAAAGGACAATGAAGATTTGAAAGTAGGGGTTGTTTTAAGTGGCGGTGGAGCCAAAGGACTTGCGCATATTGGGGCCCTTAAAGTTATTGAAGAGTCTGGGGTTCGTATAGATTATATTGGTGGTACTAGTATGGGTGCAATTATAGGTGCGCTCTACGCCGCAGGATATTCGGCAAACCAGCTTGACAGTATTTTTCAAAAAACAGATTTTAATACTTTAATTCGCGATAATATTCCGAGAAGTGCCAAGACATTTTACGAGAAAGAAGAATCGGAAAAATACTCCTTGGTTCTTCCTTTCGACAATTTTAAAATTGGGTTTCCTTCAGGAATTTCTAAAGGTCAGAATGTATATAACTTAATTTCAAAATTAACGAGTCACGTTAGCACTACTTCAGATTTTAGCAAACTTCCGATTCCATTTTTCTGTATTGCTACCGATGTTGAAACGGGAAAAGAAGTTATACTAGAGCGCGGCTACCTACCTAGAGCTATTACTGCAAGTGGAGCCTTACCTTCGCTTTTTAGCCCTGTAATAATTAACGATCGCGTTCTTATCGACGGGGGTGTGGTCAATAACTATCCTATTAATGAAGTTAAAGCTAAGGGGATGGACTTAATAATTGGGATCGACGTTCAAGACAGTCTAAAAGACAGAACGAGACTTAAATCGGCTATTGATGTTTTAGTACAAATAAATAACTATCGCACCATTAACGATATGATTGAAAAACGCGGAAAAACTGATATTTACATACATCCAAATATTCAGGATTTCTCGGTCGTTTCATTCGATGAAGGCAAGAAAATTGTAAAATCTGGTATTGATGAAGCAAATAAATTTCGGGAAGAACTACTTGAGGTAGCCTCAAAACAAAAACCTTCAGAAAAAGAAAAGGTAAATATTGTAAATCGTGATTCAATCTATATAAAAGAAGTAAAAATCGAAGGTCTTGACAATTATACTCGAAGCTATGTATTAGGAAAATTAAAACTCCGAACTCCAGATAAAGTAACCTTCAAAGCCTTTAATGAAGGAATTAACAACCTATCAGCAACCGGTAATTTTCAAGACATTAACTATAGATTCATAGAAGACGACAATCAAAAAAACACTTTGTTATTACAATTGCGCGAGAGTAAATCATCCATGTTACTTCGTTTTTCAGCACATTATGACGATTTATTTCGCACTGCAGCCTTGGTAAATATCACTAAAAAAAGACTTTTAACTAATAACGATATCGCTTCATTAGATTTAATCGCAGGGGATAACCTTCGGTATAATTTTCAATATTATATCGACAAGGGATTTTATTGGAGTGTAGGTATTAATTCAAAATATCACTTTTTTGACACAGAAGTACCCATATCATTTATAGATCCAGATATAAATAATGAACTTTCTCTTCCAATTAATAAGCTTTCCATTAATTATAGTGATTTTACAAATCAAATTTACTTTGAAACACTTTTCAGAAGGTCTTTTGTATTTAGTGTAGGAGGAGAGCATAAATACCTTAGATACCTATCGGAAACCATTGGTGCAGATAATAATAATATTCCTCGAACCGTTTTTGAAAGCACCAATTACTACAGTGCTTTTGGGCTTTTAAAGTACGATACTTACGACAATAGCTTCTTCCCGAAAAGTGGAGCCTATTTCTCGGGAGATTTTCACTGGTATTTATTTGCTCACGGTCGAAACAAAGACTTTAAACCTTTCTCACTTGCAAAAGCAAAAATGGGGTACGCTCACAAAATTTCTGATAAATTCTCGGCACACATAACTGCTGAAGGTGGTTTTAAATTAGGAGGTACTGAAACCACGACATTAGACTTCGCACTTGGTGGATACGGATTTAAAGAGATGAACAACATTATTCCGTTTTTAGGCTACACAGCTATTTCACTTCGAGGAAACACATATCTTAAAAGTGTTCTTTCTATTGACTATGAAATTTTCAAAAAAAACCACATAAATGTCTCAGCAAACATTGCCAACGTAGGTAATGATCTTTTAGAAAACGGAGAATGGGCAGATGGCATCGATTACTCAGGGTTTTCTTTAGGTTACGGCCTAGAAACAGTTTTAGGACCTATGGAAATTAAGTATTCTTTCACACCGGAACACGACGACGGGATATGGTATGTGGCATTAGGCTATAGGTTTTAATATTTTCTTAGTTCAGTAACTAGTATATTTTTACGATATTTGTGAAGGAAAGCTTTTCAATTTGAAACATTAAAATGTTGACGTTGAATTCTTTAACCTCAAAATTTATTGATTTAATATTTAACATCATATATGCCTTTCTACCATAAACTTGGCAAAATACCGCCTAAACGACATACCCAATTTAGAAAGCCAGACGGAAGTCTTTACTACGAAGAACTTTTTGGCACCATTGGTTTCGATGGAATGTATAGTAATATTTATCACGAACACAGACCTACTCAAGTAAAAGAAATAAAGAAACAGTACGATGTTTCACCTAAAATTGCAAGAGCTAATAATATAGAATCACTTCGATTAAAAGGGTTTAATGTTGAACCAGAAAATGATTATTTAGAGAGCAGAAAGACTGTACTTACCAATAGCGACTGTAGTATTGTACTTGCCGCTACAAAAAATTCTCTAACAGATTATTTCTATAAAAATACAGATTCTGACGAATTAATTTTCATTCATAAGGGTTCAGGTAAGTTGCGTACTTTTTTAGGAAATATTGATTTTAAGTATGGAGATTATCTATTAGTACCTCGTGGAATAATTTATCAAATTGAGTTTGATACTGAAGATAATCGTTTGTTTATTGTAGAGTCTAAACACCCTATCTACACCCCAAAACGATATAGAAATTGGTTTGGCCAATTATTAGAGCACTCACCGTATTGTGAACGTGATATTAGAAAGCCCGAAGAACTTGAAACATACGATAAAAAAGGTGAGTTTTTGGTTAAAGTAAAGAAGCAAGACGAAATTTTTGAATTGATTTATGCCACTCACCCATTTGATGTTGTTGGCTATGATGGATATAATTTCCCTTATGCTTTTTCTATTCACGACTTTGAACCTATTACTGGACGAATTCACCAACCGCCACCAGTACATCAAACATTTGAAACTAGTGCATTTGTGGTGTGTAGTTTTGTTCCAAGGCTTTATGATTATCACCCATTAAGTGTTCCTGCTCCTTATAATCACAGCAATATTGATAGCGATGAAGTGTTATACTATGTAGATGGAGATTTTATGAGCCGAAACGATATTGAGGCAGGTCAAATTACTTTACACCCTGCGGGTATTCCTCACGGTCCACATCCAGGTGCAGCCGAAAGAAGTATTGGAAAAACTAAAACGGAAGAACTTGCCGTTATGGTGGATACTTTTAAACCTCTTAAGGTTACTGAAGATGGTTTAAAACTTTCTGATGGTACTTATTACAAAAGTTGGTTAGAGTAAATCCTTCAATTGTAATTATACTTTATTATATAGTACATTTGAAGACAATTAAAGAAATTATCAAGAAGAAACTCTCATCGAGAATCTTCTCGATTAATAAATTATAGGATTTTTAGAAAATTAAATTATGAGCAAAGAAGTAAAGTCGGTCGAGTATGGACTAGAAAAGATTTTTGAAGGAGCAGAAGACTTTCTGCCGTTATTAGGTACAGACTATGTAGAGTTCTATGTGGGTAATGCAAAGCAGAGTGCCCATTTTTATAAAACAGCATTTGGATTTCAATCCTATGCATATAAAGGTCTAGAAACAGGATCTCGTGATTCGGTAAGCTATGTGCTTAAGCAGGATAAAATCACACTTGTTTTAACTACACCTCTTAATAGTAAATCTCCTATCAACGATCATATTGTAAAACACGGTGATGGTGTAAAGGTGATTGCACTTTGGGTAGAAGATGCTAGAAGCGCATTCGAAGAAACTACAAAACGCGGTGCTAAACCCTATATGGAACCAACTGTTGAAAAAGACGAGAACGGAGAAGTTGTACGCAGTGGTATTTACACTTATGGTGAAACAGTACATATGTTTGTTGAGCGTAAAAATTACAATGGAACCTTTTTACCTGGTTTCCGTGAGTGGAAAAGCGACTACAATCCAACACCAACTGGTTTAAAATACATCGACCATATGGTAGGGAACGTAGGTTGGAATCAAATGAACGTTTGGGTAAAATGGTACGAGGATGTAATGGGCTTTGTTAACTTCCTATCATTCGACGACAAACAAATCCATACTGAATATTCTGCCTTAATGAGTAAGGTAATGAGTAATGGTAACGGACGTATTAAATTCCCTATTAACGAACCTGCAGAAGGAGCTAAAAGATCACAAATTGAAGAATATTTAGACTTTTATGAAGATGCAGGAGTTCAACACTTAGCCTTAACAACAGACGATATTATTAAAACTGTTAGTCAGTTAAAAGAAAGGGGCGTTGAATTCTTACCTCCTCCACCAAAAGCATATTACGATGCTATTCCTGAGCGTTTGGGCGACCACATGAAAATGATGAAAGAAGACATTGACGAGCTCAGAAAACTTTCTATTATGATAGATGCCGACGAAGATGGATACTTACTCCAAATTTTCACCAAGCCATTAGAAGACCGCCCTACTTTATTCTTTGAAATCATTCAAAGAATGGGCGCAAAAGGTTTTGGCGCTGGAAACTTCAAAGCTCTTTTTGAATCTATAGAGCGCGAGCAAGCTCAAAGAGGAACACTATAAAAATGTAACTATATCTAAACCCCATCGTCTTTATATGGTGGGGTTTATTTTTTGGAACAGATGTTGTAATTCATGTAACAAAAACATCTAAAGTCACATTTTATGAAGAAGCTAATCGCCCTTTTATTAATTTTTGGAAACACATTTTTACTTTCTGCACAAGAGAGAGCATATGGCGATGGCGAATACTTTAAATTCCGAGTTCATTACGGATTTGTAACAGCAGGGTATGCCACTCTAAATGTTAATAACGCTACTATAAACGGCAAAGAAGTTTACCACGTTCGTGGATATGGTAAAACCGTAGGACTTTCTAAGTGGTTTTTTAAAGTTGAAGACGACTATCAATCGTTTATAGATAAGAAAAAGGATATCCCTTACCGTTTTATCAGAAAAATCGATGAAGGTGGGTACACCAAAGATGTTCAAATAGACTTTAATCACAATACAAATAAAGCCACTGTAAACGACAAAAAGCACAATGAGACTTCTGTGTATTCTTTCCCTAAAGAAACACAAGATATGATTTCAGCATTTTATTATCTCAGAAACAAATTAGACACTGAAAATATTAAAGAAGGTGATATTGTTGAAATGAATATGTTTTTTGACAAAGAAAATTTTAAATTCAGGCTGAAATTCCTTGGTAAAGAAGTTTTAGATACTAATTTTGGGGCCGTTCGCACTTTAATATTTAGACCTTATGTACAATCTGGTCGTGTATTTAAAGAAAAGGAAAGCTTAACTGTTTGGATTAGTGACGATAACAACAAAATTCCGTTGTTAATCAAAGCCGATTTAGCAGTTGGTTCTTTAAAAGCGACATTAACTGAATTTAAAGGATTACAACACTCCTTTAAAATATTAGCGAAGTAACATTTAATGTTTCGCTAACAGAAAAATATTGAATAGTGTAATTTTTTTGATTTCCTATTCAATATTTTAAAAGAAAATGAGTTAGCCTAATTAAAGAATAATACCGAAAAATTTTCCCCAGAATTGAAACACCTAATTGTAGCACTATTATCCCTTGTCTTACTCACTACCGCTTGCGAGAATCCTAAAGACGATATTAATGAAGTAGTTGAAAAACAGGAAGACCCTATTGTTGAACAATATGGATATATTTTAAATGATTTTAATGTTGTTAAAGACACCATACGGAAAGGTGATACTTTTGGCGACATACTAAGCAGCAATGGAATTTCCCAGGATAAAATTATGCAGGTTGCTACTAAATTTCGAGATAGTTTTGACGTGCGTAAATTAAGAGTGGGCAAACCATACGTGCTTTTAAACTCAAAAGATTCACTTAATAAAACACAGGTTTTTATTTACGAAAGCAATAAAATTAATTTTGCTGTTGTCGATTTTAGAGACACTTTAACTATTTACAATAGTCAAAAGCCTGTTCGATACGAAGAAAAAGAAGCTTCCGGTGTTATTACGAGCTCGCTTTCAGCAACTATGGAAGAGCAGAATTTAAGTCCATATATGACCGATCAACTTGCAAACATTTATGCGTGGACGATCAACTTTTTCAAACTACAAGCAGGAGATCGTTTTAAAGTAATTTACACCGAACGTTATATTGACGATACCATTCCAGCAGGATTAAAAGAAATTAAAGCAGCCTATTTTGAACACAATGGAAAACCACTGTATGCTTTTAAATATGGCTCGGATTCTCTTGGAAAAATTTCAGGTTATTACGACGAAAATGCGAACAACCTTAAAAGAGCTTTCTTGAAATCTCCAGTAAAATTTAGCAGAATTTCTTCTCGATACAATTTAAACCGACGTATTAAATATTACGGTTTTAAGCTTAGACCTCATAAGGGAACCGATTTTGCAGCTCCTATAGGTACACCTATTTTAGCTACTGCCGATGGTGTAGTTACTAAATCTGAATACAGAGGTGGAAATGGAAATTACGTAAAAATACGTCATAATAGCACCTACGAAACCCAATATCTACATATGAAAGCGAGAAAGGTAAAAGTAGGACAACACGTAAGCCAAGGAGATGTAATTGGTTGGATTGGAATGACGGGAAATACTAGTGGTCCTCATGTGTGCTATAGATTTTGGAAAAACGGAAAACAGGTAGATCCGTTTAAAGACGACACTCCATTTTCAGAACCGCTTCCTAGAGCTTTACACGAAGAATATTTTGCAAATCTGACGCCGATTAAAGACCAATTAGACTGCATCGTTTTTTAAACTCAATAAATGTTAATAACCTTGTTATTAACTAACACGCAAATCCTCAAGGTATTATAGTTTAAATTTTATCTTTATTCAGCAGAAATATTCTCTTAACTATTTCTTAATGAAAATAGTTGGTAGTAACCCCTTTAAGAT
The DNA here is from genome assembly GCF_032080575.2 of Aequorivita sediminis. Classification (NCBI taxonomy): domain Bacteria; kingdom Pseudomonadati; phylum Bacteroidota; class Flavobacteriia; order Flavobacteriales; family Flavobacteriaceae; genus Aequorivita; species Aequorivita sediminis. The sequence continues at coordinate 239,279 of NZ_JAVLSO020000002.1, read as the reverse complement.
TGTATTTTTGCCGAAATTTTTAAACCTAAAATTTAAATTCATGAAAAAACTATTACTTATTGTTTTTTTCCTTGGCAGCATTGCTGCTTTTTCACAAACAACGGTTACCGGTACGGTAGTCGATTCTGAAACTAACAGTCCGTTAGCTGGTGCTAACGTGGTTGAGACCGGCACAACAAATGGTGCCATTACCGATTTCGACGGAAACTTCACATTGAAGACATCATCTAAAACGGGTACACTTACTATTTCATATATTGGCTACAATGTTCAAAAAGTAAAATTTAGTGCAGTAGGCAATTCAGCAAATTTAGGAACAGTTAAAATTACCGTAGACTCTGACGCCTTAGAAGAAGTGGTTATTGTAGGAAGAGGAATTATCGATTTAGCAAAAGATCGCCAGACTCCAATAGCTGTATCTACTATTACATCTGCAGAAATTCAGGCTAAGGCCGTTGGTAATGTTGAATTTCCTGAGGCTATTAAAAGTACACCTAGTGTTTACGTATCAAACCAAGCTGGAGGATTTGGAGATTCACAGATGTTCTTACGTGGATTTGACCAAACGAACACTGCATTCCTTTTAAACGGACAGCCAATTAACGGTATGGAAGATGGAAGAATGTATTGGTCTAACTGGTCTGGTATAAGCGATGTTGCTAATGCGATCCAAGTTCAAAGAGGTTTAGGTTCTTCTAAACTGGCTATTTCTTCGGTTGGTGGTACTGTTAACATTATTTCACGTGCCGCTGGAAGAAAAGAAGGTGGATTTGCACGTTTTATGACAGGTAATGACAGTTACTTTAAAGGGACTTTAAGTTACGATTCTGGCTTAAAAGGAAAATGGGCGTATAGTATTATGTTAGATCATTGGCAAGCACACAGAAAATATTCTGATGGAACTGCAGGTCAAGGGCAAAACTATTTTATAGGAGTTGGATTTGTGCCGAATGAAACACACTCATTTAATTTCTTATTAACGGGTGCTCCACAATGGCACGATCAAAACTTTTCTGACGACTTAGAAAATTACGACCTATATGGAAAGCGCTACAACAGTAACTCAGGCTTTTATGATGGTGAGAGATATACTTTCAGAAGAAATTATTACCACAAACCAATTATGAACCTAAACTGGGATTGGAATATAAGCGAGAAAACTAATCTTTCGTCTGTATTATATGCATCATTTGGCCGTGGTGGTGGTACAGGACCTCTAGGAAGTTCTAGAAATATTGTACGCAACGAAAACGGTGAGATTGACTTTGATGCGATTGAAGAAAACAATATTGCTGGTGCTGATAACGGTATTGGAAGCTACGGAATGGGTTCTGTGGTTCGTAGAATGTCTGTAAACAACCACAACTGGTATGGTTTTTTAACTAACCTAGAAAGTCTAGTGAGTGACAATTTCACTTTTAATGTAGGTTTAGACACCCGTTTTTATACTGGACATCACTATCGTCAATTAAACGATCTTATGGGTCTTCAAGGCTTTACTGACAACTTTGGATACGATGGAATTCGCGGTGATGGTTATGTATTAAATGAAACTTTTGAAGCTAATCCTTGGTCTGCATTATTTAACAGTGCTGACGAAGATCAGCGTTATTCTTATGATTATTCAGAACACATCAATTACATTGGTGGATTTGGACAAGCTGAATACAAAAATGATAATTTCTCTGCCTTTTTACAAGGAGCAGTATCAACTCAAAGTTACCAAAGAGAAGGCCGTGCTCCTGGTAAGGAAGTTAATGGAGTTGATGGTTTAGGTAAATCTGAAAAAGTTAACAAACTTGGATACAACCTTAAAGGAGGTATGGGGTACACTTTTATTGAAAACAACACGCTTTTTGTAAATGCTGGATACTACTCAAGACAACCGTTCCTAGATAATATTTTCGAAGATGTAAGAAATTCAAATTACATTTTAGAAGGTGAGAATGAAATTGAGAATGAAGAAATTCTTGGTGTTGAGGCAGGTTACAGAGTTCGTGCTGGCAAATTTAGTTTAGATCTAAATGCTTATTATACTAGTTGGGGTAATAGATTCTTAGGCGGTAGTTTTATCGAAGGTGACCCTGATTCAACCAACCCAATAGAACAAGTTGATCGCTACCAAAGATTTACAGACATCACACAAGTTCATAAAGGATTTGAATTTGAAGGTAAATACCGTTACTCTAGCGACTTCATGATTAGAGCGTTCGGTAGTATTGGAAATTGGAAATACGATGGTGAGACCCCTTTTGAAACTAGACAAGATGAAAATAACAATCTACTAGAAGAAGGTACTGTAAATCTTACAGGTACTAAAATTGGTAATGCACCACAAACATCATTTGGTTTTGGTTTCAAGTATACTATTGTTGATGGGCTTAGCGTAGATGCAGATTACAACATCTACACAGACCTTTATGGCTTCGTAAATGCTAAAGATGTTGTTGAAGCATCACAAAACAACGAAGTTTACCAAGCGGAACGCCTTAACCCATATAGTGTGTTGGATGCAGGTCTTTCTTACAAGTTTGACTTTGGAGGAAATGATTTAACTTTCCGTGCAAACGTTTACAACGTTACTAACGAAATGTACTTAAGTCAAAAAGATACTTACGGATTTTACTACGGTAACGGAAGAACTTGGAACGCAAGTTTACGTTACGACTTTTAATACTCAGTATTATATATAATGAAAATGCCCCGAAATTCGGGGCATTTTTTATTTACTAAAATTTCATCTGAAAATAATTGAGAACGCAAAATAAGGTTTAAAAGGGTATAAATCTTATATTTGAAAAAAATAAAAAACACTATGGCTAATACTCTACATTTTATTCATTCTTACTGGGCTTACTTAGTGCTACTAATTGTAGTTCTAGCAACTATTAACGCATTGGCTGGATTCTTTTCAAAAAGAGAATACGGAGCTAAAGATTTTAGAATTTCTCTTTTTGCATTAATAGTTACCCACATCCAATTACTTATTGGAATTGTACTTTATGTTACTTCCCCATTAGGTTTACAGAATATTACAACCAACGGTATGGGTGTTGTTATGAAAGATTCTACTTTTAGATTATATGCAGTAGAACATCCAATGATGATGATTTTAACTGTGGTTTTTATAACAATTGGCTATTCAAAACACAAAAAGAATTTGCTATCAAACAAAAAATTTAAAACACTTGCTATATTTTACACCATTGGATTGGTACTTATGCTAAGTAGAATCCCTTGGTCACAATGGTTTTAGAAAATAGTTTCTGAAAAAAACACAAGGCACTCTTAACTAAGAGTGCCTTTTTTATTTTACAAATAGCGATAATCGATTTAACTTTTTTCTTTAATCAAATAAATATATACCGGAAAATGGTCGCTATACCCACCTGTAAACCCACCAGAAAAACTTCGAAAAGGATAGCCCTTATAACGGCCCCGTTGATTAATTAAATAATTTTTATTGAAGATCCCGGCTTTATAAAACCGATACGATGAATAATCTTTTATGGTTAGTTCGGTAGAGATAATAATTTGATCAAACAAATTCCAATTATCCCGGTAAGCAAGTGTTCCCTGACCTTTTTTATAAAGTGCCTCCATTGGGTTGTAAAATTCTTTCAGTTTTAAATCTTTATTTTTACCCTTCGCTTTGAGAGTCTTTTTAATACTTGGGTTTATAGGATCATCATTAAAATCGCCCATATTTATAATTTTTGAATAGGGGTCTTCACTAAATAACGAATCTATAATTTTCTTATTAAGTTGGGCCGCGCGAATTCTTTTGGGACGGCTTCTCTCTTCACCACCTCTACGCGAAGGCCAATGGTTAACAATAACATTAAGTTTTTCACCATCTAACATTCCACTTACTAATAATTGATCACGGGTATACACACGTTTACTAGTATCCACATCGTCATGAATTAATAATTCCTTAGCTACATAGTTAATTGGAGTAAACAATTTTTTCTTATAAAGAAGGGCAACATCAATCCCTCTACGATCTGGACTATCAAAATGAACAATTCCATAATCTTCTTTCAACAGGTACTTATGGTTCACAAGATCTTCTAAAACTCGTCTATTCTCTATTTCGCATAACCCTATTAACGCCGGCGATGTTCCCGATTGTTCTGCGCCTATTTCCGAAATAACCTTAGCAATATTGGCGATTTTAGCTTCATATATTTCCTTGGTCCAATTGTTCTTACCATCAGGAGTAAAATCATCATCAAATGTCAAGGGATCATCTTCATAATCAAAAAGATTTTCAACGTTGTAGAATGCTATAGTTAAAACTTTAAATTCTTTACTATCCTGACCAAACGAAGCAGAATTAAAAAGAATAAAAAATATCAAAGTATAAAGTAGAGACTTCATAATAAACATTTAACACACATTAAACCTAGTCTAAGTTACTGAATTTGTGATAGTTATAAAATTAATTTATATTTGATTATGTAAACAAAAGGAAATAACCATGACAAATAACTTTAAGCAGGATGAAATATATTTTTTTAACATTTTGTGCAACTTTATTTGCAGGGTTTTCAGCCTATACGCAAGACAATTCCATATATGGAAAAGTTGTTGATACTTATTCTAGCGAACCTATATCTGAAGCTATAGTAAACATTCAAAACAATGATTTTAGTACAGTAACAAATTCAGCGGGAGAATTCAATTTTCTACAAAAAAATCTCCCAGAAGGGGAACAAGTTATAAAAATTTCCAAACCAGGCTATAAAAGCATACAAATTCCAATAATAATTCAAATTAATAGGCCTATACACTTAAAAGCTATTCTTTTAGAAGTAGATCTTGATGCACTTGAATCTGAAATTGGAGTTATTAGCCTATCTGACGACCAATTAGACGAAGACGAAGGTACATCAGACAATATTTCAGGATTACTTCAAGCATCAAAAGATGTTTTCCTAAATGCGGCATCTTATGATTTTAGTACTACATTTTTCCGTCCAAGAGGCTATAGTTCTGAACATGGAAAGCTATTGATTAATGGGTTAGAAATGAATAAAATCTACAATGGAAGACCGCAGTGGAGCAATTGGGGCGGATTAAATGATGTACAGCGCAATCAGATGTTTTCAATGGGAATGTCCGCAAACGAATATAACTTTGGACACCTTGCTGGCACAACAAACATTATAATGCGAGCGTCTCAATACAGAAAGGGAGGACGTATTTCCTACGCATCTAGTAACCGAAGTTACCGCGGCCGTGTTATTGGTTCATATAACAGTGGTTTATTAAAAAATGGCTGGGCATATTCTGTGCTAATAGCACGACGCTATGGCGATGAAGGTTATATAAATGGAACTTTGTACGACGCAAATTCATTTTTTGCCTCGGTAGAAAGGAAGTTGAATAAAAATCACAGCTTGAATTTAACTGTTTTTTACACACCCAACAGACGTGGCAAATCTTCTCCAAACACCCAAGAGGTATACGATTTAAAAGGAACTCAGTATAATGCATATTGGGGAAAACAAGATGGTGAAATCCGCAATTCTAGAATCAGAGAAGTGGAAGAGCCCATTTTAATGCTGAATCATTTTTGGAATATTTCATCAAAAACCGAATTAAACACCAACTTAGGCTATCAATTTGGAAAAACAGGAAATAGCCGTTTAGGATATGACAATGTTCCTAATCCTGACCCAAGTTACTATAAAAATCTTCCAAGCTACTTTTTATCGGATCCTGACAATCCTGATTATGAGGGAGCTTTTAGAGCCTATTCAAGCTTTGTAGATAATGGACAGGTTAATTGGCTTAATATATATGAAACAAATATTCTTTACGGAGGAACATCCCGTTATTATTTATACGAAGACAGAAACGATGATACACAGCTCTCAGCAAATACGATACTAAACTCTCGCCTATCCGATTATATACAATTAAACGCCTCTTTCAATTATAAAAACCTAAAATCGAACAACTTCGCTAGTATGATAGACCTGTTGGGAGGTAATGAATATTTAGATGTGGATACATTTAATTCAGGTGATGCAGCGCAAAACGATTTAAATAATCCTAATCGACTAATTGGTGTAGGTGATAAATTCAAATACAATTATGAAATTGATGCTACTGATTACAATGGCTTTGTTCAAGCACAATTTTCCTATTCATCAGTAAATTTTTATTTGGCTGCTAAAGCTGGCACAACCACTTACCAACGAAACGGTTTATATCGAAACGGATCCTATCCCGATGCAAATGAATCTTTTGGGAAAAGCAAAAAATTAAATTTTACAACTTATGGCGCTAAGGCTGGACTTACCTATAAAATAACTGCAAGGCACGCTCTTGAACTCAACACGGCTTACTTCACAAGTGCTCCTACAATACGTAATTCATTTTCAAATTCTCGCCAAAACAACAGTACTGTAATTGGGTTAACAGAAGAGAAAAATATAAACGTAGATGGCAATTACATATTGCGATTTCCATTTATTAAAGCGCGTTTGTCGGGGTACTACACTTTGATGCAAGATGGCTCAGAGATTTCTTTTTATTATGCCGACGGAATTTCAGTTCCTGGGAGAACCGCCACTACAGCTTTTGTGCAGGAAGTACTTACAAGTGTAGATAAAAAAAACATAGGAGCTGAATTAGGTATTGAAGCTCAAGTTACACCTACTATTAAATTAAAAGCGGCCGCGGCGTATGGTGAAAACATCTACAATAGCAATCCGGATCTTTACATTACTTCAGATGACTTTGATGAACCGCGCTTTTTTGGAAAATCTTTTCTTAAAAATTATAAGATCGCAGGAGGACCTCAACAAGCTTATCAATTAGGTTTTGAATATCGCGATCCAAGATTTTGGTGGTTTGGAGCTACTGCTAATTACTTCAATCAGGCATATATTAATATATCACCTCTTACTCGCACTGAGAATTTCTATTTAGATAATGACGGAATGCCCTTTAATGATTATGACCCAGAAAAAGCACGACAATTATTGAAACAAGAAAAGTTTGACCCATATATGTTGGTAAACATAGTAGGGGGGAAATCTTGGAGAATTAAAGGAAAGTACATCGGGTTTTTTGCAGTAGTTTCTAATATTCTAAATAAGCAGTATAAAACAGGCGGCTTTGAACAGGGTAGAAATTCAAATTTTAGAACACTTTCTGCAGACATTGCCAATGACGTACCCGTATTTGGATCAAAATACTGGTATGGATACGGAACTACTTATTATATAAATGCCTACATCCGATTTTAATTAAGAACTGTAAATTTCTGTAATTATGAAAAATTTAGAAAATATAAAACTAATAGGACTTTTATTCCTTTTAAGTATAATGGGAGCCTCCTGTGTTCATGATGATGATTATAATGTTCCCGAAATAAATGTAGAAGAGCCGAATGTTGATGTAAATATCACTATCGAAACTATTAAAAGAATTTATCGAGGATACGAACCAAAAATTATCGAAGCTGGTGAAGGTTCTTCACGAGAATTATACTTAGCAGCATATGTTATCTCAAGTGATAAAACGGGGAACTTCTATAAATCATTAGTAATTCAAGATTCACCTGAAAATCCAAGTGCAGGAGTGGCAATTTCTACTGAAGCTACAAATTTATATACTAAATATGAGCCTGGACGAAAGATATATTTACGAGTTGATGGTTTGTATATAGGTGAATACGCTGGATTACCTACTATCGGAATTCTTGATGGAGATGAAGTCGGACGAATAAATATCGAAGATTTTGAAGATAGAATTTTGCGTTCTACTGAGAAGGTTGAAATTCAACCGCAGACAATTACCATTTCACAAGCAAATGACAATGATACAAACGAAGTATTTCTCAACACCTTAGTGAAATTTGAAAATGTCCAATTTCCTGAAGGCCTTGCCGGAATTGCACATTACGGAAATCCAGGAAACACCTATAGTGTAAACAGACAGTTAGAAAATTGTGATGAAGAAACTATAGTGTTAAGAACTAGCGGATATTCCGATTTTAAAGGATTATTACTCCCTGAAGGAAATGGAGAAATAACTGCTGTTTTAAGTCGATTTAATAATGACGTACAACTTTTTATCCGCGATATTGATGATGTAAATATGAATAACGAAAGATGTAATTTAAGCGGAAATGGTGAAGTATTTGATTTGCCTTTTTTTCAAGGTTTTGAAAGCCATAATTCAGGTAATGGTATTCCTTTAGACATTGAAGGTTGGACAAATGTAAATATAAGCGGCGGAACAAGAGTATTTGAAGTTATGGAGTTTAATTCCAATAATTATGTGCAAACCTCTGCATATAATTCTGGTGAAAGCCCATACGAGGTTTGGTTGGTTACTCCGGGAATACGATTACCAAGTAATTCGTCCCCTATTCTTACTTTCGATACTAATGACGGATTTTACAATGGAGAAGCATTAACAATTAAAATTGCCGCAGCATTCGATGGAGACGTTTTAACAGCAGAATGGACAGACTTGAATGCAGATATATCCTCAGGACATTCCAATGGCTACGGCGCGACGTTTACGCCTTCTGGAGATGTTGATCTGTCGACGTACGCTGGAGAAATAGTTTATATTGGTTTTCAATATTTAGGGGCGTCTAATGGAATAACAACCACCTATCAAATAGATAATATTTCTGTAATTGAATAAACCTAAAGAAGTAATCTATATAGAAATGCTAAATTTTAAATTTATAATTTCACACTGTTCATTTAAACGCAACTTACTATGCTTTCCGAAAGATTGATTTATAATCATTATACCTTCAGTGATTTTAAAGATTACTATAAATTGGTGAGTAATATCGAGGTTATGAAAATGGTTACTGGTCGTCCAGATAAAGAAAAGGAAGCTCGAGAAAGGTTTGAGAATATGTTAAATGATAACGTGAAAAACCCAGCTGTTGGAAGATTTAAAGTAACCCTTAGAAGTAATGCAAGTTATTTAGGGCATGCTAAGCTCGAGATGACGGAGAAAAATGAGGCGGAAATAGGATATTTGCTAATGCCCGAATTTTGGGGTAAAGGTTATGGTTCTGAAATTGCACAAGCCATGGTAAACTTGGGAAAGCAAATGGAAGAAATTCAAAATTTAATTGCAATTATAGACCCTGAAAATGAGGCATCCAAAAAAATACTAGAGAAACAAGGATTTAAATGGGATTATGACAGAGATTATATTGGTTTGCCTGCTGCTTACTATAAATTGAAAGTATAAAAAAACCCTTACAATTTTAAATTGTAAGGGTTTTTTAATTGGTTGGTTATTTGTGTAAACTATCTAAAATTATCTCTTTTGGATAATAAATTCAGAACGTCTGTTTTGTTGATGTTCATCATTTGTACAATTACCGTCACAATCTACAGCTGGTCTACTTTCACCAAAGCCTTCACCACTAATTCTGTCTTTAGAAATTCCTTTCGAAATTACATATTGTACAGTACTCTTAGCTCTTCTATCAGAAAGTTTTAAGTTGTATGCAGCGCTTCCACGGTTATCAGTATGTCCTTCAACTTTAATAACCATATTTTCGTTTTTCTTCATCAACTCAACAAGTTTATCAAGTTCGAAAGCAGCTTGAGGTTTTATATTGTGTCTATCGAAATCGAAGTAAATAGTGTTAAGTTTCACAATGTTCCCTTCAACTATTTCATCGATAGGACGAAGTGAAATTGTAATATTCTCTTCACCTTCATTAAATCCAGTTACAGTTTCAGCATTGCTTTCATATCCTTCTTTAAATACTTGAACCACATGATCTTGATCACAAACAACTAATACTTCACTATTTCCATCAGCATCTGTGTTTTGACTCTTCAATTTATTTTCACGGTTGTCGTAAAGATCAATTGTAGCACCAGAAATAGGTTCATTTGTAGAAGCATCTAACACTATAACGTTTATAGGTAAATCGCAAGATTCAATTTTCTTTATTTTATAAATGTCGTCGCTTCCTTTTCCACCTTCACGATTAGAAGATACAAATCCTTCTTCCGTTTCAGGGTTAAAAGAAAAAGCAAAATCATCACTACTACTATTAATACCTAATCCTAAATTTTTAACTTCTCCAAATCCATTTCCTTTAGCGGGAGCAGAAAACACATCTAATCCTCCAATACCTAAATGAGCATCACTTGAAAAATAAAGAGTACCATTCGCATCAACGAAAGGGAAAACCTCTCTACCTTCAGTATTAATTCCTTCACCTAAGTTTTCAGGTTCACCAAAAGTTCCATCTTCATTAATAGTTACTTTATACAAATCGGCATTCCCCATTCCCCCTGGTCGGTCGCTTGAAAAGTAAAGTGTTTTACCATCTGGGCTAATTGCTGGATGACTAGAAGAAAATTCTTTGCTGTTAAATGGCGCAGATTGAATATTACCCCATTCGCCATTTACTTTTTCAGCATAAAAGATGTTTAATTCATTAATCCCTTGTTCGCTTTTTTTGTATTTCCCATTGAAATAATCATTTCTATCGAAATACATACGTGTACCATCAGGAGTAATAGCAACAGAACTTTCATGAAATCTGGTATTTATTTCATCGTTTAAAAGTTTTGCATTTTTTACAACATCACCTTCAACAGTTGCTTTATATAAATCTAAGAATGGTTCATCGTTTAAGTCATAATTCTTACGAAGTATATTTCTACTTGATGAAAAATAAAGTTCATTATCTACAACAGTACCCCCAAATTCTGAATACCTTGTATTTATCTCTTCTAAATTTGCAGCTTCAAATTTTTGATTTTTTTCATCTGCAATTCGAGGTAGGTAATTTGGATCTTGCATAAAGGTAATTGCACGAGAATCTTGAGGCCTCAGCTTTGCATATTCCTTCATATACTTATTGTATTCTGAAAACTTCCCGTTGGCCTTAAGTACTTGTGCATAATTATAAACAGACTCTGGATCTGCATCAAGTCTTTTTATAACCCTTTTATAGAAAATTTCAGCATTTTCAGTGTCATTAATATTGTAATAACTATTTGCTAAACGTTCTAAAACATGAGTGCTTTCATCACCTCTTTTTACAAGTCTGTGATATTCATCTATAGCGTCGTTATATTGAAGCCTTTCGTAATAATCGTCGGCTATTTTTGTTCTAAAATTTTGGGCGGTAAGCATGGAAGTACTTACAGCCATTAATAATAATATTATGTATATATTTTTCATGTTAAATGAAATTAGTTAGTTATTAGAAGAATCTCGGTGAACGTAAAACTTTCGGTTTTAAATTAAGATCGAATGATAGTATAAGCTCGTGAGAAGCTGGACCTACAATTTTAAGATCAGACGTTACGTGATCGTATGCATATCCAAATCGAAGATCTGGGGTGATATTTACTCCAAACAAGGCACTAAACGAATCGTCTACTCTATAGGATCCGCCAATTTCAATCATGTCAAAGAACAAGAAATTCAAGTTGGCATCCCACGAAACAGGAGCATCAAATGCAGATTTTACCATCACAGAAGGCTTTAATTTAAAAGACTCTGACACCTGGAATACGTACCCGGCAGTTGCAAAAAAGTGATTGGTTTCTGATCCGTATTTAATACCATTTTCATCTAAATGAACAGATTTCATTAAGTTAGGTACTGAAAGTCCAACATAAAAATTCTCTCCGTATAAGAATGCTCCTGCACCAAAGTTCGGGTAAGTATTATTTATACTTTCAGAAAATATTGGGTCATCTGGATGCTGCAACTCTAAATCTGCAAGTCCTATATCGTGAAAAGTTGCTCCGGCTTTAAGTCCAAGCGCTAAGTTTAACGTGTTTCCTAAGTGCAGTGTATAAGAAAAGTCTGCATAAACATTAGTTTCTTTTACTGGTCCAATTTCATCTCTAATTGCAGAAAGACCTAAACCAATATTTCTCGCAACAGGACTGTGTCCAGAAAAAGTAAATGAAACTGGGTTTCCTTCCAATCCATGCCATTGATTTCTATACAGGGCGGTAAGCGATAAGCTTTCTTTAGAACCTGCATATGCGGGGTTAACCACATTCATATTGTACATGTACTGAGTGTATTGCGGATCTTGCTGTGCTTGTGATTCTTGCAACAGCAATACCGTCATAAGTACTGTTAAGATATATATATGTTTTTTCATTTTTATCTATTTGGTAGTTAAAATGTATTTTGTAGAATTTTAGTTCGCTTTTTTATTTAGATAAATCCAGCCTGTAGCTTGTTCTCCATAAACAGCGTCATTTCCAGCAAGGTCAATTACATAGAAGTATGTTCCAGTTGGAAGTTCATCTCCATCAGTAGTCTGACCTTCCCATTGGTTAGTATAATTATCTTCTTCATAAACTAAAGTACCAAATCTGTTAAAAATTTGAATCTTTCTAATTCCAGTCCTGTCATTTAGAAAATTCAAATCCAAGATATCGTTATAACCATCTCCATTTGGAGAAATTCCCTCGGAAATAATGCAATTGGTTATTGGGTATAATGTTAAATCTATAGAGTCTTCTGCGGTACATTGTTCATTAGATACTAATACAGTATAAGTTTGAGTTCCTAATGTTCCTTCCTCAATAACAACTTCTAGCGTATTACCAGTTTCACCTTCAATAAGTGTTGAGTTCAAATACCATTCAAAAGTTACTCCTTCCACATCAGTATTTGCTGTAAGAATTGTGGTTTGGTTAGCGCAAATTTGGTAATCTGAACCTAAATCTACAGTAGGAGATGCTAGTACAATCATTTCAATTGTAAAAGACGTATCTCCACAAGGATAACCGATATTTACAGTATATGACCCAGCTGCAGAAGGTGAAAAAATAGCTTCTGTAGAAAGAACGTTGTTGTCTTGATCAACCCACTCATAAGTAACTAACGACAGATCTATGTCAGTATTAGTAGGCGTAGCGTCGAAAACTGGAAATTCCTCAACATCACATATTTCTGCTGAAGTTGGTAAACCTGTAGTTATTTCAACAGATGTTGAAACTTTAAGCTCCACTTCAGAAGTTGCATAACAAACCTCAGAAACGTTACTCTCAACTCTAGCATATATAGTTTGAGGATTAGTAACATTCGTATAAGGCGATGTTAAAGGTGCTTCTCCCGCGTCAGCATTAGCTTGAGTTAGGTAATAAGTTACAGTAAACTCATCAGGGTCTTGGTTACCTAGAACTCTTGAAGAATTTCCGTCAAGATCAAAGGCTTCAAAACCATCGTTAGAGGAATCGTCACATGCAATTATATCAATTGCTTCCGCTGTAGCTATAGGGCCAAATGAAACATTTACAATATCTTCAACAGGAGCGTTACACTCAGTTCCATTTGCAATTACCTTGTATTCACCTGTTTCAGTTGCAAGGTATTCACTTGAAGTTTCCCCTACGATTAGAACATCGTTTAAATACCATTCATAAGTTTCTACAGGACCAGAAACTGTAGTGGTTAAAAGAACTTCATCTTCACCACATAAATTTTGATCTCCTTCATTAATTGTAACTGAACAATCAAAAACGATGTCGCAGTTTGTACTTCCATCTCCTCCTATTTGGCCTAATTTAATGTAACCTGGGTTACGATTGTAATTAGTTATAACTAGAACGTAAATTTCTCCAGTTTGTGCATTTGGGATAGTAAAGTTTTCAATTGGCTGAGCCGAATAACTACAAGCAATTTCATTAAAGGATTGCAGCTGAGTATAATCACAAAGATCATCTCCTGGCTGGAAAGGTCCCCAGGCAATAAAATCCACATCTAATCCCTGTCCAATAGGATCTCCATTTGAATTAAATGCTGTATTTTGAATAATTTCAAAATCTAAATTTCCAGGCTGGTCAATTTGCAAATAAAACCATGCTGGGTAAGGTTGTGTAAACAAACATCCGTAATCTGGTCCTGCTTCTGCCGTAGCATTACAGTTGGGATCTTGGTCATTACAATTTGCGAATATTAGTGCGTCATTTCCTGCACAGAAAGGTTGGATGTCGGCACAAGTACCTCCCCCTTGGGCAAAAACTGATGTAGATGATAGCATCAATAAAAAGAAAGATACTATTGGTACGATAGTTTTAAGATTGACTTTAAAATAATGTTGACAATCCCAAAAACTGTTAGGTAATTTTATCTCCATAAAATTTAGTGTTGGTGATGATTAATTAATAATTTGATTTTACTTAATTTTTCAGTTTGGAAATATACGAAATTAAGAGTTTATGTTCTTGTTAAAAAAGAGTTATATTCCTAGCGCCTCTAAGCAAAATTCATTGATAACTAATCAAATATGTTAGTTTATTTATAATCTTTTATCCATTCAATGTAAAATGATTAATAATTATACCAATTATTGTTTTATTGTTACATATCTAATAATCAACAATTAATTGTCTATTTTGGAAAATATTACTAAAAATATAAATGGTTTGTGTTAATTGCATCTAAAGTATAAAAATCTCTTGCCAAGTGTTTTGTACATTTGTTATAATATATACCAATAAATGACAGCATCTACTAAAAAAATATGATTGAACAAACTGATATCTCATACGAGAAAACAATTTTAATAGGATTAATAACAAAGTTTCAGGACGAAGTAAAGTCTGAAGAATATTTAGATGAGTTAGAGTTTTTGGCTTATACCGCAGGCGGTGAAGTTCTAAAGCGCTTTACTCAAAAAATGGATGTACCTAATCCAAAAACATTTATAGGTACCGGAAAGCTAGACGAAGTTAAAAATTTCGTAAATGAAAATGATGTGGGTGTAGCTATTTTTGATGACGAACTAACTCCAGCACAACAAAAAAACATTGAAAAAATACTTCAATGTAAAATTATAGATAGAACCAACCTAATCCTTGATATTTTCGCGCAAAGAGCACAAACAAGCTATGCACGAACACAAGTGGAACTTGCACAATACGAATATCTCTTACCTCGACTAGCGGGTATGTGGACTCACCTTGAACGTCAACGTGGAGGAATTGGAATGCGTGGTCCTGGAGAAACAGAAATTGAAACGGATAGACGTATAGTGCGAGATCGAATATCTTTACTTAAAGATAAATTAAAGAAAATCGATCGACAGATGGAAGTGCAACGCGGGAATCGAGGTTCACTTGTGCGGGTAGCTTTGGTTGGATATACAAACGTAGGAAAATCCACCTTGATGAATGTAATTAGTAAAAGTGATGTTTTTGCAGAAAACAAACTCTTTGCAACACTAGATACAACAGTAAGAAAGGTTGTTATAGGCAACCTACCATTTCTTTTAACCGACACTGTTGGTTTTATTAGAAAACTACCTACACAATTAGTAGAATCTTTTAAAAGCACCCTTGATGAAGTACGTGAGGCTGATTTATTACTGCATGTAGTAGATATAAGCCACCCTTCTTTTGAACATCATATTGATTCGGTTGAAAAAATTCTAGAGGAGATTGGCAGCGCAGATAAACCTACTGTTATGGTTTTTAATAAAATTGATGCTTATGAGCCCGAAGAAATTGATGAAGACGATTTAATAACTGAAAAAACCAAAGCACATTATACCTTGGAAGAATGGAGGCATACTTGGATGGCAAAACTTAATGGAGATGCCATTTTTATTTCAGCATTAAACAAAGAGAACTTTGATGAATTCCGAAAATTAGTGTACGATAAAGTTAAAGAGATTCACACCACTCGTTTCCCTTACAATACTTTTTTATACGATGAATATACAGCAGAGGAGGAATAAAAAAAGACCTGTCAGAAAAATTAGTTTTCTGACAGGTCTTTTCAATTTAAAGCTCTTATTGTAAAAGCCTCATAATTGAAGTTTATTTAGAATCCGTAAGTAACTCCTACTCCAATTGCTTCACGAATTTGAAATCCTTGAGCGGCGTTGTCATCATAAATAGCTTGGAAAGTAGCGTTAGCTGATATATACTTATTTACTTTAAACAATAAATTCATAGTATAATCTATATCCACATTTTGTGGATCTTCTAGGTAGTTTGAGTAAAGAGCCAATAAGTTTTCCATCGACACATTCTCCATCAAATCCAGTTTTGCATAAGCAGAAACCGAAGCGCCAAGTTCAAAACGGGTTGTTTCGTTAGCTTCAACACCAAAATATGGATTTTCATTAAATGCTGCGATAGCTACTGGGTTGTTACCAACATTTGTAAAATCTTTATTTACAAAAATTAACCGCGCAGTTGCAGGTGCTATATTAACATAAAGATTATTATTCTTTTTCCACATCATACCAGGACCAAATTGCAAGTAACCTGGAGACATAAATTTAGAAACTTCAGTTCGGTATCCTTCATCGCCTGGATTTAAGTCGGTGTTGTATTCGTAACCAGGACCAAATTGAGTTTTAAAGTTCAAGAAGAAAGAATAATACCAATTACTTTCTCTTATTTGTCTCCCTAAGATTGAGTTTAACTCAAGACGATCATTAGTTTTACGTGCATACTTGTCGTCCTTATTTTTAGTCATACCATATTCTGCGATAATACGGTTGTTCCAACTAAGCTTATCGTGCTTATAGTTAAAATCGTAATTCAACCCAAGATTTCCTGCAATATTCGAACTTCCCCCACCAGTCCACTCGTGGTTGAAGGCAGCTTGGTTAAACAATAATGAAATGTTTCCTGATCTTGACCAACCATTAGGAATAGTATCCTCTTTGGTTTCATTTTGAGCAACGAGTGCAAGGGGCGCACATAAGATTGTCGCAAGTAGTAAAATTTTTTTCATGAATCTTAAAGTTTTAATTTAAAGCAAAAATAATCACCACTTTGCATATCATGTAAAAAATTAACAAAAAAGAGCGTTAAATTTATAGAATTGCCAATTATTTGTTAAAAATATTACTTTTTCTTGAATAGCGGCACCGAAGAACAGGCTTCGCCATACATAATACTTTTTGCTAAAGGCTGAAGTTTCCGCGCTACTTGCACATAGGCATTTGGAGGTATTGGTTTACTTACACATCCTTTTATAATTACAGGTTTATCTTGATACTCAGACACATCCAAATCCTTTAGAATTTCGGTGAATAGAACACTTTCTAATTCCTCCAAACTTCCTACAGTTACATTCTTTGCAAAAGGCGATAAATGAAGTGAAATCAATAAATAGGCCCATCCCGGAATAATAGCATCCGTACTGCAATACAAGGCTACATATTTATTTTGATATTGAGTCCAGTCGTGCTCGTTGGCCTTTGCTCTAAATTCCTTTTCACGAAGTACAATGCCTTCTGCAAGCCAAATGGAAATATCGAAAGCCAGTCTTTCACCTTTTGGATAAAAATCTTCAAGGTCAAAGACCATAAGCTTACTATTCGCTACGCGATTTACAATTTCTTCCACAGAGAAAGGTATTAAAATGAATTATAAAACTGTTTAATTAAAGCATCCCGAGTTCTAGCTTAGCCTCTTCACTCATAAGCTCTTGACTCCAAGGCGGGTCGAAAGTCATCTCAACCTCAGCATCTTTTACGTACTTTAATGACTTAACTTTATCTTCTACTTCCATTGGCAAACTTTCTGCTACTGGACAGTTAGGAGTTGTAAGCGTCATTAAAATTTTTACTTCGTAATCTTCATTAATAAATACGTCGTAAATAAGTCCTAATTCATATATATCAACCGGAATCTCTGGGTCATAAATGGTTTTAATAACAGCGATTACTTTTTCGCCGAGTTCAGCCATATCTATTTTTTCTTCCATCTGTTTAACTATTTGCTTGTGTTTGATATGCTAATGCATACATTTTCATTTGTTTAATCATCGATACTAATCCATTAGCACGTGTTGGAGAAAGGTGTTCTTTCAATCCAATTTCGTCTATAAAATCGGTATCCGCATCAAGAATTGCTTGTGGCTCTTGATTTGAAAACACGCGAACTAATACTGCAATTATTCCTTTGGTAATGATAGCGTCACTATCGGCAGTAAAAATTATTTTGTCGTTTTTCATTTCAGAGTTTAACCACACCTTACTTTGGCACCCCTTAATTAGCTTGTCGTCTGTTTTTAATTTTTCATCAATAAGCGGAAGAGATTTTCCTAAATCTATCATATACTCATAGCGTTGCATCCAGTCGTCAAACATTGAGAATTCATCTATCAACTCTTCTTGTATTGCTTCAATTGTCATATTTATTCTTGATTTCTTATTTCTTTTTTAGCTGAAAGCACTACACTTCTATCAGTTTTTGAATAAAAGGTTAGCACCCCGTCTTGTAAGGAATATGATCCCGTTTTATTTAAGGCGTCTAAAAAGTCGCGCTCAACCTTCATGATATCTTTCCCAGCACATTCTCTTTCACTTACTGCCAAGTCTTTAAAACTAATTGCATATAGATCTAGGTTGTAGGTTCCAAATACCGAATTACAGCCAGTAGCACCTCTGAAGGTATTATCTAATGCTGACATAGAAAATGAGGGAACTTCCTCAACAGAAAGTTGTTCTCCATTAATAGACGAAACAGTATAGTTGCCCGTCAGCTGAACACTTCCAGCAACATCTATAACTTTTTTAGTCTCGTCGCAACTTGTAAAACTAAGTGCAAAAATCAATAATGATAATGTGGTAAGTAATTTCATAGTATATATTTTAATTGGTTTACTTTTATAAAGTTACAAACTCAAAATTTACTAGAATTACACATTAACTTTTTATAAAGTATTTATGAAAGCATCATTTTTGCTTTCTTAACAGCTTCAACTAATATATCAACTTCTTCTAGGGTATTGTAAAACGCAAAGGAAGCTCGAACAGTTCCAGGGATTTTATAAAAATCCATGATTGGTTGAGCACAATGATGCCCTGTTCTTACAGCTACACCTAATTTGTCCACAATTGTTCCTATATCATATGGATGCAAACCTTCAATGTTAAAAGAAATTACAGAGGTCTTTACTCCTGTTCCATAAATCTTTAAACCTTCGATTTCTAGAAGTTTTTTAGTCGCGTAAGTTAGAAGTTCACTTTCATGAGTCTCTATTGCCTCAAAACCAATTGCATTAAGGTAATCTATTGCTGCTCCAAAAGCTATTCCACCACAGATATTTGGAGTACCAGCTTCAAATTTATGCGGAAGTCCTGCGTAGGTAGTTTTTTCGAATGATACTTCAGCAATCATTTCACCACCCCCTTGATATGGCGGCAGTTTATCTCCCCACTCTTCTTTCATATATAATACTCCAACCCCAGTTGGGCCGCACATTTTATGAGCAGAGGTAACGTAGAAATCTACATTTAACTCTTGAAGATTTGGCTTTATATGCGAACAAGACTGAGCACCGTCAATCAAAACAGCAGCTCCTACACTATGTGCTTTGTCGATAATTTCTTCTATTGGGTTTATTGTTCCTAAAGCATTTGAAATATGATTTACAAAAACTAGTTTTGTTTTCTCTGATAGCAGCTTGGAATATTCATCCATTAGCAGCGTTCCTTCTTCATTCATCGGAATTACCCGCAGAATGGCGCCTGTTTTTTCACATAGCATTTGCCAAGGAACAATATTACTATGATGTTCTAAAGCAGAAACTATTATTTCGTCGCCTTCATTTAAAATTGCCGCAAAGCCGTTTGCAACCAAGTTAATTCCGTGAGTTGTTCCCGCAGTAAAAATAATTTCAAAAGCTTCTTTTGTATTAAAGTGATTCTGAATTTTATGTCGAGCTGCTTCATAAGCATCAGTTGCTTCTTGCGAAAGCGAATGCACACCTCGATGAATATTTGCATTATAGTTACTGTAATAATCTACAATAGCATCAATAACTTGTTGTGGCTTTTGAGACGTAGCAGCATTGTCCAAATACACCAATGGATACCCATTAACTTTTCTAGAGAGAATGGGGAAATCTTTACGTATATTGTGAATATCGAAGGACATTTATATTCTATTAATTAGTTCTTGAATCTTTGCTAGCTTACGAACCTTATTTCTTAAAGTTCAAACCCTAGACTTACTCCAATTTTATTTGCAATTAGCTTGTTGATTCGCACTTTCAATTCTGGAATTTTTACACTTTCTAAAACAGTGTTTGCGAAGGCATACATCATTAAACCACGAGCTTCTTTTATTCCAATTCCGCGACTGCGCAAGTAGAATAATGCCTCTTCATCAAACTGACCAATAGTACATCCGTGAGAGCATTTTACATCGTCGGCAAAAATCTCTAATTGAGGTTTAGCGTTAATCGTAGCATTATCGTCAATTAAGATGTTGTCGTTTTGCTGGTATGCATCAATTTTTTGAGCATCTTTTTCAACGATAATTTTCCCATTGAATACACCTACTGAGGAATCAGCAAAAAGACCTTTGTAGTCTTGGTGACTTTCACAATTTGGCGAAATGTGATGAACTAAAGTATTGTGATCTACGTGTTGTTTTCCTTCAAGGATGGTTATTCCTTTTAATGTAGAATCACAATTCTCTCCATTCTGGAAGTAGTTTAAATTATTGCGAACTAATTTCCCACCAAACGAAAAAGTATGCACACGACAAACCGTATCACGTTGTTGTGAAATATACGTGTTGTCTATTAACGATGCCGATTCAACATCATTTTGAATTTTATAATAATCTACATAGGCTCTTTTTTCAGCAAAAATTTCAGTAACTGAATTGGTAAGCACTTCATTAGAAGAAAGACTTTGGTGTCGCTCTATAATTTGTACGTGAGCATTTTCTCCTACAACAATTAAATTTCTTGGCTGAAGAAACATTGCTGCTTCATTTCCAGTTGAAAAATTAAGAATCTCGATCGGCTTTTCTACTTCTTTATGTGCAGGAATATGAATATATGCGCCTTCCTTAGTAAAAGCCGTATTAAGAGCGGTTAAACTATCACTCTTCGCAGCTTTATTAAAGTATGCCTCAATAACGGGCTTGTATTTTTTCTTGTTAAGAGCAGCCGACATTAAACAAACATCTAAAGTGTCGTGCGTTGTTTCCGAAAGGAATGAACTATAAACCCCATCTATGAAAACAAGTTTATAGGTGTCTATTTCATTAAGGAAATACTTGCGTACATCTTGAAGTTCTACATTGCGTTCTTTATTTGAATAGACACTATAGTCCGTTTTCAATAATGAATTTAGCGAAGTATACTTCCACTCCTCATCCTTTTTTGTTGGAAACCCTTTCTCTTCAAAGATTTTTATGGCATTGTTTCGCACATCGTGCAATGGCGAGTCAAACTCCAAGTGATCTTCGAGAGCAATATATGATGATAATAATTTGTCTTTAAAACTCATTTCTTTCAATTCAGAATTCAGAATCTAGAATCCAACATTCAAGTTAATCTTGAACCTTGAATTTTGATTCTTGAATTGTTATACTAATTCTTCCTTAATCCAATCGTATCCTCTTTCTTCAAGCTCATAAGCAAGCTCCTTAGTGCCAGATTTTACGATTTTTCCATTCATTAATACGTGAACGAAATCTGGAACTATATGGTCTAATAAACGCTGATAGTGTGTAATAACAACAATTGCATTGTCTTCACTTTTCAGCTTATTTACACCATTAGCAACAACTTTAAGAGCGTCAATATCCAATCCTGAATCTGTTTCATCTAAGATTGCAAGTTTTGGCTCAAGCATTGCCATTTGAAAAATTTCGTTACGCTTTTTCTCACCTCCAGAAAACCCTTCGTTTAGAGATCTAGAAAGGAATTTTCTATCAATCTCTAGCATGGCAGCTTTTTCTTTAATCATTTTAAGCATTTCAGAAGCAGGCATATCGTCCATCTTCTTTGCTTTACGCGTTTCGTTGATAGCCGTTTTAATAAAGTTTGTTACTGAAACTCCTGGAATTTCTATTGGATATTGAAAAGAAAGAAAGATACCTTTATGCGCTCTTTCCTCTGGATCCAACTCGGAAATATCTTCATTTTCATAAATAATTTCTCCTTTAGTTACTTCAAATTCTTCTTTTCCTGCAACAACAGATGCCAAAGTACTTTTTCCTGAACCGTTTGGCCCCATGATGGCGTGAACTTCACCTGCCTTTACCTCTAAGTTAATACCCTTAAGTATATCTTTACCTTCTAATCCGGCGTATAAATCTTTAATTTTTAGCATATCAATTTGTCTTTGCTGATTCTTGTAATTTAATATCTACTGCTGAAGGGGAATCATTCACCTTCACAATTTCTTTTAATGTTATTATTTCTTCCCAATTTGTTTCGGTATCGGTATTTTCGGAAACGACTCCTTTTACTGTAACCCCTACCATATCAAAATCGTTAATTTTAACTGCCGAAACTCGTTTTGATAATTCTTCTGAAACTTCATTGCGCTTAACGCCATATATAAAGCTCGATCCCATTAAAACTAAGGCTCCATCAGTGTTGATAAAATCTCCTTGAAACGTTGGAAGGGTCTCTTCGTTTTGATTTGTTAGCTCGTCAGAAGTTTTATCCTCTTCAGAATTTTTACAGGAAAAAAACACTAACGAAAGCGTTAATATCAATAAGTATTTTTTCATAATTCACACTTCTAATGTTTATCCTACAGATCCTTCTAAACTGATTTCTAAGAGTTTTTGCGCTTCTACTGCAAACTCCATAGGCAATTTGTTTAAAACCTCTTTCCCAAATCCATTTACTATTAAAGCAATTGCTTTTTCAGTATCAATTCCACGTTGATTACAATAGAAAATTTGGTCTTCACCAATTTTACTTGTAGTAGCCTCGTGCTCAATTTGAGCCGATTTGTTTTTTGATTCAATATATGGGAAGGTATGAGCTCCACAGCTATTCCCCATTAATAATGAATCACACTGAGAGAAGTTACGCGCATTATCTGCATTTGGATGGATTTTCACCAATCCTCGATAACTGTTTTGAGATCTACCTGCCGAAATACCCTTAGAGATAATCGTACTCTTAGTGTTTTTACCAATATGAATCATTTTGGTTCCAGTATCTGCTTGCTGATAATCATTTGTAACCGCAATAGAATAGAATTCACCAATTGAGTTATCTCCTTTTAAAATACAACTTGGATACTTCCAAGTAACAGCACTACCAGTTTCCACTTGTGTCCAAGAAATTTTCGCATTTTTTTCACAAATACCTCTCTTAGTTACAAAATTGTAAACCCCTCCTTTTCCTTCTTTGTCTCCTGGGAACCAGTTTTGTACTGTAGAATACTTTATTTCAGCGCCATCTAAGGCAATTAACTCTACTACCGCAGCGTGTAATTGGTTTTCATCACGACTTGGTGCTGTACAACCTTCAAGATAACTTACGTAGCTGTCTTCATCTGCAATTACAAGCGTTCTTTCAAACTGCCCTGTACCTGCTTGATTAATTCTAAAGTAAGTAGAAAGTTCCATTGGGCAACGTACTCCTTTTGGAATATAACAGAAAGAACCATCACTAAATACTGCACTATTTAAAGCTGCGTAAAAGTTGTCTCTCTGTGGCACTACAGTACCTATATATTTCTTTACTAATTCCGGGTGATTTTTAATCGCCTCAGAAATAGAACAAAAAATAATTCCTTTTTCGGCTAATGTCTTTTTAAACGTAGTTGCCACAGAAACCGAATCCATTACAATATCTACTGCGACTCCAGCGAGTTTCTTTTGCTCGTCTATAGAAATACCCAATCGTTTAAAAGTGTCCAACAATTCCGGATCTACCTCATCAAGACTATCGTACTTAGGTTTGCTATTTGGTGCAGAGTAATAAGAAATAGCTTGAAAGTCAGGTTTTTCGTAATGTACATTTGCCCATTCTGGTTCTACCATTTTCAACCAATAACGATATGATTCTAAACGCCACTCTGTCATCCATTCTGGCTCCTCTTTCTTTTTAGAAATTGCGCGTACTACATCTTCATTTAATCCAACGGGAAAAGTGTCAGATTCTATATCCGTATAGAATCCATATTCATATTCCTTGGTTTCTAATTCTTTCTTTAAATCGTCTTCGGTGTATTTCATTTTTATTAATTCAAAATTTGTAGTTCTAAATTCAATACAGAATAAAGAACTTACTTAAATTCATTTGCATTTAATTTACTTTTCTATAAGTAAACTTCAACTTATTTATAGCGAAAAAGATTCTCCACATCCACAAGTGCGATTCGCATTTGGATTTTGGAAAACAAAACCTTTTCCATTAAGCCCACCACTATATTCGAGCGTGGTTCCTACTAGGTATAAAAAACTTTTTTTATCCACTGCAATTTTCACATCAGCTTCTTCAAAAAGTTTATCATTTTCACCTAGATTATGATCAAATTTCAACTCATAGCTAAGCCCGGAGCATCCGCCACTTTTAACTCCAACACGAACAAAATCTTTTGCAATATCAAAGCCGTCCTCAGACATTAATTGCGCAATTTTGTTTTTTGCATTATCACTTACCTTAATCATATATAGAATAATTCTAAATTAGAGGCAAATATACATCAAATAGAACTTTTAACCATAGCGAAGTGGGAATTTAAAACTATTGCATTATAGCTTCAGCCTATAGTGCAATAGCCGTGATTATTACTTGCATTTTTCGATAATGTATAGGAAAAGCGTACTTTTGCAAAAATCTGTAATAAACTTAGAAGAATGTTTGAGAATAAAGATAATTCCACCACAAGTATTGCAAGTTTAGGCGAATTTGGTCTAATAGATCATCTAACAAAAAACTTCAAAATAAAACAAAAATCGACTGTTAAAGGAATTGGCGATGATGCCGCTGTAATTGCTTGTAATTCTAAAAACGAAATAGTTGTTACTACAGATTTACTTCTAGAAGGTGTTCATTTCGATTTAAGTTATGTTCCCTTAAAACACTTAGGATACAAGTCGGTAATTGTTAATTTATCCGACGTGTATGCCATGAATGCAGAGCCTACCCAAATTACCGTAAGTATCGCAGTTTCAAATCGATTTCCTGTTGAAGCACTAGAAGAGCTTTATGCAGGTATTGCTGCTGCGGCTAAAACATATAATGTAGATGTAGTGGGTGGCGACACTACTTCTTCAACAACAGGTTTATTAATTAGCGTTACAGCCTTAGGTACTGTAAAAAAGGGAGAAGCTGTTTATAGAAGTGGAGCCAAAGAAAACGATCTGCTAGTTGTTACGGGTGATTTAGGTGCTGCTTATCTAGGATTACAAGTTTTGGAGCGTGAGAAAGAGGTTTTCAAAGTTAACCCAAATAGTCAACCAGACTTAGAACCATATACATATTTGGTGGAACGCCAATTAAAGCCTGAAGCTAGAAAGGATATTCCTGCTTTGTTAAAAGAATTAGGTGTAAAACCAACTGCTATGATTGACATTAGCGATGGTTTATCATCAGAAATAATTCACATTTGCAAGCATTCAAAAGTAGGATGTAATTTATTTGAAGATAAAATCCCATTAGACCCTCAAGTAATTACAACTTGTGAAGAATTCAACTTAGATAGTACTACTATTGCTTTAAGTGGTGGCGAAGATTACGAATTGCTTTTTACAATTAGCACCGAGGATTATCCAAAAATTAAAGCTAATCCTCATCTTACGGTAATAGGACATATGACTCATGAAAATGAAGGCACTCATCTTATAAGCCGAGCTGGAACTAAAATACCGCTAATTGCACGTGGCTGGAACCCAATAAAGGATTCGGAATAATTGAAATTGAATTAAATTTAAATATTCAATATATTTTTTAGAGCATCTAAAACCTCATCCAAGTTTTCAACAGTACTCATATGCCCTCCTTCAATTATGATGGATAGGGCATCACAACTTTTAGCTAAAGCTACATTTTCATCTACAGGAAGCAGCGAGTCTTCTTTTGAGAGAATCATATACTTTTCTTTGCTGAAGTTTTTTAATACATCGCTTCGGTCGTTACGGTCACGCATACCCTTTATTGCAGCTTTTATTCCGTCAAGCGGAAACAGTTGAGCTTCTTTTTTTAATTTTTCTATATCTGAAGCAATATTATCGCGTGTAGTTTCAGAAAATAAATTGCTAATTGCCATACTCATAAAAGCATAAGCATTTTGCTCAATTACCTTTAAAGCGCGATTTCGGTTAATTTTTCTTTCTTCGGAATCTGAAGCAGGTGATGAATTTAAAAGTACTAATTTTTCAACCTTTGAAGGGAATTTTTCAACATAGGCTAATGCGATATATCCTCCCATTGAATGACCGATGAATGTCGCTGAAGTTATTTTTAAAGTTTTTAGAATTTCATCAACTACTTCAGCCATTAACTCCATAGAATGGATGTCTGAAATAACTTCACTTTTCCCGTGGCCAGGAAAATCTAATGTTATTATAGTGTTTTGTTTCGACAATTGCGGAATAAGGTTTTCCCACATTGTAGAGCTTTCCAGAAACCCGTGCAATAGAACGATTGCGGGACCACTTCCGAAGGTGTTATAATGTATATCTGTGTTCTTATATTTTATAATCATAGTGTAAAAATAGACCTACAAAGAGCCAGTTAAAAAAAGAGGAATACTTTAAAGGTTCTATAGTAAATATTATTTTTTATATGCTGAAGAATTGGATTTAACTATGAAGAAGACTACTGTTCCAATTATCACCGTAAAAAAGACATAGTTTGCTATTTCAGGATTTTCTAGTTTAGAAACCACCATCCCTAATACAATAAAAGCCAACCCTATAACGCCGAAGACAAATCTTAATAATGAAGCTACTTTTTCAATATTAACCTCTTCCTTTTCCGCCTTGGTCATGGTATTATATCCAGCGATAAGAAAGTAAAGTTTGAAATGTTTTACCACTATCCCCACTATAATAAGAAATACGCCAATAATTATCAATGGTAAATCCATACATCCAAAGATAAAAAATTAAAAAAACTACAAGACACCATATATAAAAAACCTGACAAGCTTGAGAAAGCAGTCAGGTCTTGGGGTTTAAAAATCCTATTTCTTTGTCCTATTTATTCATTAAATCTTCAATCTCTTCTGCTTCAATTGGGATATTACGCATAAGGTTAAAAGGTTCACCTGATTTTTGAATAACCACGTCGTCTTCAAGTCTGATCCCGAAGCCCTCTTCTGGAATATAAATTCCAGGTTCTACAGTAAACACCATGTTTTCTGTCATTTTTTCCCAAAGCACACCGTAATCGTGTGTGTCTAAACCAATGTGGTGACTTGTGCCGTGCATAAAGTATTTTTTATAAGCAGGCCAATTTGGATCTTGGTTTTTAACATCAGCCTTATCCAGAAGTTTCAAGTCAAGTAGTTCTTTAGTCATTAACTCCCCTACTTCTTTGTGATACTCCTTCCAATAATTTCCAGGCACCAACATTTTTGTTGCATTATCCTTCACGCGATTTACTGCATCGTACACTTCACGTTGACGTTTTGTAAATATTCCGCTTACAGGAATAGTACGACTCATGTCGCTGGAATAATTAGCGTATTCGGCACCAACGTCCATCAGTATCAAATCTCCAGCTTTACATTGTTGATTATTTTCGATATAGTGAAGGACATTTGCATTGTTTCCACTTGCAATAATAGGCGTGTAAGCAAAACCACGAGAACGATTTCTTAAGAACTCATGCATATATTCTGCTTCAATTTCATATTCCCAAACACCTGGTTTTACAAAATCTAAAACTCTTCTAAATCCTTTTTCAGTGATATCACAAGCCTTCTGAAGTATATCTAATTCTATTTGATCCTTAACTGAACGCAGACTCTGTAAAATCGGGTTGCTACGCTCCCAACTATGTGCAGGATATTTAGCTTTTGTAGCTTTTATAAATCTATCCTCACGAGTTTCAGTTTCTACACTTTGTCTGTAGTGTTCGTTAGTATTGAAGTAAATTCGCTCTGCTTGAGTCATAACTTCAAAAAAGATTTTATCGAAGTCTTTTAGCCAGTGAACATTTTTAATTCCCGAAACCTCGTATGCTTTTTCTTTGGTTAACTTTTCGCCTTCCCACACAGCAATATGTTCGTTTGTTTCACGAACAAAAAGCATTTCGCGATGCTCTTCATAGGGAGCATCTGGAAAAAGAACTAATATTGTCTCTTCTTGATCAGCACCAGATAAATAAAACAAATCACGCGCCTGTTGAAATGGCATTGTACTATCTGCACTAATAGGATATATATCGTTACTGTTAAAAACCGCTACACTTTTCGGCTTCATTTTAGCCATAAAGTTTTTACGGTTTTTTACAAAAAGTTCATTTGGAATTTGATCGTATTTCATTGAATTTATATTTTAAAATAATTGCTGAGAATTTTTTCTACACCAACTTAAAAAACTTTAACCTTAGTTAAATTAGCCAGTGGAATAAAAGTGTAATTACTAAGCAAAAAGTAATTTATATTGAAAGCCAAAATTAAATATTATAAGCTTAATTACTTAAGAAGTTAGGTTAAAACTATACTAATCTTAACCCATTAGGCAATATCTACAATCTCAAAAATACGCTCTTCATTCCCTATTTTTAAAACTGCTTTTTCGCCAACTTTCTTACTTATAAGCGCTTTTGCAAGCGGTGAAATAAATGAAATTTTTCCTTTGGCAATATTCGCTTCATCCACTCCAACTATTTGGTAATGCTGCAGCTTTGGGTTGTTGCCAATTGTTAAGGTTAACCGCGCACCAAATCTCACTTCATCCTTCGGTTGCTGATCGATATCTATAATTTTTGCAGTATTTATCCTATTCAGCAGAAGTTGAAGTTTTGCATTAATGTGATTAACTGCAATTCGTCTGTCACTTTCGTTTGTAACTTCAAGGTTCTCCTTTTCATCAATTAACGATTGCTTTTCTTCCAAGAGTTCATCCATTCCAATTTGAGTAACGTAATTTGTTACGCCCTCAGGTAAATCTGCTCTTGGTGGCACAATAGGGATTTCCTCTTGATCATCTTCTTTTACAAAACCTCTACTCATAATTATTTATTTAATTTTTTAAAAATTCATGCAACTATTAAAATACATAATATTTATCATAACATAAGCAATCCCTACAATGGCTGTATATTTACACCTTTTTTTATCTGTAAAGAATCAGAAAAGTACTTAAACAGCATTTACTAATGAAGCACATCTACACAAACTTACTATTTAAAGTTTTTATAGCCATAGTATTAGGTATTGTATTCGGGCAAATCTTACCTGAATCTGTTAACCGAATTTTCACCACTTTCAATACCTTTTTTGGACAGTTTTTAAGCTTTTCCATTCCTCTAATTATTATGGGACTAATAATGCCAGCCATTTCCGATTTGGGAAGAGGCGCGGGAAAATTATTGTTAATTACTGCATTGATTGCCTACGGATCTACCCTGTTTTCGGGGTTTATGACGTATTTTTCTGCCTCTAGTATTTTTCCTTTTTTATTAGAATCACATGTTAATGATGCAGGTCAAATTGTAGATTCTGGCAAAGAATTAACCCCGTACTTTAGTATTAACATTCCTCCTATATTAGATGTTATGTCGTCATTAATTTTGGCCTTTGTCGTTGGTTTGGGATTATCTTTTCAAGAGAAGTCTAGTTTAAAGCTTGTGGTTAAAGATTTTCAAAAAATCATAATGCAATTGATTGAAAATGTAATTGTGCCTTTACTTCCACTTTTTATCTTAGGAATATTTGTTAGCATGTCTTTTAATGGAAAGGTGTTTTCAATTCTTTCGATCTTCATAAGCATAATAGGCGTGATTTTCGCCTTACACATTCTGTTATTATTGTTTCAATACACTATCGCTGGTGTACTAGTTAAAAAAAATCCAATTAAATTATTAGCTACTATGATGCCGGCATATTTCACGGCATTAGGTACACAATCTTCTGCAGCAACTATTCCTGTAACATTAGAACAAGCAAAAAAAAATGGTGTATCAGAAAAAATTGCAGGCTTTGTGATACCGCTATGTGCTACCATACATTTATCTGGTAGTATTATGAAAATCACTGCTTGTGCTATGGCATTAATGATTTTACAAGGAATACCTTTTAGCTTTACGCTTTTTGCTGGATTTATATTTGTATTAGGAATCGCGATGATTGCAGCACCTGGTGTTCCAGGAGGTGCAATTATGGCTGCGGTAGGAATTTTACAATCTATGCTAGGCTTTAATGAAGAAATGATTGGTCTTATGATAGCTTTATATATCGCAATGGATAGTTTTGGAACTGCTTGCAATGTTACTGGCGATGGCGCTATTTCGCTAGTAGTAGATCAAATTACGAAAGATAAAACTGATGCTTAATACTATAAAAAATCAGTATAACAATGGGATTTTTAGATGTTTTCCTTTGAAATAAATAATCATACTTTAGATTTTAAATAACAATTTAGATATTTAAACCAATTCTAAATAGGTTTCAAACAACAAAGAATGTTTGGCAACATGCAGTTTGAAGTGTATTTTTGTGGCACTATTCTAGAAATTAAACAATAATGGCAATACTAACCTCTTCAATTGCACGAAAAGTAGCGATGGCTCTTTCGGGCTTGTTCCTCGTCATTTTTTTGGCGCAACACTTTATTATTAATTTTACATCGGTCTTAGACCCTGAAACCTTTAACAGCTTGTCTCATTTTATGGGGCATAATTTTGTAGTTCAGTTTATCGCACAACCTATTTTAATTATTGGAGTTATTTTCCATTTTGTAATGGGTATTATCCTTGAAATTAGAAACCGCAGTGCAAGACAAATTAGCTACAAATCTTATAAAGGAAACAAAAACTCTTCTTGGGCTTCGCGAAATATGATTATTAGCGGTGCTGTAATCTTAGCGTTTTTAGGTCTTCACTTCTACGATTTCTGGTTTCCAGAAATAGTACATAAGTATGTTGAAAGCCACCCAGTAGATGAAACTCGTTATTATACCGAGTTGCTTCAAAAATTTGAAAGCCCTGTTCGCACAGGATTATACAGTCTTTCATTTGTATTGTTAGCACTTCACCTTTGGCATGGATTTTCTTCGTCTTTCCAAAGTATGGGTTGGAATAACAAGTATTCTAAAGCCTTACAAGGTTTCACGAAGTTTTACGCAATATTTATCCCTTTAGGATTTATTTTCATTGCGATTTATTTACACCTTAATCAATAATCACCACGAAATTAAACGCTATGTCAATATTAGATTCAAAAATCCCAAAAGGACCCTTAGCAGATAAGTGGACAAAACATAAAAACGACGTAAATCTCGTTAACCCTGCCAACAAACGTAATATAGATGTAATTGTAGTTGGTACAGGTCTTGCTGGTGGTAGTGCCGCAGCAACTCTTGCCGAATTAGGCTATAACGTTAAAACATTTTGCTACCAAGATTCTCCTAGACGTGCACACTCTATTGCAGCACAAGGAGGTATTAACGCAGCAAAAAACTATCAAGGTGATGGTGACTCTAACTACCGTTTATTTTACGATACTGTAAAAGGTGGCGATTACCGCTCTCGTGAAGCAAACGTTTATCGCCTTGCTGAAGTATCAGCAAACATCATCGACCAATGTGTAGCACAAGGTGTGCCTTTTGCTCGTGAATACGGAGGAATGTTAGACAACCGTTCTTTCGGAGGTGTTTTAGTTTCACGTACCTTTTACGCTAAAGGTCAAACAGGGCAACAATTATTACTCGGTGCATATTCAGCAATGAATCGCCAAATAAATAGAGGAAAAATTACTCCTTACAATCGTCACGAAATGCTAGATTTAGTTATCGTAGACGGAAAAGCAAGAGGTATCATCGCTCGCGATTTAATTACTGGTGAAATTGAAAGACATTCAGCTCACGCAGTAGTAATCGCATCAGGTGGATACGGAAACGCATTCTTCTTATCGACAAACGCAATGGGAAGTAACGCCACAGCAGCTTGGAAAATTCATAAAAGAGGTGCTTACTTCGCAAACCCTTGCTATACACAAATTCACCCAACTTGTATTCCAGTTTCAGGAGAACACCAAAGTAAACTAACTTTGATGTCTGAATCTTTAAGAAATGATGGTAGAATTTGGGTTCCAAAGAAAAAAGAAGACGCTATCGCTATCCGTGAAGGAAAGAAAAAAGCTAAAGATCTTTCGGAAGACGAACGTGATTACTACTTAGAAAGAAGGTACCCTTCTTTTGGTAACTTAGTGCCTCGTGACGTAGCTTCTAGAGCAGCTAAAGAACGTTGCGACGCTGGATTTGGTGTAAATAAAACAGGTCAAGCTGTATTCCTAGACTTTGCTAGTGCTATTGAACGTTACGGAAAAGAGCAAGCAGCAATGCACGGAAACCACAATCCATCTAAAGAAGAAATTACAAAACTTGGGAAAGAGGTTATCGAGAACAAATACGGAAACCTTTTCCAGATGTACGAGAAAATCGTTGATGAAAACCCATACGAAAGCCCAATGATGATTTACCCAGCAGTACACTATACTATGGGTGGAATTTGGGTTGATTACAACCTACAGTCTACAATTCCTGGTTGCTACGTAACTGGAGAGGCTAACTTTAGTGATCACGGTGCAAACCGCTTAGGTGCATCGGCATTAATGCAAGGATTAGCAGATGGTTATTTCGTATTGCCATATACAATTGGTGATTATCTATCAAAGGACATTAAAACTGGACCAATTCCAACAGATTCTAAAGAGTTCGACGAGGCCGAAAACAAGGTTCGCGAGCAATTAGAAAAGCTCATAAACAATAAAGGATCTCATTCTGTAGATTATTTCCACAAGAAACTTGGACACA
Source organism: Aequorivita sediminis (assembly GCF_032080575.2). Lineage (NCBI taxonomy): Bacteria > Pseudomonadati > Bacteroidota > Flavobacteriia > Flavobacteriales > Flavobacteriaceae > Aequorivita > Aequorivita sediminis. Next base: position 206,562 of record NZ_JAVLSO020000002.1, on the reverse strand, counting down.
TTATGTGGAACAAATGTGGAATGGCCCGTAATGCGAAAGATTTAGCGTCTGCAATGACTGAAATTAGAGCTTTACGTGAAGAATTCTGGAAAGAAGTGAAAGTTCCTGGAGAATTGAATGAAATGAATGCAGAGCTTGAAAAAGCGATGCGTGTTGCAGATTTCCTTGAATTAGGAGAGTTGTTTGCGAAAGACGCTTTACACAGAAATGAATCTTGTGGAGGACACTTCCGTGAAGAATATCAAACTGAAGAAGGAGAGGCACTACGTGACGACGAAAACTTTATGTACGTTGCCGCTTGGGAATACACTGGAGATCCAGCAACAGAAGTACTTCACAAAGAAGAATTGAAGTACGAAAATATTGAAGTTAAATCGAGATCATACAAATAGACTATGAAACTTACTTTAAAAATCTGGAGACAGAAAAATAGCAAAGCAAAAGGAGAATTAAAAACATATCCTATTGACGGAATAGAAGGTGACATGTCTTTCTTAGAGATGCTCGACGTTCTAAATGAAGAGTTAATTAATAAAGGTGAAGAGCCTGTAGTTTTCGATCACGACTGTCGTGAAGGAATTTGCGGTGCTTGTTCGTTACAAATTAACGGAGAACCTCATGGACCAGATAGATTGGTTACAACTTGCCAGTTACACATGCGTATGTTTAATGATGGTGATACAATTGTTATCGAACCATTCCGCGCAAAAGCATTCCCTGTAATTAAGGATTTAGTTGTAGATAGAACATCATTTGAAAGAATTCAGCAAGCAGGTGGTTACGTTTCTGTAAACACTTCAGGTAACACTATCGATGCTAACGCTATTCCTGTAAATAAGCAGGATGCAGACGATTCGTTTAACGCAGCAACTTGTATTGGTTGTGGTGCATGTGTTGCAGCTTGTAAAAACGCTAGTGCAATGTTATTCACTGCAGCTAAAGTAAGCCAATTTGCACTGCTTCCTCAAGGGAAAGTTGAAGCAACTGAGCGTGTATTAAACATGGTTGCTCAAATGGATAAAGAAGGATTTGGTAACTGTACAAATACAGGTGCTTGTGAAATTGAATGCCCAAAAGGTATTTCATTAGAAAACATTGCAAGAATGAACCGCGAATACCTGAGCGCAAGCTTAAAAGGATAAAATAAATTATACCTTACATAACTAAAACCTCTGCAATTGTTGCAGAGGTTTTTTTATGTTTTAAATCTACAGGGAAAAGCTATAAAATTTTTAACATATTCATTTTAAATAATTTACACTTATATTCGTTTTCAAAGTATAAGAACTAAGCTCTTTATGATTAGAATATATTTTTTATTGATTTTTTTGATTTGTTGTAGCCAAACTACTTTTAGCCAAATTGGTCCTCGTGTTTGGAAAAAAGAAGTAAAAACTACTGTAAATAAGAAAGATTCTAAGTTTTCTACAAAGCAATTGGCATATTCAATTACCAAAAATACAATATCAGATTCTGAAAAGGTATTAGAGATTTATAATTGGATTACAAAAAACATTTCATACGATAATGAATTAATGCGAAGTAAGAGCCTTCAGAACAGAATTTATACTTCAGAAGAAAACGTGGTTAAGAATGTTTTAAAACGCAAAATGGCATTGTGTGGAGGGTTTGCACTATTATTTAAATCTATGTGCTCAGACCTTGGCATAGAAGCTAAGGAAGTTCACGGATACACCAAGGATTACACTGGCCGTTTTAAACAAACCAAAACTCCTCACCACACTTGGAACGTAGTAAAACTAAATGGCAAATGGCATCTAATTGATTTAACGTGGGCGGTAAGTCATGGCAATGGCGGGTCTCCAGATAACTTTTGGTACTTAACAAGACCTGAAGATTTTATATACTCTCATTACCCTGAAAATCCTCAGTATACACTTTTAACGGAACCAATTTCCTTTTCAGAATTTAAAAACAATAATGCTCATTAATAAAAAAACCTTCACATTTCTGTGAAGGTTTTTTAATCTTAAACAAGATATATTACTATGCCTCAGCGTTTGGAACGATTGAAACGTAGCTCTTGTTATCTTTCTTCTTGGTAAATTTAACAGTACCATCCACTTTTGCGTGAAGGGTATGGTCTTTACCACCGTATACGTTTTCACCTGGGTGATGCGTATTACCTCTTTGTCTTACAATGATATTTCCAGCAACAGCAGCCTGTCCTCCAAAAATCTTAACGCCTAAACGTTTCGATTCTGATTCTCTACCGTTCTTAGAACTACCAACTCCTTTTTTGTGAGCCATTTTGTTTCGGTTTTAAATATTATACTTCAGTAAGGTTATTTTTCAACCCCACCATCTAATCTGTCTTGCAATTCTTTTAGCTCATCCCACTTCCCATCAGCAGCTAATTTAGCTTGTTTTGGCCAAGTGTCTGTAACTAGATGTGCTAAATTAGAACTTGCTTCAGAAAGAATAGTTGCGATAGCTTCTGGTTTTGCTTTTGCAACTTTAGCAAAAGTATCCAACCCAGCAGCAACCATAGCCTCTGCAGCTTTTGGTCCAACACCTTCAATCTTTTTAAGATCGTCTCCTTTAGCGGCTTTTTTAGAAGCAGCTTTTTTAGCAGGTGCTTTAGTTTCTGATTTTGGAGCAGCTTTTTTAGCTTCTTCCTTTTTAGCAGGTGTAGCTCCTGAAGCCACAATGCTTTCAATTACAATTTCAGAAAGTGCCTGACGGTGTCCGTTTTTAACACGGTAACCTTTACGGCGTTTCTTTTTGAAAACTATAACTTTGTCACCTTTAAGGTGCTTTACGACTTTTGCTCCTATTTGAGCGCCGTTTATAGCCGGGGCGCCTATGGTAATATTGTCGCCGTCACCAATAAGAAGTACATTGTCAAAAGACACTGATTTTCCTTCTTCTACTGGTAAACGATTAACAAAAACCTTTTGGTCTTTCGCAACTTTTACTTGCTGCCCTGCTATCTCTACAATTGCGTACATAGCGAATCGTTTATAAATTAGTTAAACTTAGTTTTCCCTATCGTTTGCGGAAGCTTTAGCCACCGAAGCAAAATAAATTCTGCGTAGGGGGCTGCAAATATAATTTTAAAAAAGGAATTGACAAAGCGTTTTTTATTTAATCTTTCACGCTTAATACTCTGATTGACAATTGAATTCAATAAGAAGAAGTGATTTTACAGGTTTGTAAGGATCAAATCACTAATGATTCTATTTAAAAACCCAATTAAAGCACTAACAATCAGCTGTTTATTTCATCACATTTCTATTGCCATCTTGAGTGTTCCAGGATGTTTTAAGAAGCTGCATAAATGAAAGGGTTAAAACTATAGTAGTAGCAAAGCCCATAATTAAAATAGACAAAACAAGCATAAGTGTTCCCAAATCGTATTCAAGATCCCATTTATTCATAATTGCTTTGGAAAACTCTGTATCAATCTGATACATATATATAGCCATAAAAATTGAAAATAATACCGATGCAATACCTCCAGAAAACAACCCTACTTCAAAACCTTTTTCATATTTGAAACTTGTTTCTGATGAAGAGTAATTTTTTAAGGCCATGTAAATTCCAAAACCGAAAATTAATCCATTTACTGAACTCAATACAGGGTATTGGTGTAACCCAATAAGTTTTAAAATAAGAAAGTAGGCAATTAATATTGCAGCAATTCCAAAACCGTAACGTGAATATACTTTAAACATAGTGATTGGATTTAAACCTAAAAGTTACAAAATTTTGTTTTACAAAATTCAAATCACCAACAGAACTTTTTATAAATTAAACACTTATAATAATGTTTCACACTCCAAAACATCTAAGAATAATATAAAAATTATTTTCCTTTACAGAAAGGTAACATTTTGCTTAAATCTACGTCAAACAAGCTAAAGAGCTTAAAATTAAACCAAAAAGCTCTTAAAATTAATTAACTTTGTAAGTTAAACTTTCGAATATTTAAACTTTAATTTAAAACGATGAAAAAAACATTTCTTACCGTCTTGTTCGCCTTTATGTTTCTAGTTGGCGCTAAGGCTCAACAAGTTGAATTTGAAGAATACAAATTGGATAACGGTCTTCATGTTATTTTGTACGAAGACAATACTGCTCCCGTTGCAGTAACTTCTGTGATGTACCACGTGGGTGCAAAAAACGAAACTCCTGGACGTTCAGGATTCGCTCACTTTTTTGAACACTTATTATTTGAAGGGACCGAAAATATTGGTCGTGGAAAGTGGTTCGAAATTGTAACATCTAATGGTGGAAGCAACAACGCAAACACTACGGACGATCGTACATATTACTATGAAATTTTTCCTTCAAACAGTGTTGAAACTGGACTTTGGATGGAAAGTGAGCGTATGCTTCACCCAATTATCAATCAAATAGGTGTAGACACTCAAAATGAAGTTGTAAAAGAGGAAAAGCGCTTAAGAGTAGATAATCAACCTTACGGTAACATCCTTAAAGCCGTAAAGGAAAACATGTTTAAAAAGCACCCTTACCGTTGGACTACAATTGGTGAGATGGAAGATTTAGATGCTGCAACTCTTGAGGAGTTTCAAGCTTTCAACAAAAAATTCTATGTACCTAACAACGCTGTTCTAGTAGTTGCGGGTGATATTGACAAGCCTAAGATTAAGAAAATGATTAAAGATTACTTCGGACCAATTCCGAAAGGTGCAGAAGTAGTTCAGCCAAACATTAAGGAAGATCCTATTACCGAACAAATTAAAGCTAAATTTTACGATCCTAATATTCAGCTTCCAATGATTATTCAAGCATACAGAACTCCTTCTATGAAAGAACGTGATGCGTATGTCTTGGATATGGTTTCAACTATTTTAAGCGATGGGAAAAGCTCACGTCTTTACAAAAAACTAGTTGACGAAAAGAAATTGGCTCTTGAAGTTGCCGCAATTAACTTTAGCCAAGAGGATTACGGTACATATATTACCTTAGCAATTCCACTTAACAATACACCTCTAGAAACTTTAGATGCTGAAATTTCAGAAGAGATTCTTAGACTGCAGAACGAACTTATTTCTGAACGTGAATTTGAAAAACTTCAGAACATTTACAAAAACAGATTTGTAACGGCTAATGCCACTGTTGCTGGTATTGCAAACTCACTTGCAAACTATTATACTTTTTACGGAGACACCAATCTTATTAATAAAGAATTGGACATCTACAAAAACATCACTCGTGAGGATATTCGTGAAGCAGCTAGAAAATACCTAAACAAAAACCAGAGCTTATATTTAGAGTATTTGCCAAAATCAGAACAATAAAAAACTTAGAATTATTTTAAGATGAAAAAACATATATACCTATTAATAGCAAGTATTTTTGTATCTACGCTAGCAGTGGCGCAGATAGACCGCAGTAAACAACCTAAACCAGGCCCTGCTCCTACAATAAACGTAACACAACCAGGTACTTTTAATCTAAATAATGGTTTGAAAGTACTTGTTGTGGAAGACCACACGCTTCCTGCTGTTCGTGTACAATTGGTAATCGACAACCCTTTACATGCATCTGGAAAGAAAGCAGGAGTTGAAGCCTTAGTTTCTGCAATGCTGGGTAATGGTACAACAAACATTTCTAAAGACGACTTCAACGAGGAAGTTGATTATTTAGGCGCTAACATTTCTTTTGGTTCAGAGAGCGCTTACGCGAGTTCACTTTCTGAATATTTCCCAAGAATTATGGAACTTATGTCTGATGGTATAAAAAACCCATTATTCACGGAAGAGGAATTCCAAAAGGAAAAGAACAAAATGATCGACGGTTTAAAAAGCCAAGAAAAAAGTGTTTCAGCAGTTGCTTCTAACCTACGTTCAGCATTAATTTACGGAAAAGAACATCCAAAAGGAGAATTTACAACTATTGAAAAAGTTGAAAAATTAACTTTAAATGATGTGAAGGAGTTTTATGAAAACTACTTTAATCCTAAAAATGCTTATTTAGCAGTTGTAGGAGACGTTAAGCAAAACCAAGTAGAAGCTTTAGTTGGTGAGCACCTAAGCGATTGGAAACAAAACCCAGTGCCTTCTGTAGTGTATAGCACACCTAAAGATGTTCAGTTTACACAAGTTAACTTTATCGATATGCCAAATGCTGTGCAAAGTGAAATTGCTGTACAAAACTTGGTAACCCTAAAAATGAACGACCCAGACTACCCTGCAGTTCTTATTGCAAATAGAATATTAGGAGGTGGTTTCAACAGTTTGTTAAACATGAATCTTCGTGAAGCTAATGGATGGACTTACGGTGCCCGTTCAAGTACAGGCGCAGATAAAAACATTACTCGTTTTGTAGCTACAACTAGCGTACGTAATGAAGTTACAGATAGTGCAGTTGTAGAAACTTTAAAGGAAATTCGTTTTATCCGTGATAATAAGGTAACAGCTCAACAATTGGCTAACGCTAAAGCGAAGTATGTTGGAGATTTTGTGTTGGCACTTGAGCGCCCAGCTACTATTGCAAATCTAGCGTTAGAAGTTTACACTCAAGACCTTTCTAAAGACTTTTACTCTGGATATCTTAAAAAGATAAATGCTGTTACAGCAGAAGATGTTCAACGTGTAGCAAAAAAATATTACAAGCCAAGTAATCTTCGTATAGTGGTAGTAGGTAAAGGTTCTGAAGTATTAGAAGGACTTAAAAACTTAAAAAACCACGAAGGAAGACAAATTCCTGTATACTATTTTGATAAAGAAGGAAACCCAACTACAGAGCCAAACTACAATATGCCTGTAGAATCTGGGGTAACTGCTGAATCGGTAATAAACAAATACATCGATGCCATTGGAGGGCGTAAAGCTTTAGCAGATGTTAAGACTGTAAAAATGGAAGCTGGAGCAGAAATGCAAGGTATGCAGTTAGGTCTTGAAATCAAGAGAACCACTAAAAACCAATCTTCATTGATAGTTTCTATGGGTGGAGCTCCACTTCAAAAAGTGATTTTCAACGGAGAAAAAGGCTATATGTCTGGGCAAGGACAAAAAATGGATTATACAGACGAGCAAAATCAAGCTGCCAAAAAGCAAGCGGTTCCATTTGCTGAACTTTCTGTTAAAGACGCTAAACTAGAACGCGTTGAAGAAGGTGCTTATGTTATAGTTTTAGAAGAAGGACAGGAAGCTTTTTACGATAAAGAAAGTGGATTGAAAGTTAAAGAGGTTTCAACTCAAGAAATGAATGGACAAAAAATTTCAACTACAGTTGTGTACGACGATTACACTGAGGTAAATGGAATTAAATTCCCTTTCACAATCAAACAGTCTGCAGGACCTCAAGAGTTAACTTTTAAAGTAAGTAAAGTTTCGATTAACGAAGGTGTAGCTGATTCAGATTTCGAATAACCAAACGAGATTCAGCTTTATAAAAAAACCGCATTAGATTTAGTTCTAATGCGGTTTTTCTATGGAATAGTTTTATTATTTATTCCCAAACTATCGTTTCCATAATTCTTCTAATATCTTCACGAAGATATTCAGCTGCAGGATAAACAGAGTCGTAATTTGGCTTTGCTTTAAAATAAACCGCACCATTTACAAAATGTTGAATACTGTCAGTTACATAAAATTCGGCTTGGGTTGCAGCATTTCCGTTTATCATATAAAACATTCCATAAACCTTAGAATCAGGGTTTACAAATGGATATGCAGGTATGCTATTTGCCTTAATGGTATGGTCGTAAGCTAGACGTTGAGCATCTTGTAGCAATGAATCTAGATTGTTAGCTCTTACCTGCTGGTAGGTCATATAAATTGTGGCCTTCATTCTAGGGTATTGAATGTTTAGAGCACAATTATCCTTCTTTTCTATAACTGCATTCTCATTCATTTCAAATGAAAAAGCACAATTAGGGTCCACCGTTTTGTACTCAGGATTAGGGTAATCTAACCTCAGTTGGGCAGCGGGTTTTACTGTAACCTCATCTTCACATGAAACACATATAAAAAGTAGAATTATTAATGAGAGTATACGTTTATAGATTTTCAATTGTAACTTTTATTTGTTTTATACGTTTGCCTTCAAAAGCTTCGATTACAAACGCATAATCGTGAAATAATATTTTTTCATTTTTCTTAGGGAATCCTTTTGATACTTCAAGTAGGAAACCTGCTAACGTTTCTGCTTCACCTTTATTATCTTCAAACTCTTCCGGGTCCTCTAGCTTTATCACCTTGTAAAAATCTTTCAGAGGTGTTTTTCCTTCAAAGATAAATGTATTGTCGTCTAACTTAGAGAAAATAAGATCTTCATCATCAAACTCGTCGCTAATTTCGCCTACAATTTCTTCTATAATATCTTCTAGAGAAATTAATCCGCTAGTTCCCCCATATTCATCCACCACAATTGCAAGGTGCATTTTCATTTCCTTAAACTCATTCAGCAAATCGTCTAATTTTTTGTTTTCAGGCACAAAATACGCTTCGCGTTTTAAAGTCTTCCAATCTAAAATTTTTCTATCTGTATATGGAATTAAGTCTTTTACATATAATACGCCAGTTATATTATCCATGCTGTCCTTATAAACTGGAATCCGTGAATAGCCGTGTTGAATAATTTCAGGAAGAATCTCTTTAAAGGATTGGTCTTCGCTAATTGCAAAAATATCCATTCGGTTTTTCATCACCTGCTTAGTATCTGTATTTCCGAAAGTTACAATTCCCTGTAGAATTTTTTGCTCTTCAAAGGTAGTATCCTGATTAGAAAGCTCTAGCGCCTGTGAAAGGTGATCTACACTAATATTTGATTTTTGCTTACCATATCGATCGTGTAAAAACAATGTTACCGATCGCATAGGGGTACTAATTGGAGATAGTAAAGTATCCAAAACATTTAAAGGTTGTGCCATAAAAACAGCAAAAGAAATCCCATTTCTGTTTGCATAAATTTTAGGCAGAATCTCACCAAAAAGCAAGATTAAAAAAGTCACAACTCCAACTTCTATAATAAAACGAATATCTACCCCGTAGTAATTCGTTAGAATATTAGAGAATAAAAGATCGCTCATCGAATCGAAAAGCAGCACTATGGCAATGTTTATGAAGTTATTAGCCACAAGGATCGTTGCCAAAAGCTTTTTAGGTTTCGACAATAACTTTTCTACTATAGCAAGTTTCTTAGCAATTGCTTTGTGATTATTCGTCTCAAAATCTGAAGAAGATAAGGAGAAAAAGGCTACTTCGGCACCTGAAATCAACGCAGAGCAGCCTAATAAAACAACAAGCAAAACAATACTTGTTATATGCGTAAAGTCCAATGTATTAATTAATAATAGTAAACCTGGGGGTTCTGTATCCAATTTGATGAATTTAGTTATACATTAAAAAGGAAGATCGTCCTCTTCTTCAGCACTAGACTTTGCAGCCTGAGACGGTTGAGTAGCCTGTGTTTTTTGAACATTTTGTCTTGGATTACTTTGCGGAGTTTCGTTTCCGCTTCCTTTAGCTGTCAAAAACGTAAAGTCTGTACAATGCACCTCTGTGCTATATCTATCCAATCCTTTATCATCTTGCCATTTGCGAGTTTTTAAACGGCCTTCGATGTAAACCATATCGCCTTTTTTTAAATACTTCTCACAAATTTCAGCAGCTTTATTTCGAACTACAATATTGTGCCATTCTGTATTTGTAACACGTTCGTTTGTAGTTTTGTTTACATAAGTTTCATTTGTAGCAAGAGGAAATCGTCCAATACTATTTCCGCCCTCAAAGTAATGCATCTTTACATCATCACCTGTATGTCCAATCAACATAACTTTGTTCAATGTTCCACTCATATTTTCTTTATTTTAAAATTTATGCAAAGGTAAATCTTGTGTTCTAAATATACGGATTTTTTAAGTTTTAATATAGAACGATTTAAATGATAGCCCTAAACCTAAAATAGATTTAGTAGTTTTCAAAAAATTCTGAAACAAAATTTTCTATTAAAACCGGGACAGCGTAATTATTTATTTCAGAAATAGGAATTTCAGCTTGCCTATTCTTAGCTGTTTCAAGTATCCAAAAACGAGTGTTTAAGTGTTGATGTGAAAGCTTATGAACTACTGCCTCTTCATTAAAAAGCGATATACTTCTAATATTTAAGTTTTTAGAAAAATTCTGAAACTGCGGGAGGTTTTTTAAAGTCTCGATGTCGACTTCTTCTGAAGTCTCAATCAATGGAAACTCATAAAGTTTATGCCAAATTCCCTTCCCGATTCGCTGGTTAAGAATAGTATTTTCGTTTTCTGATAGTACAACTAGATAATTAAAGTATCTTTTTTTTACAGGTTTAGCTTTAATTTTTACTGGTAATTCTTCTACTTTATTCTTCTGAAAAGCAACACAAATATTATTAAAAATACAACTATTGCATTCCGGATTCCTTGGCACACAGTGTCTCGCTCCAAATTCCATAATAGCTTGGTTAAAAGTGCCAGGTTGTTTCGTATCAATCAATTGTTGGGCTAAGTTTTTAAATTCCTTCTGCCCTGCTCCTTTATTAATAGGTGTAGATATTCCAAAAACCCGAGAAAGCACTCGATATACATTTCCATCAACTACCGCTTCTGGTTCATTAAAACATATACTTGCAATAGCACTTGCGGTGTATTCTCCTACTCCCTTTAATTTTAATAACTCCTTATAGTTATTAGGAAAAACTCCATTCATTTCTTCGGTTATCATTTTTGCAGTAGCATGGAGGTTTCGAGCTCGAGAATAATACCCTAAACCTTGCCATTGTTTTAAAACTTCATCCTCAGGTGAATTTGCTAAATCTTGAACCGTAGGGTAGGCACTTATAAACTTTAAATAATAAGGTAATCCTTGCGCAACTCGCGTTTGTTGCAGCATAATTTCTGACAGCCAAATGTGATATGGACTTACAGTTTTTCGCCATGGTAGATCTCGCTTATTATCTAAATACCACGAAATTAGCCTTTTGGAAAAGTGAGGGTTTAAAATTGACATTGGGTAAAAATAATCTATATTCCATTAAATTTTAAAGGATTATGCTTTGATTTATTGATTTTAAAATATGTATATTTGCAGACCCAAAAAAACTCTAGTAAAAGAATAATTAATTAAAATACACATATAATGACGAAAGCAGATATCGTAGCGAAGATTTCAGAAAGATTAGGAATGGAAAAGAATGAAGTTCAAGCTACTGTTGAAACCTTTATGGAAGAAGTGAAGAATTCTCTTGAAGGTGGTGACAACGTTTATTTAAGAGGTTTCGGTAGTTTTATTATTAAAACTAGAGCCGAAAAAACTGGAAGAAATATTTCAAAAAACACAACAATAAAAATCCCTGCTCACAACATCCCGGCTTTTAAACCTGCAAAAGTATTTGTTGAAGGTGTAAAAACCAATGTGGAAATAAAATAGTAATAACCAGTTTGGTTCCGACTCGATGAATTTCGAGGAAGGGATGGAACATAAAAAAGACTTTAGTATGCCAAGTGGTAAAAAAAGAAAAAGACATAAGGTAGCGACTCACAAACGTAAAAAGCGTCGTCGCGCTAACCGTCATAAGAAGAAAAAGTAGTTCTAAACTACTTTTTCTGTTTTAAAAGTAATTTGGCAACTTCGCTTAAGTGTCGTTGCCAAATAAAACAAACGAAATATCGTTCTTTGAAAATGAGATTGCAACAACCTTGTTTTGGTTTTGGTGCGGTTTCGCCGGGTTTTATTTAAAAACCTGTTAAAAAATATTGTTTAATACGTTCCGATTATAAATCGGGACAACAAAATTAATGTAACGTGAACTACGAATTATTTATTAGGTCCGGTTCACAAGAAGTTGATTTTGCCCTATTAAAGGATGGAAAACTTATAGAGCTTCACAAAGAGGATGAAGATAATAATTTTACGGTTGGGGACATCTTTCTTGCCAAAATACGTAAAACAGTCCCAGGCTTAAACGCCGCCTTTGTAAATGTGGGTTACGAAAAAGATGGTTTTTTACACTATCACGATCTCGGCCCTAAAGTATCTTCACTTTTAAAATTTGTAAAAGGTGTAAGTACTGGAAAACTAAAAGATTATACGCTTAAAGACTTCCCATTCGAAAAAGAGATTGACAAGCATGGCAACATTAATAACGCCTTGAAAAACAATCAATCTATCTTGGTTCAAATAGTAAAAGAACCCATATCTACCAAAGGACCCCGTATAAGCTCTGAGCTATCTATAGCCGGAAGATATATTGTATTGGTTCCATTTTCTGATCGTGTTTCTGTTTCTCAAAAAATAGAAAGCAACGAAGAGAAGGACAGGTTAAAACGCTTGATTAAAAGCATTAAACCAAAGGGATTTGGCGTTATTATACGTACCGTAGCCGAGGGCAAAAAAGTAGCAGAACTGGACAAAGATTTACAAAATCTTATGGAACGCTGGATAGCGATGTGTAAGAAGCTACAAGGGGCGCACCACCCTTCAAAAGTGCTAAGCGAGTTAAATAGAGGAGCTTCTCTAATTCGCGATATGTTTAACGATTCATTCTCAGCAATACATATCGACGATGAAACTCTATACTTGCAAATAAAAGATTATGTGCAGGAGATTGCACCAAACAAAGACAATATCGTAAAGCATTATGATTCTAACGTTCCAATGTTTGAAAAATTTGGAATTGAACGACAAATAAAAACTTCTTTTGGAAAATCTGTTACAGGAAGTAAAGGAGCTTATTTGGTTATAGAACATACAGAAGCCATGCACGTTATTGACGTGAATAGCGGTAACCGAAGTAATAAGCAAAAAACACAGGAAGACACAGCGTTAGAAGTGAATTTAATTGCTGCTACCGAAGTAGCAAGACAGCTTAGGTTACGCGATATGGGAGGAATAATTGTGGTAGATTTTATCGATCTGGCTAGTGCCGCACACCGCAAACAGCTCTACAACCACCTTCGTGATGAAATGAAGGACGATAGAGCAAAACATAAAATACTCCCACCGAGTAAATTTGGGTTAATACAAATAACCCGTCAACGAGTTAGGCCAGAGATGAACATCAAAACTCGCGAAGAAGATCCTAGTAATGGAGGCGATGGCGAGATTGAAGCACCTATAATCGTTATAAATAGAATTAACGAAGAGGTAAAACGCCTTTTCAAAAAAGACTATAAAAAGATAACACTTAATACACATCCTTTTATAGCAGCCTTTTTAACCAAAGGTTTCCCAAGCGTCCGAACCAAATGGTTTTTGGAACATAAAAAATGGGTGAAAATTCAACCTCGAGATGCATATACATATCTCGAATATCATTTCCACGATAAAGACGGAAAATTGATAAAATAATTTTAAACCCCTTTTGAAGAAATTCTTCGAAAGGGGTTTTTTTGTGTCTTTAAGTTTCTAATATTATAACCGACCTATGTAAGATTTCTTTGCGAACTTTGTAATGCAATTTTAGCAGAATAACTATCGTAAAGATACTAGGGAAATCTAACTATTCTTAAGCTCTATTAGCATTTAAAGGACTAGCTTTCATATTTATGAATGAAAATAAAACATACACCGTAGATGAGGCTAAAAGGCGGTTGGAACGCTATTGCGCCTACCAGGAGCGTTGCCATAAAGAAGTGCGGCAAAAGCTTTACGAGATGCGTATGATTCCCTTAGCGATAGATGAAATTATTGACCACTTGTTACGTCACAATTTTCTAAATGAAACAAGGTTTGCTCAAGCCTTTGCCCGTGGAAAGTTTAGAACGAAAAAGTGGGGTCGCAACCGAATTGTAAACGAATTAAAGATGCGGCAAATTTCAAAATTCAATATAAAAATAGCGCTAAAAGAAATTCCAGATTCTGAATACTATAAAACTTTTGAAGCCTTAGCCGAAAAGCGCATGCAACAATTAAGTTCGGAAAAAAATCTTCAAAAAAAACGAAAAAAATTGGCAGATTATCTCTTTTATCGCGGCTGGGAAAGTGAGTTGGTTTATATGAAAACTTTAGAGATAAAGTAATTATGTTATGCAATATTTTGTATTTAAGATATATATATTTAAGCATTCTATACTTGAATTGTCAAAGCGCGCTGACCTTTCACGCTCTCCCCTTTAGAATGGACGTAAGCTGAAAGATCCGCAATAAAGTGGGCTAATTTTAAATTTTTATATTATGAAAAAAATCATAACTTTAGTAATTGAGCTATTATTTTAATTTGGAGTTTATGTCGAAAATAATAATTCATCAGTAGAGATAGATATCTCTAAAAAGAACTTTAATACCGAACTAACTCCTGCGATTATTTGCACAACACCTATTTGTGTTGATTGTAATGGAGATGGAGTTTATGAGTATATGGCTTTTGTTGATTGTGAAAATGCAGATACAGGTATTGAACAATTTTTAGCTTCCTGTTAATACTATCCAACTAATTATTAGTCTTTTTTAAAGAACTTCTCTAACATATAATTATGCCTTTAAAAGTCTTACTATTATTTTTAACTATTTTAAAATTTACCATTTGTATTTCACAAACAGAGCGGGGTTTGATTCGCTATGGCGAAATACAAAGTTTAAGTTTGGGCGCACCCATAGGTGTAGATTACAATGCGATATTAATGTTTGATAATAATTCATCGTTATACATCACACGGAAAGATTCTTTGGAAAAGACTAAAATTGATGGTCAAAAATCGGTTTCTACCGCTCAAGGAGGAAGTATTTTTACAGCAGTAACCAATGAAAAAGGATTTCAATATAATAATTTAATTAAAAAAGACAGTTTCTATGCCCGTGATCTCGGTTTTAAATATGTAAAAGAAAAAACACCTAAAATTAGCTGGAAGATTGAAAAGGAAACTAAAAACATAGGACAACTTACTTGTCAAAAAGCTACTGCCACTTTTAGAGGTCGTGATTATACAGCCTGGTTCGCTCCAGACATTCCACTACCTTATGGTCCTTGGAAGCTACAAGGTTTACCTGGAGTAATATTAGAAGCCTATGATACCAACAAAGAGATATTTTGGTATTTTAAATCGTTTGAATATCCGGTTACTACAATGTTCCCATCTTTCAAGCAAGTTACTCCACCAAAGGGGAAAGACTGGATAAATATAGAAACATTTAAAGAAATCCTAATCAAAAACTTTAAGGAATCGCAAATTGCAGGAAAAATGGTTGCTGAAAAAATGAATATAGAAACCTACGCCAACGATACAATGAAAAATTCTTATATTGAAGTTTTTGATGTTGAGGATAAATAAAATAAATAATGAAACTTTAAAAATATACCTCTTATTTTTATTCTGCTTTTACTTTTCACTGGTTGGCGCTCAAACTGTAACGGGCACAATAACCAATGGAACTACATCAGAACCCATAGAAGATGCTTTGGTTATTGCTAAAAATGGTGATGAGGTGGTTAGCTATACCTATACGGATATCAATGGGTATTACAATTTAAAGGTAAATAATTTTGCAGAAATTACACTTACAACCTCAAGCTTAGGATTTGCTTCAAAAAATTTAAGAATACGTTTTGTTGAATCTCAAGTAAATTATGTTAGCGATTTCCAACTAAACGAGAAAACTGAAACACTCACAACAGTAGTTTTAAAAGCAGATGAAAAAATAAAAATAAACCGAGATACCATTAGTTTCCGTATTTCAGCTTTTAAGGATGCCAGCGAACGTACCGTTGAAGATATGCTAAAAAAACTTCCTGGTATTGAGGTTGACGATGATGGGAATATACGGGCATTAGGCAAACCCATTCAAAAGATATTAATTGAAGGTGATGATCTTGCAGATAGTAACTACAAAGTAATTTCAAAAAACCTTGACATCACTGTTCTCGATAAAATTGAAATAATAAATAATTACGATGAAAATCCCGTTTTAAAACAATTTCTTTCTTCTGAAAATATTGTTTTAAACCTCAAACTTAAAAAAGATAAAAAATCAGTTCTCTTTGGAAAAGCCGAAATAGGTGGTGGTATTGAAAATAGATTTTTGAGCGATGTAAATTTAGGAGTGATAAATCCACTTGTAAAATTACTCAATCTCGCTAATACAAATAATACTGGTAATCAAGCTGGTAAACAGTTTGGCGTCTATACCTATTCCCCAATTGGTTTTAACGATTTTACTAAGGATTTTTCTATTAATCAAAATTCAATTGTCTTTTTAAGCGGTAGCACAAATGAGCTAAATACCGAGAATTATATCGAAAACACTTCATTTTCGAATAACCTTTTAATAAACAAACGTTTCTCGGATAGTATTAAACTACGAAACTCTCTTTATTATTACAATGATTCCTTTGAGCAATATTATAAAAGCGAGTATCAATACTTTGTAGAACCGAAAAATATTTTCTTCAAAGAACAAAACTCTTTCAATCAAGAAAAATTTAATCTTAGCAATGACCTAAAAATTACTTTTGCACCTTCAAAAGACAGAAACATTACAGTTGCCAATACACTTACCTTGTTAAATGGAACAAGTAAAAACAGCTTACTCTTCAATGAGGAAAACGTACAACAAACTCTTCGAAATAAAACGAGGGAACAAGAGACCCAAATCCAACTTACCCAGAAGATTAAATCTGGAGCTGTTGTTATTGATTTTTATGTTGGAAGCAAAAGGTTAGATCAAATTTTCCAAATCTTTCCAAATACTTTTATTGCTGACAGTATTAACCAAAATACTTCCAGTTATTCAGATTATAATACTACTTTGGATTATCAGGGCTTGGATGCAAGTCTTGTTTTTAAAAATAATAAAACATCTTACTCATTTACCGGGGGTTTTCAGCATATTAACGAAACCATAAAAACTAAATCTTATTTAGGATTTCAAAACCAAAATGAAAAGATTGATAGTCTTTCCGGTAGAAATACAGCTCGCAGTCTAATCCCACATTTACAGTTTAAACTAGAAGAAGAATTGTATCAAGATGTTTTACTTTACGCAAATCTAGATGCGATCTGGAACAGTTACGATAAAAACAATTTTTCAAATAACTTTTTTCTACCAAATCCAAGTGTGGGGTTACGAATAAGAAAAACCAAAACAGGCACCTATCATTTTAAGTATTCCTATATCTCCGAAATACCAAGATTAAACTATCTTACGGATAATTTTATGATAAAAAGTTATCGCAACTTGAGTCTTGGCATTTCAAAACCAGAAGCTCTTAAAAGTCACAGTTACTCTTTTAATTATACTTTTACAAGAGTGGAAAAGAGGATACTATTTAACGTTTCAGCCACTCATCGCAAATTTTTGAATCAGGTAAGTTTTAAAAATTCTATTGACCAAAATACAGATATAACTCAAAGTATATTTAGTCCAGGACAAAAATTATGGTTGTTTCAAGCTGGTTTTACTTCATACATTGATCCTGTAAATACCTCTATTAAAATTGGGTATCAGAAACGGTTATCTGAACAAGCTGTAATAATTAATAAGAAAAATACAAATTTAAAGAACAACACTTCGCAGTATTATTTATCGGGAACTACCTATTTAAAAGGATTGGTAAATTTTAAGTTTTTGGCAAACTATACTATAAATGCAGGTGAAAATGGAAGAAATACAATACGTAATGAACGTTATACATTTGAATTAAGAACTATCCTTAATATAAACAAGGTATTCATTGCAACCCTTGAAAGTAAAGGGTATCTAGTTTCTTCACAATTTTATGAGACCAACAATGCGGAAATCGAATTTCGTCCGAAAGGTAAAAACTGGACTTTAGGGCTAAAGATTATTAATATATTTAACGACAAAGAATATATTTTTGAAAATAGTTCCGATTATATACAGACCGCTACAGTTTTTGAAGCGGTTCCACGCTATGGAATTTTATATGGAAGATTTAGGTTTTAAACACATAAACTATTCAAACTCAATGTTCAGATAAGGTTAATAGAAATCATTAACTCGGGATATTACAAAACCATTAAAGCTTTGGCAGAAAAGCGGTTGAAACAATTAAGTTCGGAAAAAATCTTCAAAAAAAAACGAAAAAATTTGGCAGATTATTTATTTTACAGGGGTTGAAACCGAATTGGTTTACAGCAAACGTGATGACAATGATTAAAAACTAACTGACTATGGTTCAAAAATGTATTTTATTATTAAGCTTGGTACTTTTCACCCTATCCTGTAACAAAAATGAATCTATAAACGCTTCACCTAATATACTTGTGGCTTTACCAACACCTCCTGTGAAGGTGAAAAATACTAATGGGGAATGGCTAGTTTACGAAATGCACATAAAAGCACCTTCATTAAACAAGGTTTCCATTTTTAATGCAAATACATTACAATTAAACTACAGTGATTTTAATACAAGAGAAAATTTGCACATTGCGAGTATTTGGCTTCCATTTCCAGATCAAGGGTGGCAGGAAAATTCGATGAAGCATGTGTTTGAATACATAGATAACCAAGGAAATACAAAACATCATACTTTTAATTTAAAAATTGAAAATGAATATCCAGAACCTATAAGCATTAACTTTCCTGTGCCCCAAGGCGTATGGCTTGCAGAAGGTGCTCCTGGTGCAACATCGTACCATACACGTGCCATTTTTCCATATCCAGACCCGCTTTTCGATTCTACACAACAAGGATATTTAATAGGAAATAACCCTCAGCGTTACGCTATAGACTATGCCCTATTAGTAGATGGTCTTCCCTATGATAGCGACGGTTCAGCATTAGAAGATTGGTATTGTTATAATCTTCCAATATTAGCTGCAAAAGGTGGAAAAGTTATTTTCACTGAAGACGGTATCCCAGATAACCAAACACCATTTCAATTAGATTACCCAACGGACATTAATAACGCTACCGGTAATGTTGTTTATATTGAACACAACGACGGAACCATTGGCACTTACTGCCACATGATTCCAAATTCCTTATTAGTGGAGGTTGGAGATATTGTTAGTGCAGGTCAAGAAATTGGACGATTAGGAAATTCTGGAAATTCCTTTGCTCCTCATTTGCATATGCATGTGCTAATTAACTCTGAACATAAACAACTAACAAAATATGCTGATGGGCTTTTTATGGAAAGCATGCCCTATACATTCTCAGATTTTATAAAACTTGGAAATCTACCTCCTGGGTATTTAGATGAAAATCCTATAACTCCATTTGTCCCCACCACATCCGAAGTGTTTACCAATGTTATACCTTCTGAAAGTGATGTAATAGCGTTTTAAAAGTTATTAAATATTAAAAGAAGCTCCAACATTAAAAGTTACCTGATTGTGAAGTTTTTCAGCAGGTGTTAAAGTATCAGTGTTATACTTTGCAAAAGGAACATTCATTTCTGTAAAAACACCAAACCCACTAGTAAAGAAATAACGCGCGCCTAAATGTCCTCCAAAATTCTTTAAACTTAAATTAAGCCCTGGATACACATCAAAATTTTCATCTACATTTATTACATTACCCAAATTAGCATTAAACCTTGCTTTTAAGTCAAAACGGTCTGCAAATTTTGCTATTGGCTCCTCATTACCTGCAGGTGTAATGTATTTTTTCACATCTAGTAAATAAGAGGAAGTAAGACCTACAGAAATGTTTTCACCCATTCCGAAGTCTAAACTAGTCATAACTCCTGTACCGTTATTTTGTAAATTGGCACCAACTTGAAATTTTACATCTCCCTTCCCTGTATAGGCTTGAGCAAAGGTTAATTGTAAACAAAAAAGGGCTATTATAGTTGCAAATGTTTTCATCTTAATTTTTTTGACGAATATAGTTAATTATACAATTATTAAAGTGTTTTATTAGTGCGAACAATGGCTTGTTCATTTTTCCAATCAATCCATTTCTGACCCTTAATTTTTCGCATAAGTTGATCGTAGTAACGCATAAAAACAATATTGTAAACAGCTTTAGCTAAATTTTTTGGGTTTCTAGCTATGGCGCGCAAACTCATAGAAAAACCTGGCGTTATATATCGCATATAATGCCAATACCCTTCAGGCATATACAGCACATTTCCATGTTCTAAATTAGCAATATATCCCTCGGCTTTTTTTAAGGCGGGCCACTTGGTATAGTCTGGATTGTGAAAATCTATATCTTCTCTCGTAATTAGAGAATGAGGAATTTTATACAAGTAATCATTTTGGTTTTGGTCAAAGAGAATCACTTCCTTTTTACCTTGAAAATGAAAA
This sequence comes from Aequorivita sediminis, assembly GCF_032080575.2. NCBI lineage: Bacteria > Pseudomonadati > Bacteroidota > Flavobacteriia > Flavobacteriales > Flavobacteriaceae > Aequorivita > Aequorivita sediminis. The sequence continues at coordinate 186,389 of NZ_JAVLSO020000002.1, read as the reverse complement.
TGAAAGATATTTGCCAAATCAATATCATAATGCATAAAAGTATAAGAGTCCTTCCCTCCGAAAAAAAGCATCGGTAAACCCTTCATTAGCTTTAGCCCAAAATCTGGATAGCTAAAATCCTTCTGAAGTTGTGGCACTTCTTTTAAAATATTCCAAAGAAAAATTCGGTATTTAGTAGGTTCCTTTTTAAGAAGGGCTACGTATTCTTTCATTTTCATTTCAGCATGCGGTTCATTAAACCCATCTTTATGACTTACAGGTCGATTATCATACAAAGGCACCGTCTTGTCCCCTGCTACTTCGGCCATATAATCTAAATTCCATTTGGTATACGCTGGCCAATCCTCTATAAACCTTTCAATTACAACTGGTTTTTGGGGTTTAAAGTATTTCTTTAGAAAATCTTCTTTGGTAATGGTCTTTACCCTATCTATTTCCTTTAATTTCATAGCTTTAATCTTAGTGCAAATTTACTAATCTAGAGCCATCCTATGGAGATTGTTAATATAACTTTAAGCATTCACCAGTAAATCATTAAACAAAAGCGCTGTACCCCGTTATTGCGCGACCTACAATTAGAGTATTAATTTCTTTTGTGCCTTCATAACTGTAAATTGCTTCGGCGTCTGCTACGAATCTTGCTACGTCGTATTCTAGAAGTATTCCATTTCCACCCATTACCTCTCGAGCGCGACTCACTACATCGCGAGTGCGCATGCTGCAAAACACTTTTGCAAGAGAAGCGTGTTCATCTGTTAACAATCCTTCATCCTGCAATTCTGAAAGTCTGAAACACATAGTTTGCATTGCCGTTAAATTGGCAACCATTTCTACTAAGTGATTTTGAATTAATTGATAAGAAGCAATTGGTTTGCCGAATTGTTCTCGCTTTTTGGTGTATTTTAATGCAGCTTCGTAAGCCCCGCGTGCGCATCCAACGGCTTGCCAAGCCACTCCTGCTCTCGTCATTTGTAAAACCTTTGCCGTGTCTTTAAACGAATCGCATTTCTGTAATCTATCACTTTCCGGTACTCGACAATTGGTAAGAGTTATAATAGCGTTTTGCACGGTACGCAGCGCCATTTTGTTCTCCATTTTTTCTGCTTTGAAACCAGGGTTTTCCTTACGAACTAAAAAACCTTTTACTTGGTCCGAAGCTTCATCACGCGCCCAAATAATAATAACATCGGCAAAGGTAGCATTGCCTATCCACTTTTTTTGTCCGTTTAAAACCCATTCATCCCCATCTTTTCTACAAGTTGTTCCTAAACCTCCTGCTACTGCAGAGCCTACTTCTGGCTCTGTAAGCCCAAAGGCTCCTATGAGTTCCATACGTTGCATTTTAGGCAACCATTCTTGTTTTTGCTCCTCACTTCCGCAAACATAAATTGAACCCATTGCCAAGCCGCTATGGACGCCAAAAAAAGTAGAGATGGAAACATCAACTCGAGCCAGTTCCATGGCTATAATTCCCTCCATTAAAAACGGGTGATCCTGCGACCCTACCCCATCATATGCTATTCCGCAGATGTCTAGTTCAGCCATTTTTGGAATAATCTGAAATGGAAATTCAGCCTTATTCCAATACTCGTTTGCAATAGGCTTTATCTCATCTTCCATAAAATTGCGCACTTTAATTTGTAGCTCGCGTTGTTCTGGCGTTAATTTTAAGGCCAAGTCATAAAAATCCCCATCTATAGGAGGTAATTTATGTTGCCCCTTTTTGCCTCCTTTGTGTTTTAGCATTTTCATCAAGCCAGCCAACTGTCTATCATCGAGTTCCCCAACAGTTTTTATTATTTCTGGTAAATCAACTTTTTGTGAAAGTTTCCCCAAGGCATCAAGATCAATATCCTGCATTAAACTTATAGTTTGCTTTATTTTTTTGAAAATAGACATAGTCGTTTTTTTAGAGTTGACTTCTAAAGATACCACTATGTGATTTTGTGAATGGCTAAATAAAAGTTAATTTGATGAAAGTGGGGTAACTTCTCTCTCGTTTACATATCCTTTTAGGCCTTTTGAAGATTGAATATGAAACCATTCTTGACTTTTTCCCAATACGCTTATAGTGTCATTTTTTTGAAGCACACTTACTTGAGGAAAGATTGAAGCAGGACCTTTTCGAACCTCAGCAATGTATTTAGTAATTATAGCCCGATTAACTGTTGAAGGTTTATCAATGGTTTGGATTTCGGTTTTCTTTATAAATGAAATTGGGTTTACAGCACCTCGTTCTTTGTAAACTCCAAAATGTAGATGTGGAGGAAGCTCTATAGCATTACCAGTGTTTCCAACAAAACCAATAGTATCACCAATTTTCACTTTGTCACCTTCCGAAACTATAAAGCTGTCTAAATGTGCGTAGTAAATTCTTTTTTTCTTTAATTTATCGGTTATCCAAACTTGTAATCCACCAAACCCGCCATTTCCTGTAGAAGAGATTATTCCATCTGTAATGGCAATAACTGGTGTTCCTCGCTCGGCAAAAATATCGACTCCCTCGTGGGAACGACTTCCCGTGTCCCGTGGGTCTGCCCAAAACCCTTGAATATCTTTATTAACCCCGCCAACAACCGGAAAAGGATATAGCGGTTCAGAATATATTTTTAATTGAAAAGGGCCTTTCATTTTTAGTTGCGGCTGAAGAATTAGCTTGTATAAACCCGATTCTTCGATTTCTTTTGAAAACATAGATTCAAATTCTTCAGTGCTATTTAGAAATCTTAAAGAATCATTATTCACTTCAAAAAAATCAATAAAAACGAAACTAGAGTCAGTTTCTTTTCGAAGATCTACAACTATTCGTTCCCCTTCTTTAAGTTGAATGTTATAACTGTAAACATTTAATTCATCTTCGGAATAAACTCCACTTTCAGAATACGGAAGTGTTATTTGAAGTTTGTCGTGTTTAGCCTTTTGAAAAGCTTCCTTCCAAAGAATAAAAGTTGAGTCGTTTTTATAAAATTGTTGCTCATAAGCTAAACGCGCAGGAAGTTTTAAAGGTTTTTCAGAAATTTCTACTGTCTCTTGAACATCCTCCTTACAACCCGCAAGTAGTAAACCCAAAAAAAATATGATAATAAATGTTCTTTGATTCATTGCGAGACTAAGTTAATAGAAAAATTGCCAAAAGCCATCCCGTCTTTGAGCCCACTTTTTAAAACAAGTAGCGAACTTATTCGATTCACTTTCAAATATAGCATCAACCAAATAGATGGTGTACAACATCGTGAACCTTTGCCACCTTAATAATATTTATATGGAAATTGTTTTTCGGAATTTTACAATATTTTGAAATAACTATAGCGGTAAAGCCAAGTTTTTCGGCTTCTAAAATTCGTTGTTCTACTCTAGTTACAGGACGCACCTCCCCTGCCAAGCCAACCTCAGCAGCGAAGCAAAGTCGCTTGTCTATTGCAATATCTATATTTGATGAAAGTACAGCTGCAACAACTGCCAAATCTATTGCTGGATCATCCACTGTTATGCCCCCTGTTACATTTAAAAAAACATCTTTAGCACCCAGTTTAAAACCAGCTCGTTTCTCTAAAACAGCAAGAATCATATTTAGTCGCTTGGCATTGTATCCCGTTGCACTACGTTGAGGTGTACCATACACAGCACTACTAACCAAAGCTTGAATTTCAATCATAAGTGGACGCATTCCCTCAAGGGTTGCAGAAATAGCAGTTCCACTTAAATCTTCGTCGTTTTTAGAAATTAAAATTTCTGAAGGGTTTGAAACTTCGCGAAGACCACTCCCCTGCATTTCATAAATTCCTAATTCGTTGGTGCTTCCAAAACGGTTTTTGTTTGCGCGAAGAATTCTATAAATATGATTTCTATCACCTTCAAACTGTAGAACCGTATCCACCATATGCTCCAATATTTTTGGTCCTGCGATATTGCCATCTTTAGTAATATGACCAATTAATATTACTGGGGTAGCGGTTTCTTTTGCGAATTTTATAAGTTCAGCAGTCGTTTCTCGAATTTGAGAAATACTACCTGCAGCACTTTCTATATGGTCTGTGTGCAAGGTCTGAATAGAATCGATTACAACGATATCTGGAGCAACTTCTTCTATATTTCTAAAGATGTTTTGTGTTTTAGTTTCGGTTAAAATGAAACAATTCTCAGAGCTCGGCTGAATACGCTCGGCTCTCATTTTAATTTGTTGTGCACTTTCTTCACCTGAAACATAAAGTGTTTTATAAGGAAGTTGTAAAGCAATTTGGAGCATCAAGGTACTTTTCCCTATCCCCGGCTCTCCTCCTAAAAGCGTTAATGAACCTGGCACTAGGCCACCACCTAACACTCTGTTTAACTCGTTATTTTGAGTATTTAATCTTGCTTCTGCCTGTGTTGAAATTTCCGAAATACGTTGCGGTTTTGCCACTCGTTTAGCGGTGGTTTCAGAAGATTTCCAACTTAACTTTTCAGCTTTTTGGATTACTTCTTCTGCAATGGTATTCCATTCTTTACAGGAAGTACATTGCCCCTGCCACTTTGCAAATTGTGCTCCGCAATTCTGACAAAAAAATGTTGTTTTTGTTTTAGCCATAATAATTCCGCTAAATTAAATATATTTACTGTAGAAACCATCTATAAATGAAACGCTTATTCCTCTCTTTCTTTTTATTAAGTGTTTTTTCGTTGGGTAGTATTGCTCAGCAGCTTCAATTTAAAAATTACAAAGTAGAAGATGGTTTAATTAGCAACGAGACTCACGCAATACTTCAAGATAGTAAAGATAGAATTTGGATTTCCTCTATTGGAGGGGTGAGTTGTTTTAATGGAACAACTTTTAAAAACTATACAACTGAAAATGGGCTAACTTCAAATATAAGCTTTAGCCTTTTTGAAGATTCTAAGGAAAGAATTTGGGTAGGAACTTTAAACAAAGGTGTTTGCGTAATTCAAGATGAAAAAGTAATTCTCAGTGAAACCTTTGAGACCAACTTTTTAGGAAGTGCAAATAGTTTTTTAGAAGCTAAGGATGGCACCATTTACATTGTTTTTGCCAGAGGCGTAGCGTCTTACAAAAATGGTAAGTGGGAAAAACTTGATATTGATTACAATGTCACTAACAATGCAACTTTATTAAAATCTGCTTGGTACGACGATAATACTATTTTTATTACTTCTTCCAATAACGGTGTTTTTAAATTAACGCTGGACACACTCAAACTTGATAATATTTATAGTGACAAAGATGGAATAAATAAAATTTGTTATTCAATCTTAATTGATGATAACAAGGTTATTTGGGTGGGTACTTATGGAAGTTTAAATAAAATAGAAAACGGAAAAATCACTAATTATAATTTTAATCCCAATGAATTTAATCTAAATCGAGTTTATGATATTTTGGAGGAAGATGATAAGGAACTCTATTTGACTTTTGAAGGTAACGGCTTTGGAATCTTTAACAAGGAGACGGGAGAGATTACTATATACAATGAAAAACAGGGAATGCCTAGTAAGTACATATATAGTATAATAAAAGATACAGAAGGTAATTTTTGGATGACTTCGTACGGAGAAGGTATAATTCGTTTTCGGGATACTTCCTTCAAAATTTACAATAAACAACAAGGAATGCCGTCAAATTTTGTCAATGATTTTTTAGAATGGGATGATGAATTAATTATAGCTACAGATGCTGGTGTAATAGCAGTAACAAGTCCAGAGAATTTTCGTTACTTTCCTGACAATAAACCTGTGATTAATTTATTTGTTACACCTGAAAACACATTATTGGCCGCAACCAACCAAGATGTAAAAGAATATTCCAAAAATAGACCGCCAAAAATAATTGATAAAGGGGTTTATAATTTAATTTATAAAGATGAAAATCGTACGCTACTCTTTGAAACAAGTAGGATTAAAACCATAACTAAAGATTCTACCTATTACATAAATTCGGCGCGTAGTGTTGGGGTTGTACCAATAGGAGAACGTCTTATTCTTTGTAAGATTAGCGGTTTATATGAACTTAACAACAATAAAGTTAGCGCTATACCTGGAATCGATTTTTATGAGCACAATAATTTTAGAAGTATAGATATAATTAACGAAAATGAGGTAATAGCTGGAAATGAAAAAAATCTCTACCACATTAAGCTTGAAAATGAAGAGTATAAAATAAAAGTACTTGATATCTCCCGATTACCTAATTTAAGTTATTTCAGGGCATTAAAAGTTGATGATAAAGATTTATGGATAGCAGGAAGAGACGTGTTTTATAAAGTTGATTTAAACCTATTGCTAGAAAAGGATAGTATTTCTAGTAAACATTTTAATACAGTTTCACATTTTTTAGAAAATGATATAGATTTTAACTCCCTTCATGTTACCAAGAAAAAGACAGTGTTAGCCTCGTCAATAAATGGGATTATAACTTTTAGAGAAGATGAATATATTCAAAATTTTCAACCTCCAAGGTTAAATCTTTCTGATGTACTATTGTTTTCTGAAACCTTGGAAGACAGTTTATATCGAAGCTCAAATAGAATTATCTTACCTTATCAAAAGAATTATCTAACTTTTATAATGGAGGCAATAACCTTTACAAATCCAGAAAAGGTTAAATATCAATATCGAATGAAAGGGCTGCGTGACGGAGATGAGTGGTCACCAGCAACCTCTGATCCGAAAGCTGTGTTTTCATTTTTACCTCCCGGAGATTATACTTTCGAATTTATCGCGGACAATGGGATTGGAGATTGGCAGTCTAAACCCTATCAATACAATTTTACTATAAAACTGCCATTTTGGAGAACAGGATGGTTTTGGTTTTCTCTTTTGACATTTATTTCTTTGGGTGTTTTTATTTTTATTTTTTATAAAAATAAACGAGAGCAAAAAAGAAATGAAATCTACACTCATAATCTAATAAAAGCTCAAGAACGAGAACGGATACGAGTAGCTAGGGAACTTCACGATAGTGTGGGACAGAAACTAATGCTGCTTACCAAGAAAACAAAATCTTATGGCAGCATTGAAATGGAAACTTTAGCGGGAAATACTTTAGATGAACTTCGCACTATCTCTAGAGGTTTGCACCCAGCTACCCTCGAAAAACTTGGACCAACAGCAGCAATAGTAAAGTTAATAAACGAAGTTGACGACAATACAAATATTTTTTTTACACATGAAATTGAAGATATAGATTCTTTGTTAAGCAAGGATGCATCCTTACATTTATATAGAATTATTCAAGAAGTGTTAAACAATATGATAAAACATTCTGATGCAAAAGCAGCTTATATTAAAATTGTAAAGAAGAACAACTTTTTAGAGACTACAATAGTCGACAACGGGAAAGGATTTGACAGTATTGAAAAATTAAAATTTAATAATAGTTTAGGAATGCAAACTTTAGTAGAACGCGCTAAAATTCTGAATTCCAAAATTGACATTAAAAGTCAAATAAATAAGGGTACCCAAATAACATTATCTACACCACTTTAAATGATTGTAAAAAACAATGTAACATTCGTAATCGCAGACGATCATCCAATGATATTAAAAGGATTGAACGATGAACTAATTTCTAATAACTACAATGTTGTGGGAAAAGCGATAAACGGCTTACAAGCTTTAGAACATATTTTAACTTATAAACCAACAATTGCTCTTTTAGACATAGATATGCCATTATTAACCGGATTTGAAGTTATAAAAATGGCAAAAGAAAAAGAGGTTGATACAAAGTTTATCGTGCTTTCATTCCACAAAGAAAGTGATTATATATCCCAAGCCAAATCCCTTCAAATAAATGGATATCTCCTTAAAGAGGATTCATTTTCTGAGATTGAAAAATGTATTAGTGATGTAATTCAAGGAAAAACATATTTTAGTAAATCTTTTGAGCCGTCATCACTTCAAACAGTATCGGACGATTTAAAAAAAATAAAGCTTTTAACAGCTTCAGAAAAAACAATTTTAAAGTTAATTGCACAACAGTTAAGTACTGCTGAAATTGCGGATAACCTATGCGTTTCTCCTAGAACAGTAGAAAAACATCGCAGCAATATACTTTCTAAATTAGAATTAAATGGCACTCATCACTCATTGAGTAATTGGGCTATAATTCACAAAAAGGCAATTCGAGAAATTTAATCTCTCGTACTTAAATCGTCTGCTAAGTCTAAAAGTAATTCTTGGGTAATAAAATCTGCATCTTGTTTACCAAAACCGCTGCGGTAAACTCTAATTGCTTTTCGATAATCTCCTTGTGATTCATAAAAACGCCCCAAATAATAATCACCTAAGACATTATCGGGGTATTGTTTTTTAGCAAGTTTCGCTAGGTTTTCTACAGCTTCCCATTTATTTTGCTTTTCTGCGGCTGTACCTACGGCAATAAAGTCGTTAATTCTAATAGGGATATCTAATCCAAACAAATCTTTAATAACTTGATATTTATCAACTAGGTATTGATATACTTGGATATCCTTATTCATTAAAACCTCAGAAAATTCTGCTTTACTTATTGGTCTATAAACAGAAAATATCTTCTCTAAAGCATTCGGGATTCCACGACCCACTAATGTGTAATGCGTCGCATTTTCAAAATTGTCGTAGTAGTAATTAAAAGTTTCGCTCTCTATACTTTTTAGTTGATTATTTAAACTTTCAGTAGATTCTTTTAATCCCTTAATATCATCTGTACCAGTAGCCAAGTAATAAAATAGTTTCTCAGGAATCTGTGGAATACGTTGTGCAAGTCGCTCTTCCATCATTGGCGCTAAGTCTGGACTTAAGTTTATAAAACCGTTTAGCAATGGTGGATCCTTAAATAAATAGTAATTCATAAAGTTTGCAGTAAAGTCATGTCCAACCCCAATAATGAATTTAGCTGTTCTATAATTTTCATCTATATATGGAATCAATTCTAATCCAATAAATTCAAAAAAACTAGCCCCTTTATCAGTTGGCATATAACTACGGTCGTCGTATTCTCCATCTTTATACCTACTTCCTGATTGCATAACACCTACAACAATTGCTTCAGGCATATCCTCCCAATAACTAAAGTAATCTACATTACCCGCAACAGGTTCAAACAAGTAATCAGCATCAAATACTAATACTATAGGGTATTTTTTATCGGTATTTGTTTCGTAATTTCGGGGTAACTGTATTTTAAGTTTTCGTGTTTCGTCCAATTTTTTAGAATCGAACTCTTCATATATAACTTGTGAATTAACTGTACAGAATGTTATTGCAAAAAATGCAAAAAATATAATTTTTTTCATATAAAGAAATTTTTTCAGCTTCTGACTGTAAAATAACCAATTTTAAAATTGTTGTTTTTTAAATTAGCTTAATTATAACATTTACTTGTCTCGATTATAAATAGGCAATAAAACCAAGGAAAGAACACCAAATATCACGATGGAACTTATATTGGAAATCCATACAATCCAACCTAATGCCACGCCAACAGTTTTGGCAATTCCAAAAACCGATAATATGCCCGCAATTGCAGCAGGATAAGTTCCAAAACCACTATTTGTGAACGCAAAGGTAAAACTACCTACTACAAAAGTAATAATAATGGTGCCTATTGAAATATTAGATGTTTCTGGTAACGCGTGCATTGCAGTGTAAAACGACAATATATACAAACCCCAAATAAAAAATGTATGGAGTATAAAAGGACCCTTTTTTTTCATTTTCACTATACTGAAAACACCCTCCTTTAATCCTATTACAAAATTTTTTAATCGCTTATTTATATTAGACTTCGAAAACCGAATATAAACAGGAATACTAATAATTATTAACAGAATTCCAGCAGCAAGCACATATAATATAGAAGCTGGAATAGCTTCAAATATATAATCGTAAAGTATTTCAAATTTAATAATGCAAGCTAGAGCTGTAAAAAATAGTAAAAACAATAAGTCGACAATTCTTTCTGATATAATGGTACCAAATCCTTTTTGAAATGGTACATTTTCATATTTATCTAAAATTACTGCCCGAGATACTTCGCCGCTTTTTGGAATAAATATATTCATTAGGTAAGCTACAGAAACAGCCATAAAGTTGTTGGCTATTTTTGTTTTATATCCAATGGGCTCTAGCATAAAACTCCACCGATATGCACGTAAAAAGTGACTAAGAACACTTAGTATAACTGAAAGTAATACAAATCCGTAATTTGCATCGGCAAAATACTTCTTCGTTTCAGCAATTTGTGTCGGTGTAAAAGATTGATATATATACCAAATTAGAAAAACCCCCAATCCTAAAGGAATGGCAATTTTCAAAGATTTTAAAATGAAGCGATTCAAATTAACGCAAGAGATTGGTAGCCTCGTCTGGGAAAACCAATGCCGGTTTAAAAGCTTTTGCTTTTTCTATATCCATAATTGCGTAAGTAATCAAAATAAGGATATCGCCAGGAGCTACTCTTCTTGCAGCCGCCCCGTTTAAAGTAATTTCACCACTTTTTCTCGGACCTGGAATTGCATAGGTTTCAAGACGTTCACCGTTATTGTTATTTACAATTTGAACTTTTTCGCCTTCAATTATATTGGCGGCGTCCATTAAATCCTCGTCTATAGTGATGCTACCAATATAATTAAGATCGGCACCGGTAACTTTTACTCTATGGATTTTAGATTTTACTACGTGTATTTGCATTTTGCAAAGGTATTAATTTAATGACATATTATCGATTAACCTCACTTCTCCTGCGTATGCCGCTATAAAAGCCCTGTACTTGGCGCCATTGTTTAGTTGCGTAGCAGTTTTAAGGGTTCCTTCATCGGCAATTTCAAAATATTCGAGATCTAAATGAGGATTTTGCAAAAATCGTTCCGCAACCATTTCATTTAAATTTGATAAAGAAGTAGATGAGAAATTGTCTTTTACTTCGTTTAAAATTTTATAAATTATTGAAGCTTCTGCAAATTGTTTTTCTGTTAGTCGTTTGTTACGCGAACTCATTGCAAGCCCATTGCTTTCTCTTAGAATTGGACACCCTACAATATTTACAGGCAGGTTTTCAATCTCAACTAATTTTCTAACTATTTGCAATTGTTGAAAATCTTTTTCCCCAAAATAAGCAGAATCTGGTTGGACAATTCTAAAGAATTTATCGAGAATTGTCCCTACTCCGTCAAAATGTCCTTTTCGATGTCTTCCTTCCATTTCATTTTCCAAACCATCAAAATAGTAGTTTTTCGATGAAACTGATCCGCTATAAAGGTCTGAAACCTCTGGGAGGTATATAATTAGTTCTTTCTCTAAGTTATGCAATAGAGCTATATCATCTTTTGGAGTTCGCGGGTATTTATCGAGATCTGAACTGTTATTAAATTGAGTAGGATTAACAAAAATGCTAACAACTACAACATCGTTTTCCTCCAATGCTCTCTTTACCAGTGAAATATGTCCTTTGTGCAATGCTCCCATTGTTGGCACAAACCCTATTTTATTTTTTTCCCTAATAGATAAAAGAGCTTCTACCAATGATTGCTTGTGGGTATGTATTGCCATAAAAAGGTTTTAAGAACGGCAAAATTAATATATTAAAGACAATCTACATAAATTTTCGTAATTTTGCGTGTTTTTAAAAATCTCCTGTTTTAGGAAATAATTACATTTAACACTTAAAATACCCTATAGATGAAAGATAAAAGAGTCTTGTATGTGTCTTCCGAAGTAATACCATATCTTCCTGAGACCGAGATTTCTTCAATGTCGTTTGAAGCTCCAAGAATGATTAACAACAGTGGCGGACAGATTAGAATTTTTATGCCTCGCTACGGCAATATTAATGAAAGAAGACATCAATTACACGAAGTTATTAGACTTTCTGGAATGAACCTAGTAATTAACGACTTAGATATGCCGTTAATTATTAAAGTAGCGTCTATACCAAAAGAGCGTATACAGGTTTACTTTATTGATAACGAAGATTACTTTAAAAGAAAAGCAACTTTTGCAGATGAAGAAGGAAATTTCTTTAAAGATAACGACGAACGTGCTATCTTTTTTGCAAAAGGAGTAATTGAAACAGTAAAAAAACTAAATTGGGCTCCAGATATTATTCACGTTCACGGTTGGATGGCTGCATTTTTACCGTTATACCTGCGTAATTATTACGGAACTGAACCACTTTTTGAAAACAGCAAAATTGTAACTTCTGTTTATAATCAAGGATTTGATGGGGAGTTAGATAAAAACACAATTGACAAAGTAAAATTTGATGCTATTGATGATGAAGCACTAGTGGGACTTGAGAATCCAAACTATGTTAATTTGATGAAAGTTGCTCTTGGAAATTCTGACGCCATCATTAAAGGCTCTGAGGAAATACCTGCAGAACTTGAGGAATATATTAACACTTTGGATAAACCTGTGTTAAAATATCACAATATGGAGAATTTTTCCCAAGCATATTTAGATTTTTACAGCGAGAAAGTATTAAAATAATTTTCTTCGACATTCGCAATAATATTTGCGTCTTAATAGTTTCAACCAAAAAACAAATAAAAAGAAACTGATGAAATGCCTATTTGCGATTAGCGGTATAAATAGTAAAAACACTATTGAATTACCAAACACAAACAATTTGCTAACAGGGCGTTTCTATTTATCAAATACTAATTGCAAATGAAAATTAAAAATTTGTTGCCCTTAGCCGGCACTATTTTATTTATAATTATTGGCTTATCATCTTGTGAAAGCGATATAAGTACAATTGGTTCTGAAATACTTGGAGATGAAAGTCCGAATGGCATTTTGGATGAATCGAGCACTGTAATTTCTTACAGCAAAAAACTTGGTCCCTTACAAAGTAATAGACTTCCTTCCTACCAATTGGGAGTTTACAACGACCCTGTTTACGGCAAATCTACTGTAAACTTGCTATCGCAACTTACAATGGAAAAAAACAATCCAACGTTTGGTGATAGTGCTCGGGTAGATAGTGTTTTTGTATATTTACCATATTTTAGTGAAGGAACAACTGTGGATAGTGTAACTACTTATGAGTTAGATTCAATCTATGGTATCAGTCCTATAAATGTAAATATCTATAAATCTAACTACTTTTTAAGAGAATACGATCCTGAAACAGGTTTTCAAGAATTTCAAAATTACTATACCAATCAAGGTGCGGAGTTTGAAAACTACCTAGATACCGAATTAGGGAAAGTAGAACAATTTATTCCTACAAGAAATGGATATATTTACAATGAAGGTACCGATGAAGAAGAAAAATTAGGTCCTGGATTACGCGTTAAATTAGACTCAACTTTTTTCCAAACTGCTATAATTGATATGGAAGGTAAAGAGGAGTTGCGAAACAACAACAACTTTAAAAATTATTTAAGAGGAATTTACTTTAAAGTAAACTCCCCTACCAATGATGGTAGTTTATTTTTGTTTGATCAATCGAAGGCAAATGTTTCTATTTTCTATAGTTATTACGATGAAGATAGTGAAGGAAGAAAAGACGATGTTTTTAAATTAAACTTTAATGGTATTAATGTTAATACGTTTGAAAATGAACTTCCTAGCCATATACAAACAGCTGTAGAAAATCCAAATACCGAAACAGGTAATGAGAACCTTTACGTTCGTGGAGGTGATGGAATAATTTCCGTTGTGGAACTTTTTGGAAAAGATTTAGACAATAATGGAGTTGCCGATGAACTTGAATTACTTAGAAGTAAAAAGTGGCTCGTAAATGAAGCAAACCTTGTTTTTTATGTAAATCAAGATATCGTATCGGGTGGTGAATCTGAACCAGAACGCATAATGATTTATGACCTTAAAAACAGCAATGTCTTGGTAGATTACACTTCCGACCCAACAAACGGATTAGAAGCAATTGAGGCATTTACCAATCACTTTGGAAGGTTAGAGCGCGGTACTGATGGTAATGGAAAGTATTACAAATTAAAAATTACCGATCATATCAGCAACATTATAAATAAAGATAGTACAAACGTTCCTTTAGGAATTGTTGTATCTCAAAATGTTAAAAATAGAACAACTCAAAAATTAAAAGAAGCTATGGAACCTAGTATTCAAGAGGTGCCATCTAGTAGTGTTATTTCTCCAGAAGGAACCGTTATTTACGGAAATGCAACTTCCAATCAAGAGAAAAAACTAAAACTTCAAATTTATTATACAGAACCAAATTAAAATTCGACTATGTGTGGAATAGTAGGCTATATTGGCAAAAGAGAAGCATATCCGATAATTCTAAACGGTCTTAAGCGCTTAGAGTACAGAGGATACGATAGTGCGGGAATTGCACTTTATGATGGAAAAGATATCCAACTTTGTAAAACTCAAGGTAAGGTTGCAGATTTAGAAGCAAAGGCTAAATCTGAGATAAATCGCGAAGGAAATGTTGGAATAGGACACACACGTTGGGCAACTCACGGTGTACCAAATGATGTAAATAGCCATCCTCATTATTCAAATAATGGTGAATTGGTGATGATACATAATGGTATCATTGAAAATTACGCATCAATAAAAAAAGAACTAACAAATAGAGGTTACACTTTTAAATCTGAAACAGATACAGAAGTTTTAGTCAATCTTATTGAAGACATTCAAAAACAAGAAAATGTAAAGCTTGGAAAAGCAGTGCAAATTGCACTTAACCAAGTTGTAGGAGCTTATGCCATCGCTGTTTTCGACATTAAAAAACCAAACGAAATTGTAGTTGCTAAACTAGGTAGCCCATTGGCTATTGGTGTTGGTGAAGATGAGTTTTTTATAGCCAGTGATGCTTCCCCATTTATCGAGTTTACAAATAATGCTATTTATCTTGAAGACGAAGAGTTAGCTATTATTAGACTTGGACGTGACGTAAAAATTAGAAAAATTAAAGACGACAAATTGGTTGCCCCTTACATTCAAGAGCTTCAGTTAAATCTTGAACAAATTGAAAAAGGTGGGTTTGACCACTTTATGCTAAAAGAAATTTACGAACAACCTTCTGTTATTAAAGATACTTATCGTGGAAGACTCCTTGCCGACCAAGGTATTGTAAGGCTTGGCGGACTTGAAGACCATATCGAAAAGTTTTTAAATGCCGATAGAATTATTATCGTTGCATGTGGAACTTCATGGCATGCTGGTTTAGTTGCAGAGTATATTTTTGAAGATTTAACACGTATTCCTGTTGAAGTAGAATACGCATCAGAATTCCGCTATAGAAACCCAATTATTTCAGAAAAAGATGTTGTTATTGCTATTTCACAAAGTGGTGAAACAGCCGACACGCTTGCAGCTATTAAATTAGCAAAATCTAAAGGTGCTTTTGTTTTCGGTATTTGTAATGTAGTTGGATCTACTATTTCAAGAGAAACGCATAGTGGTAGTTATACCCATGCCGGACCTGAAATTGGAGTTGCTTCAACCAAAGCCTTTACCACTCAAATTACTGTTTTAACAATGATGGCTCTTCGCCTAGCAAAAGCCAAAGGAACCATTTCTAACAGTGCTTATATGCTTTACTTACGTGAATTGGAATTAATTCCAGATCAAGTTCAAGAAGCGTTATCAAGCGAGGATAAAATAAAAGAAATCTCAGCAGTGTTTAAAGATGCTCGTAACTTCCTTTACTTGGGTAGAGGTTATAACTTCCCAGTGGCGTTGGAAGGAGCGTTGAAGTTAAAAGAGATTTCATATATCCATGCCGAAGGATATCCTGCAGCCGAAATGAAACACGGCCCTATTGCACTTATTGATGAGCATATGCCTGTTGTGGTAATCGCAATAAAGAGTGAGCATTATGAAAAAGTAGTGAGTAACATCCAAGAAATTAAAGCTAGAAAAGGAAAAATTATAGCTGTAGTTTCTAAAGGAGATACTGCGGTTAGAGACATGGCAGATTATGTAATTGAAGTACCTCATACTCCAGAAGCATTAACGCCATTGGTTACAACTATCCCGTTGCAATTACTTTCATATCATATTGCAGTGTTGCTAGATAAAAACGTAGATCAGCCGCGTAACTTAGCCAAATCGGTTACTGTGGAATAAGTTTCGAACGAAACGAAGAATATATTAAAGACGAATTTTAGAAATATTTCTAAGGTTCGTCTTTTTTAATTATAGATTATCTTAAATGGATTAAACATTCTTGTTTATGTTTACTCCTATTCGAAATTGTCAATTTAAAAGAAGACAAAAAATCTTTACACTGACAAAATTCAGTTCGAGCTATTATACAGGTTATTCTTTTTCCAAAATAATTTTGATACTTTTAATAAATGAAAGTAATCAATCTTATCTCGGGTCCGCGAAATCTTTCTACTGCCCTTATGTATTCGTTTGCACAACGAGAAGATATTTCTGTTTTAGACGAGCCTTTTTACGGTTACTATCTCGCCAATGCCACATTGGAAAATGAGCATCCTTCTCAAAAAGAAATTCTACAAACTCTGGAATTGAAAGAGGAAAAGGTGGTTGAGGCTATAAACTTGCATTCTAAAACCCAAAATGTTTTTGTAAAAGGGATGGCACATCATTATCTAACCGACACACCTCAGTTTATATTAGATTGGAAAAATGTTATTCTTATTCGTCACCCAAAAAAATTGATTGCATCCTTTTCAAAAGTAATCCACACCCCTACTTTAAATGATATTGGAATAAAAAAAGCTTCAGAATTATTCTTATTTCTGAAGAACAATAAAAAAACGCCAATCGTTATTGATAGTGACGAACTTTTAAAAAATCCCGAAGCCTATTTGAGAAATCTTTGTAAATTACTGAAAATTCCTTTTTCTGAAAAAATGCTTCGATGGGAGAAAGGCAGCATTCCAGAAGATGGAATTTGGGCAAAACACTGGTATAAAAATGTTCACAACAGCGAAGGATTCACAGTTCAAAAAAGTAGTTCTCGTGAATTGCCTAAGCATCTAGAGCCATTATTGAATGAAGCGCTGCCATATTATAAAACTTTAAAAAATAATATCTTAGTGAATGAATCAATATAAAAACTATATTGTGTCGGTTAGAGCACAATTGAAAACTATAAGCAATAACCTCAACTAAGGTCTCGACTACGCTAGCCAGACCTTTATAAACTTTTAAACTCTCAACTTCAAACAAATGCTTCAAAAATCTAATCCCAAAAACGACAATATAAAAGTATTTGTAAAAGACAAACTTTATCCTCGAGATGAAGCAAAAGTTTCAGTTTTTGACAGCTCGGTTCAAGGTGGTGATGCAGTTTGGGAGGGTTTACGCGTTTACCCTGAAGGAATAGTTTGTTTAGACAAACATTTAACTCGTTTACATGAATCGGCTAAAACTTTGGCTTTTGTGGATATTCCTTCTAAGGAATTCATAAAAAAGGCAATTAAACAAACTCTCGATGCAAACGCAATGACCGATGATACTCATATTCGATTAACCTTAACCCGAGGTGAAAAGATTACAAGTGGCATGGACCCTAGATTAAACCAGAGTGGTTCTTGTTTAATTGTTTTAGCAGAATGGAAACCTTTAGTATACGACAATGACCACGGAATAAAAGTAATTAGTACAAGTCAAAGAAGAAATTCGCCGCAATTTTTAGACAGTAAAATCCATCACAACAACTTACTTAATAACATAATTGCAAAAATTCAAGCTAATGTTGCAGGTAAAGATGCAGGTTTAATGCTCGACGATCGTGGATTTATTGCTGAATTAAATGGTAGCAATCTTTTTATGGTAAAAGATGGTAAAGTTTTTACTCCTTTTGCTCATGCCTGTTTACCGGGAATTACGAGGAACTCAGTAATTGAATTATGCGAAAAATACGAAATTGAAATTTTAGAAGCCGATATTACACTTTCACAGTTTTACAATGCCGATGGAGTAATTGCCACAGGGACTATGGGAGAGCTGACACCTGTTGTTGAAATCGATGGCCGGATTATTCCTAAAGACGACAAACTACAAAACAGAATAATTAATTTATTTTCAAAGGAGGTTCGTGGGTTTTGTGAAAAACTCGACTAACAATTTGAAAATTGCTTTAAAATAATTCTAAAGTTAATTGACTGAAACTTCTTCACAGAAACTGTTTTACGAATAGAATAAAAAAACGATTCTGCTATTCCTTTATAAGCAGTTCTAATTAACTGTTATGCAAAGAATTGTGTAGTAGTAATTTTTTTAAAAATTCCATTGCAATTATCATTCAGAAAAAACTATCTTTGCACCTGTTTAAAACAGGGCTGGTTTATTCAGTCTTAGATAACTATAAAATAAAGAGTTACTCATGTCACAAAGTACAGGAAAAGTTGCACAGATTATTGGCCCGGTAGTAGACGTTGCTTTTGAAAGCGGATCGGAACTTCCAAAAATATACGACTCGTTAGAGGTAAACAATCACGGGAACAAATTAGTTCTTGAGGTTCAATCACACATTGGTGAAAGTATGGTGCGTACCATTTCAATGGATTCTACAGACGGTTTAAGCCGTGGTGCTGAAGCTGTTGCTACAGGAGCGCCTATCCAAATGCCTATTGGAGATGATGTATATGGCCGACTTTTTAACGTAATTGGTGATGCTATTGACGGTATTGGAAATCTGCCAAAAGCTGGCGATAACGGACTACCAATTCACCGTGAAGCACCAAAATTCGAAGATCTTTCAACTTCTACTGAAGTTCTATTTACTGGTATTAAAGTAATTGACCTTATTGAACCTTATGCAAAAGGTGGTAAAATTGGTCTATTCGGTGGTGCTGGTGTAGGAAAAACAGTACTTATTCAAGAGTTAATTAACAATATTGCGAAAGGACACGGTGGACTTTCAGTATTTGCTGGTGTAGGTGAGCGTACTCGTGAGGGTAATGACTTACTTCGTGAAATGCTAGAATCTGGAATTATCCGTTACGGCGACGATTTCATGAAATCTATGGAA
Organism: Aequorivita sediminis; assembly: GCF_032080575.2. NCBI lineage: Bacteria > Pseudomonadati > Bacteroidota > Flavobacteriia > Flavobacteriales > Flavobacteriaceae > Aequorivita > Aequorivita sediminis. The sequence continues at coordinate 167,470 of NZ_JAVLSO020000002.1, read as the reverse complement.
GAAGGTGGATGGGATCTTTCTAAAGTTGATAAAACGGCGATGAAAGAATCTAAAGCTACTTTCGTATTCGGACAGATGAACGAACCACCTGGAGCACGTGCACGTGTTGCGCTGTCAGGATTGACAATCGCTGAGTATTTCCGTGATGGAGCAGGAGAAGGACAAGGAAAAGATGTACTTTTCTTCGTAGATAATATTTTCCGTTTTACACAAGCAGGTTCTGAGGTGTCTGCACTTCTAGGACGTATGCCTTCAGCGGTAGGTTACCAACCAACTTTGGCAACAGAGATGGGTGCTATGCAAGAGCGTATTACTTCAACAAAAAGAGGTTCTATTACATCTGTACAGGCGGTATACGTACCTGCGGATGACCTTACGGATCCAGCGCCAGCGACAACGTTCGCCCACTTGGATGCAACAACAGTACTTTCTCGTAAGATTGCCGAGCTTGGTATTTACCCTGCAGTAGATCCATTAGATTCTACTTCAAGAATTCTTACAGAAGCTATTCTTGGAAAAGAACACTATGCTTGTGCACAAAGAGTAAAAGAGCTTTTACAGCGTTATAAAGAATTACAAGATATCATCGCGATTCTTGGTATGGAAGAACTTTCAGAAGAAGATAAGATGGCAGTAGGACGCGCACGTCGTGTACAACGTTTCCTTTCTCAGCCGTTCCACGTAGCAGAGCAGTTTACTGGTATTCCTGGAGTTTTAGTTGATATTAAAGAAACAATTAAAGGTTTCAATATGATTATGGATGGAGAGTTAGATCACCTTCCAGAAGCAGCATTCAACCTTAAAGGAACTATCGAAGAAGCAATTGCAGCAGGAGAAAAAATGCTTGCAGAAGCTTAATTAGACATCAGATGTAAGATGTGAGATATTAGACATTTCTCACATCTCACATCTCAATACTAAAATATATGTATTTAGAAATAGTAACCCCTGAAGCATCATTAGTTGCTGGAGAAGTAGAAAGCGTAACCGTTCCTGGTGTGGAAGGTGAATTTCAAATGCTTAACAACCACGCAGCTATTGTTTCTGTTTTACAAAAAGGAAAAGTAAAATTTAGAGGGAACCCAACATTTGCAGAAGAGTTTCAAAAAAACTTTACTCAAGAAGACGGACAATGGGTACTTCATATTTCTGGAGGAACTGTTGAATGTAACAATAATAAAGTAATGGTATTGGCGGACTAAGCTAACGCAATCTTTAAAAATATTAAAATCCCAAATTTCAGTTAACTGGAGTTTGGGATTTTTAATTTTTCACATATAACATTTATAACCTTATGGAGCAGGATTTGGGATGTTGTGGTGAACAGTATTAATGTCCTTCAAAATGTTTTTTGAAAGTTTAATATTTATACTTTCAATATTTTCTGAGAGTTGCGCTAAAGAAGTAGCACCTACAATTGGGGCGGTAACAAATTTCTTCTGAAGAATAAATGCCAGCGCTAAATGAGTAAGGCTTAAATCGTATTTTTTAGCAATTTCAAAATACTGTTTTGTTGCTTCCTTTGCAGTATTACTGCTATAACGACTATACTGTTTAAATTGATTTATACGGGAATTTTTATTTGCTTTTCCCTCTAAATATTTCCCAGTAAGTGTTCCAAAACCTAGAGGTGAATACGGTAAATATCCAATTTCTTCACGATGAAGGATCTCGGAAAGCCCAATTTCATCTTTTCGATTTAATAAATTATAGGGGTTCTGAACTGTTGCAATTTTAATACTTCCTTTTCTAGCCTCTTCCATACAACGCATGACTCCGTAAGGATTTTCGTTTGAAAGTCCGATATGGCGGATTTTACCCTCTTTTACAAAACACTCTAAATTGTAAAGTACTTCTGCGAAATTATCGCTCCAAGATTCGTTTTCTATATAGGTATAATCTCGTTGCCCAAAATAGTTAGTACTGCGCTCAGGCCAATGTAATTGATATAAATCTATATAATCGGTTTGTAGTCGTTTTAAGCTATTATTAATGGCGTTTTCCAAAGATTTTCTACTAAAATCTAATGGCAAACGAATATGGTCCATGTTTCGGCTTGGCCCAGCAATCTTGGTTGCGATTATTATATCGTTTCTGTTTTTCTTCCTTGCTAACCAATTTCCAATATAAGTTTCCGTTCGACCTTGAGTCTTAGGATTGGCGGGAACTGGATACATTTCGGCACAATCTATAAAGTTTATTCCTTTTTCAATAGCAAAATTTAATTGTTGATGCGCTTCGGCTTCCGTATTCTGTTGCCCCCACGTCATCGTTCCAAGACAGAGTTTACTGATTTTTAAATTGGTATTTGGAAGCGTTGTGTATTTCATAATATTCTATTTGATAGTACTTGACAGGTTTGTAAAACTTATCCAACCTATTGCAATTTTAGAATTCTAATTCAACCAAATGCGGGCAGTGGTCACTGTGTTTAGCATCAGGTAAAATTACTGCACGTTTTAAATTGTCTTTCAAGGGTTCGGAAACTAAGTTATAATCAATACGCCAGCCTTTATTATTGTTTCTTGCGTTTGCACGGTAGCTCCACCATGTATAGTTATGAGGTTCTTTATTGAAATGTCTAAAACTGTCTATAAAACCACTGTTTATAAAATCGTCCAACCATTCTCTTTCCACAGGCAAGAATCCAGAAACGTTTTTATTTCTTACAGGGTCGTGAATATCAATTGCCTTATGACATACGTTATAATCGCCGCAAATTATCAAATTTGGGGTTTCTTTTTTGAGGTTGTCGATATACTTTCGGAAATCGTCCATGTATGTGAGTTTGTGCTCTAATCGTTGAATATTTGTTCCACTTGGCAAATACAAACTCATAACAGAAATCTGTCCACCAGGAAGAGCAGGAGCATCAAAATCTACACGAATATTACGCCCTTCGAAGTCCATATAATCAACCCCTGTTCCGTATTCTACATGATTGGGGATAATTTTTGAAAATATTGCAACGCCGCTATACCCTTTTTTTTGAGCACTAAACCAATAGTGATAGGGATACCCAGCCTTTTCAATTTCCGCTACATCTACTTGATCAACATTGGCTTTAGTTTCTTGAATACAAACTACATCAGGATTTGCAGCTTTTAACCAATCAATAAATCCTTTTCGCATGGCTGCGCGAATTCCGTTTACGTTATATGAGATTATTTTCATGTAAAATGCCCTGAAGTCGGGTATTTTTTTTAGGATTAAATAAATATTTTAAGCTTGCAAGATAAATATCTCACCACCGTTTAACAACCAATACTTTATTACATTACGTATTTAAATTTGTTTTATAATTTTCCGTCCTCCTCGAATTTGAGATTGTATTTTTACCCTATCAAAATAAAAAGCTAAACGAATAGTTTTATAGTTAATGAAGTTAATCCTGTCCATTTTCATTTTTACATTCGTAGCAATAGGCTATGCACAGGATATTAACTCAAATTACATTGAGAAAAAATTTGCTGTAAGAGATACCGTTGCAATAGATAGTGCCGGGATTAACCCTACAAAGTTCAATATCTTCGACAATAAAGGAAATGAGCTTGACCCCTTTAGTTATCTAATAGATTTTAAAAAAGGAAGGATTATTTTTCCTTCCCGTATTAATGAGAATGCCGATGGACTACTTCAAAGGGAAGACTCTGTAACCATTCAGTATTTAAAGTATCCTGATTTTCTTACCCGAGATTATTTTGCACTCGACCCAAAAATAATTGTTGAAAACACAGGGCGGATTGATAAACTATATTCTCTACAAGAAAGTACTAATAAAAATACTTTTACTCCTTTTGATGGATTAAATACTTCTGGAAGTATTTCACGAGGTATCACCATTGGAAACAATCAAAATGCAGTTGTTAATAGTCAGTTAGATTTACAGATAACAGGAAAATTAAGTGATAAGGTTTCGATTCGTGCTTCTATTCAAGATGCAAATATTCCCACTCAAGAAGGCGGTTATTCACAAAGTTTAAATGAATTTGATCAGATTTTTATCGAACTTTTTGGAGAAAATTGGAATATACGAGCTGGGGATATCGATCTTCAAAACACCAATAGCTATTTCGGAAGATTTACAAAAAAAGTACAAGGAATATCCCTTGGCGGGACATTCAACAATGAGGACGGTTCCAAAATTTCAGCTTTTGCTTCTGGGGCATTAGTTAAAGGTGTTTTTTCTAAAAGTGAATTTGTTGGACAAGAAGGAAACCAAGGACCTTATAAACTCGTAGGTCCTAACGGAGAGCTTTATATTTTAGTTGTTTCAGGTAGTGAGCGAGTTTATGTAAACGGACTGCTCTTAAACAGAGGCGAAAACGAAGATTACGTAATCGATTACAATGCTGGTGAAATAAAATTTAATCCAACGTATCCAATAACTAGCGATATGCGAATTACTGTAGAATATCAATATACCGATAGAAGCTACACACGTTTTATTGGCTATGGAGGCGGAAATTATTCGAGTAATAAATTGGACTTAGGTGTATATGTTTATTCTGAAAATGATGCAAAAAATCAGCCCTTACAACAAAGTCTTTCGGAAGAACAAGTAGCAATATTAAAAGCAGCTGGAGATGATAAGGATTTAATGTCAGCACCGTCGGCAGTTCCTGATACCTATTCAGAAAACAAAATTCTCTACAAAAAAGTAATTATCAATGGGGAGGAAGTTTTCGTGTTTTCAAATAATCCAGAAGACGAACTTTACAGTGTGCGATTCTCACTTGTTGGAAGTAACAACGGTAATTATGTAATTGCCGATAATAACGCTATCAGCAGGATTTTTGAATATAAGCCTCCAGTAAATGGTGTGCCACAAGGAAATTACGAGCCAATTATTAAATTAAATGCTCCCATAAAACTTCAAATAGGTGGGTTAAATGGAAGTTATCATCCTTCTGATAAAACTCAAATAGATTTTGAGGTTGCGGGTAGTAAAAACGATCTTAATTTGTTTAGCGATATAGACGATTCTAATAACGATGGTTTTGCAGGAAGATTGGCGTTTAAACAACGAGTATTAACTACAGCAGATACATTGAAAGTTGATGCTTTTGGTTCGTTAGATTTTGTACAAAAAGATTTTCAGACCATCGAAAACCTTTACAATATTGAATTTAACAGAGATTGGAACCTATTAAACCCTCAAGGAAATCAAAGCTTTGTAATTTCTGGAGTTGAATTTTCACATCCAAAAAATGGAAGAGGTAGGTATGAATTTCAAAATTTGAATTATTCTGAAAACTTCAATGGTACGCGCCATGTAATTGCATCAGAGATTAAGCTTGATAAATTCAGATTAAGAACAAATGGAAGTTTATTAAATAGCAAAGCCGATTCAATTACTTCCAAATTCTTTCGATTAAATAATACTGCAACATATTCGTTAGACAAAGCTTGGATTGGGGCTAAAATAGCTCTAGAAGACAACCAGATTAAAGATATCCTTCGCGATAGCATTTCCCCTACAAGTCAAAAATTTAGCGCTTATGAGGCTTATATGGGTGTTGGAGATAGCACGCAGGTTTTTGTAGAAACCGGTTATCAATATCGGGTGAATGACAGTGTTAGAAACAACATACTTCAAAAAGTAAATTCGTCGCATACATTTTACTTAAAGTCGCGATTGATAAATACTGACAACACACAACTATCTGCATTTGCTAATTACAGAACGCTTAATTATGAACCTAAAGTAGGAGATGAAACTGGATTGAGTCAAGAATTTCCTACAATTATAACTAAGCGTGAAATAGACCGTTCTTTAAACTCCAGAATTATTTACAACCAAGCGTTGTTGCAAGGAGGAATTCGATGGAATACTACTTTAGAATCTAACAATGGGGTTATTCCACAGCAGGAATTTACCTATGTTAAAACAGAACCAGGACAGGGTGTTTACACTTGGATTGATTATAATAATAATGGAATTCAAGAATTAGAAGAATTTGAAGTTGCGCAGTTTCAAGATCAGGCAGAATACGTTAGGATATTACTACCCAATCAAGTTTTTTTAAAAATCCGTCAGAATAAATTCAGTCAGATACTTACTTTAAATCCTCAAAAATGGTTAAATGAAGTAGGATTTAAAAAGTTTCTTTCTCACTTTTACAACCAAACTTCTTACATTTTAGATAGAAAGGTAAAACGAAGAAATGATGCTTTTAATATTAACCCTTTTGAAGATGGAGGGGAGGACCAACTTGGGTTGATTTCAAATTTTAGAAATGCGTTATTTTTCAATCGCGGAAAACAGTATTTTACAACTAGTTACACTTACATTTCTTCGTCTAGTGACAATCTGCTTGCTATTGGCTTACAACAAAACAAATCGAAAAGTCATCAGCTGAACTTTAATCACAAGATTAAAGAAAGCTGGTTGATGAATTTCAAAAGTCAAATTAGCAATAATGAAAGTCTTTCAGAAAATTTTTCAAATAGAAGTTACCAACTCGAATCATATTCTTTCAGTCCAAAAATATCGTATTTATTGAGCCAGCAAACTCGCTTCGATGTTTTTTATGAATTTGAAAAACAAGCCAATCAATTAGGCGAAATGGAAAAATTAGACCAACAGCTAATTGGGTTTTCATTTGCTTATTCCAATGCTGAAAAGGTTTCTTTAAATGGAGAATTTAATTATATCAATAACAAGTTTGACGGAAGTCCATTTTCTCCTGTAGCATATCAAATGTTGGAAGGCCTACAACCAGGAACTAACTTCACTTGGCGAATGCTTTTACAAAAACGAATAACCAAATATTTGGATGCCAACCTATCGTATTTTGGACGTAAAAGCGAAACTAATAAAACAGTACATACAGGAAGTGTGCAGTTGAGAGCTTATTTTTAGCAAGAGATATGCTAAATCATTTCTTTAAAATGGGTTCAATTTTGTACCTTCATAAATCAAAAACACACCAATAAATGATATTTAAAACAACTATAGCACTCTTCTCAGTATTTATAATTTCTTGTGGTCCTATGCAAAACCAATCTGCAGGCGATGAGAATAATTCACCAGAAATGGAAGCAAAAAAAATGATAGCAGAAGGGTATTTAGCAGGAAAAATTATTCACTCAAATTTAAAAGACGATTGTGAATATACCATCCAATTAGAAAGTAATGAAAGAGGAGTTTACTACGTTGATCCTGTAAATTTAAGCGAAAAATTTAAATTAGAGAATCGGGCTGTATGGGTAAAATATAATGGCTTAAGACAGATGAATAGATGTAATAAAGCGATTCCAGTAGAAGTTACTTCAATTGTAAATAGAACAGAATAATTATTTCTTAGGTATAAAAAAAGGAGGATATTTAGTTATCCTCCTCCCTTTGAAATATATAATTAACCACTTAAAAATACTATTTAGAAAGCCAACTTTGGTACGAGATAGTTTCCTTCATTTTATCTGAAATTTCGGAAATACTAATTCTTTCCTGTTCCATGGTGTCTCTGTTACGGATGGTTACGGTATTATCTTCAATTGTTTGATGATCTACTGTAATACAAAAAGGTGTTCCAGCTGCATCTTGACGGCGGTATCGTCTTCCAACGGCATCTTTTTCGTCGTAAGCTACATTGTAATCCCATTTAAGAGTATCGATAATCTGTTGTGCAATTTCTGGAAGTCCATCTTTCTTAACAAGAGGAAGAACTGCAGCTTTAACCGGTGCTAAAATTGCTGGTAATTTTAATACAGTACGTGTGCTCCCATCTTCTAAGGTTTCCTCTTGAAGAGAATTAGTCAAAACAGCAAGAAACATTCTGTCTAAACCAATTGAAGTTTCAACTACGTAAGGAACGTAGCTTTCATTCATTTCATGATCGAAAAACTGTAATTTCTTACCAGAGAATTTTTCGTGAGCTTTAAGGTCGAAATCTGTTCTTGAATGAATTCCTTCCAATTCCTTAAATCCGAAAGGATAGTTAAATTCGATATCTGCAGCTGCATTTGCATAATGGGCAAGTTTATCATGGTCGTGGAAACGGTAATTTTCTTCTCCCATTCCCAATGAAAGGTGCCATTTTAAGCGTGTTCCCTTCCAGTATTCGTACCATTTAAGTTCTTCGCCAGGACGAACAAAGAATTGCATTTCCATTTGTTCAAACTCTCTCATTCGAAAAATAAACTGTCGTGCTACAATCTCGTTACGGAAAGCTTTTCCTGTTTGAGCGATTCCGAATGGAATTTTCATTCTTCCACTCTTTTGAATATTTAAAAAGTTTACAAAAATACCTTGAGCAGTTTCTGGGCGTAGGTAAAGATCCATCGCGCTATCTGCTGAAGCACCAAGTTTAGTTCCAAACATAAGATTGAACTGACGCACCTCTGTCCAGTTTTTCGATCCAGTTTCTGGATCTGCAATACCGAGCTCTTCAATCAATGCTTTTACGTCTGCTAAGTCTTCTTTTTCAAGTGAACTAGCCATACGCTCTAAAACAGTACGTTGTTCGGTTAGATATCTTATAACGCGAGGATTTGTAGAAACAAACTCTTCTTCATTAAAACTTTCGCCAAAACGCTTTCTTGCCTTTTCAATTTCTTTTTGCGCTTTTTGATAAAGCTTTTCAGCATAATCTTCAATAAGCACATCGGCGCGATAGCGTTTTTTTGAATCCTTATTATCGATTAAAGGATCATTAAAAGCATCTACGTGGCCCGAAGCCTTCCAAGTGGTTGGGTGCATTAATATTGAAGAATCTATTCCTACAATATTTTGATGCATATACACCATACTTCGCCACCAATATTCGCGAATATTTTTCTTTAATTCTACACCATTTTGAGCGTAATCGTAAACCGCACTAAGACCGTCGTAAATTTCGCTAGATGCAAATATGTAACCGTATTCCCTTGCGTGGGAAACTACTCTTTTAAAATGATCGTCATTGTTTGCCATGTCACAAAAATAGGAAAGTCCCCTCAACCTTCGAAGAGAGAACTTGTTTTTTTTTATTATTAAAAAACCATTGCAATAATTGCAATGGTTTTAGTTTTAATCAAACATAATGAATTTTATATCAAAATGTATGGTTTAATTGCTATTTCAATTCCATAGTTGTCGTACCAACTTGATTTGGTCCATCAAAAATATTGATTGTATATCTACCTTCCACTAGGTTTGTTTCTTTTGAATTAACTAAAATACAAACATCTAGTGCTTCGTTTTCGTAGAAAACGTTTGTAGAGGCACTGTAATTCAAGTTTTTATCTTCAAATTGTTTTACGGTATCATCGCCCATCATAACATTTTTAGGGTTGATAACTTGAATGTAAATAATTCTATCTCCACTTTTAGCAATTGAGTTTGGAGCTAATGTAAAACAGGCTCTTATTTTATCTGCCCGGCTAGAACGTCTAGTATCTACAACTTTTCCGCTGTTTCTAATAATTACAGCTTCCCCTCTCAGGTTTGTAGCTTTAACAATTGATCCTTTTTTTAAGATCTCATTCATTGCTTCGTTCTCTTGACTTACAGAATCTACCACCATTCTAGTGTTATCTAATTCTTGGAATGTACTATCGCGTTCAATAGCAAGTCTTTTATTAGCAGCAATTAAACTATCAGCTCGTTTAAACAGCATAGCTCTTTCTTGCTTTAATCTACCAACTTCAACTTTATATCTCTGGATTAATCCAATATTGGCTTTAGCATCTTTTACTGAATCTAATAGCACATTTATTCTCTCACGTGCGGCCAATAAATCTTTATCTTTCAACTCGTTATCTTTAATAACTTCATCATAATTGGCAATTAAACCTTCAAGTTCTTGCTCTATAGACTCTTTTTCAGTTTCTAGATTAGAAATTGTAGATTTATTCTCATTAAATAATGTTACGGTATATACTGCTAATGCAATGAGCAACAAAGAAAGAACTCCTATAAGGATCTTAAATTTGCCACTATTATTTTCATTTTCTATGCTCATAATTTAATTGTATTTAGTATAATTGGTAAATGTAGGTAGGTATTTCTTTAACAAACGTTTATAAAATGATAAAAATTCATAAAAAATGTTAAATCTACTTTTTCCAAAAATATGTTATAGTTGTCATAATCCGTTACTTAAGGGAGAAAAAACAGTTTGCACTGAATGCATTCATTCATTACCTATCGCTTCGTTTCACAAAAATGAAAGTAATTTTTTAAAAAATAAGTTTTACGGAAGATTTTTAATAAAAAATGCCACATCTCTTCTTTATTTTCAAAAAAGGGGAATAACACAGGAGTTACTTCACAATTTAAAATATCGTGGAAAGGAGGAAATCAGTTATTTTTTTGGAAAATGGCTTGGTGCAGAATTGGCCGAGTGTGAAGATTACAGAAAAATAAACTTAGTAATTCCGGTACCTTTACACAAACAGAAATTAAAGAAAAGAGGGTATAATCAAGTTGAAGGTTTTGGAAAGGAAATTGCCTTAGCCCTTGATGTTGGCTATCGGGATGATATTTTGATTAAAATTTCAAAATCTGGTTCTCAAGTTTTTAAAACAAGAATGCTCCGTTTTGAAACTGAAGAAGTATTTTCCATACAGAAATTAGAAGAAATTAAAAACATGCATATACTTCTAGTAGACGACATAATCACTACAGGCGCAACGCTCGAAAATTGTGCACTACAGTTGCTTAAAGGAGAGAATGTAAGCATTAGTATCGCAACAATTGCTATGGCATAAGCGTTAATAGTTGTTTGTAAATTGCAACTAGTTCTTTCTTATTGTTTAATTTTGGGCAGATTTCAATAAATTTATTTTTAAATCTATTAACCACTAATTTTTCATCTTGAAACATCGCCTTCTATACATTCCCATTGCGCTTTTGTTTATGCTGTCATTTACAGATTGCGCCAAAAAAGGAACGCCATCAGGTGGACCAAGAGATACAATTCCTCCAGTAATTGTAAGAAGTATTCCCGAAAATTACAGCACGAATTTTAAAGGAGATGAAATCGAAATTCGCTTTGATGAATATATTAAATTAAAAGAATTAAACAATCAGTTAATTATTTCACCACCCATGAAGTATACACCGGTTATCACACCACTAAGTACTTCAAAAAGATTAAAAATAAAATTATTAGATACCTTAAAACCAAACACAACCTATTCTTTCAACTTCGGAAAAAGTATTGTTGATAACAATGAAGAAAACGAATTTGAATATTTTAAATATGTGTTTTCAACGGGAACGTATATAGATAGTTTAAAACTTTCTGGAAGAGTAAAAGACGCTAAGTTGATTTCTCCTGAAATACCAACAACGGTAATGCTTTACGAAGTAGATGAAACATTTAAAGATTCATTGATTTATTCTGAAAAACCAATGTACATTACCACTACTAAGGATAGTAGCGGAACATTTGAGCTATCAAACTTAAAACAAGGAAAATATTTATTAATCGCTTTAAAAGAAAAAAGTAACGATTACACTTTTCAACCAAAAACCGATAAAATTGGATTTGTAGATGAACTAATTACTTTACCTACAGATTCTACTTATGTGCTTACACTATTTAAGGAAACACCAAATTACAAATTAGCCAGACCTGCTTTAGTTTCTAAAAACCATATTATTTTTGGTTATGAAGGGCGAGGAGATAGCCTAAAGGTTGAAATATTATCGGATGTAGGTCAAGATTACGTCTCCACATCTTACAAAGACGAAATGAAAGATTCGCTTCATTATTGGTTTAAGCCTACACTTAAAGTAGATTCTTTGCTCTTTAAAGTTACAAATGGAAATATAGTAGATACTGCTTCGGTTAGAATACGCGAACTTTATAGTGATTCATTAAACGTTTCGGCAGTTAAAACAGGATTTTTAAGGTTAAAAGACACTTTTAAATTGCGATTAAACACACCAATAATTGCTTATAATGCTGAGAAATTTGAGGTTATTAACAAAGACTCGGTGCTTGTAGAAACCGAAATAAGATTGAATAAAAAACACAATTTAGCAGAACTGCATTTCCCTAAAGAAGAAGATGAAAGCTACAACATAAACATTATGCCTGGAGCCTTGACCGATTTTTTTGAGAAAACAAATGACACGTTGTATTTCAACGTAAAAACGCGATTGACATCAGATTACGGAACGCTTAGCCTTAATCTGGTAAATGTTAACAGATTTCCAATTATAATTCAAGTTGTGAATAGCAAATATAATGTTGTTGCAGAAAGATATTTAACCCAGAATACACCTGTTTATTTCGATGAACTTTCTCCTGAAAAATATTTTGTAAGAATTATCTACGACGACAACCAAAACGGAATGTGGGACACTGGGAGTTTTCTAAATAAGATGGAAGCCGAAAAGATTATCTACTATCCTAAAGAGATTGAAGTACGTGCCAACTGGAGTTTAAACGAAACTTTTATACTAAAGTAAAATCGTCTCTATCATTCAAAAACTGAAAATGTTTTCGGTTGTTAACAATGTGTTCTTTTTCTAAAACTACCGTTTCGGTAAATTCACCTATATCCTTTGCGGTTATTTTAACTCCTAAAGCATCGTAAATTGCCGAATGTCCAACATATTCGTGGTCGTTTCCATCAAAACCAGTTCTGTTTACCCCTACGCAATACGCCATATTCTCGATTGCTCTCGCACGTAATAAAGTATCCCAAGCTAAGGATCTTACCTTTGGCCAATTTGCTATATAAATTAGAATGTCGTAATCTTCTGTATTTCTTGCCCACACAGGAAATCGCAAGTCGTAACAAATAAGTGGACAAACTTTCCAGCCTTTATAATCTACAATTAAACGTTCGGTACCATCTTTATACGTTTCATTTTCCTTGGCTAAGGTAAAAGTATGCCTTTTGTCGTATTTTTTATAACTGCCATCAGGAAAAACAAAAAACATCCTGTTGAAAAAATTATTATCTTCCTTAATAATTACACTTCCGGTAATAGCAGTATTGTGGGTTTTTGCTTCATTAATCATCCATTTTAAAGTATTTCCATCGTTAGGTTCGGCTAATTTTTCGGCATTCATTGAAAAACCTGTTGAAAACATTTCAGGAAGTACGATTAAATCTGTTTTATCTTCAATATTTTCTATTTTCTTTGAAAACATTTTCAGATTTGCTACAGCATTTTCCCAATGAAGATTACTTTGAATTATCGATATTTTAAGCGTTTCTTTCAAAATGAATTATTTTTAAATTTGTTTTTACAATTCTAATTTAAGTACTAAAATTACAACTTTATAAGGTGATTTTCTTTAAATCTAAAAGATAGGAAAACTATTAGAATGCAACTGAAAAGCTGAGAAGTCTTTTTATATATTTACTTCGTGGACAAAAAATTTCCAAAAACCGAAAAGCTAAAAAGCACCAAAACAATTGAAACCTTGTTTTCGGAAGGGAAAACATATACAAAATTTCCTATAAAAGTATTTTTTCTACCTAATAAAGAAATCAGTTCTAATCTAGCCGCATTTGCTGTTCCCAAGCGTAATTTTAAATCTGCAGTAGATAGAAACCGATTAAAAAGACAACTTCGAGAAGCATATAGGCTAAATAAACACCTAATTGAAGTAAGTGAAAATACTAGGTTTATGATGCTTTTTCTCTATTTAGGAAAAGTAAAACCAGAATATGTTCAATTGGAAAAGTCGATGCTAAAATTACTTAAAAAATTACAAGAGGATAATAGTTGAACATTCAAGTTTATTTCAAATTATTTCGAACCCGTGAAACAATTAGTGTTTATTTTTCGTTGGAATTACAAATAGTATCATTCTTCGTATATTTCTGAAGTGTAGAATAAAATCCTGATATATTGAGTTAGTTGAAAGAATGTTGCAATTACTCATAATCTCATTAACACAACAATTATGAAAAAGAGAATACTTATTCCCATTGTGGCCGTTGGTATATTTTTTACCACTGTAAGTTTTAAAAGCGATTTTTTTGAAATTGCGAAGCAAATTGAAATTTTCACTACGCTTTACAAAGAATTAAATATGAATTATGTAGATGAAGTTACTCCAGCTACACTTATGGATAAAGCTATAAAGGGAATGTTGGACGACTTGGATCCTTACACCGTTTATTGGAACGAACAACAAGTTGAGGATGCTAAAATCAATAATTCTGGAGTTTATACAGGTATTGGTGCTACCGCTCAAACTAGAGCAGATAAAATAATTATTGTAGAACCTTACCAAGGGTATCCCGCAGATAAAGCAGGTTTAAAAGCAGGAGATGAAATTATTAAAATAGGGGATGTAACCTTAGCAAATTTTGAAGAAGATGCAGGAGAATTACTTAAAGGTGCTCCAGGTTCTAAAGTTAATGTAACTTATAAAAGACAAGGTAAAACCACTACCACAACCATTACACGCGAAGCTGTTGAAGTTAAAGCAGTTCCTTTTTATAAATTGATAAACAATGACATTGGGTATATTGTACTTTCAAAATTTAATAGTAAAACTACTTCTGAAACCAAAGCGGCGTTAATAGATTTAAAATCTCAAGGTGCGAAAAAGATAATACTAGACTTACGAGGAAATCCAGGAGGATTATTAAATGAGGCAATAAGTGTTGTAAACCTTTTTGTTGAAAAAGATCAAGTAATCACCACCACAAAATCGGTTATTGAAAAGTATAATGCAACTTATAAAACACGTTTTGAACCCGTAGATACCGAAATTCCTTTAGTAGTTTTAATCAACGGTCGTAGTGCATCGGCTAGTGAGATAGTTTCAGGAGGTTTACAAGATTTAGATCGCGCAGTTATCGTTGGGGCTCGAAGCTTCGGAAAAGGGCTTGTACAGCGTCCTAAAAAGCTAACATACGGAACTCAGTTAAAAGTTACCATTTCGAGGTATTACACCCCAAGCGGTCGTGGAATTCAAGCTGTTGATTACTGGCATAGAGATGAAAATGGCGATCCTATTCGAAAAGATCCAAAAGAATACAACAAGTTTAAAACCAAAGGAGGGAGAACTGTTTATGACGGGGGAGGAATACTGCCAGATATTGAAATGGCATCGGCTGTTTACAGTCCCATTACCACGGCATTACTAAAAGACAATGCCATTTTTGATTATGCTACAAAATACTATTACAGTCATCAAATGACGGATTGGAAAAACTTTAAGTTTGGAGAAAGTGATTTCCAAGATTTCTTAAAATATTTAAAAGCCAACAATTTTGAATACGAAACTGAAACCGAAAAGAAATTTGCAGAAGGTTTAAAAATGGCTGAATCGGACGAATTAAACAATGAAATTTCTCAAAGTTATAACCAATTAATGGCTGCTATAAGTTCAGCCAAAGAGAAAGCTATTATTGATAAAAAAGTTGAAATAGAATCGTTATTAACAGACGAAATTCTAAAGCGTTATTTCTATCGTGAAGGATTATATAACTATCAAATAGAACACAATCCCGAAATTCTAGAAGCAGTTGCTGTTTTGAATGATGAAGGAAGATATAAGAAAATTTTGAAGTGATAATTTATTTGTTCTAGCCTCAAAAAAAACGCTATAGAAATTTGATGTCATGCAACCACTTTTTTAAAAATGGACGAAATTTCGAAGTTTAAAACGTATGAAGGATTCTGTCATATTTTAGAAGAAAAAATTATTCTTACTTCTGACGGAAATTTAGAAAATTATATCTCTAAGGATACATCAGGAAATAAAGTAATTTATACAATTTCTAAAATATTTATAGGACTTTGTTTCCTGTATTTAACTTATAGTTATTTTAAAAATAGTGATTGGAATAGACTTTTATTTCTATTTGGTATAGTTGCGTTTAAAATTTACGATTCATTTAGGAATAGAAAATATTCTAATACTTCCTTAATTAAAAGAGAGAAAATAAATCGTGTAACATTCCATCAGGCTAAAAAGTGTTTTTCAAGAGCATATTTTAGGGTTGATTTTATTGATGATAAAAATAAGAGTAGAAGCAGAAAAATTATTTTGCCTGGATCTCTGTGTAGGGGTTTAAGTGATTCAAACAAAGCTTTTGATATTATGCTCGAGCAAGGAATTATTAATAGAGTTTGATTGAAAATATAACAAATAAATGCAGTCCTTCTTAACTTTCTTCGAAACAATGCCCACTTGGATGAAGGCAGGGTGGGTGTTTTTTGTCCTTACTATATTTTGGATTTTAGAGGGGTATTACAAACTAGTTTTTACGAAATACAACAAATGGCAGCACGCTAAAACAAATTTTATTTTACTTGCATTTGTAATGTTAATAAACTTGTTTTTCGGAATAGTTACGGCTGGAATATTTCTTTGGTTAGACAATTACAACTTTGGTTTATTACAGTATATAACCGCTCCTGTTTGGGTAGAATTATTACTTTCAATATTAATATTAGATTTAATCGCTCAGTATGTTGTACATTTTTTACTTCATAAAGTTCAATGGATGTGGCGTTTACATACCGTTCACCACTCCGATAAAAATGTAGATGTTACCACTGGAACTAGACATCATCCTTTCGATTTTATTATTCGGGAAACCTTTGCATTACTCACGGTTTTAATAATGGGAATGCCCATAGCTTTTTATCTTTTTTACAGGATTTTAAGTGTGTTGTTTACTTATTTTACTCATGAAAATATTTCGATTCCAACCAAGTTAGATAAAGCCTTGAGCTATGTTTTTGTAACTCCAAATATGCATAAGTTTCACCATCACTATAAGATGCCTTGGACAGATACTAATTTTGGAAATATGTTTTCTATTTGGGATCGCTTATTTGGAACTTACGTTTATGAAAATACAAGAGAAATAAAGTACGGATTAGACATTACCGACCATAAGGATGATAATAATATTCTACATCAATTAAAGCTTCCATTTGATAAAACTGTTAAATATAAAAATTGAATTAACACTCTGTAATTGAGCTTAACATAACCTTAACCCATTGTTAATCAAGATATTCTTATTTTAGCTGTTATGATACAAGCAGATAGAGAAGAAAACAAAGAAATTATTAAAGAATCGGTTTCTTTTTTAGAGAAAAGAGGGTTTGAAGAAATAAAAGCTAATGTAGAAGGATATGAAGCTCCAAAATCTTATCTTAAGAAAGATAGTGACGTAGTAATAACTCCAGATATAGTAGCAAACCGCGCTGGAATTAAGCATTATTTTGAAATCAGTTTAAAAACTGAAAAACCTAGATTATTAAAGTCTAAATGGCAGTTTTTGGATACCATTACTCGAATGCGTAATCAGCGATTTAAAATAATAACACGTCGTGGACATTACAAGTTTACAGATGAATTATTAAAAGAGCTAAATCTTGAAAAGAATTTAATTAAACTTTAAGCATTGCAATGTGAGGTATTCCATCTTCCGAATAGCGATCACCAATAGTTTTAAAACCATGGCTTTCGTAAAAAGTAACTAGATAAGTTTGAGCCGATATTTTTATTTTGTTGGCCTTATAATTTTCTTCTATTGCCTTAATTGCCGCGTCAGTAATTTTATGTCCATAGCCTAATTTGCGATAGTTGTCTCGAACAACCACGCGACCGATAGATGATTCGTCAAAATAATCGCCCTCCTTAAAACACCTAGCGTAAGCAACCATTTTTCCATCCTCTCTACCAATAATATGTAATGCGCGTTGATCTTTTCCATCTATATCTTGATAAACACAATCCTGCTCCAAAACAAAAACTTCACTTCTCAATCTTAAAAGATTATAAAGTTCATCGGTGTTTAATTCTTCAAATTTTTTTACTTCAATTTTCATAGTTTCTCAATTAAATCAATCTTGAACAATAATATCTTTAGGATCGTCTTTTTGGTGTTCAGGTTGAATGGTAACATGATTTATTCCGAAGTTTTTAAAAAGAACTTCTTCAACTTTAGTTAATACCGCATCAAATTCTGAAAGTGTAACATCTTCGTGAAAATCTAAATGTGCTTCTAAATGCGTTTCTTGTTCGTTAAGCTGCCAGATATGAATATGGTGCATATTCTTCACCCCTGGAATTTCACAAACGGTATTAATTATTTCTTCCAAATTTAAGTCGTCTGGAGTAAAAAGCATCAATACTTTAAAAGAACTTTTTATTAAATCGTACCCCATTATTAACAAGTATAATGCTATTAATACCGTTAATATACTATCTACCCAATACCATTCAAAATATAGCATTAAAACTCCACCTATTAAAACCGCTACAGATGCAGCCATATCCGAAAATAAGTGTAAATATGCTGAACGCATATTCATATTTGTTTTAGATTCTTTAAAGAGTAGCAGAACGCTAAATCCGTTAAATATAATTCCTAAAATCGCTAACCATATTACCAAACCACTTTTTATGGGTTGTGGATCCATAAACCTAAAAATGGCTTCGTAAATAAGGTAAATAGCAACTATAACTAATGTTACAGAATTTACGAACGCTGCAAGAATTTCAGCTCGTTTATATCCAAAAGTTTTAGTGACTGAAGCGTCTTTTTTTGAATATCTATCTGCTATGAAGCTAACAATTAATGAAAG
Organism: Aequorivita sediminis; assembly: GCF_032080575.2. Classification (NCBI taxonomy): domain Bacteria; kingdom Pseudomonadati; phylum Bacteroidota; class Flavobacteriia; order Flavobacteriales; family Flavobacteriaceae; genus Aequorivita; species Aequorivita sediminis. Next base: position 148,953 of record NZ_JAVLSO020000002.1, on the reverse strand, counting down.
TACGTCACTAAAATTATGCAAGGCATCAGATAGTAATGATAAACTTCCAGATACTATTCCACCAATAACTTGAGCGACAGTAATACCTATATTAAGAAAAATAGAAAGCAGAAGTTTTCTACCTTTCATATCGGGATGTGAATGGCTATTAGAATGTGCGTGATTATGCGACATACTAAAAGTTTATGAGCAAGCTATTTTTTCTACTCGTTTTTGATGACGGCCACCTTCAAAACCGGTATTTAGAAATGTTTTTACCATTTCAACAGCTTGTTGTTTACTTGTAAATCGTGCTGGAATACTTAAAATATTAGCATCATTATGTTGACGCGCTAATTCGGTAATTTCTTTTGTCCAACATAAAGCAGAACGTACTTTTTGATGTTTATTAGCCGTCATATTAGCTCCGTTTCCACTTCCGCATACAATGATTCCAAAATCTACATTTCCTTTTTCAACGTCTTCAGCAACAGGATGCACAAAATCTGGATAATCAACACTAGAATTTTCATCGGTTCCATGATTGATAACAGTATGACCTTCTTTTTCTAAATAAGAGATTATTTCAAACTTATAATTTGTACCTGCGTGGTCGTTTCCAATAGAAATTTTCATAATTTTTAATTTTTATCAAAGATAATGATTTAAGCAGCAGAAATATTATTGTTCTATTTAATATTGCTTTTCCTATATAATTTAGGTTATCAACATAGTTAAGATGCTTAAATTCAATATATTAAATTAGCAGTAGTGTAAATTAATCGTTTCTTAACCTTAGCTTCATATAATGGTTAACAACATTGTTGATATTTGTTAATTGAATTCCTATAAGTAAAATTGCAGGTATGAAAAATATTTACAATAGGTTTTAAAATTTCAATAATGCAAATTATTTAACCGTTTTTTATCGGTCAGTTATGGGATAAAAATTTTCAGTTAACAACATCAAATTTAAAAATACTTATCAATTTTAGATTGTAGAAATAGGTTGTTCACAGTTGTTAATTACTATAGCTATTTAACTATAATTTAAGCTGTTCAGATTATAATATTATGTTAATAACCTATTACTAAAAGAAAACAAGTTAATTTCAAAACAAAACATCAAAAAGTTATTGTACATATTAACACACTATAATAAACATCATTTTATTTAATTAAATTTTAAAAAAGAAAAATGTAATATTAATATATGTTGATAACTATAAAAATGTAAAATGAAGATTTTTGAATCTATAGATAGACTAGGATTTTTTAAACGATTTTTAAATTGGATGGATTGTTGAAATCGTTCATTATTTGTTCTGCTTGAGAAATATCGTCTATATGTACTTGAAGCCTAATTCCACCTATAGCATTTGAGTAAAACGGAAATACACTAATCATTGTTTCATTCTGAAATACATACCTAATTCCTTCTTGATCGAACAAAAGTTGAAGCACTGCGTATTCTGCAGGGTATTGGAATATAGCTATGGTTTTAAAATGTTCCATTTTAGTTATTTAAGTAGCTTATAAAATTATTATTACTTTTAAATTCCGACGCATAAGTAGAATTCTCGTTTATATTATTTACAAACCTTCTCTAAGGTACTAAATCTTTGCTAATGTAAACCAATCATTATGAGATATGTATTACATTTACAACAATTACAAATTAAACTATGCCAAAAAATAAACGTAAAAAGAGTAAAAATAAAATAGATAATCTTTCTCAAACAATTCTTAATATACTTCGGAAGGATCATTCACAAGCTTTTAATTATAAGCAAATTGCCGCTAAACTTCAATTAGATGACCCTAGTAGTAGAAACCAAATAATCAAAAAATTAAAGAATTTACAAGGAAAAGGGAGTATTCAAGAGATAGATCGCGGAAAATATATTCTTACCCCTTCACAAAATTACTATACTGGAAAAGTTGATATTGCAGGTCGTGGACAAGGCTACATTATTGTAGAAGATCTTGAAGATGATATCTATGTGAGTAGTAAAAATTTAAATAAAGCTTTAAATGGTGATATTGTTGAAGTTTACGTATTTAAACGCAAAAGAGGAGGGAAGACGGAAGGTGAAATAACTAAAATAATAGAAAGAAAACGTACAGAATTTGTAGGTACTATTGATGTACAGGAAAACTTTGCATTCGTAGATGTTACAGATTACAAAATGTACACCGATATATTTGTTCCAAAGAATAAAATAAACGGTGCTAAATCTGGAGAAAAGGTTTTAGTTGAAATGCTAGAATGGCCAGAGAAAGAAGATTCTCCAATAGGAAACGTGATTAAAGTGCTAGGAATGCCTGGAGAACATAATACCGAAATTCACTCTATTCTAGCACAATATGGATTACCGTATGACTTCCCTCAAGAGGTTGAGGTTTATGCTAACAAAATAGATACTTCAATTAAGGAATCTGAAATAAAAAAGCGTCGCGATATGCGCGAAACTTTAACTTTTACCATAGATCCAAAGGATGCAAAAGATTTTGATGATGCTCTTTCTTTTAAAAAACTTGAAAATGGAAACTACGAAATAGGAATTCACATTGCTGATGTTTCACATTATGTTACTCCTGGGAATGAACTTGACGATGAAGCCTATGAACGTGCAACTTCTGTTTACCTAGTAGATAGAGTAGTACCAATGCTGCCAGAGATTCTTTCAAACAATGCTTGTTCTCTTCGTCCTAATGAAGAAAAATATACTTTTTCAGCTGTTTTTGAAATGAATCAAAAAGCGGAAGTTATAAAACAGTGGTTTGGAAAGACAGTTACATTAAGTGATGCGCGATTTGCTTACGAAGAAGCACAACACGTAATTGAAAATCCTGATGATGAAACACATAAAATTCCTTCCGATATTTCGATTACTGATAAAGAATATGTGGTTAAACCTGAAATTGCTGAAGCTATTTTAGAAATGGATAGGCTTGCTAAAAAATTACGAACTAAACGTATGCGTGCTGGTGCTATTTCATTTGATAAGGTAGAGGTAAAATTTATTTTAGACGAAAATAAGAACCCTGAAGGCGTGTATTTTAAAGAGAGTAAAGACGCTAATAAAATGATTGAAGAATTTATGCTTCTGGCTAATAGAAGTGTAGCCGAATTTATTGGAAAACAGAATCCAAAAAAGACGTTTGTTTACCGAGTTCACGATGAACCGGATGATGAAAAAATTGCAGCTCTTGAAAATATAATTAAACGATTTGGTTATAAACTAAACACAAAAGATCGTCATACCACAGCAACTTCTATGAATAAATTATTAAAGGATGTTCAAGGAAAAAAAGAACAAAATTTAATAGATACTATTGCTATTAGAAGTATGAGTAAGGCAATGTACACAACCAAAAATATCGGTCACTACGGATTAGCTTTTGACTATTATACCCATTTTACTTCACCTATACGTCGATATCCTGATGTTATGGTTCACAGACTTCTTCAGCATTATCTAGAAAACGGAAAAAGTGCTAATGAAGAAGAATATGAAGAAAAATGCAGTCATAGTAGTGATATGGAAGGTCTTGCAACTAATGCCGAACGCGATAGTATTAAGTATATGCAAGTTAAGTATATGCAAGATCACCAAGATGAAGAGTTTGTTGGAGTAATTTCAGGGGTAACCGAATGGGGAATCTATATTGAAATTATTTCGAATAAATGTGAAGGAATGGTTCGTTTACAAGATCTAAATGACGATCACTACGAATTTGATAAAGACGAATATGCTGTAATTGGAAAACGCACCAATAACGTCTATCGACTTGGTGATGAAGTTAATGTAAAAGTAAAAAATGCCGATTTAGTTAAGAAGCATTTAGATTTTACAATGCTAGGTCATAAATAAAACATTTAAAATAAAGGATTTATACTTTTTAGTAACTAAATATTAAATAGTAGAAACTAAAATTTATTTTTTTACAGACATTGGGTAAAAGTAATTTGTATTTTTACCCTATTATGTTTGACGGTTTACTTTACGCTGCATTTTATGGATTCTTATTGGCTTTTGCAGTCGGTCCAGTATTTTTCACCCTAATTGAAACTGCTATAACAAAAGGGGTTAAGGCCGCTATATTCTTTGATTTGGGTGCAATCGTTGCTGATATCTTATTTGTAATAATAGCCTTTTATAGTACAAGTAGAATTCTTGAACAAGTTAAGAATGATCCTGGCTTGCTAATTTTTGGAGGAGGGATTCTTATTGCCTATGGAATTATATCCTATATCCGAACCAATAAATCAATCTTCAAAATTGTGCGAGAACACTATGCTGTAAAAGTGAAAAAAAACCTCGGTGGACTATTCTTAAAGGGATTTCTACTGAATTTTGTAAACTTTGGTGTTTTAGCGGGTTGGATTGGAACCTTGATTATGGCTAATGCCCTTACAACTTCAGAAAATGGCGTATTTTTATTTATTTCTACAGTATTAGCAACCTTCTTTCTTACCGATCTTTTAAAAATACTTTTAGCCAAAAAATTAAAAAATAAAATGACTCCACGTTTTATATTTAAAACCAAAAAGTGGGTAAGTATTTTAATTTTTGGATTTGGTATTCTACTTCTTATTCAAGGAATTTTTCCTAAAGGTGTTGAAGCTGGACTTGAAAAAATTCCAGGACAAGGCAATCCTATAGAAATAGAAAAGCCTATTCCTCCTGTAGAGGATTTACAATAATAAATTCTATTTTTTTTATTTTTTTGAGTGTATCAAGTGCTCTTCCCGAAGTTTTGAGCTCGTAGGAACCGTAGTAATTATTAAAAATAAAAAAAACCCTAACTAAAAAGTTAAGGTTTCTTGGAGGCATCGAGCGGACTCGAACCGCTGTAGCAGCTTTTGCAGAGCTGAGCCTAGCCACTCGGCCACGATGCCATATTGTGGTGCAAATGTAAATAATTAAACATTTAATTCCTACATAAAAACTAAATTAGCGTTTCTTCTTCATTGTTACACTTACTTCAGCAACGTCTCCACCAATTGGAGGATTTTGTTTTGCCACCGTAACTTTCACTGTATTAACCATTTCTAGTTTTAATAATACAGAATTAATAATACGCTTAGCTACGTGCTCTAATAACTTTGCACGTATACTCATTTCTTCTCTTACGATATTTTGAAGCATAACATAATCAACAGTATCTGCTAATTCATCAGTTTTTGAAGCTTTAGATAAATCGGCTTTTACTGTAAGATTTACTAAATAATCTGATCCTATTTGTCCTTCTTCCACTAAACACCCGTGGAAGGCATAAATCTTTATGTTTTTTAAATGAATGGTTCCCATAAAATAATTTTTTACAAATATATTAAACAAAGTCAGTTTGAGTCCTTCGGCTTCGCTCAGGATAAACCAAGGTGGAAACCTACTTTTAAAGAACATCTTTTTCACTTAATTCCTTACCTTTGCACGACTTAAAAATACAGATATGAGTAACGAAGCAGCACCTCTTAATTTTATAGAGCATATTATAGAAGAAGACCTTAAAAAAGGCTACAAAAAAGATGATTTATGTTTCCGATTTCCACCAGAGCCAAATGGGTATTTACATATTGGCCATGCTTCATCAATTTGTTTAAACTTTGGTTTAGGAGAAAAATACAACGCCCCTGTAAATCTTCGATTTGACGATACAAACCCAGCAAAAGAAGAACAGGAATTTGTTGATGCCATTAAAAGAGATGTTTCTTGGTTGGGCTATAAATGGGCAACCGAATGTTACGCTTCCGATTATTTTCAACAGTTATACGATTGGGCTGTTCAATTGATTAAGGATGGAAAAGCTTATGTAGATTCTCAAACTTCAGAAGAAATTGCCGAACAAAAAGGCACTCCAAACACACCAGGAAAAGCTAGTCCTTATAGAAATCGCTCTGTTGAGGAAAACTTAGACTTACTCGAGAAAATGAAGAATGGAGATACCAAAGAAGGGGAACACGTACTTCGTGCTAAAATTGATATGGAATCGCCTAATATGTTAATGCGCGATCCTGTTATGTATAGAACCTTGTTTAAATCACATCACCGTACTGGAACCGATTGGAAAATTTTTCCAATGTACGATTGGACGCACGGAGAGAGTGATTATATAGAACAAGTATCACATTCTTTCTGTACGCTTGAATTCCTACCTCATAGAGAGCTTTACGATTGGTTTTTAGACCAAGTGGTGGAAGAAGATAAATTACGTCCTAAACAACGCGAATTTGCACGTAGAAATCTAAGTCATACTGTTGTGAGTAAACGAAAACTCGCTCAATTAGTAGCAGCGGGTGTTGTAAATGGTTGGGACGATCCTCGTATGCCTACTATTTCTGGTTTACGCCGAAGAGGTTATACCCCAGAATCGATTAAAAACTTTGCCGATAGTATTGGCGTGGGGAAACGTGAAAACTTGATTGATGTTTCTCATCTAGAATTTAACGTTCGTGAAGATTTAAATAAAAAGGCACCGCGAATTATGGTGGTTTTAGATCCTGTAAAATTGATTATTGATAATTATCCAGAGGGTCAAACTGAAATGCTGGAAGCAGAAAATAATCAAGAAGACGAAAGTGCTGGAAATAGAGAAGTACCTTTTTCTAAAGAATTATTGATTGAAAGAGACGATTTTAAAGAAGAGGCAAATCGCAAGTTTTTTAGATTGACAATTGGGAAAGAAGTCCGCTTAAAAAATGCATATATCATCAAAGGAGAAAGTGTAGTAAAAGACGCTGATGGAAACATCACCGAAATTCACTGTACTTATGATCCGGATAGTAAAAGTGGTAGTGGAACTGAGGCTTCTTTAAGAAAAGTAAAAGGAACGTTACACTGGGTTTCTGCAGCGCACGCTTTACCTGTTGAAGTTCGACTTTACGACAGACTATTTACAGAACCATCACCAGATACTAACAAGGAAAAGGATTTTATGGAATTTATAAATCCAAATTCTTTAGAAATAATTACAGGATATGCTGAACCTAGTATAAAAAATGCGGAACCAGAAGATAAATTTCAATTTCAGCGTTTAGGGTATTTCGTGGTTGATAAAGACACAACAAAAGATAATATTGTATTTAATCGTACAGTGCCATTGCGCGATTCTTGGGCAAAACTTTCATAAGTTACCTGTGTCCTTTAATTACTTTAAAGCTGATTAAAACAGCTTTTACAGTACTGTCTGTCAATATTTTTTTAGGAGTTGAAAAACCGTGCTTTCTTATTGATGATGTTATCCAAAAATATTTATCTCTTGTAGGAAATGCTTTCGACATAACTTTATAATCAGTGTAATTTGATGAAATAGCTAAATCTGGTTGATGGTCAAGAATATTCGCAATTTTTTGAAGTTTAATACTTCGGGTTTCAGCTGACATTTTTGCTAATCCGAAGGGTAAGTAATAACTTGTTTTAAATCCTAATTCCGAAAAATCTAATAATGCCTCTGGATATCGTGTTTCAACAAGTACTTTGTCCAGAGGATATTTTTTTTCAGAAAATAGCTTCATTAACTTTTTAAGAATAGCATCCTTATTCTCTGAGTTTAAATTTTTTATGTCCAACCATAAATACGGTTTTTTTACTTTATCGATATAAGATAAGTACTTTTCAAAAGAAAGATCTATCGATGGCACAGGAGGGTGGGTTACATCCAGAATATCTTCTTGTTCACTATACACCAAATCTAATTCAACCCCTTTAAAGTATTTTAAAGCACTTTCAAGTTTTTCAGGGCTATTAACCCTATGAGCCCATATTTTGTCGTAATATCCAAGGTATTCAACCTTATAAGGCGAATAGCGATAAGCCATTCCTAACAATATAGTTAAAAATAGTACCGATATGAGTATTATGAGTTTTTTACCTATTATCATAATCTTCATTCTCTTTAATCCATCGTGTACGTTCTTGAAACTCTATGTTGAAAACACTTCGCGTTTTGTCCATTAAATTGAATTCAATTCTACTTAAATCGGAAAAGCTATGTATAAAATCTTCAAGATTGTATTTCCTATCAATAAAGCTATTTAAATCAGGTAAATTTGGATGTTGACTTTTGTATTCAGGAGACGTCCAAATTACAAATGGAACTTCATACATAGGGGGAGTGCCGTAATACTCATTATGCCCTCTTAAATCCATTGTATCGTGTAATTCATCTCCATGGTCGGAAAAATAAATCACATAACTAGACTTTTCTACTTTTCGAACTGTTTCAATAATGTTTCGAACTATGTAATCGTTATAGCGAATTGCATTGTCGTATTCATTTACATAGTGTTCATTAGACTTGTTGATAAATGGAGTTTTCGGTGGACTGTCGTTAAAAAAGGCATATTTTTCTGGGTATCTTTTTTTATAATCTCCGTGGGTTCCTATTAAATGGATAAAAACCATTTTCTTTTCGTCACCTTGATTTAGAACTTCATCAAGCTTTGGCAATATTACTTCGTCATATATATTACTGTTGTAGTTATCTGTAGCTAAAAAATACGTTTGGTCTGATGCATTGCCTATTAATGTAGAAACACTTTCGTGAAGTCCCACTGGTCTTTGATTTGATATCCAATACGTTGTAAAACCCGCTTGATTTGCTAATTGAACTATAGATGCATTTTCTTCTTTGTTAGGATGGTTATAATCTGAAAACGTCAATATTTTATCAAGCGCTAAGATGGTGTGGACATTAGGAGTAATTACATCTTTAAAAATCACTAATTCATCCTTTATTTCTGTTAATAACGGATTTGTTTCTCTTCCATAACCGTACAGTTGCATATGCCATCTGGAAGTAGATTCCCCAATAATAACAACAAAGGTTTGTGGCTTTTCATCTGAAGAATAAACTTTTAAAATTTCACTTTCGCTCTTAGCTAAGGTTTTTTTAAGATTGGCTTTAGTTGTTTGATAATCGGAGTAAGATGCTATGCTGGTGTAAATAATATTATGTTCACTAAATTTCTTGTGTATCACAAAAAGCGATAATACAATTCCTAAAACAATTAATATTTTCCATTTTACCGATTTTAATCTATCAGTAAATGGTAAACTCGATTCTTGTTTTAATATAAATGGAATTAATATAAACCAGGGGAGAAACAATACAATAGCAAGAAGAATGACGGACGTATTTAAATAATAACTCAGAAACTCACTAGATTCTTGTGTGTTAGTTTCAAATATCACAAAAAGTGCAGATCCACTTAGTTTTACGCTGTAGTGATAGTAGAAAGAAAGTTTTATAAAAGCTAAGGCAGCGAGTAAAAAAATTGAAGCTATTAAAAACCACTTTTGGATTCTTAATTTTGGAATTAATAAATACAAACTAAATAGAATAGTTGTTACTATTCCAAATCCAATTATTTCTTTTAAATATGGTTTAAAATAAGGGATGAGAAACCAACCCAGAATTGTAACTATTAAAAGAGGGTAGAATAATATAACAGAAAAGTATTTCTTAATGTTTTTCAAGCTTTGGTATGAGTATTAGAGAGTATTTGTTTCAAATTTACCACAACATTTAAACATCTCCATCTAATATATTTCATTTTATAAACATGCGTTTAACATTTAGAATTATATTTAATCTTTCTTTTAAGACGAATTCTTTTAAATTATCAATTTTTAAGACAATTTTATATGTTTATTTTAACTATTAACCGCTTGTTAACAAGAACTTATATAGAGGACATCTATCTTTGTATTATTAACCTATAAAACAAATTAAAAATGGCGTCAAATAATACAGGACAAACACTATTAGCTTTATTAACAGGAGCAGCAATCGGAGCAGGAATTGGAATTTTATATGCTCCAGACAAAGGTGCTACAACTAGAAATAAACTTAATAAAGAAGCTAAAAAAACTCAAAAGAAATTAAACAAACAACTTAAAGAAACTAGTAAGAATTTGAGTGATAAAGCACAAAAAGCACGTTATAGTTTCGATCAAAAGCTAAATGACACTTTATCTACTGCAAGTCATAAAGCAGATGATATTTTAGTAGCAATGGAAGAAAAGCTTGAGGCTTTAAGAAAACAAAATGCTAAATTACAAGCTGATTCAACGTTAGATGAAGCTAAAGCAACTGCGAAAAAAGTAGTATCGTAAATATGTTTAAAGATCTAACAGATAGTTTAAATAAAATTACCCAAAAGATTGAAGATTACGGATTAAGCAGTGCGGAGTACTACAAACTCCGCTTGTTTAAATCTGTTATGAAAGGAAGCATATCCTTAGTTAATCTTCTTGTTTATGGTAGTCTTTTTCTATTTGTTCTAGTCTTTCTTTCTGTGGGTGCAGCATTTTGGCTAGGCACTTATTTTGAACATGTGTACGTAGGTTTTCTATTAATAGGTGCATTTTATGGTATTCTATTACTTTTGATGTTCGTTTATGGAAGGAAAGTAATAGAACGAAAGATGCTATACAAGTTCTCTAGTATCTTATACGATGAAGATGATATTGAGCCTAAAGAGAAGGCTGAACAAGAAATAGAAGATTATCAAGATATCCTTAAAAATGATACTCTAGCAGAAGATAGGCTTAAGGAAATGAATCTTTAATATTGATACTATGAAAAGATATACTACTTTCGAAGAAATAGATAGGGATCTGAAATACTTGCGTTTAAAGTCTCAAATAGACCTTGAAGAAGTAAAATTAGGATTTACTAGAAGTAAAGAAACCGCTAAAGAATCATTTTCACCGATGAATTTAATTGCTAGTACGGCATCATCAGTTATTAAGAAAGCTTTTGTTTTAAAATTAGTTGATAAGCTTATTGGTATTAAAACTGTAAAGACAAAATAAGTTTTTTCATTTAATTGAACTTAAAACTTATTTCTATATAGAGGATTATCCTCAAAAATCTTGAATTAACACATTAAAAAAGCCGTCTCAAAACAAACTGAGACGGCTTTTTTAATACTATATATTAGTGAGATTAATAGTTTAAATCTTCTCCTTCTTCAGGTCTTTCTGGAGCTTCTCGCTTAGTTTTCTGTTTGGGAACTATACCTTTTTTAAGATTTTGTTTTTTCATTTCCTCCCCAATTTGATTACTAGCAACAAATGATGCAATCATGTCATTAAGCATATTGCTTCCCGCTTGTGGTGAATTAGGCAATAGGATAAGGTTGGTATTGGTTTCTTCACCTATGGATTGCAGCGTGTCATAATGTTGAGTTACTACAATAAGCGCAGACGCTTCTTGCGAATTGATTCCTACATTATTTAAGACATCCACACTTTCTTCGAGTCCACGTGCAATTTCACGACGTTGATCGGCAATACCTTGTCCTTGTAATCGCTTGCTTTCAGCTTCAGCACGTGCCTTAGCAACAATTTTAATACGCTCCGCTTCAGCTTCAAATTCTGCAGCTACTTTTTCACGTTCTGCGGCATTAATTCTATTCATAGCTGCTTTTACTTGAATGTCTGGGTCAATATCGGTAACGAGTGTTTTAATAATATCGTAACCGTATTCGCTCATAGCTTCGTTTAATTCGGCTTTAACTGCAATAGCTACATCATCTTTTCTTTCGAAAACATCATCTAACTTCATTTTTGGAACTTCAGCACGTACTACGTCAAAAACATAGGAAGTAATCTGATCGTGTGGGTTTTCAAGCTTATAAAAAGCATCGTAAACCTTTAATTTTAATACTTGAAATTGAACTGATATTTTTAGTCTAACAAAAACGTCATCTTTTGTTTTCGTTTCAACTATTACATCGAGTTGTTGAATCTTCAAATTTATTCTTCCTGCAATTCGGTCAATAAAGGGTATTTTAAACTGTAATCCAGAATTTCTCATACTTTGAAATCTTCCGAATCGCTCTATAATAGCGGCAGTTTGTTGTTTAACTGTAAAAAATGCACCTAGAATAATAAATAAACCAAGGAGTAGAAGTGGCACTAAAATAATATAACCCATATATTTAATTTTAATTGATAATTATTAGTTGTTTAAGGTACAAAATTTTAGTAATTATTAAGCTATTGCTTCAATTGCCGTATTTATTCTAGATACGCCCTCTTTTTTTCCTAAAATTGAAAGAATTTCAAAAACATCTGGTCCTTTCATTTCACCTACTAGTGATAGACGTAATGGCATCATAACTTTACCAAATCCTATATTTTCAGAGGTAATCCAACCTTTTACTTTTTCTGAAAGATTTTCTGCAGTAAAATTATCTTCATTTTTAAGGATCTCTACTACTTTTTGAAGTAATTCTGGTGTTTCTTCTTTAAACGCTTTAGCTGAAGCCTTTTCATCGTAATTTGAAGGTGCTTGAAAAAAGAAACTTCCTTGCTCCCAAAGGTCACTTACAAATGTTGCGCGCTCTTTTAAAATTGAAACAATTTTAGTTATGTCTAGACCAGTATCAGTCGATACATTCTTTTCTTTTAAAAACTGAATAAAATCCTCTGAGAGTGTAGCGTCGTCAACCTTTTGTAAATACTGATTCTGAAACCATTTTGTCTTTTCAGGATCAAATTTTGCACCTGCCTTATGAACGCGCTCTAATTCGAAAGCTTCAACCAATTCTTCTAGACTAAAGATTTCTTGTTCCGTACCAGGATTCCATCCCAAAAACGCCAACATATTTACTACTGCATCAGGTAAATAACCATCTTCACGGTAGCCTGAGAATATATCTCCATCCGCAGTTTTCCATTGTAATGGAAATACAGGAAAGCCCATTTTATCTCCGTCTCGCTTGCTTAATTTTCCATTACCAGTAGGTTTTAGAATTAGAGGTAAGTGAGCAAATTCAGGAGCTCTCCAGCCAAATGCACGATATAATAAAACGTGTAATGCCAATGAAGGCAACCATTCTTCTCCGCGAATTACGTGAGTAATATTCATTAAATGGTCGTCTACAATATTTGCTAAGTGATAGGTTGGCATTCCGTCACTTTTAAACAAAACCTTATCATCAAGAATGTTTGAATCTACTTGAATACCCCCGCGAATAATATCGTGAAGCATTAGCATTTCATTTTCTGGTGACTTAAAACGAATTACATACTCATCTCCGTTATCAATTTTTTGTTGCGTTTCTTCAGCCGATAAAACCAAAGAGTTATTCAATTTCAAGCGGTTATGCCAGTTATAAATAAAGGTTTTTCCTTTCTCTTCGTGGTCTTTGCGATGTGCATCAAGTTCATCTGAAGTATCAAAAGCAAAATATGCATTTCCAGACTCTATTAACGCATCTGCATATTGTTTATAGAGCTCTTTTCTTTCGCTTTGGCGATATGGAGCACAATTACCTTCTTTATTTGGACCTTCATCGTAAGGAATATTTAACCAGTTTAAAGCTTCAATAATGTATTGCTCAGCGCCTGCTACATAACGGTTTTGGTCGGTGTCTTCAATTCTTAATAAAAAATCACCTCCGTGTTTTTTTGCAAATAAATAATTGTACAATGCGGTGCGTACACCTCCAATATGTAAAGGACCTGTAGGACTAGGGGCAAAACGTACCCGAACTTTTTCTGACATAATATGCATTCTTTTTATGAAGTTACAAAGGTACAATTATGGTACCTCATATTAAAGCTATTGGTGGCTGCGGTTCGTTTCTTTTTTTGGAGCAATATTTGTACCTTATAGAGAGCAAAATTTATTGTAATTTAGAAGATTTGAATATCATTAAGCACAATTATGAGCACCTTTAGTATCATTCAGCAAAAGCTGGAAGAATTTATTAGGAAATACTACACCAATGAGCTTATAAAAGGAGGCATCCTTTTCTTTGCAATAGGACTGTTGTACCTCCTAATTACGCTATTGGTTGAATACTTCCTTTGGCTAAATCCGTTAGGAAGACGTATTTTATTTTGGACATTTATAGTTGTTGAAATAAGCTTATTTATTCGATTTATCGCTTTCCCACTTGCGAAACTTTTTAAACTTCAAAAAGGTATTAATTATGAGGAAGCATCAAGAATAATTGGAAATCATTTTCCTGAGGTTAATGATAAACTATTAAATGTAATTCAACTTAATCACAACAAACACGAAAGTGAATTGCTTGCAGCCAGTATCGATCAAAAAGCTTCTGAACTACAACCAATTCCTTTTAAGAGTGCTATAAATTTCAAAAAGAATGCTAAATACTTGAAATATGCAGCAATACCTGTTTTAATATTTCTTCTATTTAGTGCTTTAGGAGGAACTGATATTTTTTCGAGTAGTTATAAACGCGTTGTTCATTACGACACAGCATTTGAACCACCAGCGCCATTTTCTTTTTTTGTATTAAACGAAAACCTCAAAGCAATTGAAAATAATTCTTTTGTTTTAAAAGTTAAAGCGGAAGGTTCCGCAGTTCCTGAAAATGCGAGTATTATTTACAACGGTGAATCGTACTATATGCAACAAACCCTGCCAGGATTGTTTGAATACACTTTCCAGCAACCTGTTGCGAATATTTCTTTTAATTTAAAAGCCAATAAAGTTACTTCTCGTCAATATGTATTAGATGTTGTTAAAACACCTTCTTTACTTAATTACGAAATGGTTTTAGACTATCCTTCCTATACAGGAAAGCGAGATGAAACCTTAAAAAGCACTGGAAATGCTTCAATTCCGGAGGGAACTAGAGTTAGATGGAATCTTATAACTAAAAACACCGAGTTTGTGTCCTTAAAAACTGCTGATACAAGCTATTCTTTTGCTCCAAATAATGAAAGTTTTCATTTTGAAAAAGCAGTTTACAATAAATTAGATTACACGATTACTACATCTAACGAAAAATTAAAAGAATATGAAAATCTTGCTTTTACTTTAAATGTCGTAAAAGATCAATATCCAGAAATTAGCGTACAGTCTAAACAAGATAGCGTCGATATTCAACGTGTTTTATTTCTTGGCCAGATTTCAGACGATTACGGGCTTACTAAACTGCGGTTGGTGTATTTCCCTGAAGGAGAGGAGAAACTGGCTAAAACGGAAGGATTACCTATTAGCAAAACCAATTTCGACCAATTTACGTATTCATTTCCAGGTAATTTAGAATTAGGAGAAGGTGTAGCTTATGAATATTATTTTGAAGTTTTTGACAACGATGTAATTCACAATCACAAATCGTCTAAATCTGCAGTTTATTCTTTTAGAAAATTAACAAAGAGTGAATTTGAAGATGAGCAGCTTAAAAATCAACAAGACGCTATCAAAGGTTTAGATGAGTCATTGGATGATTTAAAAGAACAAAAGGAATCTCTTGATGAGTTATCTAGAATGCAAAAAGAAAAAAACGAGCTTAATTATAACGACAAGAAAAAACTTGAGAACTTTATTAAGCGTCAGAAGCAGCAGGAGGAAATGATGAAGAATTTTTCAGAAGAGATGAAGAAGGAACTCGATAATTTCCAACCAGAAAATAAAGAAAACGATCCTTTTAAAGAAGAATTACAAAAGCGTCTTGAGGAAAATGAAGAGCGTTTAAAAGAGAATGAAAAATTATTAGAAGAGCTCGAAAAACTTCAAGATAAAATAAACAAAGAAGAGCTTACAGATAAACTAGAAAAGTTAGCTAAGCAAAATAAGAACCAAGAGAAAAATTTAGAGCAACTTGTAGAGTTGACCAAGAGGTATTACGTAGAAAAGAAAGCTGAAAAACTAGCTGAGGAACTTTTTAAAATGGGGGAAGAGCAAGAAAAGCTTGCCGACAAACCTGAAAGTGAAAACACAAAAGAAGCACAAGAACAACTCAATAAAAAATTTGAGGATTATCAAAAGCAAATGGAGGACCTTCAAAAAGAAAATGAAGGTTTAAAGGCCCCAATGGATATTCCTCAGGATAAAGCCGGGGAGCAAGAAGTAGAACAAGAGCAACAAGATGCAACTGATAAACTTGAAGATCAGAAACCAAGTGAAGCTGGAAAAAATCAGAAGAAGGCCGGTGAGAAGATGAAGGAAATGAGTAAACAGATGCAAATGCAAATGCAATCAGGTGGGATGGAATCTATGGAAGAAGACCTAAAAATGGTTCGGCAGATAGTAGATAACCTTGTTGTGTTTTCTTTTGAACAAGAGATTTTAATGGAAGATTTCAAAAAAATTGAATACGGTAATCCTATCTACGGTATTAAATTAAATGTTCAAAACGACCTTAGAACTAATTTTGAACATATAGATGACAGTTTATTTGCTTTGTCACTTAGACAACCAATGATAGGCTCACAAATAACAACTTCCTTAATTGATATTCAGTATAATTTAGATAAATCTTTAGAGCGTTTAGCAGAAAATAAAATGCGTCAAGGAATTGGAAATCAGCAATATACAATGACTGGCTCCAATGATTTGGCTGTTTTATTGAGTGAAGTGATGAACAATATGCAAATGCAGATGTCAATGTCTATGGGTTCTGGTTCGGGTGAAGGTATGCCTAGTCCTGGATCGGGTATGGGGAAGGAGTTTCAACTACCTGATATAATTGAAGGACAAGAAAGTTTAGGTGAAAAGATGAAGAATGCTATGAATAAAGGCCAAGAAGGAGAGCAAGGTGATGGGGAAAGTGAAGGTGAAGGTCAGGGAGAAGGGGAAGGTCAGGGTGATGGCGATGGTGGAAATGGTAAAAACGGCCAAAATGGGAACTCTTGGAATGAAAAGGGTGGTGATAAAGAAGGTTACGGAGATAGTGAAGAAATGAACGGTGAGCTATTCGAAATTTACAAGCAACAACAAGAACTTAGGCAGAAACTTCAAGATAGATTAAGCAAAGAAGGCCTAAATGGGAATGGAGGTGCTTTACTTAAAAAGATGGAGGGAATAGAACAACAATTACTTGATAAGGGTTTTAACCAAAGTACACTTCAAGAAATCCTTAATCTTAAATATGAATTATTAAAGTTAGATGAAGCCGATTTTGAACAAGGTCAGGAAACGAGAAGAGAAGGCGAAACTAATTTTAAAGATTATCGAAATAACGTTCAGTTGTCTCCAGAAGAGGTAAAAAAATACTTTAATACAACTGAAATTTTAAATCGTGAGGCCTTACCTTTGCGCCAAGATTACAAAAATAAAGTGCAAGACTATTTTAAGGACAATAATGAATGATAGAATTTAATTTTGAAACAGACTTTAAATTGGATAATGAAGCTTTGTTAAAAAAGTGGATTTCCAATGTAATTACTTCTGAAAGTTTTGAAGTAGGCGAGGTTCATTATATTTTTTGTGATGATGAATTTTTACATAAATTAAATGTAGAGTTTTTAAATCACGATACTCTTACCGATGTAATCAGTTTCGATTATAGAATGGGCAATCAAATTAATGGTGAAATTTTTATTTCTATTGAGCGAGTTCAGGATAACGCACAAGATTTTGAAAATAGTTTTGAAGAAGAATTACACCGTGTAATGATTCACGGAATTCTTCACTTCTGTGGTTATAAAGATAAAACAGATGATGAAGAAGCCTTAATGCGGAACAAAGAAAATGAAGCTTTGTCTCTTTTACTTCGTTAAATGGATGTTTCTTAATCTAACTTGTTTAATGTTAGATTATTATTGTAATTTTGCACCCCTTTTTTAATAAGAATATTAAATGTTCCACGTGGAACAATTGAAAGAATTTATGTTTGATAGTGAATATGATGTTATTGTAGTTGGTGGTGGTCATGCAGGTTCAGAAGCCGCTGCCGCTGCTGCTAATCTAGGTTCTAAAACTCTTTTAGTTACGATGAGTTTACAGACCATTGCTCAAATGAGTTGCAACCCTGCCATGGGTGGAATTGCAAAAGGTCAAATAGTTCGTGAAATTGATGCGCTAGGAGGTTATAGCGGGATTGTTTCCGATAAATCTGCTATTCAGTTTAAGATGCTTAATAAATCTAAAGGACCTGCTATGTGGAGTCCGAGGGTTCAGAGTGACCGAATGCGTTTTGCTGAAACTTGGAGGTTAATGCTTGAGCAAACACCTAATCTAGATTTTTATCAAGAGATGATTTCTGGTATTATAGTTGAAAATGGAGTTGTAAAAGGAGTAAGAACTTCTCTTGGATTAGAAATTAAAGCCAAAAGTGTTGTGCTTACAAATGGTACTTTTTTAAATGGTTTAATTCATATCGGTGAAAAGCAATTTGGAGGAGGACGTGCTGGTGAAAAAGCCTCCACAGGAATTACTAAAGATTTGACCGATTTAGGTTTTGAAGCAGGAAGAATGAAAACAGGAACACCACCTAGAGTAGATGGTCGGTCTTTAGATTTTTCCAAAATGATTCCTCAACCTGGAGATGATGTTCCAGAAAAATTTTCATTTACAGACCTAACAAAACCTTTAACCAAACAACGCTCTTGTCATATGAGTCATACAAGTTTGGAAGTACATAATATTTTAAAAGAAGGTTTCGATAGATCACCAATGTTTAACGGAGCGATTCAAAGTACTGGTCCGCGTTATTGTCCTTCTATAGAAGATAAGATAAATCGTTTTGCTGATAAAGACAGACATCAACTTTTTGTAGAGCCTGAAGGATGGGATACTGTTGAATACTATATCAATGGTTTTTCAACTTCTTTACCTGAAGATATCCAATTTAAAGCGTTACGTCAAGTTAGAGGTTTTGAAAATGTAAAATTTTTCCGTCCAGGTTATGCTATTGAGTACGATTATTTCCCGCCAACACAATTAAAGCACACGTTGGAAACTAAAATTGTTTCTGGTTTATATTTTGCTGGTCAAATTAATGGTACAACTGGATATGAGGAAGCAGCTTCTCAAGGATTAATGGCTGGTATAAATGCTCACTTAAAAATTACAGAAAAGGATCCTTTTATTCTTCAACGCAACGAAGCTTACATTGGAGTTTTAATAGACGACTTAATTACAAAAGGTACAGAAGAACCATATAGAATGTTTACTTCTCGAGCAGAATATAGAACCTTATTAAGACAAGATAATGCCGATTTCCGTTTAACACCAAAATCGTTTGAAATTGGTTTGGCTAACGAAAGTCGTATGCAAAAGATGGAAGAGAAAAAAGAAAAGTCTGAAGCTTTTGTTCAGTTTTTTAAGGATACGAGTTCTGCACCAGAAGAAATAAATCCTATTCTCGAAGAAAAAAATTCTGCCTTAGTTGCTCAGAGTGATAAGATGTTTAAGTTTTTCTCTCGTCCAGAAATAACAATGGAGGATATGAAGCAAATTGAATCGGTGAAGGAATTTATTAAAGAAAATGAATTAGATTCAGAAATGATTCAACAAGCAGAAATCCAGGTTAAGTATTCTGGGTATATTGCTAAGGAAAAAAATAACGCCGATAAATTGAATCGTTTAGAAGGATTAAAAATTCCTGAGTCTTTTGATTATTCTAAATTGAAGTCTCTTTCTTATGAAGCAAGAGAAAAACTAACCAAAATAAGACCAGCTACTGTTTCGCAAGCTTCTAGAATTAGCGGTGTTTCTCCAAATGATGTTTCTGTTTTGTTAGTATATATGGGGCGATAACATAATTGTTTCACGTGGAACATTAAACTCTTATTTTATATTTAATTCGTTTTTGATTGGAAACTAATTCTAAAATACATTTATCGGTAAAAGATTATTTGGTCTCAGGAGAGACCTTTAATTTGGTATATAATGAAGAATTTGACTTTCTAAAAACAGTGCCACAACCTAAGGAAGGGGATCTTCATAAATATTATGAAAGCGAAGAGTATATCTCGCACACCGATGAGAAAAGGGGAGTGCTTTCATTTCTATATCAAACAGTAAAGAAATGGTCTTTAAAAAATAAGACAAATTTAATTGTTGAGGAAAATAACGGCGTTGGTTCGTTATTGGATATAGGGGCTGGAACTGGAGACTTTTTAATTGCAGCTAAAAATAATGGATGGAAAGTTTCCGGAGTCGAGCCAAATAAGAATGCTCTTAAGTTAGCATCCGATAAAGGAATTGGTTTGGAGTCTAATTTGGATAAATTTGTCGGAAATCAATTTGATGTCGTTACTCTTTGGCATGTTTTAGAGCATATTCCTAACCTGAAGGAAACGGTTACCAAATTATCCAACTTGGTAAAACCAAATGGGACTTTGATAATTGCTGTACCAAATTTTAAAAGTTACGATGCCAATTACTATCAAGAATTTTGGGCTGCTTATGATGTGCCTCGTCACCTTTGGCATTTTTCAAAAACTTCAATTGAAAAAATATTTGCTGATGAGTTTAAGCTTTATAAAATTAAACCGATGATTTTCGATTCATTTTATGTGAGTCTACTTTCGGAAAAATATAAAACTGGAAATAAATTTTCATTAAAAGCATTTTGGATAGGACTTAAGTCAAATTTAAGGGCTAAACAATCCAAAGAGTACTCTTCACACATTTATTGCTTCAAAAAAGCAAAATAAGCGCTTGTAGTGCGTTTCAGAGCTTATTATGGTGTGTTGCCTTTAAATTTCCTCGTTTCTACATTAAAACCAGCTTAAAAGAGCTGTTTTTCAATAGCAACTATCAATTAAAATTAAATTTTAATAGAAAATATTTATTCTTACTCAGAGCGGTGGATGAGTCGGGTTAATTTTATTGAAAGGTCGGTAAAGATAATTTTTGCATTTCCATTTCGCTCAATATGATACGAAGCATCTTCAAGTGCAGAATTAATTTCAAAAATATTGTTCTGATGAACAAAGGGAGCAAATTTTGGAAGCGAAAAAGTTTTGTCCTTAGCTTCAAAAAATAAAAGTGATTCGGCTTGGTAGTTTTTTAGAAGAGCTTGTCTAAACACTTCATTGCAATACATCAAAAATTTCTTTTGTGTTTCACGTCCTTGTCCAGCAAGTTCATCACTCCAAGATAGCAAAGTGTTTATCGCGCCCTTATTTCCTTTGGCTCTAAATGCAGTTCGAACCCATGTGATAAACCATTTCTCAAAAATCTCGTCCTCCCCAGTTTCATCTAGCAGCTGTAAAGCTTTGTTGTAGTCTCCTTGGGCTTTACGCGCAGTATTTTGGGCTAAGGATTCGGAAATATTTTGTGTTAGTATTAGTTCTTCAGAAATATCGGCTTCAGAGAGTAGTGGAAAGGAAAGCTTTTGACAACGAGATCTAATAGTAGTTATTATCTGTTCTTCCTGTTCCGTAAGAAGTAAAAGAACAGTATTATCTGAGGGTTCTTCAACCAATTTTAAAATTTTATTGGCGCATTCGACATTCATATTCTCAGCCATCCAAATTATCATCACTTTATAACCCCCTTGAAAAGACTTTAAACAGAGTTTTTTCGCGATATTTTCCGCTTCATATTTACTAATGTTACCTTGTTTTTTTTCAATACCAATGTGTTGTAGCCACTCAAAAAGTGATGCATATGGATTGTGTAAAACAAATTTTCGCCATTCTTCTGAATAATTGTCTGAAATAGCATGCTTTTTTGCAATTTTACTGGTATTTACTGGATATACAAAATGTAAATCAGGATGCGATAATTTTGAAACTTTGCTTTTACACGCAATATACTCTGGACTTCCTTCTTCGTAATTAATACACAGCAATTCTGCAGCGTAAGCAATTGCCATAGGGAGTAAACCGCTTCCGTTTACTCCTTCAAATAATTGTGCGTGTGGAATACGACCATTTTCAATGGTTTTTATAAGATGCGACTTTAAGTGCTTTTGTCCTACTACTTCTGAAAATTCCATTCGCAAATCTAATCAATTTTACGGTTTTTTTTCATTTTGAAGTTTTAGCAAGCGGTATTTTATACAAATAGGAAAATGAAAGTGTTTCGTTCTTTATAAATCTTCTAAAAAGGTATATTTGCATTTCAACATTCAGCTTATGAAAACTGTAAACGATATCAATTTTAAAGGAAAAAAGGCATTAATTCGAGTTGACTACAACGTGCCACTCGACGAAAACTTCAATGTAACAGATACAACACGTATTCGTGCATCAAAACCAACTATATTAAAAATTTTGGAAGACGGTGGAAGTTGTATTTTAATGTCTCACTTAGGAAGACCGAAAAATAAAGATGAGGAATTTTCTTTAAAACATATCGTAAAAACCTTATCTGAGATTCTTGGGGTTCAAGCTCAATTTGTTGATGATTGTATAGGTCCAAAAGCTGAGGAAGCGGTTAATAACTGTAAATCTGGCGAAATTATTTTGTTAGAAAACCTCAGATATTATGAAGAAGAAACAAAGGGTGATCGCGAATTTGCTGAAAAGCTGTCAAAACTTGGCGATGTTTATGTAAATGATGCCTTTGGAACTGCGCATCGCGCTCACGCTTCAACAGCAGTTATTGCAGATTTTTTTCCTGAAAATAAATGTTTTGGGCTCCTACTTGCTTCAGAAGTAGAAAACGTGAAAAAAGTATTAGAAACAAACGTAAAGCCAGTAACAGCCATAATTGGTGGTGCCAAGGTCTCCTCAAAAATTACAATTATTGAAAACATACTCGATAAAATCGACCATTTGATTATTGGTGGAGGTATGGCTTTCACATTTATAAAAGCCCAGGGTGGAAAAATTGGTAGCTCTTTGGTAGAAGAAGATAAACAAGACCTTGCCCTTGAAATTTTAGAAATGGCAAAAAGCAAGTCGGTACAAGTACATTTGCCTGTAGATGCTGTAATTGCTGATAGCTTTTCTGAATTTGCCAATACTAAAGTTGAAGAAGTAAATAATATTCCCGACGGCTGGATGGGATTAGATGTTGGTCCAAAAACCAATGAATTATTCGGTAACGTAATTTCAGAATCAAAAACGATACTGTGGAATGGCCCTGTAGGAGTTTTCGAAATGGAAAAATTTGAAGTAGGAACGAAAACCTTAGGTTTCAATATTGCCAAAGCTACAAAAGACGGTGCTTTTTCATTAGTAGGAGGCGGTGATTCTGTTGCTGCGGTTCACAAATTTAGTTTAAATGACAAAGTAAGCTATGTTTCTACCGGAGGTGGAGCAATGTTAGAAATGCTTGAAGGTAAGAGTTTACCGGGTATTAAGGCTTTAATGTAGAAACGTTAAATGTCAATTACTTAGTAGCTCGAAACGCTAAAATTATATAATTTCGCAAAAACGTTATTTTAAAAATAATTAAATGGTATAATTTGCGTTATTTATACTTGAGTATAGATAAATAATTCTGCTTAAAATTAATCAGGCATATTTGCCGAAATTATTATTGCACCAAGCTAATGAAAATTAATAAAATCCTTCCACTCATGTTGATGCTAGCCTTCAGTATGAGTTTTGCACAACAGGGAAAGAAACAGAGCAAAAACATTGATACTAAAAAAATTAAAGTTGTTGACTCCATAAAGGTTACCAAAATCTCTAATGATTTGCCAACCACTATTGTTGCTACAGGAGTTAAAGATAGTATTGTATACAACTTGAAAGATATGGCATTGGCCCGAAAAAAGGATAGTTTGTGGCTTAAGGAGCTTTACAAGTCCGATCTTTTTGATGATATCTATAATAGCATTGTAAACCAAGAGTACGAGCCTGTTGAATACGAAGAACTTCCTACTGAAGTTTTAAAACAACGTTTAAAAGAACTAAATGCTCGCACACCTTTTAATGTTGAGTACAATCCATCATTAGAAAGTGTAATTAAGCAATACCTAAAAAACAGACGTCGCGGAATTGAGCGATTAATGGGCTTAAGTGAATACTACTTTCCACTGTTTGAACAGGAATTAGACAAACACAACCTTCCTTTAGAGTTAAAATACTTAGCAATTGTAGAATCTGCGCTTAATCCATCGGCAAAGTCTAGAGTGGGTGCAACAGGTTTGTGGCAATTTATGTATCCTACAGGAAAAATGTTTGGATTGGATGTTAATTCATATGTAGATGAGCGTTCAGACCCTATTCGTTCTACCGAGGCAGCTTGTAAATACCTAAAAAGTTTAAACAACAGTTTTAACGATTGGGATTTAGCACTTGCGGCTTATAATTCAGGACCTGGGAATGTATCAAAGGCAATTCGTCGTTCTGGAGGAAAATCAAACTATTGGGACTTACGTAGATTTCTTCCACGTGAAACGGCGGGTTATGTTCCTGCTTTCTTAGCGACAATGTACATCTTTGAATATGCCGAAGAACACGGTTTTAAAAAGCAGGCAGCGAGAATACCTTACGTAGCTACAGATACTATTAGAGTAAAGCACCAAATTACATTAGATCAAGTTTCAAAACTCACAAACCTTGACAAAGAAGAATTGGAGTTTTTAAATCCTGCATATAAATTAGGGATTATTCCTGTAGTTAAAGGAGAAAACTATACGCTTAGATTGCCATTAACATCAGTTGGTACATTTGTAAATAATGAAGATGCTATTTATGCACATCTTAACAAAGAACAAGAAAATGAAGAAGAGGCTCCAGAAATGTACGATCAACCTGAAAAGGTTCGTTATCGTGTGCGAAGAGGAGATTTCTTAGGTAAAATTGCCCAGCGATATGGTGTAGGAGTTAGCCAAATTAAAAATTGGAATGGGATGCGAAGCAACAACTTGAAAGTAGGTCAAAATTTAATTATTTATCCTAAAAAGAATCCTCAAAACATAGCAAGTAATGCGCCTGCAAAAAGAACTAACACTGCCGAAAAAATTTACACAGTAAGGAGTGGTGACTCATTATGGACTATTTCTCAAAAATTTCCTGGTGTTTCAGTACAGAACCTTAAAAAATGGAACGATATTAGTGGTAATAATATAAAGCCCGGAACTAAACTTAAAATTTATAAAGGATAGTTCCCTAAAATATCCTTTTAATGAAATCAACATTCGTATTACTGCTTTCGTTTTTATTTGTATTTACCTCTTGTACCGACAATGGAAAGAAAGACAAATCCCTTGTTCCTGATTCTGTTGGGAATATAAACTCTCTTCAAGTTATAACTCCTAACGACTTGTGGAATGGTGCGACAGGGGAGGCAATTCGCAAACATTTTGCAGCTCCTGCAGATGGCCTTCCTCAAGATGAGCCATTGTTTTCAATGAATCAATTACAGCCTGAAATATTTACTGGTTTTGCACGTAGCAATAGGCTTTTTCTTTATGTTACCTTAGGAAATGAGGATAAGGTTACACTTGCTACTAATGAATATGCCAAGCCGCAAACCGGTGCCATAATTAAGGCTACTTCAGAAGAAAAATTGGTAGAACTTATCAATAAAAACGCCGATAAGATTATCGAATCTTTTTATAAGTCTGAAATAAAAGAGCGTCAACGAAGAACCTCAATTTCATTGCTAAAATTAGACACTTTAAAGAGTTTGATGGGGATTAGTTTAAAAGTTCCTACGGCATATCGCATTGCAAAAGCAACAGATGAGTTTTTCTGGCTTCGCAAAGATTTAAAAGATGGAACTACCAACATATTAATCTATCCTGTACCGTTAGATATGATTAAGAACGACAGTACTGCTGTAGGAGATATTATAAACATTCGCGATTCGATAGGAAGTAAATTACTACCTGTTGAAGACGATAGTGCTTTTATTACCGAAGATGCTTACGCCCCATATTTGTTTAAAACGACTATTGACGGCAAGTTTGCTTATGAGACTAAGGGAACTTGGGAGGTGAAAGATGCTTGGATGGGCGGGCCATTTATTAACTATGCGGTTAAAGATGAAAAGAACAATCGCTATTTAATATTAGAAGGTTTTACCTATGCGCCTCGAGCATCTAAGAGAGATCTACAATTTGAGCTAGAATCTATTTTAAATACAACTAAGTTTGAGTAAAAAATTAAAACGCTTCCTGCATTAAAAACACTGAAAGAGCATAAATACAAAAAGAGCCTTTCAATTTTAAACTGAAAGGCTCTTTTTATTAAATATAACAACGAAAGTTATTTGGTTTCGTCAATTTTTTTCTCTGGAGTTTCGTCTTCTTTGGAAGCGTCTTTAAATTCTTTAAGACCACTACCCAAACCGCGCATAAGTTCTGGGATTTTCTTTCCACCAAAAAGCAGTAGTACAATCACAACAATCAATACAATCTGCCAAGGCCCTATAGCGATAAAAGGTAAAAATAAACTAGTCATAATTCATAGATTTTAGTTTGGCAAAGGTAACAAGAATTGTTTAGATAGAACGTTTTCAATTCAATTTTAGCATCATTGCCTTATATTTTCTTTATATGTATAAAGTAAAGAGCTAATAAATTTCTATAGTAATCTAAATATGTGGGCAACTTCGATATAACTCTGTTTAAATAGTGTTTGTTTACTCTTACTTTCCAATTTCTAAAAGCCCTCTTATATTTAAATTTAACCTTATATCCCTTATCTAAAGATTATACGTCCTTATAATAATTTATATTTGTAGAGAGCAAATGGATTGTACTCTAAAAATTCCTTTATGGGAAATATGACTATAAAGCCATAAGACGTAAGATTAAAAATGATTTGGAGATTTAGATAATTAAATGGATTAGCCTTGCGTTATAAGAACCTTAAACTCGTCATTCCTTTAAAGGATTTAAAGGCAATTACAAATAAAAAATATGTCCATAAAAGAAAAAAGAACCAAGAAGTTCAAGAAGAAACTGTTACATAAATACCGTTTGGTAATCTTGAATGAAGAAACCTTTGAAGAGCGCTTTTCATTTAAGCTTAATAGACTAAATGTATTTATCTTTACTGTACTCTCTTCTCTTTTCTTAATAATTACTACAACAGTAATTATCGCTTTCACTCCCTTACGTGAATATATACCTGGTTATTCTTCTACCACTTTAAAGAAGAAGGCTGCAAAGCTAGCATATCAAACAGACTCGCTACAGCAAGTTATTAGTGTAAATGATCAATACCTTGCTTCGATAAAAAAAGTGCTCACAGGAGACGTAAAAACGGTTGAGTTTAATAAGGATTCAATTATTGAAGTTGCCAAAACAGACCCTTCGGTATTGGTTCGTATATCTAGAAAAGATTCTCTATTACGGGAACAAGTTGAAAAGGAAGATAAATACAATCCTCTAGCTGCTCAACAAGTTCAGAAATACGTGCTATTTGCCCCTGTAAAAGGAACCATAACAGAGCCATATGATTCTAAGGCAAAACACTATGCTGTGGATGTGGTTACTATAAAAGACTCACCCGTAAAAGCGGTAGCAGACGGTACGGTTATTTTTGCCGAATGGACTGTTGCCACAGGTTATGTGATTATCGTTAAACACGGCAACGATTTAATCTCTGTTTACAAGCACAACGGATTGTTAACCAAAGGGCAGGGGGAAGTTGTAAAGGGTGGTGAAGTAATCGCCATTGTAGGTAATACAGGCGAACTGACCACTGGACCACACCTGCATTTTGAATTGTGGCGAGACGGTTTTCCAATTAATCCAACAAGTTTCATCGATTTTGATTAATTTCCTATGTCTATAAAATCATTTTCTGCTAAAATATTTTCAAAGATTGTTGTTTTTCAAATAAAGAAATGGGCGTCAAACCCTGTTGAAACACAGCAAAAAGTTTTTAATAGTTTGATATCTCAGGCAAAAAAAACAGCCTTTGGGAAAGACCACGACTTTGAGAATATCAAAACATTTCAGGATTTTGCCACTCGAGTTCCTGTGCGAGATTATGAAGCACTAAAACCTTATGTAGATAGAACCGTTTCTGGGGAAGCAGATGTGCTTTGGCCCAATAAACCGTTGTATTTTGCAAAAACTTCAGGAACAACCTCCGGTGCCAAATACATTCCGCTTACAAAGGAGTCTATGCCATTTCATATTCAGGCGGCTCGAAACGCTATACTGTGCTATATAAACGAAACAGGAAAAGCCGATTTTGTAGATGGGAAGATGATTTTTCTTCAAGGGAGCCCAGAAATGCAGGAAAAAAATGGGATTAAACTAGGACGACTTTCAGGAATTGTTGCGCATTATGTACCGGCATACCTTCAAAAAAATCGCTTGCCAAGTTGGGAAACTAACTGCATAGATGATTGGGAGTCGAAAGTAGATGCTATTGTTGAAGAAACCAAGAATGAAGATATGACCGTAATTAGCGGCATTCCTTCTTGGGTTCAGATGTATTTTGAAAAGCTTCAAGGCAATACGGGGAAAAAAGTAGGCGATCTCTTCAAAAACTTCAACCTCTTTATTTATGGAGGGGTGAATTTTAAGCCCTACCGAGCAAAATTCGAAACTTTAATCGGACGAAAAGTTGATAGTATAGAGCTATTCCCCGCAAGTGAAGGTTTTTTTGCGTATCAAGACAGTCAAAACGACAAGGGTATGTTACTGCTCCTTAATTCAGGTATTTTTTATGAATTTATAGAAGCCTCAACATTCTTTGATGAAAACCCTAAAAGGCTTACCATTGGTGAAGTTGAAATTGGCGTTAACTATGTAATGATAATTTCAACAAATGCGGGACTTTGGGGATACAATTTGGGAGATACTATACAGTTTACTTCCACAAAACCATACAGGGTAATTGTGTCTGGTAGAATTAAACATTTCATCTCAGCCTTTGGCGAACACGTGATTGGAAAAGAAGTAGAAGAAGCGATGAACAAAGCAATTGCAAAGTTTAATTTTTCCATTTCTGAATTTACTGTAGCCCCACAAATTACACCTCCTGACGGGTCGTTACCCTATCACGAATGGTTGGTAGAATTCTCTGAAGCACCCGAAAATATTGAGGAAGTTGTTGCTTTCTTAGATGCTGAAATGCAACGTCAAAATTCGTATTACTTCGATTTAATTGAAGGAAAAATTCTTCAACCTTTAAAAGTATCTTCACTTACAAAAGATAGTTTTCAAGCATATATGAAATCTCAAGGCAAACTAGGTGGTCAAAATAAAGTGCCTCGACTTTCTAACGATCGTAAAATAGCAGATGCTTTACTCGAAATTCAACCTTAAAATTAGTCTTATATTTGCTCTAAATGAATAAATTAAAATCACATACTAGAACACGTGCTCAAGAAAGCACAGGAGCCATCGAGAGGCTATATATAACAATGCGCCACCTCTTTAATAGAGGTTTTTATAAACCAATGGGTGTATCGGGAGAATCGCTTCGAGAGTCACTGTTAACACTACGTCCCGAAATTTATGGATCGTTAACAGAAGAAAAAACCGAATTACAGGGCTTGCTCTACATTATGGATCGCTTGCCTGAAGGCATTGAAGAATGTAGATTTATTAATCTTACAAGCGATGAGGGTTATAAAGACTCACACTTTAAACCTATAATTCCGTTAAAACGTCGTCGAAACTGTTATCGCATAGACGATGAACAGATGAATATAGAAATCACCCGAGGTAGGTCGGAGATTTACGATATTCTAACACATTTAACCTTCCTTTTTATTGAATCGCACAAAATAATGGAGCAAGTGCTTATTGAGCATTCTGGAGAGGTAATTCGCGATTGGAAGAAGCTAGAGCAAGCTGTGTTTAAAAAAGGTAAACTTACCCAAGAAGAAAAAGAAGTAACACTTACACATACTGCAAACTTCTTAGGAAGAACTTTTGAAGAAGTAAAAAACATCTTCCCATATTTTGCTACTGAAAGCAACGAGAATCGCTTTTTTAACGTAATTTACTTTATGGGGAAATTAGCGATGGAAGAGGTTACTGAAAACAATAAACGTCTTATCACATTTAGTCCTGTATTGCGTGAACGCTTAGGGCATCATATACACGGTGAAGAATGGGCTTATAAAATTAAGCAAGTGCTGCAAAAGGAAGGTCTTTTAGAGCGTCCTGTTCACATAATAAGTGCAAATATGCATAGTGTAATGAACACTTTATATGCCGAAAAAGCACTACCTACCGAGTTTTCAAAGAAAAAGCCACTACAGGTTTTCGAAGCTTTAAGTAGTCCTATTAATACAAAAATGCGCGAGAAAGTAAACAAAACAGCACTTTCTGAAGGCATGATTTTTATTGAAGATCAAAGTGGTACTAATATAGATGTTCAGATTATAGACACTGCCAAAATCAAGAATAGCCCATATGTTAAGGGATTAGCCGATGTTGTTGATAATAAGAAACCTGTAATTGTTGTAATGGACTACGCTTTTGGCGAGCAGGCTTATGAAACGATGGACGAGTTGCTTAAACCATTTGAAGACGCTAATAATATTCGTCATTTATTGAATGTAGTTTCTGTTTCTATTATGGGGAAAGCA
Source organism: Aequorivita sediminis (assembly GCF_032080575.2). NCBI lineage: Bacteria > Pseudomonadati > Bacteroidota > Flavobacteriia > Flavobacteriales > Flavobacteriaceae > Aequorivita > Aequorivita sediminis. The sequence continues at coordinate 118,833 of NZ_JAVLSO020000002.1, read as the reverse complement.
GGGATTCTTGAAGGTGGAAAAGGAGATATAATGATTCCTTCTGCGCACGTTTTCGAGGGAACAGCAGATAATTATCCATTTAAAAACAGACTAGACAAGTCCGATTTTAAAAATCACGATGTAAATGTGTACACAGGAACGATGATTTCGGTGTTGGGGACCTCACTTCAAAATAGAGATGTACTTAAGTTTTTTCACAACTCAACTTGGAATGTTATTGGTCTAGAAATGGAAGGTGCCCATTACCAAAAAGCTATTCAAGCAGCGGCAAAAATTAGACGAAGTATTAGTTCAAAAGTACAGGTTAGATATGCGTATTATGCTTCAGATAATCCATTAGAAACTGGAAGTACTTTAGCTTCTGGTGGTTTGGGTACAACTGGGGTAAAACCAACGTATTTAATCACCGAAAAAATGTTAAAACAAATATTAGACACTCCTAAAAAATAATTTTGATAAACGTTAAAGTACTGATTACCGGTGGTGCAGGATTCATAGGTTCTAATTATGTAGAATACGTCCTAAAAAATTCAGAAGACGAAATTTTTGTGCTGGACAAGCTAACTTATGCCGGAAATTTGAAGAATTTGGAGAGTGTTTTAGATAAAATCACCTTCATAGAAGGAGATATTTGTGATGCCAAATTAGTTCAAGATTTATTCGAAAAACATCAGTTTAATAAGGTAGTTCATTTTGCAGCAGAGAGTCATGTGGACAATTCAATTTCTGAACCTGGAGCGTTTATTCAAACAAACATTGTAGGCACTTTTAATTTGCTACAAAGTGCTTACAAAACTTGGATGCTTAGCCCAAACGAATTTAAGGATGGATTTGATAATGCACGTTTTCTTCACATTTCCACAGATGAGGTATATGGCACCTTAGGAGAAACGGGACTTTTTACCGAAAAAACACCTTATGCACCAAATAGCCCATATAGTGCGTCTAAAGCTTCTTCCGATTTTATAGTTCGCAGCTACTTTCACACTTATGGATTGCCAGTAGTAACCACAAATTGCTCTAACAATTACGGCCCGAATCAGCATAAAGAAAAACTTATCCCAACAATTATTCGCAAGGCAATTTCAGGAGAGCCAATTCCAATTTATGGAGACGGTAAAAATGTGCGGGATTGGTTGTATGTTGCAGACCATTGCAGCGGAATTTATTTAGCGCTAAAAAATGGAAAACTCGGGGAAACATATAATATTGGAGGTCGCAACGAACGTGAAAATCTGTATATAGCCAATGTAATATGCGAATTGCTAGATGAAATGCGTCCTAGAAATCTTTCGTATAAAGAACAAATAACTTTTGTAACGGATAGGCCAGGCCACGATTTTAGGTATGCAATTGACGCTTCAAAAATTGAAAAGGAGCTAGGTTGGAAAGCAGATGAAAATTTTGAAACAGGGATTAGAAAAACAATTGCTTGGTATTTAAACAATCAAGACAGACTTTAATAACACTTGTATAACACTCTGTTAGTTGTTAGTTTTGACAGTTCAAGTGAAAATATGATTAAGTATGAGAGTTCAAACAGCCTTCAGATTGGATAAAGAGTTACTTGATGCGGCTAAGAAAAAAGCAAAATCTCAAAAAAGAAGTTTAAATAATTATATTGAGGTATTACTGCACAAGGATTTAGAAAACTATTTGAACAACGCCTCTGAAGAATCTAATTTTGACTCTGAGATGGATGCGGATATTAATGCGGTGCAGAGTTACGGTAAATGGATAAAATCCTTAAAAAAAGGGAATTAGAAGTCTAATGTTTTTCACTTATTTAAATTTGAAGAGCGATAGTAATTTTAAAAAAATATCTTAGAACAAATTATTCGGTTTCATTCCGATCTGTTTTAATAAAGAAAAATATATGAAAGGAATAATTTTAGCAGGTGGTTCAGGAACAAGGTTACACCCTATAACCTTGGCTGTAAGCAAGCAACTTATGCCTGTTTATGATAAACCGATGATTTATTATCCGCTATCAACCTTAATGCTTGCGGGAATTAAAGATATTTTGATTATTTCTACGCCACAAGACCTTCCTCTTTTTGAGCAATTGTTAGGGGACGGTAAAAAACTAGGTTGCAACTTTCAATATGCCGAACAAGCCAATCCAAATGGACTAGCAGAAGCTTTTATTATAGGAAAAGAGTTTATCGGGAACGACAAGGTTGCCTTAATCCTGGGCGATAATATATTTTACGGATCAGGATTAAAAGAACTTTTACAATCAAACAATGATCCTGATGGAGGCGTTATCTATGCGTATCACGTTTTAGATCCCGAACGTTATGGTGTTGTGGAGTTCGACAAGTCGGGAAAAGCGCTTTCTATTGAAGAAAAACCAAAAACCCCAAAATCGAATTACGCTGTACCTGGAATTTATTTTTACGACAATAGTGTGGTTGAAATTGCTGCAAATATAAAGCCTAGTGCCCGCGGCGAATTAGAAATTACCGATGTTAATAACGAATATTTAAAACAGGGAAAACTAAGCGTAAGTATTTTGGATAAGGGTACCGCTTGGTTGGATACAGGAACATTTGCTTCTTTAATGCAAGCCGCACAATTTGTTGAGGTTATTGAAGAACGTCAAGGTTTAAAAATTGGCGCCATAGAAGAAGCAGCCTACGAAATGGGATATATTTCAAAAGAACAATTAATAGCCTTAGCCGAACCTTTACTTAAAAGCGGCTATGGAAAACATTTACTTCAACTAGATTAAACTTTGGAACTACTAAAAACCCCTTTAAAAGATTGTTTTATATTGAAACCTAGAGTTTTTCAAGATGAGCGCGGATTCTTTTATGAAACATACAACCAAAAATTATTTCAGAAAATAACCGGATTAACCATTGATTTTGTTCAGGATAATCAGTCTATTTCATCAAAAGGTGTTTTACGCGGACTTCATTTTCAACGAGGTGATATGGCTCAGGCAAAGTTGGTTCGGGTGGCTAAGGGGAAAGTGTTAGACATAGTTGTGGACATCAGAAAAAACTCTGAAACTTTTGGTAAGTCATTTTCAATAATATTAGACGATGTTGAAAACTTACAACTCTTCGTACCTAGAGGTTTCGCACACGGTTTTATAACGCTTTCGGAGCAGTCGATTTTTTCATATAAATGCGATAATTTTTACGACAAAGCTTCGGAAGGCGGAATAATCTATAACGACGCAACCTTAGCGCTAGATTGGCATCTTCCAAAGGAAGAATTTATTGTTTCAGCAAAAGATCAAGAACTTCCTAGTTTTAAGGAAGCTATTTCATGAAAAAAATACTGGTTACAGGCGCAAACGGACAATTGGGAAAATGCATACAAGATGCGGCAGCCGAATTTTCCGACTTTGAATTTGTCTTTGTTTCTAAGCAAGAATTAGATATTGAAAACCCAGAGTTGCTGAAGAAATATTTTAGCGAAAATAACTTCACACATTGCATAAACACAGCAGCATACACCAATGTAGAGAAAGCAGAAAGCGAGGCCGAAAAAGCCTTTGCTGTTAATGCAGAAGCTGTTAAAAACTTAGCTTCAATTTGCACAAATCACAATCTTATTTTATTGCACATTTCTACAGATTACGTTTTTGATGGCAAAAAAAACAAAGCGTATTCAGAAAATGATGTTACCAACCCGATTAATGTTTATGGCGCTTCAAAACTGAAGGGAGAAAGGTATATACAAGAAATCTGTAGTACATTCTTTATTCTTCGCACTTCGTGGCTTTATTCGCAATATGGCCATAATTTTCTTAAAACTATTTTGAAATACGCTGAAGCAGGAACACCGCTCACCATAACCACCGAGCAAACGGGAACGCCTACCAATGCAAATAATTTGGCGGAAGCCTTGTTGCAAATAATTGTACAAGATTCGACAGAGTATGGCGTTTATCATTACAGCAATGGAGGTGAAACAACTTGGTATGGTTTTGCGGAAGCAATACTACTGCAAACCAAAAAATTAGAAGAAACAAATCTTGCAAAAACCAACCATTACAGTACTTTTGCCGCAAGGCCAGCGTATAGTGTTTTAGACAATACAAAAGCAAAAAATGTTTTGAATTTAAAACAACCAAAATGGCAGGAAAGCTTGCAAACGCTAACAAGAAAAATGATGATTAGTAATAATTTTGAGAGAGAATAAATGAAGAAAAAAAATTTAATAGTTTTTGGTACACGCCCAGAAGCTATAAAAATGGCTCCATTAGTTAAGGAGTTTTTAAAAAACGACAATTTTGAAACAACTGTTTGCGTTACGGCTCAACATCGTGAAATGCTAGATCAGGTACTTGAATTCTTCGAAATTAAACCTAATTACGATTTAAACTTAATGCGCCCTAATCAGAACCTTTATACTTTAACGGCTTCCATAATAGAAAATATGAAGCCTGTTCTAGATGAGGTAAAGCCAGACTATGTTTACGTTCATGGAGATACAACCACCTCTATGGCAGTTGGTATAGCAGCATTTTATAGCGGCGCAAAAATATGCCACGTAGAAGCTGGACTTCGCACATTTAACAGGCAGTATCCTTTCCCAGAAGAGTTTAACCGTCAGTTGACAGGAAAAATTGCAGATTTTCATTTTTCTCCAACAGAGCTTTCAAAGAACAACCTATTAGCTGAAAACACTAAAGAAGAAAACATCTTAGTAACAGGGAATACTGTTATTGATGCACTGCTTTACGGAATCGAAAAGGTAAACGCAGCCGATTTTAAGGATGATGAAATCGAGAACTTAAAAACAGTTTTAGACTTTCAGAAAAAGATAATTTTGGTAACAGGACATAGAAGAGAAAATCACGGAGATGGGCTTATAAAAATATGTTCTGCGTTAAAAACAATTGCAGAGAATAATCCCGATGTAGAGATAATATACCCAGTTCACCTTAATCCAAATGTAAAGGGACCTGTAAACGAACTTCTTTCTGGAATCACTAATATTTATTTAGTGCCGCCATTAGCCTATCCATCTTTTATTTGGTTGATGGAAAAATCGTATTTAATTATTACGGATAGTGGTGGTATTCAAGAAGAAGCACCTAGTCTTGGTAAACCAGTATTAGTTACTAGAACAACAACAGAACGCCCCGAAGCGGTTGAAGAAGGGACTGTTATTTTATTAGGAACCGATACAGATAGAATTGTTGAAGAATCGAATAATCTATTAAATAATACAGAATACTATAACGAGATGAGCATGTTGCACAATCCTTATGGAGATGGAAAAGCATCTGAAAGAATCGTTAATTTTATTGAAAAGAAATAATATGGATAATAAACCCACAGTAGTAATGATGGGACTTGGTTATATAGGGCTGCCAACTGCAGCCTTAATAGCTAGTAGAGGAATAAATGTAACAGGTGTTGATGTAAGTCAAAGTGTAGTCGATACAATAAATGAAGGTAAAATCCATATTGTTGAGCCCGAATTAGACGGATTAGTGCATCACGTAGTGAAGAACGGCTTATTAAAGGCATCTACAGCGCCTGTAACGGCAGATGTTTATTTGATTGCAGTGCCAACTCCATTTAAAGGCAAACACGTGCCTGACCTCGCTTATGTTGAAAGTGCCGTAAAGAATATAATACCTACCCTTACAAAAGGTGCCTTGGTAATTTTAGAATCTACTAGTCCGGTAGGAACTACTCATAAAATTCGAGAAATAATTTACGAGGAACGTCCTGAGTTAAAAGACGAAATCTACATTGCTTATTGTCCAGAACGCGTATTGCCAGGAAATGTAATTTATGAACTTGAGCAAAATGATCGTGCGATAGGGGGAATTGATGAAGCTTCTACCGACAAAGCTGTAAGTTTCTATAAAAATTTTGTAAAAGGAGAATTACATAAAACCAACTCACAAACTGCAGAGATGTGCAAATTGGTTGAAAACTCATCTCGAGATGTTCAAATAGCATTTGCAAATGAGTTATCAATGATTTGTGATAAAGCAGACATCAATGTTTGGGAATTAATCCGATTGGCAAACAAACATCCTCGAGTAAATATCTTACAACCAGGAACTGGGGTTGGAGGGCACTGTATAGCAGTAGATCCGTGGTTTATTGTTTCAGAGTTTCCTGAAGAAGCAAAAATGATACGCGCTGCACGTGAGATAAATAACTACAAAACCGAGTGGGCGATAGAGAAAGTGAAAAATGCTGCACTTCAGTTTAAAATTGATAACGGAAGAGATGCAGTAATAGCTTGCATGGGCCTTGCTTTTAAACCTAATATTGATGATTTAAGAGAATCACCAGCATTACATGTAGCAGATCAACTTAGTACAGATGGGTTTAATGTTTTATTTGTTGAACCAAATTTAAGAGAGCACAGTGTGTACGAATTGACATCTTTATCAGATGCAAAGAAGAAATGTGATATTATGGTATTCTTAGTAGCTCACAACGAGTTTAAAGGTTTAAATGGAGATATAGATATGCAAGTTTTAGATTTTTGTGGGATTAGAAGTTAACATGTATTTCTCAAGAAACACTTAATTTGAGTTTAGTTGTAATCATTAAAAAAGATTTCTTGTTAAATACAAATCTTACCCTAATTTTACAATTCAAGAAACATTGTTAAAAGGGTTTAGTTTAATATTTAATATCATCTAGAAACTTATGCGATAGACTTGCATCAGTTTTAAATATTTAAAGTTAAAATAATTCATAATATTATATTTTATGGCGCAGCAAGAACCAGCAGAAGAGATTGATTTAGGGTATCTTTTCAATAAGATTAATACATTTTTTAAAAATCTAGTAAAAAGATTATTTAGTATACTATCATTTTTTATTAAATACTGGATAGTAATTTTAATACTTGTGTTAATAGGTGTGACTTACGGTTATTATATAGACTCCAATGTAAAAAAAACCTACATCAATGAAGGAATTGTTATTCCTAATTTTGAAAGTGTTGATTATTTATATGAAAACATAAACCATTTAAACGCAAAGATTAGTCAGAATGATACTGTTTTTCTTAAAAATAATTTTCCTTCTGGCTATAATAGAATTAGAGGGATTGAAGTTGAGCCTATCTCTGATGTTTATAATATGATGACAAAATCTAGAGAACAAATTGATGTTTTTAGAATATTATTTCAGAATCAAGACTTAGAAAAGTTCGTTACAGATATTACTACTAGTAAGTATTTTAAGTACCATAAGGTCTCCTTTTCAATCGTAGGAAAGGAAAACACAGAAAAGGTTATAGCCGATGTTTTTAATTATTGGAATAACAATGCACATTTCAAGCAATATGAAAATGTTTATAAAAAGAATGCAGATTTACAAATAAATGAATATAAAAAAATGCTTTCACAAGCCGATTCAATTATTAATTCTTTTACTTCTAGGTCTAAAGGGACTCAAGCAACAAACTCTGGTGTAATTATTAGCGAAAACAATAGCCTTCCCGCGCTTCTTGAAGGAAAAACAATGATCCTAAACGATCTTTTAAAAGCTGAATTACAACAAAGTGATTATACCTCAGTTATAAAGCTTGTTAAGATGGATTATAATGTTGAACAAACTACTTTGTCTAAAAAGATAAAATATCCCATCTATTTAATTGTGATATTTTCATTGATATTTTTGATTCGTAATATTTATAGGAATTTGAAAAGATATTCGGGTTCTTAATATAACTCTTAGTCCTGTGTTCATTTCACATATATGGAGTATCGTTTAGTCATGAAAAAAATCGGGGTGCGGAATAAAGATGAAACTATTTAAAGATATACTTATAAACAATGCTTCGCAAGGCCTTCAATTTGGTTCAAGATGGTTGCTGAATCTTTTTATGATTTCTGCTTTAAGTATTGAAAACTTTGCTGTCTATTCTTTTGTTTATTCCTTTTCCAATATCATTGTATCAGTACTTCCTTTTGGAAGCTCCACTTTTTTGATATCCAAAGATTATTCTAAAGATTCTAACCGAACTCAAATTAATAGTAGTCTTGTAATAACTTTAGCTTTGTTTCTTGTTATTTTGTTGATATACGGTCTTTTAAGTATTTTCATTGATGATGTTAAAGGCTGGGAACTAATAATTTACGGTCTTTTACTTGGATTGACTCTTTCTCTTAACCTAATTTTATTTTCTTTTTTTAAAGGCTTAGGAAATTTTGTAGTAGAGCTATTTGTTTATATTTTCTTCTCACTTGGATTGCTGCTTTATATTGGATTCTACTATTTTGGTAGTGGGACTATAGAGGATGTACCTTCTATTTTTTCGTTCTTAATTACTCTTAACTTCTTGGTGTTTTTAGCAACTCTTATGCTTAAAAACAAAACTTTGGATTTATTTAATTTTAAGAGATACGATTTTCGATTTTCAGCTATAAAAAACAGCTTTATTGAACGAAAATATTTTGGATATCAAGAAATTGTAACAGCCATATATACTCAAATTGGGCTATTGATTCTTTTTTATATTCTTGAAAATAAAATATATGGTCAGTATCGTGCATTGTTCGTTGTCGTAATGCCTTTTTTTATGATTACGGTTACAATTTCGCAAGTTGTTTTGAACCAATTAAAAACCCTGCAATTCAAATTTGAAAACATGCTTTCATTTTTCAGGAAAATCCAGTTGTTTACAGTTATTTTAGGAGTTTTAATTTCAGTTTTTCTGATATTAGTAAAAGACTTAATCTTTCAATACATCAAAATTGATGTAAATTCCGTGATCAACATTTCGTATTATATTATTGTAGGTGTGGTGTTTATGCGTTTTGTTTTTTCTAATTATGAAATGCTTTTGGTTACCTTGGACAAACAAAAGGAAAGATTTTGGGTAATGTCTTTTTCTGCTATAGTAAGCCTACTATTAATATTTCTTATTTTACCACAAACAGGGTTGATTGGAGCAATTTCTATTAATGCATTAGCCTATTTTATAGTGCTAATTGGCACGCTTTACCTATCTGAACATACTATAAAAACGTTCAAGTTATGAAGGTTACAGTCATAACATCTAGATATCCCCGTAAAGGAGATATATACAGCCATATGTTTGTGCATACGCGATGCTTGGAGATGATTAAACAAGGTGTGAAGGTAGAAATATTTGTTCCTGAGCAAATGTCTAGTCGTTATAAATATGAAGGCGTAGAAGTTCATAAAATGCAAGCTCATCAAATAGTTAAAAGAATTGATGCTAAAAGTGTAATTTACCTTCATCTTTTAAATATTTACCCCTTTCAGAAAAAAGATGGTTGGCCTATTTACAAATATATAATTCAACAAAAGCTTCCATTTGTTTTTTATGTTCACGGCAATGAAGTTCAAAAATACAGTGCAAGAAGGTACGAGTTTGATTTTCGATTGACTGATATTTTAAAATGGATAAAAAAGGATTTTTTTGTAATACCAAAGATGCAACAGTTTGTTCATGAAGCATACCTTGGGACTTATATTTTTCCATCAAAGTGGATGAAAGAGGAGATGCAGCGAAATTTAAAATTAGAGATTAATAAATTCCATGTTATTCCGAATGGAATCGATACCCATTTATTTATGAACAACGATTTGTCAAAAAATCGACATAAATTAATTACTATTCGCTCCTTGTCACAAAAAGTTTATGATATTGAAAAAACAGTTGAAGTCATGGAATATCTTCCAACTGAATTTACTTTGGACATTTACGGTAAAGGAGTCTATGAAAATAAATATAAAAGGCTTATTAAGAAAAAAGGTCTTGATAATCGAGTAAGAATAATTTCAGCTTTTTTTGAAAAAGCACAAATGAATAAACTTTTCAAAAATTACGGAATCTTTATTTCTACTACACGAATGGATTCCCAAGGAATAACTATGATGGAAGGAATGTCAGCTGGATTATTGGTAGCTTCAACAGATAATTCATCTAAAAGAGAATTTATTTCTGATGGTGAAACAGGTATTCTGGCTATTGAAGCTAAAGAAATTGCAGCTAAAATTATTGAAGCAGTAGAAAACCCAAACAATTTTCTTCGAATTACTAAAAATGCTAGGAGGAGAATGGAGGAAATATGTCTAGAAAAAGTAACGGCAAAAGAAATATCTGTGCTTAAGCAAACAGCAAAACTGCTCGATTAATGAATCCTGAAATAAAAAATACCAATTATTACTTCATTTCAGGAATGCTACTATTTGCTTTCGTTTTGAATTTTATGTCAGAAATCACATATGGGATATTCAGGCTTGGAGTTCTAGATGAGGTTGCTAGTTTGGTTATCCTTTCTGCAGGTGTTTTGATACTTTTTTCATTGAAAAAGGCCACTATTGTAAATATGGACTTTATCATACTCTTTACTGTACTGAGTTTGATTTACATAATTTTTTACTACAATAATTTCCTTTCTTTCATCTATGAATATTATAAACTATTTATCTTCCTTATTTTTCTGCCAATCTTAAAGTTTTTTAAACCCGACGGTTTACAGAAATTTTTAAAAATTCTCTTTTGGTTTTTTATTATTGTCCTTTTTGTCAATCTTATCTTTATTGTCCTTCAATACGTTACTTCAAACAAAATTCTTGCAATCATTCAGTATAATGAGCTTCGAGTAAGCGGATGGGAACGGTTAGGTAGATATACGGGCCTTTTTGACGTAGCAACTTTAGGGAGCACCTCGCTGCTTATTATGCTTTTAAATGAAATAGGTAATAGAGACAAAAAGAGTCATAGAGTTTTATTTGTTCTTGCCTTAATCTCTGTTGTTTTTTCAAGTTCTAAAGCATCTTATGTTATTTTAATTCTCTGGTTTATCATTTACCATAAAGATGTTCTTATAAAAAACTTTCTACAGATTTTCCTCGCCTTATCCGTTTTGATAACTGTATTTGTTGCATATACTTTTAAAGCAATTCAAGCTAAAATTGTTCAATATGGTTATTTTTTCGAAAAAATTCAAAACCCGAATCTCATAAACCTTACGGATGTTGAAAAAAGAGCTTTGTTTTGGGCAGAAAGTATAAAAATTTTTATGTCAAATCCTTTTGGAATAGGTTTTGGTACATTTGGAGATACCTCGGCAAAACTAAACCCTAAACCTTATAAAATGAACTCTCGTAGGTGGGAAGAAGGATATGTTTATATGTCCGATTCAACTTTTTCTCACTTACTTGCAGAGCAAGGAGTAACAATGTTATTATATTTTCTTGTTCTAATTTTTCCTTTGTTCATAGGGTCGAAGAGAATTGCTTGGAAGTTTTCTGTTCTTTTAGTTGTTTTTTATGTAGTCCAAATATTGTTTACAATGGGCTTTTCATCTGGTAGTTGGCCTATAATTTTTGCTTTTATTTACGCTTTAATCTATTATTCTAAAAAGTTCGATACTATCTTTGATAAAAAGCATGCGATATAAATTTTTAATAGCATTTATAGTTTTAGTGGTTATCTCATTGATAGACTTTGCATTTTATGTAGATAAGGAACTTTTCTTTAATCATAAATTTGATGTCAGTGAAACGGAGTACTTAAGTAACTTGGGAGATGTACAGGTAGTTGAGGCAACACATAATTCAATTGTTTTTAAAGATTTAAAGTCTAAACTAAAGCCTAAATATACATACAATCTAAAATTTAAAGATGGAAAGAGCTATAACTTTACTTTTCACGATTGGAAAACTGAAAACCAAAAAACTACATTAAATTATGTTGTTTGGCTATTTGTGAAACCATTACAAACCAAAGGAAAAGCAGTTTTAAAAGAAATTGAAATACCTCGGAAAGAAGAAGGGACCCAAAAAGTTGCTTTTATTTCAGAACAACTAGGATGTTGTTTGATGAATGGGAAAAAAATGCGCTTTGAATGGAATAAAATAAACAGCGATATAAATTTTGTGGGCCAAGAAAAAGACGTTTTTGGATATGGATATTACGGAGGTGAGAACATAACTACTTCAGGGTTAATTTCAAAAATTGAAAGAATTGAAAACAATGATTTTGTGATTCTTTGGACAGGTAGAAATGATGGAGAAAAACCCACTCAAGATACAGTAGACGCAATAGGATCTATGTTGAAAACACTTAAGCAAAATAACCCAAATGCTAAAATTGTGTTGATGTACCCAGCTCCTAGCCCTAATGAACAGTATGATATAAGAATTAATAAAGTGGTAAAATTATTAAGACAAACTAAATTTGATTCTGAAGTATTAGAGATTGATTTATACAAGTTTATAAAAGATCAAAATAATTGGAAAGACTCTTTTTTCTTTGAAGATTATGGATTAACAGAAGAAGCTTATAAAACAATTGTCAAGCATATTAATGGTAAAATATTTAAATAAACACTATTCTGAAATATATGGCTTTTTTATAAGCCTGCTATTTATTTCATTGCCCTTTCCATCGCCTGTGATAGCTAATATTCTCTTGGTGGTTGTTAGTTTGCTTGTAGTTTATTTTAATATTTCTCAAGGACTGCAGACGATGACTAATGCCCAAAAAAGTATTATTATAATGCTATGTATTTTTGTCCTTTCCGTCTTCATATCTTCATTTATATACGAAAACGACTTTCTTAATAATAAAATAACAAGGCCGTTATATTTTATAGTAATTCCACTCTTGTTTTTTTTGGGTGAAGGATTGGATTCTAAAAACTTGGAAACGATAAAAAGAAATTTTGTAATTGCTGTTATACTTTTCAGTTTTATAGGCTTCTTAAAAATGCTCTACTTATACTATATACAAGTAGAAAATAAATTGTTTTTCGACGCTTTTGGTAGAGCACTTAAAATCCATACTACCTCATTTGCTTATTTAACGGTGATTGCCTTTTCATTTTCATTTAGTAAACTATTCAAAGAAAGCTTTAAAACAAAATACCACCTCTTGTATTTAGGGCAGTCTCTGTATTTGATTGTGCTGTTATTTTTAATTTCAACGAGAATAGCCTTTCTTGCTTTAGTACTTCTCATTGTTGTGATTGTAATTAATCAATTCCGTAAAAGAAAGTATAAGAAAGCTATTTTTTATGCTTCTATCATTTCAATATTACTTGTTATACTTACCTTGAACGGCTATTTATCCGAAAGAGTCGAAAACCTGTATACGGCTAATATTGAAAACAAATCTGATTTAGAAAACCGCTTTGTTATTTGGAATTGTGCGCTTGAAGTGTTCAAGAATAACGACATTAAAGTGTTGGGGTTAGGATTAGTAAATAGTAATGCCTTGTTACAGGAATGTTACTATCAAAAAAGTTTCTTTGGAAAAGATTTGGGGTACCATGCGCATAATCAATATTTACAAACCCTAATTGCAGGAGGATTAATAGGGTTACTTGTATTGATCTTTCTGATAGTTTATGTCTTTACCTATGCTATAAGGCATAAAAACCTACCCTTATTATCATTTGTTTTAATTTTTTCAATATTTTTTATTACCGAATCGGTTTTCGAACAACAAATTGGTGTAACCACCTTTTCACTATTTTTAGGACTTTTCTTTTGTCATAAAAATGCCGAGAATTCAAAGCTGTAATAATCATGAATCTCATCAAACAAAAAACATATAGTAGCTGGTTACCCTCAATATTTCTTGTATTGATATTCTTATCCGAAGGCTTTGGCAAAATAGCTGAGAAAGGATGGGTAGATAAGTCAGATATTGCAAAGTGGGTTAAGTTTTCTATTCTATTGCTTATTACTCCGTATTTATTGAAATATTGGAAAAAGTCTATTTGGTTTCTAATTTTAGGATTAATATTTTTTTTAGGACAATGGACAATCACCTATGGATTTAAAAGTGAGATGATTCTCACTTTTTCTAAATATTTGTTTCCCATTGCACTGCTTATTTTGTTCAACAAATTTAATTCTACTAGAGAAACTTGGGGGTTATTGTTTAATACTTTTAGAATCGTTTTAATTGTTAATAGTGTTCTAATTCTTCTAGGTTTCATTTTTGATATAGATTGGTTCTATACGTATAAATGGGGGAGATTTGGTTTTAGTGGCCTTTTAAATGTTTCTGCAACTGCTACATACTTCTATGTTATTGGCCAGTTGTGTTTTTTGTTGTGGTACAAAGTAGATTTTTTTAAAAAATGGAGCACTTACCTTTTGATTATCGCAACAGTATTACTTGGAACTAAAGGAGCGTTGTTAGGATTGATAGCAACCCTATTAGCCTATTTTATATTTTATTCAACACTTTCACCTAGGAAGCAGAAAATGATTGTTTTCGGGTTTCTAGGTATAGGCTTATTACTGTTTTATATGTTTTTCTTTCAATTCGGAATTTTTAACGAAATAAGAGAAGAAGAAGGCTTGATAACTTCTATTCTTAGTATGAGGAATGAACTTCTTTTAGAAGAAACTTTACCATTTATACAACAAGAATGGACTTGGGTGAATTATTTATTTGGTGGATATGATGATATTTATTCGCGAACCCAAATGGGCTTTCTCGATGTTTTTTATTTCTGGGGAATTCTTGGGGGCTTACTTTATCTATTTATTTATTATAAAGAATTTGTATTATTTAAGCTTTCAATTGTAGGCATATATACAGTTTGTGTACTGCTTATAATTGTATTTTTATCAGGCAATTTTTTCGAAAATGCTTCTGTTGCCATATATATGATTGTTTTTCAAAAAGCAATATCGATTTACGAAAGCTCCCCAATATTAAAATCTTTTCCAAAGTCATAGCGGGCTTTTAATTTTCTATTCCTTAATAATCTTTTTAACGGCACTGTTATTCTGATCATCAACGAATTCAATAAAATAAACGCCACTTTGCAGATCGGCAACAATTACCTCCCTTCCGTTCAAGTTTCTATAGAAAACACTTTTTGCCCCATAGTGTTAAAAATTTGGACACTTTTAAGGTCATAATTTGAATTGATATTTAAAACGTCATAAACAGGATTCGGATAAATTTTAATTGTTTGAATAGTTTCATCTTCAATATTCAAAGCGCAAACCTCCTTTAATGTCGTGTGAGAATCTATACACCACCCTTCCATACTATTTCCCGTAAAGACACAATCAGGATAAATATAATTTTCATCATCAACTTGAATATATGAAAGTAGAGGATTCTAGAGAACATTTAAATCTTCCAAGTTTATAATATTGCCATTCTGGATATTCAAAAATGATAAATTCGAATTTGCAACCCCAACTTCTTGTAGGTTAGAATTTGCAGATAAATCTAAATCACTAATGCCAGAGCCTCCTAGTTCAACCATATTATAAAGGCGAAGTATTTCTAAGTTTATATTATTAGATAAGTCTAGAGCATTGAGAGGATTACCACTAAGATTTAGCTGTTCGAGGTTTATGTTTTCACTTAAATCAATAAAATCAAGACGATTACGATCAAGTTCTAGCAATTTTAAATGTATATTATTACTTAAATCTATTTCTGTAATATATACCGGAGATTAATAATTCTGTGAGTACTATAATTTTTCCAAAGCCGTAAAATATTGAATACCTTCTAAAGAGGCGATGGGTTGATAACTAATGGATATTTGAGTAGCATATTCAGCTTCGGAAATTTGAACTTCACCATCTCCATTTAAATCGATAACAGGATTGTGGTTCAATAGCGCATTTTTAAAATTGTTGTCTGGAAAATTGATAATCTGGCTATGGCAAACTGCAGATAAAAGTATTATTATAAAAATAGTTGACTTCACTATTGTTGATTTAAAAGAAGTTATCTACGATAAAATATATTATAAGTCTTATTTTCACAATCAATTTATATTTAACGTGATGAATAATTTACACAGTAAGATTTTTCTAGTTTCATTGTTTTTAACTTTAATGTCCAGTTATGGGCAAAGTTGGGTACAATTAGGAAATGCAATTCCTGGAAGTAGCGCTTATGATTATTCTAGTCGTGATGTTAGTATTACTTCTAATGGTTTGCGGATTGCTATTGGTGCGGAACGAAATGATGGAAATGGAACTAATTCAGGTCAAGTAAGAGTTTATGAATATTTTGATACGTTAGGTTGGTATCAAATAGGATATGATATTTATGGTCAGGGATCCTCTAACTATTTTGGCACCTCGGTCTCTCTAAGTTCAGATGGCTCTATTGTAGCTATTGGTGCAATAATGAATTACGGATCATCACCGAATACTGGTTATGTCCAAATCTATGAAAATACCCAAACATTCAATTGGGTTCAAAAGGGTGGTGATATTCTTGGAACATTAGATATGGATAAATTTGGCAGTTCTATTAGTTTAAATGCTGATGGTACTAGAGTAGCAATTGGTGCCACACAAGAATTTGGAGTTCATATTGGTTTTGTTAGAGTGTATGATTTTGACGCTATTAATGGATGGGTGCAAATTGGCAACGATATTGTTGGTGATGCTAAATTTGATGAATTCGGCTATTCAATAATGATAAATGATGATGGATCACGGGTAATAGTTGGAGCTCCTTTTAATAGTAGTAATGGTGATAATTCGGGTCAAGCTAAAGTTTATGAACTTAATAATAATGAATGGATTCAATTAGGAGAAGATTTTTTGGGCGAAAATGCCGAAGATGAATTAGGGTACTCAATTTCAATAAATTCCGATGGTTCTGTAATTGCAATCGGAGCGCCACAAAACGATGACAATGGATTAAATGCTGGACAAGTTAAGGTATATAAATACAATAATATAGATGGGTGGATACAAGTTGGTGGTGACCTCAATGGCGTACAACATTCTCGTTTTGGTTATGCAGTTAGTTTAGATGATGTTGGTAATACCTTAGCAGTTGGGGCTTATTTAAATAGTGAAATTGAACCAGCCGCCGGAAAAGTGAAAATATATAAATATGATGAAACCGTAGGTTGGACCCAGTGGGGTCAGGATATTAATGGCACTAGTAATTCGCAGTTATTAGGCCAAGCTGTTGCCCTTAATTCTTCTGGTAATACAGTAGTGATAGGTGCGCAAAGTAGTGGTGAAACAACCCTCCAAAGAGGTGAAACAAGTGTGTTTGTGTTTGATGAAACGGTAAACGTTAGAGATTTCAAAAAGAGAAAAATTGCTATTTATCCAAACCCTACAAGCGGATTAATAAAAATTAATTATCCTGATAAAATAAATAAAATTCAAATTTACAATGAATTAGGCCAAATATTATTATCAAATATAGGAGAACCAGAAATGGATATTTCACTATTAGATCGAGGGTTATATTTTGTGAAAATATTTTCTGAGAATGGGCAAATTCAAACAAAGAAAGTCGTAAAGAGATAGCCGAATTGGCCATTACGAAAAGTTTCCCCTTTTTATACTCCAATATTCAACTCCTTTATCTTCAATTAGAAGTATATTTGCGCAAATTTTCAATGCACATTTTGTCAAACACTAGAATCCACATCCTAAACACCGCTATAAACAACCTCTCCATGCAGGAAACTCTTGCTTTGGTGCAGGAAAAAATTAATAAAGGTGAGCAACTTCATCACGTAGTTGTCAACGCAGGCAAAGTTGTAGCCATGCAGAAAGATTCTGAGCTTCGTAAAAGCGTAAACGAATCAGATATCATTAATGCAGATGGACAAGCTGTAGTATGGGCTTCAAATTTTTTAGGAAAACCACTTAAAGAACGTGTTGCAGGTATCGACCTTATGGCTAATCTTGTGGATATGGCGCATAGGAATAATTATAAAATTTTTCTTTTCGGAGCTAAGGAAGAAGTGGTGAAAACGGTAGTTGAAGAATATTCTGAAACCTATAGTCCTAATATTATTGCTGGATATAGAAATGGGTACTTTGAAGCCTCAGAAGAGGAGGCGATTGCTCACCAAATAGCTGATAGTGGAACTCAAATGCTTTTTGTAGCGATTTCCTCACCTATAAAAGAGAATTTTCTATATAAATACAGAGACGTTCTTAAAAATGTAAACCTAATAATGGGCGTAGGCGGTAGTTTCGACGTGTTTGCTGGGAAAACGAAAAGAGCCCCAATTTGGATGCAAAACGCAGGACTAGAGTGGTTCTATCGTTTTTTACAAGAACCAAAACGTATGTGGAAACGCTACTTAGTTGGCAATTCAAAGTTCATCTATCTCGTAATGAAAGAGCGATTTTCTAAATAAGCTTAAAAAGTTCATTACTGCATTCGCGCTTCCCCTTTGGGGGAGCTGGAGGGGGACTCACCACTAAAAACTCGCCTCTCACTACTATTTTCTCCCAAGACTTTCCTATCTTCCCCTAAATTTTTTAAAAATATAGTAGTGTCTCATTAAAATACCTTAAAGAAATATTTGTTTCAATTATCGTACACTTTTAGCGAATTAATAAAAAGTTTGACAGCATGCTCTTGAAATTATGATTTATGCGTAACACTTTAATTGTATAAAAAACTATAGTAATTTAACGAGCAGGTTGTTATAATTTTAGTCGTACAACGTGCGTCATTGTTAGACATTAATAAAAAATACAAAATACACAATGAGGATTCTGCTCTCTGCCATATACCCATTTGCCTTTTTGCTGCTATACCTCATTATCCCTTTTGATAATTATATAAGGGTACTTCCAAACATTTTAGTAGCAGTTTTAGTTATTGCTTTTCCATTTGTAGTTAAGAAAGATGATTTTAAGAAACTTAAATCGCTTCCTATTCTTGCCTTTCTTGGGTTAATAGTCTATCTACTAATCAACTCGTATTTTGCAGGTCGATTTGATGAAGATATTACTGTTATTAATAAAGTAATGGTTGCCTTAGGATTGGCGGTGCTTTATATTCCTGTATCCGATATGAATCCGTCTTCTGGATGGGCTGGAAAAATTAACAGTGCCATCATTTTTTCGGCCTTGGCGGCTATCATCTTTTCAGTATATAACTTTGTTTTAATAACCGATGCTACGGGAAGTTTCTCCTTAGGGGAATCCCCTCAAGTTGTTGAATCTTTATTGATAGACAGGTTGTATTTAGGCATGCTAAGTACATTCAGTATATTAATCTCTTTTCAAGCAATTAAAAAGAAATATCACCCTAACAATAATTACTACTTAGCAAACATATTGGTTAATGCGATTTTCATCGTATTAATGGCTTCTAAAATTGCAATGGTTGCCTTGTTTGTATTATTGTTGGTAAGGCAGTTTTATGGGCAACGTAAAATTTGGAAAGTTGCCATTGCACTCGGGGCTATTGCAGCAGTAGTGGCGCTATTTTTTATGATAAAAAGTGACACCGATTTTGAAACTAGTATTAAAGAAAGCAAAAATAATCCGCCGGCATTTATAGAAAACTCACTTACTTACGAGCTTAGAGCAGTGGTTTGGGGATGCGCGCAACAAATAATAAATAACGATGAGGTTCCATTTAACGGAATAGGATTTTATAATACTAAGGAAAAGCTTGTGTCTTGTTACGATTCGCAAATTTCAAATCCTGAAAAACGCGAACGCTTTACTACAAAACGATACAATACCCATAATCAATTTCTAGACTTTTATTTAAGTGCGGGCTTTATTGCGGTGTTGTTGTTTTTAGTATTTATATGCTTTAGCTTTTTAAGCGTTAGAAAACAATTTTTTCCCACAGCAATGCTTACAATTTTGATAGTGTATTGTATGGTTGAAAATGTATTTCACAGGCAGATTGGAGCCTATTATTTGGGGTATATTATTATTGCTTTAACATCAAGTGCTAATCACCTTAAAAACAACAAAGCAAAAATCGAATAAAAAGATTTGCAAATAGTATTTTTGCAAATTAATAAATCTAAAAAAATACCGTTTTCAATATCCTTAAGCACTTTTTTAAATTAAAAGCGTTTAGGGTAAATAACAACGGAAGGAATAAATATGAGAATTTCAGTAATAGGAACAGGATATGTTGGTTTAGTAACAGGAACTTGTCTTGCCGAAACAGGGAACGAAGTTATTTGTGTAGATATCGATGAGGCTAAGGTAGAAAGAATGCGCAATGGTGAAGTGCCTATTTATGAACCGCACCTAGAACTTCTTTTTGAAAGAAATATTAAAGCAAATCGATTAAGATTTACAACTTCACTAGATGAAGGGCTAGCACACGCTGAAATCGTTTTTTTAGCGCTGCCAACGCCGGAAAATGAAGATGGAGCTGCAGATTTGTCTTATGTATTAAATGTAGCTGAACAAATAGGAAAAAAAATCACAGATTATAAAGTAATTGTAGATAAGAGTACGGTGCCAGTAGGTACTGCAGAAAAAGTATATGCTATAATTGCAAAACATGCTTCTTGTGAGTTTGATGTAGTATCCAACCCTGAGTTTTTACGAGAAGGTTTTGCAGTAGACGATTTTATGAAACCAGAACGTATAATAATTGGTTCTAGCAGTGAAAGAGCTACAGCGTTAATGAAACGACTTTACAGCCCTTTTGTGCGCTCAGGGAATCCAATAATCGTTATGGACGAAAAGTCGGCAGAGCTTACAAAATATGCATCTAATGCATTTTTAGCTACTAAGATTACCTTTATGAATGAAATCGCAAATTATTGCGAAAAAGTAGGTGCAGATGTAGATAAAGTTCGTGCAGGAATGGGTACAGACAGCCGTATTGGAAAGCGATTTTTATTCCCTGGAATAGGATACGGAGGATCTTGTTTTCCAAAGGATGTTAAAGCGCTAAAAAAGGCTGGAGCAGATGAAAACTACAATTTTAAAATTCTGAATTCAGTTTTAGAAATCAATTCAGACCAAAAAATAATTTTGCTACCAAAAATCGAGAAGTTTTTTAACAACGATTTAAAAGGAAAGACCATTGCAGTATGGGGCTTGGCTTTTAAACCAGAAACAGACGATATTCGCGAAGCACCATCTATCGATATGATGAATGGCTTGTTGGAATTAAATGCGAAACTTCAGGTGTTTGATCCGGAAGCAATGCCTAACATCAAAAAACGCTTTGGAGATAAATTACATTATTCAGAATCGATGTACGAAGCACTTGAGGGGGCAGATGCACTTTTAATTTGTACAGAATGGAGTATTTTCCGTACCCCTGATTATTCTAGATTAAAAAACTCATTGAATAACCCTGTGATTTTCGACGGAAGAAACCTATACAATGTAAACGATATGGAAGCAGAAGGGTTTACTTATGTTTCAATTGGGAGAAAAGCAGTGAACTTATGATGTGCACGATATTCAATTATAATATAATAGAAAATGTAAGTTGGGGTATTCTATCCCTATGTAGCGCGAAATCGAAGCATTACTTTTTCTCAAATAATTTATTCAGATGAAAAAGCGCGTGCTTATAACAGGTGCTGCCGGGTTTTTAGGCTCACATCTATGTGATAAATTTATTGCTGAAGACTTCCACGTTATCGCAATGGATAATCTTATTACTGGTGATCTAAAAAACTTAGAACATCTCTTTAAACTTGAAGACTTCGAGTTTTACCATCACGATGTTACAAAGTTTGTGCACGTACCTGGAAAAGTAGATTATATTCTTCATTTCGCTTCTCCTGCTAGTCCGATAGACTACTTAAAAATCCCTATCCAAACTTTAAAAGTTGGTTCATTAGGGACTCATAACCTTTTGGGATTAGCAAAAGAGAAAAAAGCTAGAATATTAATAGCATCGACTTCTGAAGTTTATGGCGACCCATTGGTTCATCCACAATCGGAAGAATATTATGGCAATGTAAATACCATTGGTCCTCGCGGAGTTTATGACGAAGCAAAAAGATTTCAGGAATCGTTAACCATGGCGTATCACCGATTCCATGGTTTACAAACGCGAATTGCTAGAATTTTCAATACTTATGGTCCAAGAATGCGATTGAACGACGGTCGTGTTATTCCTGCTTTTATAGGTCAAGCGCTGCGTGGAGAAGACCTAACCGTATTTGGGGATGGATTACAAACTCGTTCGTTTTGTTATGTAGACGATCAAGTTGAAGGCTTATACCGCCTCCTGCTTAGCGATTATGCGTTACCTGTAAACATTGGGAATCCTGAAGAAATTACAATTCTTGATTTCGCAAAAGAAATTATAAAACTTACGAACACAAGTCAAAAGATTGTTTTTAAACCTTTACCTCAAGACGATCCTTTACAGCGTGAACCAAACATTTCTAAAGCGAAAGAAGTACTAGGATGGGAGCCAAAAGTGCCACGAGCAGAAGGTATGCGAATTACCTTTGAATATTTTAAAAATTTATCACCAGAAGAACTCTTTAAAAGCGAACACAAAGATTTTTCAAAACACAATAGAGGGTAAGTATGTTTAAAAGCGGACGATATTCTGGATTTATAAGGCCTATTTCATACGGACTAGATCTTGTATTACTCTATTTTTTGGCTTTCGAGTTTTTTAAAGATAGCATTCCGCTATTTAACTTTATTATTTACCTAACCTTCGCTTGGATATTACTTTCGCTACGATCAGGATTTTATGAAATCTATCGTTTTACACATATGTCAAAAATATTGTCTTTGCTAGGTAAGCAAGGGATAATTTTGGCGTTAATCGTATTCTCCTTCTTTGGGTTTTATAACAATATAGAAGTTTCAGCATCACTTATTTTCAAATATATAGTTGTTGTAATGCTAAGCATATCAATAGTGAAGTTTGGAATATATTTTCTTCTAAAAAAATATCGACTATACTTAGGCGGAAACGTTCGAAAGGTGGTGATTATCGGTCTTAACCAAAAAACAGATCAGCTAAGAAAGTTTTTTAACGAAAATCCAGTATACGGGTATCAACTAGTTAAAACATTTGATTTAAAAGGACCCAATAAAACTTCTATAGAAGAATGTATGGATTACATTCTTAAAGAAAATATCGACGAGGTGTATTCTTCGGTTGCAGAAATAGGAAATAAGGATTTAATAAAGCTAATAGATTTTGTGGATAACAACCTTAAAATATTAAAGTTCCTTCCCGATAACAAGGAGATATATACCAAAAAACTTGATTTCACATATTACGGAGTACTTCCAATCCTTTCTATGCGAAAAATTCCGATGGATGAACCGTTTAATAAGTTTATAAAACGTGGTTTTGATATTATACTTTCAATACTAGTAATTGTTGGGGTACTTTCATGGCTTACACCACTTTTAGGCTTATTTATAAAACTGGAGTCGAAAGGTCCAGTGTTTTTTAAACAGAAAAGAAACGGTTTGGATTACAAAGAATTTTACTGTTATAAGTTCCGATCGATGAAACCAAATCCTATGGCCGATTTACATCAGATTAAAAAAGGGGATGAGCGGGTTACTCGAGTAGGGCGAATAATTAGAAAAACGAGCATGGATGAACTGCCGCAGTTTATCAATGTTCTGAAAGGTGAAATGTCTGTTGTGGGGCCAAGACCGCATATGGTGAGCCATACGCACATGTATGCAGAGCGTATAGACAAATTTATGGTTCGTCATTTTATTAAACCAGGAATTACAGGCTTAGCACAAGTAAGCGGATTTAGAGGAGAGGTAGAGAGTGAAAGTGATATCATTAATCGTGTGAAATACGATATTTTTTATCTTGAAAATTGGAGCTTATTTTTGGATATAAAAATTGTATTTCAAACAATTTACAATGCTCTAAGAGGAGAAGAAAAAGCGTATTAAACAGTTTCAATTGCGCTTATAAATGCCTTAAATTGTTTTTCAAAATTAAATACTGAAACTGCGGTATTCTGAATTTTTTCTTTTGGATACATATTCAATTCGTTTTCGGAAATAGTATTAATAAACTCTTGAAGTTTCTTAGTGTTATTCACAGGAATTACCCAACCCAAAGATTCTTTAGCTACAATTTTCCCTCCTTCACCTCCTGCAAAGTAAAGTATAGGAAGTCCTAAGCGTGTATATTCAAATATTTTTGAAGGTACAGACCCGTATATTCTATTTGTTAAAGGAACAAATGCAATGTCGTATTTTTCAAGCTCTGTATGTAGCACCACTCTATCGACTTCCCCATAGAAGTAAACGTTTTTAGATTGTAACAATTTTAGCCTTTCTGCATCGGGTCCTGCTCCATAGATATGAAAACTTACATTTTGTGGGAAAGTGATTTTTTCACAGATTTCAAAAATTCCTTGAGCCACGCCTAACAAGCCGGCATATACAATTTTCACCTCCTTAGAAGTAGCTCTATCACTGATTTTTGGCACTTTGAAATTCGGAATATTTCGATATAAAAAGAGTGGCTTTTTATTTTCTAGTTTTGAAATATGTTGAAGTATTTCTTTAGACTGACCTACAATTAAGTTGGATTTCTTGTAACAATAACGCTCCATTTTTAAAAGTAGCTTATAATAAAACCCTTTGTTTAAAATCCCCATTTCCAAACCTGCTAATGGCCAAAGGTCTGATATGTTTAGAATGATCTTTTTTGAAAATATTTTCCCCAAACAAACTGCTGTAAACCCAACAAATACTGGAGAATATTGGATAAATATTTTTTTTGGAGTTTTTTTAAAAAGGAAAAATACCGCTAAGCTCAATGAAAATGAAAGCATTGAAAGCAACCGAATAAACTTGTTTGTAGAATTACTGGGCCAAGTCCATAAACGCGAAACTTCCCCGAAAGGAGATTTTTCAGATATTGACAATTTTCCGCGATAACCTTCAAATATTTCTCCGTTGGGATAGTTAGGTAGGGGACAGATTACTTTAACCCTATATCCTGCTTTTCCTAAGTTCTCTGCAATGCTATGCATTCGGTTTGCCGCAGCTCCTTTTTCGGGCGGAAAATAATTTGTTATTAAGAGAATTTCTTTTTGCACACTACAGAATAATTATTTGACCATAGAAACGAATTGCTTCAGTTTTCCACTTGCTGTTCTATCTAATTGTTCTCTTCTATTAAAATGAAAATTCAAACCATTTTCTAAATACTGCTCAAGAGTTTCTGTTATAGCTTGAATTTTTTCTGGGGTTAAGGTATCATCGCTCACATAATTTATTTCAAAAGTATCTTTCGTTAGTTGGGTTACTTTGAATTCTTTTATGTTTCCACTGTCTTCCATAATCTTCTTGGTGATTACGTAAAAAGTCATGCCAGCTGCTTTTTTTCCACTTGGAAGTATGGCAAAATCATTAGTTCTCCCCAACAACTTTTTTAAAATAGGCTTTTTCGGAGTGCTTTTCTCACTTAATGTTCCATAGTCGCCAATTTCATATCTTATAAATGGATGCGCTTTATTGTGTAATGAAGTGATAACTATTTTTCCCTCCTCACCTAAAGGTACGGGGTTGTTATTGTCATCCAAAATTTCCATAAAAAGTGTTTTGGAATCTACTTCCCACTCGTCGTTTAAATTAGTGAAGGCTATTACACCTACTTCCGAACAGCCGTATTCATTAACAACAGGAATGCCTAACTGAGTTTGAAGTAATGTTTTGTCGTCTTCAAAAAGCATTTCAGATGTAACAATACAGACTTTTAAACTTGGGCAAATGTCTTTTAATATTATGTTTTGAGACTTTAAATATTTTGCAAATAAAACAATGCTACTAGTGTAACCATTGATATAATCAAAAGGTTTCTGCTTATATACTTCGAGCATTTTATCTAAAGCTTCTTCAGAAAGGTCAAGAATTGAAAATCGATGGCGCTTGGCTAAAAAGTCCTTTAGTTGAACAGTTTTATTTTCAATGGTATCTAAGGGAATTCCGTAATACCGTGCTTGCAATGACGTGTTGAAGTCTATTCCGTACCATCCAAATCGTTCCATGTGGTAGGCCCATGTAATCGCATGGCTATATTTGTCCTTTGCGAAGCGCATTGGATTACCACTCGAACCTGAAGTTTTGTTTGTATAAATGTTCTTTTCTGAAAAACCTTTGGAGAGTCTCTGTTGTAAAGGAATTTGAAAATCAGTTTTTTTCATAATTGGAAGTGATTCCCAATTTTTAAAATCCCCTTCAACCAAATCTCGGTAAAAATCATTGTGCAATAAATGATGCTTTACGATTTCAATTTTTTTGTTATTCAAAAAACACTCGTAGTTTGCCTCATCTATTTTAGAAGTTAGAAGCAATTCCTCCTTGGCTTTCTTTATAGGAAAACGTTTAAGAAAAAGTGAAATATCAAAAAGTCTCAAATGATTACTTTCAGTTTAAATCAAAAACAAATTATCAATACTCAAATTCGTTTTAAATAAATTAGTGGTTCAAGGTACAAACAATTATTTTTGACACTTGGATTTCGGTACAATTTAAAACCTAAAAGTGTTTTAAAATAACTAAATCACCAAAAATTAAATCTTACTGCAAGGTTTTGAAAACCTTGTAGGTATAAAAAATATATCTATGAATATTCTAATCCTTGGTTCTGGCGGTCGCGAACATACATTTGCATACAAAATAGCACAGAGCTCACGTTGTTCAAATCTTTTTGTTGCACCTGGAAATGCAGGTACAGCTTCAATTGCAACAAATGTAGCAATAAATGTAACCGATTTTGAAGCTATAAAAAATTGTGTTGTTGAAAACAATATCGAAATGGTTGTGGTTGGTCCAGAAGATCCGTTAGTACAAGGAGTAGCCGATTACTTTGCTGAAACTTCAGAATTGAAGAACGTAATGCTTATAGGGCCTTCTAAACGCGGCGCTTTGCTCGAAGGAAGCAAACAGCGCGCAAAAGAGTTTATGATGCAGCACAACATCCCTACGGCAGCTTACGAGAGTTTTACCGTAGAATCTTTAGAGGCTGGAAAAATATTTTTAGAAAAATTAAACCCTCCTTATGTTTTAAAAGCCGATGGATTGGCGGCAGGAAAAGGTGTTTTAATCTTAAACGACCTTAATGAAGCAAAGCAAGAGCTAGAGAATATGCTTAGCCATAGTAAGTTTGGGGAAGCTAGTTCTAAAGTTGTTATTGAAGAGTTTTTGGATGGAATTGAACTAAGCGTTTTTGTATTAACAGATGGCAAAAATTATAAAGTTCTGCCTACTGCAAAAGATTACAAACGTATAGGCGAAGGTGACACAGGCTTAAATACAGGGGGAATGGGAGCAATCTCTCCAGTGCCATTTGTAGATGAGGAGTTGATGAAAAAAATAGAAGAGCGTATTGTAAAACCAACGGTTAATGGTCTTAGCGAAGAAAACATAAACTATAAAGGCTTTGTTTTTATCGGATTAATTAAGGTAAATAACGAACCGTATGTAATAGAATACAACGTTAGAATGGGAGACCCTGAAACTGAAGTTGTTCTCCCGCGAATTAAAACAGATCTTGTAGATGTGTTGGAAGCTACATATCGTCAAAAGCTTGATACTATAGATATTGAAATTGATGAAAGAGCGGCTGCAACTGTGATGCTTGTTTCGGGAGGATATCCAGAAGATTATGAGAAAGGTAAAGAAATTTCAGGATTGGGAAATATAGAAGACTCAATCGTATTTCACGCTGGAACTAAATCTGAAGCAGGAAAAGTACTTACTAATGGAGGACGTGTAATTGCAATTACTTCAATGGATAATGACTTTAGAAAAGCGCTAAAAAAATCCTATCAAAACATAGCTAAACTAAGTTTCGATAGGATGAATTATCGTAGAGATATTGGGTTTGATCTATAATCCAATATCTCTAAAAATATTGGATTATAGATAAACGTCAATTATACTGTTTCCTCGTAAGTATGAGTGTCTTCAGTGTTTTCGTCGTATTTTTTCAATTGAATTAACCAGTATACAAAAGCTACCGATCCAATTATAAGAAATATCCAAGACACAATATTAGCGCCCCACCAAGTTTGTAATTCAAAGTCACGCATACCATCTAGTGGATTCAATAAAACGGTTTCAAAAAAGGAAGCAATTCCTTCCCAAATATCTTTCAAGGCCATATCTTTAAACTTTTAGAAAGCAAAAATATAAAAAAACCCTATGTTAACAAGCTTTTTCGGGAAATCTAATCCTATAAACTATTTAATACTCTCTGTAATTATAGTATTTGGATATTTATTGGGAGTGTTTTCTGAATCGAATATAGACGTAAGCTCTACTTCGCTATTTAAACATTTCTTATTTATTGCATTAAGTGTGTTTAGTTTGCTATTGTTTGATTTTATCATCCGAAAAAATCACCTCACAAAAAACAACACTTTCGCAATTTTGTTTTTCTCGTGCTTTATGGTGATGCTGCCTGTTGTTTTTCTTAATCACGAAATACTCCTTGCAAATTTGTTTGTCCTATTAGCATTACGCAGGATAATGAGTCTTCGAAGTGATACTAATTCTGAAAAGAAAATTCTAGACTCAAGTTTTTGGATTACAGCAGCATCCCTGTACTACTTCTGGAGCCTTCTATTTTTTATTCCTCTGTATATCGCAATTATCCAAAAACCAAACACCAACCATAAGCAAATGCTTATTCCTTTTATTGGTTTTTTTGCAGTCGTAATTTTGAATACTACCTATCAATTGTTAACAAACGATTCGTTTGCTTGGTTTTTTAGCTGGAGGGACGAAATTAGCTTGGACTTTTCAAATTATAATTCGGCATCTATATTGGTACCAGTAACGGTATTACTAGCTTTTTATATATGGGCAGGGATTTCTAGAGCAGCCAAAATTGCGAATATACCCTCTAAAAGTAAACCAAATTATCTGCTGTTGTTTTACGTGAGTTTGGTTAGTATTGTAGTAGCACTTTTAGGTCCAGAGAAAACAGGAGCTGAAATTTTATTTATAATGGCTCCGCTCGCTATTATAGCAGCCAATTATATCGAAAATTTTGGTGCAAAAGGTTTTGTGAAAGAAGATGTTATCGAATATAGATTTAAGGAAACCCTGCTTTGGATGGTTGTTTTATTACCCTTCGTATTTATGTTTTTATAATAGCCAGTTGTACAATAAATACTGAAAGTGATATTCGTTTATTCGTCATAACAAGATAAGAAGCTAAACATCATTTTCTAAATCCTAAGGCAAAATTTGATACATTTGTATTTTAAGCAAAAACCTGTGATGGTATCAATATAGGTTCCGCCTAATAAGCTCGGTGTCTGAGCTTATTTGAAGATATTAACCTGTACTCTGGCAGCGTTTTTAGCATTATCCTGCAAGGTCTTTAAAGCCTTTTAGGTAATAATTAAGTTAAGTAACAATATTAAACCTACAAGGTTCGAAAAACCTTAGATAAATAAAAAAATATGTTTTCAGACAAAGCCAATAAAATCTTCGCAGAAGTTATAAATAAATACCACGAAGTAAATACTGTAGATCAACCTTTCAGTAATCCTTACGATAAAGACAGTCAGTTACTAGAACATCTATTATATCGCAAATGTTGGATAGACACTGTTCAATGGCACTATGAAGACATCATCCGCGACCCGAATATCGATCCTGTTGCTGCGCTTAAATTAAAGCGTAAGATAGATGCTTCTAATCAGGATAGAACCGATATGGTTGAATATATCGATAGCTATTTTCTAGAAAAATATAAGGATGTAGAGGTAAACGACGATGCTACTATTAACACCGAAAGTCCTGCTTGGGGTGTCGATCGTCTTTCAATTTTAGCATTGAAAGTTTATCATATGAATGAAGAAGCTGAGCGTGAAGATGCATCACAAGAACATCAAATGGCTTGTAAAGCAAAATTGAATGTGCTGTTGGAGCAGCGTGTGGATTTGAGTACTGCAATTAACCAATTGCTAGACGATATCGCTCACGGTAGAAAGTATATGAAAGTGTACAAACAAATGAAAATGTACAACGACGATGAACTAAATCCAGTTCTTCGCGGAAAGAAATAATTTAACAATCAACCCTAATAGGTTTTAATAACTTGTTAGGGTTTCTTTATTCCTATGGCTAAAAACCCAAAACATATATTAGTAATTCGCCTATCTGCAATGGGGGATGTAGCTATGACGGTGCCTATTCTTCGGGTTTTCAGTCAAACCTATCCCGATATAAAGCTTACAGTAGCGTCCCGACCGCATTTTAAACCTTTTTTTGAGGGGATACAGAATTTAGATTTTCTTGAGGCAGATGTTTACGGCGAACATAAAAACTTGGGATTAATTAAGCTTGCTAAAAAAGCAAAAGCCAATGGGGTTGAGGTTGTGGCAGATTTACACAATGTTATACGCTCTAAAATAATCACTAAGTATCTGATTTTTAAATGGATTAAATCGGTTAAGATTGATAAGGGCAGAGCAGAGAAAAAAGTATTGGTTAACGCTAAAGGGAAAAGTATTTCGCAATTAAAAACAACGCATCAACGTTATGCCGATGTTTTTGAAAAACTTGGCTTTCCGTTAGATTTAAATCAATTTGTAGCGCCACCTAAAAAGCAACTAACCCCTAAGCTCAACGGCTTAATTGGTGTAGAGCAAAAAAAACTGATTGGCATTGCACCTTTCGCGGCTCACGACGGAAAAATGTATCCTTTAAGCTTAATGACTGAAGTTATTCAAGAGCTAGATGAAACCAATAAATACCGTATCTTTCTTTTTGGCGGAGGAAAGAAGGAAATTGAGCAACTTAAAAAGCTTGAAAATCCTTTCGCTAATGTAACCAACGTAGCTGGAAAATTAAGCTTTGAAGAAGAGTTAGCTCTAATTTCAAATTTAGACTTAATGCTTTCTATGGACAGTGGTAATGGTCATTTGGCGGCAATGTATGGCATTCCAGTAATTACGCTTTGGGGCGTTACACATCCGTATGCTGGTTTTGTGCCTTTTAACCAGCCAGAAAGCAATCAATTACTTGCTGACCGAGAAAAATTTCCTTTAATTCCAACTTCTATTTATGGAAATAAATTTCCGAAAGGGTATGAAGATGCAATAAAGACTATTGCACCGCAAACTGTTGTCATTAAAATTGTTGAGGTACTGGAATAGCTTATTTTATTTAAATTCCACGAATGGTTCCTTTACTTCGGCTTGTGTATTTCTTCACTGTGCAATGATTTTTTGACAGTAGTTGAGGCTTTCAGGCAGGGAATTTTGTCACACTTTATTACAATTCAATTCTTGGAAAAAATGAGGTTATTAAAATTTAACAATTAAAAAAATATTTGTGTCTTTTTTTGTGCTTAATTTGCCTGCTTAAACGAAATATATTTTTTGACCCATGAAAAAGAGATTTTTAACACCTACACTTATTCTCTCTCTCTCTCTCTCTCTCTCTCTTCTTTAGCAGTTGCGAAAGAGAGGAATTCAAAAATGAAACCTTAACACCGATGGAGAGCGCTTCCTCAGCGGCCCAAAGAGGTACTGAAAATGAAGAATGGTTTGAACAAAAACAAATTGTTCTTGGCGGCCAAAGGACCAATGCTTATTCGGTTGCAACAATGGATTCCGCTTTTGCATATTACAATTTATGGTACAAGGGCACGATACACAATGGTTTGATGAAATATAATTCGTATGCTGCCACGCATGGTATCGACAAGCAAATTGAGGATGCCATAGTGTGGGCCTGGGAAAACGGTAACGGTTCCGCTTCTACTCCCATGCTCCACCGTTACCCACAATTGGCGGATATGGCACAAATTGCAGGCGTTACTCAAGGTGCTTTTTGGGCTGCCATGACCAGCAATTTAATAACACTCTTGCCTGCAAACTTAAGACCTGACAATCTCTATACCGGACTCAAAGATAAGAAAGGCCCAAATGGAGATCCAAATACAGCCAGAATAGAACAAACGGTATTTCACGAATCCAGCCATTATTCCCATGCCAGAAAGGCAGGTGCGACATTTTGGGCAAATCTTTTTGCGTCTGAAATAAATAACGATATACAGCATGGCGATCCATACCATAACGGCACAAAACCAACCCTCAATGCTGCCAAGCGCATTGCAGTAGCCGAAGGCTGGGCCACGTTTATGGAATTTTATATGATGAACGATACGTATGGTAGGGCCTGGAGCGGTGGCAGTTGGCGAAATGACCCCGTTACTTTCATGGAAAATTTTGATGTTTACGATGTCCCGATGCAAATAGAAATAGAAGACAACAGAAGTTGGTTTTTAACTGGAATTTTTTGGGACATAAAGGATTCCAATAGCGATAATATTGCCGTCCACCGTAATGGTAGCGGGGTATTCCAAAACAATATTATCGACAATTACTCCATAAGTACTGGCACGAGTCTACAGCCAATTTTCAACAAGCTTACGGGCAGCATTAACTCTGCTGCCGCTTTGAAAAACAGTTTAATAGGGACGAGTTCTGGAAGTGCTGCCACTGCTGTTAAAATCAATGAATTATTCACGAGCTATGGGTATTAAAATTCATTATTTGGCAATAGCCATACTCTTTTTTGGCGTTTTATCTTGTGACCCGCCAAGAGAGTTTTGTGACGATATGGGCACCTTCGCCAGAGTTTCGGACATATTTATCTTGGAACCGCTACAGGACACATACCATAAGGGGGATGTGGTTACCCTTAAAGGAAGTATCGCAAACATATCTCCTTATTTCGCAGAACCAAACGTCAATCTTTTAGAGGTTACGGGTGTTGATACTGCATGGCTTATAGGAGGTGCGACGGCATTATTTGACGATAATTCTATAAATTATATAAAAGGCTCAAAAAGGGAAGGTGCATCTAATTGGTATAACATGCCATATAGCGAAATAGGTGATAAATATGAGTTTGAAGTAAATATCACCTTAAATCGTACAGGAACGTATAACTTTCATTCTTCTTATCTAATCGATATAATTGGCGAAGGCTGCAACACTTATAATTTTGATACAAACATTGCCGGAGCCAACGCAGACAGCAGGATTGAATTTGAGGTGCTGGAATAACTTTAATTACATCAATGAAAAGACCCCAAAGGTTTTAAAAACCTTTGGGGTCTTTTATTTCTTCAAAGATATTTTTGGATAAATTCACTAACTTGCACTAATGCAAATAGGTATGCCGACCTCATTTATCGTTTTCGGTCTTAGATTTTTCTTTTAATAATGAACACTTTAGAAAATAATATAGAAATTAAAAGACTTTGGTTTACAGACTCAAAAATATATATCGAAACCCACGATGGGCAGAAGCTAAGCCATCCATTATCCTGGTTTTCAAAGTAGAAAAATGCAAGCGAGGAAGAGAAAAACAACTACGAACTCTCCCCTTTTGGAATCCATTGTTTAAATCTTGATGAAGATTTAAGTTTCAGTGATCTTTTGATTTTAAAAAATAAAGTCTTTAGCCCTATCTTCATGCTTTTTTTTTGAAATTTGGGATTTCAAAATTTGGGATTTCAAGCTTTAAACATCATCATAATCTACAACAATCTTAGCTGTTGTAGGATGTGCTTGGCAAGTTAAGATTAAACCTTCTGCAATTTCAGAATCGGTAAGGATTTGATTTTTACGCATTTCGGCTTTTCCTTCTTTTAGGCGAGCGATACAGGTACTGCAAATTCCTCCTTGACAAGAATATGGGGGATCTAAGCCTTCGTCTAATGCCGCTTCAAGAATAGATTTCGTTTGTGGCATAACAAAGGTTTCTTCCTCATCATCAAGCATAACTACCACGCTAGTATTACCGTCATGTGCTTCTACTAAAAGTCCTTTTTCTGCAGTTGAAAACAGTTCGTGGTGGATTTGTTTTGAATTTACTCCGTTGTGTTTCAATGTAGCCGAAACCTCGTCAATCATTTCTTCAGGACCACACAAATAATAGGCTTCGTGTATATCTTCCCCATATTTATTTTTCAAGAAATAATTTGTGATAGATCGGTCTATTCTTCCAAATCTAGCACCTTCTTCTTCTTTTCTGCTGAAGACAAATTCAACATAAAATCTATCCGGATATTGATCTTTAAGCGCTACTATTTCATCGTAAAACATTGTTTCTTCTACGGTTTTATTGCCATAAATAAGTAAGAAAGTGCTTTGAGGCATTTCTTCCATAGTAGATTTTATAAGCGATAACACTGGGGTTATCCCACTTCCAGCAGCAAAAGCAACATAGTTTTTAATATTTGGCTCCAAAGTAAATTTACCTGTTGGTGGCATTACTTGCAAAGTGTCGCCAGCTTTTAAAACTGAATTTGCATATTGTGAAAATAGTCCGTTCTCAACTTTTTTAACCCCAACCTTTAGTGTTCCACTTTTTGGGGAAGAACATATGGAATAAGCGCGGCGTATCTCTTTGCCATCGGCTAGGTATTTGATTGTAATATATTGTCCAGCTTTAAAAGAAAATGTACCTTTCAAATTATCTGGAATTTGAAAACTAATTGAAACTGAATTTGGAGTTTCTTTCTTTACCTCAGAAACGGTAAGCGCATGAAATTCGCTCATAATCGTAATTTTTTTTGCAAAAGTACAAATGATATCAGTTAAATAAAGTTTCAACCACTTTAAAGTGATGTATTTTTTCAGGGTTTCATTAAGCAGATAATAAAAAGAAACGTATTTTTACCGCTCTTTAGCGATTCTACATACTAAAAAAGAACCTTTTAAGTTAGAATACCATAAAAACTGAAATCATTTTGAAGGGCACTTATAAAATTACATTATTCACTCTAGCTGTAATATTTTTTGCGGCTTGTTCACGTAAAAAGAACACTTTTATAAACCGTAATGTTCACGCGGTAACTACTGAATTCAACACCTTGTACAATGGAGATTTAGCGTTTACCGATGGTAAGAACAGACTTGCAGCAGGTTATCGCGATAACTTTTGGGAGATTTTACCTGTAGAACGTATCGAAATTAAGGAAGCTGAAATTAAAGCCCCAGGGAAAAATAACAGTGGCGACTTTAATAGAGCAGAAGAAAAAGCTGCCAAGGCAATCCAAAAACACTCGATGTATATTGATGGTCGTGAGCATAACCCACAGATAGATGAGGCTTATATTCTTTTAGGAAAAGCACGTTACTACGACGGACGTTTTGTTCCTGCACTCGATGCTTTCAACTTTATCTTAGACCGTTATCCTACTAGTAACAGCATAAATATTGCTAAAGTTTGGAAGGCAAAAACAAATATTCGTTTAAATAACGAAGAGTACGCAATCGAGAACTTAAAAAGAATGTTCCGAGATGACGATCTTAATGAAGAAGAATTAGCAGATGGTGCTGCAATGATGGCGCAAGCATTTATCAATCTTGATTCATTAGAGCCAGCGCTAGAGTATATGAAGATGGCTGTAGATAACGTTCAGGATAACGAGCTAAAAGGAAGATACACTTTTATAAAAGGTCAGCTTTACAACCGTTTGCAAGAAAAAGATAGCGCAAATATGGCTTTCGATGAGGTGATTGCAATGAATCGTAAAACTTCTCGCGTTTATATGATTAACGCTTACCTTGAAAAAGGAAAGAATTTCGATTACGAAAGTGGAGACCGTACTGCATTCTTAACACTTTTAAACGACCTAGCAGAAAACCGTGAAAACCGTCCGTTTCTAGACAAAATCTATAATCAGTTTGGAGATTATTATCGCAATAGCGATAGCATCGAGAGAGCTGTTGAGTATTACAACAAATCGATACAGGCATTTAATCAGGATAGAGTACTACAAGCAGTAAACTACCAAACTTTAGCTGAAATTAATTTTGATGATGCCGAGTACAAAAAAGCAGGAGCGTATTACGATAGTACCCTAACTTTCCTTGAACAAAACAGTCGTCAGTGGCGTAGAATTACCAAAAAGCGCGAGAATCTTGACGATGTAATTAAATATGAAGACATCGCTGCGGTAAACGACAGTGTGTTGAGGTTAGTGAAAATGAGCCCAGCAGAGCAAGAAGCGTTTTTCGTTTCGTATACCACTGCTTTAAAAGAACAAGCGCGACTAGATTCAATTGAAGCTGTAAAAACAGAACAGAGAATTGCCAATAACGAATTTTATAAAAAAGATAATACAGCGGCCGGTCCAAACAAAGGAAGCACCTTCTATTTTTACAACACTTCAACTATAGCCTACGGAAAAGGAGAGTTTAGAAAAATTTGGGGTGATAGAAAGCTTGAAGATAACTGGAGACTTTCTAGTAAAAACTCTTCATTAATTTCTGATGAAGATATTGAAGCTGAGGTTATTCCAATTTCTGAAAACGAAAAGTTTAAGCCAGAAACTTATATTGCTTTAATCCCGACCGATGAGAAGGTAATCGATAGTTTGGCAAAAGATAGAAACTTTGCATACTACCAATTAGGGCTTATTTATAAAGAGAAATTCAAGGAGTACAACCTTGCAGCAAATAGATTAGAGACATTGCTTACCAACAATCCTGAAGATAGATTAGTGGTCCCTTCTAAATATAACTTGGTTAAAATTTATGAAGAACTAGATAACGCTTCAGCTGCTGAAAAGTATAAAAATGATATTCTTACAAATCATGCTGATACGCGATATGCTGAAATATTGCGCAATCCCAATTCGCAATTACCGACAGACGAATCTAGCCCAGAATTTAAATACAAACAATTGTATAAAGAATTTGAAGCTGCAAAATACGCTGAGGTAATTGAAAAATGCGATGAATATATGATGGTGTACAATGGGAATGATATTGTACCAAAATTTGAATTACTTAAAGCTACGGCTCTTGGCCGTCAGCAAGGTTTTGAAGTGTATAAAAAAGCTTTAAACTTTATTGCGCTTAACTATCCAAGTACAGCAGAAGGAAAACAAGCTCAGCAGATTTACAGCAATGTGTTGCCTCAACTTGAATTTAAAAGCTTCGGAAAAGATGAAGATGCAAAATCTTGGAAGCTAGTTTATAAGTTTGAAAATACTGAGAGCGAAGCTGCTGAAAAACTAAAAGAAAAGTTAGATAAAGCGATAGAAAATCACCGTTATATCAATATGACTGCTTCTATTGATTACTACAATCCGCAAAGTAAATTCGTAATCGTTCACGGATTAAACACTAAAGGAGGTGCAAAAGGTTTTGCCGAGTTATTAGAAGAGAATAAAGAGTACAAGGTGAAGCACCCTTATTTTGAAATTTCTAGCGATAATTATAAAATCGTACAAATTCATAAAAACTTGGATGATTACTTAAACCAAGAAACATCCGCACAATAGTTGTTTAAAACCCCAAATGCCTAGCATAATAAATATTAAAATCTAAGTCCATGTTTTCAGAAAAAAAACCCAAGAAAAGTAATGTAGAACCAAGTTCGGCCCAAAACAGAATAAACGAAGGCACAAAGCTAAAGGGAGATATTTCTTCAACAGGTTTTTTTAGAATTGATGGCACTATAGAAGGAAATGTACATACACCTTCAAAAGTGGTTTTAGGTAAAACTGGAGTTATTTTAGGGACGCTTAGTTGTGAAAATGCAGATTTAGAAGGTAAGTTTGAAGGAAGTCTTCAAGTTTCAGGAACCTTAACACTACGATCTACAGCTTTTGTAGAAGGTGAAATTGTTGTAGGAAAACTATCTGTTGAGCCAGGAGCAGTTTTAAATGCTTCTTGTATTATGCAAGACGGTACATCAAAAGCAGGAATAAACGCTCCGAAGTTACCTGGAGACTCGCAGCCTCGTCTTTTTAACAAACAACAAAAAATTAAGGAAGCGTCTGCTCTTCCAAAATCAGACTAACCCTCTCTTTTAGTTATGTCTGCCGATAACAAGAATAATAATAGATGGATTGCCCTTTCGGGTATTGGAGTTCAAATGGGACTTACCATTTTCCTTGGAAATCTATTAGGTAAATGGCTAGACAGTACTTTCGAATTAAACTTTTTAGAACCTACAATCACTATCTTGGCAATTTTCTTGTCTATTTTTAGTGTAATTAGAGGTGTAAATAAATTAAATAAGTAAATGCTTCAGAAAAAAATACTTCATTACACCTTATTATGTGGATTGGTTTTAGTTGCAGGTTATGCAATTCACAACTTCATTCTTAACCACTTTAATGTAGAACACCCATTTAATCTTTGGAATATTTATCTTTTTCAAGGGATAGCGACGCTTATCCTAAGTGTTTCTTTTGAATTTATTTCACAAAAAATACAGCAATTAAAAGATCAGTTAGGCTTTTTGTATTTAGCAGCAATGGCTATAAAAGTTGGATTATTTTGTCTATTCTTTAATAGTATTCTTTTTTCATCATTAGTGTTGTCAAAAACAGACAGTCTTTCTTTGTTAATTCCAATATTTCTGTTTCTCTTTTTAGAGGTTCTGATTATTGTTAAAATTCTGAATAGAAACAACTAAAATATAAATTTGCAATTGTTATGGGTATTTTAAATAGAAATTCCCTACTTTTGCCGCCGAATTAGGCAGGCATTATTTTTTTCAAAAGAAGCAATGAAAATATCAAATTATTCTATTAAGTTTTTCGGAGTACTACTAACTTGTTTATTGACTATCAATGTTTTTGCTAATGAAAGCACTGTACAAGAGCAACAAGGTGACGAAAGAATAAGTACCAAAGTTGAAATTGAAGAATATATTCTTCATCACCTTAAAGATTCGCACGATTTTCATTTGGTGTCTTATACTAATGATGCTGGTGAGCGCGTGCACGTTGGTTTTCCACTTCCAGTAATTTTGTACGGTAACAATGGAGTTACAACATTCATGTCGTCTGAATTTCATCACGACTCTGATGGAGAGGTAATAGTAGAAAAAAATGGCAACCGATTTGTAAACTACCACGGTAAAATTTACGAATTAGAAGCAGGAGCCACTCAGCTTGAATTAGATGCAGAACACCATCCAGTAAATGCATCAAAACCATTAGATTTATCTATCACCAAAAGTGTTTTCGGAATTTTAATAGCTGGTTTATTAATGCTATGGTTTTTCTCTTCATTGGCAAGACAATACAAAAAGAGAAAAATTCCAAAAGGATTTGGTCGCGTATTAGAGCCATTAGTTATTTACGTTAGAGACGAGATTGCAAGACCTAACATTGGCGAGAAAAAATACAAAAAATTTACAGGATATCTTTTAACGGTATTCTTCTTTATCTGGATACTAAACTTAATGGGATTAACTCCATTTGGATTTAACGTAACAGGCCAGATAGCAGTAACTGCGGCATTAGCAGTTTTCACTTTAATTATTTATGTAGTAAGCGGTAATAGGGAATTCTGGGGTCATATTTTCTGGATGCCAGGAGTGCCAATTTTAATTCGTCCAATATTGGCTGTAATCGAATTGGTAGGAACCTTAATTATTAAACCATTCTCACTTTTAGTTCGTTTATTCGCAAACATTTCAGCGGGACACATTATTTTAATGAGCCTTATTGCAATTATGATAAACTTAAAAGCAGATTTAGGCCCAATTGGTTCTACATCTTTATCGTTTGGTTTATCATTATTTATATTTGTGATAGAACTATTAGTAGCATTTTTACAGGCGTATATCTTTACTATGCTTTCAGCGTTGTTTATTGGAATGGCTGTAGCAGAACACGATCATGAACATGAGCACGATGCACACGGAAATGAGGTGCCAGATGCTGAGGATATAAGAAGTGATTTTATTTAGTAGCGTATTTTTTGTTTAATTATTTTATATACATTTTTTTATGGAAACAATGATTCCAAATTTAGTAGGTGCTGGTATTATCGTAATTGGTGCTGGTTACGGTTTAGGTAAAATTGGTGGAAGTGCAATGGAAGCTATTGCTCGTCAGCCAGAAGCTGCCAACAAAATCCAAACTGCAATGATTATTATTGCTGCACTTTTAGAAGGTTTAGCATTCGGTGCACTTTTCTTAGGAAAGTAATCCAAAAAACCAAAATTCATCTTCCTGTAACGGTTGGTTGCAGGAGATGAATTTTTAAAGAAAAAATTAATAACAAAAATCTTTACCCCAGGGTAAAAATATTATGGAAACATTATTAAACGATTTTTCTCCAGGGCTGTTTGTAATGCAAACGGTTTTACTAATAGTGCTTATTTTACTAATGGTAAAATTTGCTTGGAAGCCTATCTTAAATTCATTAAATGAAAGAGAGGAAGGAATTCAAGGAGCTTTAGATGCTGCTGAAAAAGCAAAACTCGAAATGGCAAACCTTCAGGCGGACAATGAAAGATTGTTGCAGGAGGCACGTACAGAGCGTGAAGCTATGCTAAAAGAAGCTCGTGAGATTAAAACAAAAATGATCTCTGACGCTAAAGAGGAAGCTAAAGAAGAAGCAGATAAGATGATTACTCAAGCTCAAGGAGCTATTGAGAGTGAGAAAAAAGCTGCAATTGCTGAAATGAAAGCAACCGTAGCAACACTATCTTTAGAAATTGCTGAAAAAGTAGTAAAAAGCGAACTTTCAGACGATGGCAAGCAAATGAAGCTTGTAAATGAAATGTTAAGTGACGCAAAATTAAACTAATATTCAATGAGCAGAGCAGCTATACGATACGCGAAAGCAATTTTGCAGAAAGCAAACCAGAACAACACCGAGGCTGTTGTTTTTGGCGATATGCAATCTGTGTATAAAACCATTGAAGGCAGTCGCGAATTGCAAACAGTACTTCAAAGTCCTGTTATTAAAGCCAACGATAAAAAGGAAGCTTTGCTAAAAATATTCAGTGGTCAATCAGAAGCTACACACTCTCTAATTCATGTATTGGTGGATAATAAACGTGCACCTTTATTAAGAGCTGTGGCAAAAAGCTATATAGATATCTATAACGACCATCAAGGTGTAAAAGCCGCAACTGTTATTACAGCAGTACCACTTACCTCTGAACTTGAAACTAATGTAATGGCTAAAGTGAAAGAGTTAACGGGTAGCGATAAAGTAACACTTAAAAGTGAGGTTGATCCCGCAATAATTGGTGGGTTTATCCTTAAGGTTGGCGATATTCAATACAACGCGAGTATCTCAAACCAATTAGGAAATTTAAAAAGAGAATTTTCAAAATCAATATAATTAAAATTTACTGGTGCAGGTTTTTAAGGCCACATTCCTGAAAACTACCACCTAAAACCTAGATAAAAATGGCAGAAGTAAAACCAGCTGAAGTATCAGCAATTTTAAAGCAACAACTTACAGGTTACGAAGCAACTGCTTCCCTGGATGAAGTAGGAACTGTTTTAACCGTAGGTGACGGTATTGTTCGCGCATACGGACTTTCAAACGCCGAATATGGTGAATTGGTGGCTTTTGAAAGTGGTCTTGAAGGTATTGTATTGAACCTTGAAGAGGACAACGTAGGTATCGTACTTTTAGGTCCTTCAAAAGAAGTAAAAGAAGGTTCAACAGTAAAACGTACTCAGCGTATCGCATCGCTTAATGTAGGTGAAGGTATTGTTGGTCGTGTAGTAAACACATTGGGTCAGCCTATCGATGGTAAAGGTCCTATAACTGGTGAAACTTACGAAATGCCTTTGGAGCGTAAAGCACCAGGAGTTATTTATCGTCAGCCGGTAA
Organism: Aequorivita sediminis; assembly: GCF_032080575.2. Lineage (NCBI taxonomy): Bacteria > Pseudomonadati > Bacteroidota > Flavobacteriia > Flavobacteriales > Flavobacteriaceae > Aequorivita > Aequorivita sediminis. The sequence goes on along the minus strand of NZ_JAVLSO020000002.1, from coordinate 77,546 downwards.
CTGAGCCACTTCAAACAGGTATTAAGTCTATCGATGCAATGATTCCTGTTGGCCGTGGTCAACGTGAGCTTGTAATTGGTGACCGTCAAACTGGTAAATCTACAGTATGTATTGATACTATTTTGAATCAAAAAGAATTTTATGATGCAGGTGAGCCTGTATACTGTATATATGTTGCTGTTGGACAAAAAGCTTCTACTGTTGCAAATATTGCAAACGTACTAGAAGAAAAAGGTGCAATGGCTTATACAACTATTGTTGCGGCAAACGCATCAGATCCTGCTCCAATGCAGGTATACGCTCCTTTCGCAGGTGCTGCAATTGGTGAGTACTTCCGTGATACTGGTCGTCCAGCATTAATTGTATTTGATGATTTATCTAAACAAGCGGTAGCATACCGTGAGGTGTCGCTACTTCTTCGTCGTCCACCAGGACGTGAGGCTTATCCTGGAGACGTTTTCTTCTTGCACTCAAGATTACTTGAGCGTGCAGCAAAAGTTATTGCTGATGACGATATTGCAAAAGAAATGAACGATCTTCCAGATTCATTAAAAGGAATCGTAAAAGGTGGTGGTTCTTTAACTGCTCTTCCAATTATTGAAACACAAGCAGGTGACGTTTCTGCTTATATTCCAACAAACGTTATTTCGATTACAGATGGACAGATTTTCCTTGATGGTGATTTGTTTAATTCTGGTGTTCGTCCAGCTATTAACGTAGGTATTTCGGTATCTCGTGTAGGGGGTAACGCTCAGATTAAATCGATGAAAAAGGTAGCAGGTACTTTAAAACTGGATCAAGCAGCTTTCCGTGAATTGGAGGCTTTCGCAAAATTCGGATCAGACTTAGATGCTGCAACTTTAAATGTAATTGAAAAAGGTAAACGTAACGTAGAGATATTAAAGCAATCTGAAAACGATCCTTACACAGTAGAAGATCAAATTGCAATTATCTATGCAGGTTCTAAAAACTTGATGCGTAACGTACCAGTAGAAAAGGTAAAAGAATTTGAAAGAGATTATCTAGAAATGCTTAACCTAAAGCACAGAGATACTCTAGATGCACTAAAAGCTGGTAAGCTTACAGACGAAGCAATTGACGTAATGGTGTCTGTTGCTAACGACGTGTCTGCGAAATATAAAAAATAGAAGTTATGAGTTATGAGTTAAGAGTTATGTAAGTACTCTAAACTCATAATTCTAAACTCTTAACTTGAAAAATGGGGTTAGATAATAGTCCGATTAGAATTAAAACCTTTGAATTCGCTTGCGATATAGTAGAATACTGTGACGTTTTAAAAGCTAATAAGGATTATGAATTGGCATCCCAATTACTTAGGAGTGGAACAAGTATTGGCGCAAATACTAGAGAAGCTCAACGAGGAGTAAGTACAAAAGATTTTAAAAATAAATTTGGTATTGCTCTCAAAGAGGCTGACGAAACAATGTTTTGGTTAGATATTTTAGAGGCAACTGGTAGAGAAGTACCTAAAGATATGAAGGACAAGTGTGAAGAGATAATTCGAATTTTGGTTTCGATACTTAAAAACTCTTAAACTCTGCACTCATAACTCATAACTCATAACTAGAGAAATGGCTAATTTAAAAGAAATACGTAACAGAATATCATCCGTTAGTTCAACGATGCAGATTACCAGTGCCATGAAAATGGTATCGGCTGCAAAATTGAAGAAGGCTCAGGATGCAATTACAGCAATGCGTCCTTATTCTGAAAAACTTACTGAACTTTTACAAAATTTAAGTGCAACGCTTGGAGAAGACAGCGGAAGCAAATATTCAGACCAACGCGAGGTAAATAAAGTTTTGGTGGTTGCCATTACCAGTAATCGTGGTTTGGCGGGAGCTTTTAACTCAAATATCATAAAACAAGCTAGAAACTTGGCAGCGGAAACGTATGCAGGGAAGCAAGTAGATTTTATAACTATTGGGAAAAAAGGAAATGACATTCTGAAAAAATTTGGAACAGTAATCGAAAACAACAACAATATTTTTGATGACTTAACCTTCGAAAACTCTTCAGAAATTGCTCAAAACCTAATGGATTTATTCTCTGAAGGCAAGTACGATAAAATTGTAGTGGTTTATAACCATTTCAAAAACGCGGCTACACAGTTAGTAATGACTGAGCAATTCTTACCTATTTTACCTCCAAAAGCAATTGAAGGTGAAGCAGTAAGCACAACTGAAACAGCTTACATTTTTGAACCTTCAAAAGAAGAAATTGTTGAGTCTTTAATTCCAAAAAGTTTAAAAACTCAGTTGTTCAAAGCCCTTCGTGATAGCGTTGCCAGTGAGCACGGCGCACGTATGACGGCGATGCACAAAGCAACCGATAACGCAACCGAGCTTCGCGACGATTTAAAACTAAAATACAACAAAGCACGTCAAGCAGCCATTACCAACGAAATTCTTGAGATTGTTGGCGGTGCAGAGGCATTGGCAGGATAGCTTCGGTACATCCCGAATTAAATCGGGACACTCAGTTATCTTTGTTATTATAAATTATTTAAAAGCCTTCCGAAATCGGAAGGCTTTTTTAGTCCATAAATATTAATTTTTTCCTAAACCTATCTATGTAATATTATGTTGGTAGGTTTATTGTTCAATAAAATTCGTAATTTTCCAATATGATAAAGCAAATAACAATAATACTGACCCTTCCACTCATTCTCTTTAGCCTTTCTAGTTGCGGAGGAATGAAGAATACGAACAGCAAAAAACTTGTTCAAGACCCTCCTTTTAGAGTAATTGAAGCCTTCTACCAAAATTGGGTAGCCGGAGTAGAAGAAGGTGGTTCGGGAGTAAATATCCACCTTACTTTTAGTGAAAAAGATGCCGATGTATTGATTCAAAATATCTACTTCAGAAATGCTATCCTAGAAGCCAAAGGAAACATAAACGCGCCTAATAAATTTGTTGGATACCTAACAAATAACACTAAACGAGACGTTATTATGAATGCAGACCCAATGAAAGAAGCTAAAAATACTATATCAGACGAATTTCCATTTCAGTTGAAAGATAACGAGGCGGTAGTTGAATATTGGTACGGTGGAAAAAAGAATTATTACAAAGTTGAAAACCTTGCGCAAAAAGATATGATTCCGTATCCACAAGCGAATCCAAATCAACATGAATAGATAGCAATTTCCTCCTAATGAGTGAGTTTTACGTCTTATGCCTTTCAGTCCCGATAGCTATCGGGACGGTCTTACGTCTTAACCAAACACTACTAATTTCTATTCAATAATGAACCAATCTGAAAGAAAACTTCTTGAAATTATAATATCTTCCTATTATGAAAATCCTTCACCTAGATAACAATCATCCTTTACTATTAAAAATGTTGAAGGAGGCCGGATTTACAAACGAAGAAAACTACACAATCTCTAAAGCTGATACAGAGGAAATTATTTCAGAATATGATGGTATTGTAATCCGCAGCCGTTTTAATATTGACAAAACATTCCTCAATGCGACCAAAAATCTGAAATTTATCGCGCGGGTTGGTGCTGGACTTGAAAGCATCGACATCGATTACGCAGAAAAGCTCGGTGTAAAACTAATTGCCGCCCCAGAAGGCAATAGAAACGCTGTAGGCGAACATTCACTCGGGATGCTTCTTTCGCTATTCAACAACCTAAATAGAGCCGACAGAGAGGTTAAAAATGGCTTGTGGAATCGTGAGTCCAATCGCGGAATAGAACTTGATGGAAAAACTGTTGGTATTATTGGTTATGGCAATATGGGGAAAGCATTTTCCAAAAAATTAAGCGGTTTTGATTGCGAAGTTCTCTGTTATGATATAAAAGAAAATGTAGGGGATGAAAATGCAAAACAGGTTTCATTAAAAGAACTTCAAGAACAAGTTGACGTTTTAAGTTTACATACACCTTGGACCCCGTCGACTGATAAAATGATTGATGCTGAGTTTATAAATGCCTTCTCAAAGCCTTTTTGGCTCATAAACACCGCACGCGGAAAAAGTGTAGTTACTGCAGATTTAGTTTCCGCATTAAAATCTGGAAAAATTTTAGGAGCAGGACTGGATGTTTTAGAATTTGAAAAACTCTCTTTTGAAACACTTTTCGATTCAGATAATGTACCGGATTCATTGAAAGAGCTTTTTGCTATGGACAATGTAATTTTAAGTCCGCATATTGCGGGTTGGACGGTGGAAAGCAAGGAGAAACTCGCTACAGTGATTGCTGAAAAAATTATTAGAACTTTTAAAAATTAGAGATGAAGAATAGAGTTACAGGAATTGGAGGAGTATTTTTTAAGTCAAAAGACCCAGATAAAACGAAAGAATGGTACAAAAACCATCTTGGATTAAACACAGATAATTACGGGTGTACCTTTTGGTGGAAAGATGAAAAGGGCAACAAATGCTCTACACAATGGAGCCCATTTAAAACCGATACCGAATATTTTTCTCCAAGCGAAAAAGACTTTATGTTTAATTATCGCGTGGAAAATTTAGAAGAACTTTTAAAAGTATTAAAAGCAGAAGGGGTTACAATTGTAGGTGAAATGCAAGAATTTGAATACGGGAAATTTGGTTGGATTTTAGACCCTGAAGGAAATAAAATTGAACTATGGGAACCTGTTGACAGTGCCTTTTTATGACCTAATTTTTTGACTCCTTCACATTTGTTTCAACACTTGCATCATTATCAGTAATTTCCGAGTACTTCTTCTCTAGCTCCGCTTGAAATTCCTCCATCACCGGTTTTACAGTACTTTCGGGCAAATCTGCAATACGAATATACATTAAGCCATCTACTGCATTGTTAAACAACGGATCTACGTTAAAAGCAACAACCTTGGCGTTTTGTTTAATGTATTTTTTAATAAGAACTGGCAATCGAAGACTTCCAGGTTCTACCTCATCAATTATTTTATCGAATTTATTGAGATCCGCCGCACTTTCATCAAAAATGAAGTCTTTATCGGCATCTTTCAACTTTACTTTATATTCCTTCTTCGGTTTTATGTATTGCGCCACATAAGGATCGTAATAGTTCGATTTCATAAATTCTATCATCAAGCCTTTTGAAAACTCTGAAAACTTATTGCTAATACTTACTCCTCCAATCAAGTAGCTGTGTTCTGGATAGCGCAGGGTGGTATGAACAATTCCCTTCCAAAGTAAAAACAATGGCATTGGCCGCAATTGATATTCTTTAATGACAAAAGCACGGCCCATTTCAATGGATTTGCTCATCATTTCATATAATTCTGGCTCAAAACGAAAGAGATCTTGTAGGTAGAAACCGTCAATCCCAAAGCGTGCAAATATTTCTGACCCTAAGCCCATTCTATAGGCGCCAGCCATTTTTTGAGCCTCATTATCCCATAAAAACATATGGTGATAATAGCTGTCAAACTTATCGAGGTCTGTACTGTTATTTGTTCCTTCACCTACTTCGCGAAAGGTAATTTCGCGCAACCGCCCAATTTCCTGTAAAATGTAGGGAATGGAATCTGCCTGCGCTAAGAACACCTCATAATTTTTACTTACTAAAAGACGTTTATCAGCATTACGAAGTTTTTCAATTTCGGCTTCCATTGCCTGCAGCGGAATTGGTCCAGCAATTTTTTTAGGTGGTTTTGGAAATTTTAATGTTTTTGGAATGCTGTCTAACAGCTTTTTCTTCTCAAAAGGATTAGAAAGCATATAGGTTTTCTTCCTTAGAAACTCGGTAAAATCTGATAATGATTCGTGCTCTTTTTGGTCGTTTACAGAAATTGGATTTCCAATTCGAACTTTTATTAACCGCTCTTTTTGGGTAAGAAGTTCTGATGGAAGCTTAGCTGTTCGTAAGGTGTCATTAATCTTAGCCATGCGGTAAAACAACTTGCTGTTTTTTGCGTGAAAATAGATTGGGACTACCGGCACTTCGGCTTTTTTAACCAATTTCATCGCAGCTTCTTCCCAAGGCTTATCAACCAAAAGTTTTTCTTCTCTATAGGTCGAAACCTCTCCGGCAGGAAAAATACCAAGCGGATTATCTTCGCGTAAATGGGTAAGAGCAGCTTTAAAACCTGCCACACTAGACTTTACATCCTTTCTATCTTCAAAGGGATTTACAGGCATTACATAGGGCTTTAGAGGCTCGATTCTATGTAAAAGAAAGTTGGCAATAATTTTAAAATCGGGGCGGTGTTCTAACAGTAATTTTAACAGAAGAATCCCGTCGATTCCACCTAATGGATGGTTGGAAATGGTTATAAAAGCCCCAGTTTTGGGGATTCTACGAAGATCTTCTTCGGGAATTTCGAATTTTATTTCAAATTCTTCAAGCAGTGCATTTACAAACTCAAGATCTTGGAGATGCTTGTTTCTATCGTAAATTTTATTCAGCGTGGTAATGTTTAAAATCTTCATTAAAGACCAGCCCATAAATGTGCCTAGAAAGCCGAATTTATCTACGTTTATTGCTTTTGCAACTTCCTTTGCATTGACTAACCCCATGAAATATTTTAGCTGTTTATATCCAACAAATATAACGAAACCGATTGATACTACTCCTTAATTACCAACTGTACCGTTTCTTTGCTTTCTTGCTTTAAGAGTATGTTTTTATTTTCGGCAAGTGCCTTAACCTCAGTTGGGTTAAAATGCCTAATCGTGTATAGTGTGACATTCTCATTCCATTTAACACGGAATCTTTCTCGCAATTTTGCTAATAAAGTTTCTAAATTTCCGAATTTATCGTTCACACAAACTGAAAAACTAATAGCAGAATTTTGAATTAGCTCCACTTTCATTTTATAGGTATGAAGCCATTTAAATACATCGCCGATATTGTCTTCCATCATAAATGAAAAATCTAACGATGATAATGATATTAATACTAAGTCCTTCTTTAATATGAAACAAGAGGTTTCTGGATCTATTCTGTCTCCTTTTCCAACACAAGTTCCCGGAGCTATAGGATTGAGAAATGACTTAACATAAAGCGGGATTTCCTTACGTTGTAGCGGCTGTAAGGTTTTAGGGTGTATTACCGATGCTCCATAAAAAGCGAGTTCTATAGCCTCGCGATAACTAATGCGATTTAAGAGTAATGTTTTTGTAAAATACCGGGGGTCTGCATTTAAAACTCCTGGAACATCCTTCCAAATAGTAACACTTTCTGCATTTAAGCAATATGCAAAAATTGCAGCAGTGTAATCACTCCCTTCTCGACCTAGAGTAGTGGTGAAGTTGTTTATATTTTCCGAACCTAAAAAACCTTGAGTTACACTAAGTCCCAAAGTATCTACTATTTCTGATATTTTTTGCTGCGTTAATGTCCAATCTACACTAGCATCTCGATAGTTGTCATCGGTAATTATGCATTTTCGAACGTCTAATAATTCGTTTTTTAATCCAAATTCTGTAAGATATTCAGAAACTATTGTGCTTGAAACTAATTCTCCGTATCCTACTACTTGATCATAAACAAAAGCGTGATTATTGGATTTGTTAACTTTTAAAAAAGAAACCAACTTATCAAATAACTTAGCTGTTTTTTGATATACTAGGTGGTTTGTATTCTCAAATAATCCATTTATTATCTCTAAGTGATACTCTTTAAATGTTGCAACCAATTCATTACAAGTAGTAGTGTTATTTTTTAGATATTCAGCTATTACATTTTCAAGTAAATTGGTAGTTTTTCCCATTGCTGACACCACAACTACTATATTCTTGTCTTCTGTAGCTTTAAGTATTTCAGCAACATTTTTTACACCATCTGCGTCTTTTACAGATGCTCCTCCAAACTTGAATATTCTCATAAACTTCTTATATCTATCTCTTTAACACGATTGAATACTGAAAATAGTATTTACTACATTATTTTTCAATATAGGCTTTTAGATTTTTTTCATTCATATGTACAACGCGCCATTCTTTCATAATATTTGCGCCACTGCGTTCGTAAAATCGGATTGCTCCGGTATTCCAATCTAGTACATCCCATGCAACCCTTTTTAACCCTTGATTGTAAGCAAATTTCATAACTTCGGTGTAAAGCGCTTCCCCAATACCTTTGCCGCGGTGTTCTTCTTTTACAATTAAATCTTCTAGGTGAAGCGTGCGTCCTTTCCAAGTAGAAAAACGGTAATAAATTAACGCTGCTCCAACCACTACATTATCTATTTCGGCAACAAAACATGTAAACAGTGGATTTTCGCCGAAACCATTAGTCTCTAAAACTTCAATCGAAATTTCAACAGCATCTGGTTCATTTTCAAAAACTGCAAGTTCTTTAATAAGTTCTAGAACCTGTGGCATATCCATTTTATTCGCTTTTCTAACCTTCATTCACCTTATTTTACTCGTTTTCAAAATCGAATTAAGTTTCTTCTGGCAAATATCGGTTCAATTTCTTAAAAATCCCGATATTTGCGTGAAATTCAGGAACCCCTACATCACAATGGCAAAAATAAATCAATCTCTTGGCGAGTTTATAATTGAAAATCAAGAAGAATTCAAGTATTCTTCAGGTGAGCTTTCACGACTCATAAACTCAATCCGCTTAGCGGCAAAAGTGGTAAACCACAAAGTTAATAAGGCCGGATTAGTAGACATATTAGGTACTGCAGGAAATCATAATATACAAGGTGAAGACCAGCAGAAATTAGATGTTTTTGCAAACGAAGTTTTTATAAACACACTTACAAATCGAGAAATAGTTTGCGGGATTGCAAGTGAAGAAGAAGACGACTTTATTACAATTAAAGGCAGAAACGAAAAAAACGACAATAAATACGTTGTTTTGATGGATCCATTAGACGGTTCTTCAAATATTGATGTAAACGTTTCGGTTGGAACTATCTTCTCCATTTTTAGAAGGGTAACTCCTACGGGAACTCCTGTAACTATTGAAGACTTTCTTCAACCGGGAATCAATCAAGTTGCTGCTGGATATATCGTTTACGGAACTTCAACTATGATTGTATATACAACAGGTCACGGTGTTAACGGATTTACCTTAAACCCAGCCATCGGAACTTATTACCTATCTCACCCAAATATGAAGTTTCCGAAAGAGGGACATATATACTCTGTGAATGAAGGTAATTACGTACACTTCCCACAGGGAATTAAAGACTATATTAAATATTGCCAAAAAGAAGAAGAAGACCGTCCGTATACTTCACGTTATATAGGATCGTTAGTGTCAGATATTCATAGAAATATGATTAAAGGTGGTATTTATATCTATCCAAGCACTTCAAAGGACCCTAAAGGTAAACTTAGACTCTTATACGAATGTAATCCAATAGCTATGATTGCTGAACAGGCAGGCGGAAAAGCTAGTGATGGCTTCCGACGTATATTAGAAATAGAACCAAAAAGCTTACATCAACGCGTTCCATTTATTTGTGGAAACACCGATATGGTTGAAAAAGCTGAAGAGTTTATGCAAAATTCAAAATAAATAAAAAGCCCGAAACAATTGTTTCGGGCTTTTTTTATATCTTAAAATAGAAATTTAGTCGTTTCTATTTAATAAGTATCTGTAATCTTCAAGGCTTAATCCTCCTGAATAAATAGCTATAGATCTTTTTATCAAATCTCTAGCAAGTTCTGTAGTGTATCCAAGTCCGATAGCGTATTTTTCAATTAAGAAACGCTCGTGATCGTCAATTACGTTGTCTGCAAAAATAATTTGAAATAAATCGTGCATACGCTCTAAACGTCGTTCAGCCGAGTTAGGAGGGTTAATAGGATATTTTAAAGGATTCTTTATGATTTCGGCATATTCAGATTCTACAATATCTAGTTTACGCGCCAATCGCTTAAGCATTTTCTCTTCCTCAATGTTGATTTCACCATCAACTGCAGCCATATTAACTATTGAAGCAAAATGACCTAAATTTCGGGAATGCTCCCCGCTCTCAAATAAATCTGTAAATGACATAATTTGGTTTTAAATATCTTACAAATATAAAACTTGTAAATGAAATTTACGACAAAAGCAAAGTAATCTATTTTTAGCGGTGCGTACTATTTAAATGAATAGCTATAAATTTTTCTTAATTGAGAGACCATAGGCTAATACTTTCTTTAATTTTAGAGAGATATAAAAATAAGAAAGTGAACCAACCGCTATTAGTTTTTAACGAAAAAGGCATTTATTGCCAACAAGCAGATGTGTATATAGATGCATGGAAACCTGTGGATAAATGTATCATTACGCACGGTCATGCAGATCATAGTCGTTGGGGACACAAAAAATATATCACTCATAAAAATAACGTTTCAATTATTAAACACCGATTGGGTGAAATTGTAGTTTCTGGAAAAGAATGGAATGAATCCTTTACAATAAATGGCGTTAAATTTTCACTTCATCCTGCGGGGCATATTGTAGCATCTTCACAAGTGAGGGTGGAGTACAAAGGCGAAGTGTGGGTTTTTACAGGGGATTTTAAAACTGAAAATGATGGCATAGCCGAACCTTTTGAACTTGTAAAGTGTAACACATTTATAACCGAATGTACTTTCGGACTTCCAGCATTCAAGTGGACTTCTCAAGAGGAAGTTTTTTCGGATATCAATAATTGGTGGGCGGCAAATAGGGCTGAAAATAAAACTTCTGTTCTCTTTGGGTATTCTTTGGGAAAAGCACAACGCCTACTTAAGCATCTAGACCCAGATATTGGAAAAATCTACACCCATGGAGCCATAGAAAATCTGACTCAAGTTTTAAGAGAGAATTATAATTTTCACCAAACAACTCGAGTTACCCGAGACACTAAAAAGGAAGACCTATTAGGAAATATAGTTTTAGCCCCTCCAAGTGCCCACGGCGGAACTTGGATTAGAAAAATGGTGCCTTTTGTTACTGCTAGTGCTAGTGGGTGGATGACATTTAGAGGCGCGAGAAGACGAAGAGCAATAGATAGAGGTTTTGTGCTAAGCGACCACGCAGATTGGGAAGGACTGTTAACTACAGTTAAAGAAACAGGTGCCGAAAAAGTAATTGCTACTCATGGATATACCGAAATATTCTCACGTTATCTACGTGAAGAAATAGGGCTAGATGCACGTACTGAAAAAACACAATACGAAGAAGAAGGTAGTGAAACCCTGAAAAAGGAAGAAGATGGCATTTCACCTGCGCCCAGTGATACAACGGAAGCCAAAATTAATGAAGACGACTAATGAAAGATTTCGCCCGACTCATAAAAAAACTAGATAGCACCAATAAAACTACTGAAAAGGTGGCGGCGCTTACGGCTTACTTTCAAATGGCGAACGATGAGGATAAGTTATGGACAATTGCAATATTATCGCATCGACGGCCAAAACGACCTGTAAATACTTCATTATTGCGAATATGGGCAACAGAAATTAGTGGAATTCCGCTTTGGCTTTTTGAGGAAAGTTATCACATAGTTGGCGACTTAGCAGAAACAATTGCCCTCATTTTACCTAGCAAAGAACAAACAGAAGAAACTACCAAGTCCTTGTCGCAAATTATACTTGAAATTATAAAGCTTCGAACGCTTCCAGAGGAGGAAAAGAAGAAATACCTACACGAAAATTGGCTTGCATTAAATTATTTTGAACGTTTCGTTTTTAATAAAATTATTACGGGAAGTTTTAGGATAGGTGTGAGCCAGAAGTTAATGACAAGAGCACTTTCAAAAGCCACAGAAATTGACGAAAATATTCTCGCTTATAAGCTTATGGGCGATTGGACGCCACAGAAAACCACTTTCAAAAAGTTGATTTTAGAACACAACGAAGAGGATTATCTAAGCAAACCTTACCCTTTTTACTTAGCTTATGCGGTTGAAGATAATTTTCAAGAAGATTTAGGGTCAATTTCCGATTGGAGTTTTGAACATAAATGGGATGGTATTAGAAGTCAGGTAATCATAAGAAATGACGAAGTTTTTGTTTGGTCTAGAGGAGAGGAATTAGTAACCGATAAATATCCTGAATTTCAAAAGTTTCTTTCTATAATTCCCAATGGAACTGTAATTGATGGTGAAATTTTGCCCTTTGGAAATGGCGAAATAGGAAATTTTAATGCACTTCAAACAAGAATTGGACGGAAAAATTTATCCAAAGCGCTTTTAGAGAAAACCCCGGTGATTTTAAATGCTTATGATTTATTGGAATGGAAGGGAGAAGATATACGACAGCTGCCTTTCTTAGAACGAAGAAAAACCCTAGATAATCTCATTCAAGGAATTGATAGTTTAGAAATTGGAATATATTTAAGTGAAACTATGAGCTTTAATACCTGGGAAGAAGCTGCAGCGGAACGAGAGTTATCACGGGAGAAGCGCAGCGAAGGCCTAATGCTAAAACGCAAAGATTCCCCGTATTTAGTTGGGAGAAAAAAAGGCGATTGGTGGAAGTGGAAAATAGATCCTTTCACTATTGATGCTGTTTTAACTTATGCCATGCGTGGCCATGGGCGTAGAGCTAATTTGTATACCGATTACACATTCGGACTATGGCATGAAGGTGAGCTAGTGACTTTTGCTAAAGCCTATTCAGGGTTAACAGATGCAGAATTTAGACAAGTAGATGCTTGGATTAAACGCAATACCTTGGAACGTTTTGGCCCAGTAAGAAGTGTAACTCCTCATCACGTTTTTGAAATTGCTTTTGAAGGAATAGCAGAAAGCAGCCGCCATAAAAGCGGAGTTGCAACACGTTTCCCAAGAATTTTAAGATGGCGAAAAGATAAACGCATAGAAGAAGCTAATACGCTAGATGATTTAAAAGCCTTAATTCCGAAGTAATCTATTAAAGCTATGCTTTAAACAAAGCAAGATCTCTCTCATTTTCAAATAGGAGTGTCAGCTTTGCTGAAGGGGTGGTTGAAGCGATATTTTGATTAAATTGAAGCTATGAAAAAGCAAATTCATAATCTTAAAGAAATGGAGGTCTACCGCAAAGATTTGCGAAATAATTCAACCTCAGCTGAAGCTTATTTATGGAATCATCTAAAAGGCTCTAAACTCTATGGCAGAAAATTTAGAAGGCAACATAGTATCGAGCATTATATAGTTGACTTTTATTGTCCTTCAGAAAAACTTATTGTGGAGCTTGACGGTCAAATTCATTTAAATAATACAGCCGATGAATATGATAGAAAACGAGAAATAGATTTGGAGAATTTAGGGTTTACAGTTATACGTTTTGAAAATAAAATGGTTTTCGACTTTTTACCATCTGTTTTGAAGGAAATATCGGACCATTTTAAAATTAAAGAGTAACCTATAAAAGCTTTGCATTTAAACCAAATAAGGTTCCCCTCCTTTCCAAGGAGGGGTGTCAGCTTTGCTGACGGGGTGGTTGAAGCCTAATTACTAACAAACTAAATAATTTGAATAACAAGCAACTCATATCATTAACAAGCTCATGGTTCCAATCCAAATCTTGGATCCCATTCCCATTCCAAAAACAAACTTGGAAGGCTTTTTTGGATGGGAAGCACGGGTTGTTAAACGCTCCCACCGGAAGCGGAAAAACCTACGCCTTATGGGTGCCCATAGTACTTCAGTATTTAAAAGAAAATCCAGATTACAAAACGAAACACACCAAAGGAATTAAAGCTATTTGGATTACGCCATTACGTGCGCTATCAGTAGAAATTCAACAATCAGCACAACAATTTGCAGATGACTTAGGAACTGGCATGACCGTTGGGATTAGAACTGGCGACACCTCACAAAGCGAACGTGCTAAGCAAAAGCGGCAAATGCCAGATTTGTTGATAACTACTCCTGAGAGTTTAATGCTCTTATTGGCCTCAAAAGGCTACGAAAAAATGTTTAAAACCCTTACTGCTGTGGTGGTGGACGAATGGCACGAGCTTTTAGGTAGTAAGCGAGGGGTGCAGATGGAGCTCGCCCTTTCTAGGTTGAAAACTGTTTCGCCAAATTTGAGAATTTGGGGGATTTCTGCCACTATCGGAAACTTAGAAGAAGCTCAAGATGTTCTGTTAGGAATGGACTCTGACTTCAGAAAGAACTCAGTATTAATTAAAGCCAAAGAAAAGTCTAAAATTCAGGTCCGTTCTATAATTCCCAAAAAGATGGAAACTTTTCCTTGGAGTGGGCATTTGGGTTTACACCTATTAGAAGAGATTGTTCCTATCATTAAAAGCAGTAAAACCACGATAATTTTTACAAACACCCGTAGACAATGTGAAATTTGGTTTCAAAAGTTATTAGAAAAACATCCAGAATTTGCGGGTGAAATCGCCATGCATCACGGTAGTATTGGAAAGGATACGCGTCTTTGGGTAGAGCAAGCGATACGCAATGAATCGCTACTAGCGGTAGTTGCCACCTCTAGTTTGGATTTGGGAGTAGATTTTGCACCTGTGGAAACCGTTATTCAAATTGGGGGTCCCAAAGGAATAGCCAAATTTCTGCAACGAGCCGGGAGAAGTAACCACCGACCGGGAGAACCTTCGGTAATATATTTTCTGCCTACTCACGCACTTGAACTTTTAGAAGCATCAGCGCTGAAAAAAGCGGTTAAAGATGAGGTTGTGGAAGACAGAACTCCATATTTATTAAGTTTTGACGTCTTAATTCAGTATCTAGTCACCCTTGCTGTAAGTGATGGATTTTATCCTAATAATATTTATTCAGAAATAAAAAAAACGTTTTGTTTTCAAGGAATTACAGACGAGCAGTGGAATTGGTGTCTTAATTTTATAACAGTAGGTACTCAAAGTTTACAAGCTTACGACGAATACAAAAAAGTGGAAGTTACTCCGGAAGGGCTCTTTAAAGTAGAGAACCGACGCATTGCAATGATGCATCGTTTGAGCATTGGTACTATTGTAAGCGATTCCATGATGCTTGTAAAGTATGTTTCAGGTGGTTTTATCGGAACTATAGAGGAGTGGTTTTTGAGTAAAATGAAACCTGGAGATACCTTTGTTTTCGCAGGGAGAACCTTAGAGTTGGTGCGTATAAGACAGATGCAAGCACAAGTTCGAAGAAGTAATAAACGCACGAGAAATGTAGTAAGTTTTATGGGTGGCCGTCTACCGCTTTCCTCACAGATGAGTAAGATTCTTCGAGAAGAAATGCAGACTGCACGCTCGCCTGAAGCAACCCGTAAACAAAGCATACCTGAATTAAAAGCCTTAAATCACATTTTTGAAAGACAAGAGCGTGAAAGTATAGTCCCAGGTAAAAACGAATTTTTGATAGAAACTTTTAAAACTCGTGAAGGTTACCACTCTCTTTTTTATCCATTTGAAGGGCGATTTGTACACGAAGCGATGAGTAGTTTATTAGCTTATCGAATTAGTTTGCTGTCTCCCATTACCTTTTCATTGGCTTACAATGATTATGGGTTTGAACTGTTGAGCGACCAATTTTTAGATATTCAGAATATAGTAGACAACAATCTTTTTACAGACGAATATCTCTACGACGATCTTTACAAAAGTTTAAATTCAACAGAATTGGCTCGTCGGAAATTTCGTGATATTGCGGTTATAAGCGGGATGGTTTTTCAAGGCTACCCGAATAAAGCGGTTAAAACAAAACATCTGCAAAGCAATAGTCAGTTGTTATTCGATGTGTTTAGAGATTATGAACCGGATAATTTATTATATCTTCAAGCTTATCGGGAAACCTTTGAACATCAATTGGAAGAAGGTCGCTTGCGTAAAGCCTTAGATCGTATTAATTCCCAAGAAATAATTTGGAAACAATGCGAAAAAGCGACTCCGTTTAGCTTTCCGATAATTACAGATAGACTTCGAGAAAAGCTATCTTCAGAAAAATTGGCTGATAGAATTAAAAGAATGACTTTGCAATTAGAGAAATGATTCAAACTATCGAAATAAATAAGAATATTTTTCAACTACACCCCAGTGGTGCTATTTATTGGGTAACTAATAAAATGTTACTTATCGCAGATGTGCATTTGGGAAAGGTGCTCCATTTTAGAAAATATGGCGCAGCCATTCCGGCAAGTGCTGCTTATAAAAACTTTGAGACACTCACAGAAGTTGTAAATCATTTTGAGCCAAATACAGTTTGTTTCTTGGGCGATTTGTTTCATAGTTCATTGAATAAGGAGTGGGGGGAATTTGAAAAATGGGTAGAATATTGCAAGGCAAAAGTGATTTTAGTATCAGGGAATCACGATGTTATTCCTCAATATTTATACGAAGATTTGGGAGTAAAAGTTATAGATGAATTAGTACTGGACGGTTTTCATTTAACCCACCATCCCTCTAAATTTGATAAAGGTTTTAATTTTTGTGGTCACGTACATCCTGGAATTAAAATGAGAGGTTCTGGAAGACAATTAATTAAGCTCGCTTGTTTTTATAAAACTGAAAATCAACTAATTCTGCCTGCATTTGGAAACTTTACAGGGAAATATATTTTAACCCCTTCTAGCAATGATGAGGTGTTTGTAATTGTAGAGGGAGAAGTAATTTGCGTATCAAGTTAAATAAAATTATTATGAAAAAAACATTACAAATTTCCAATATCATAGCTTTCTTAGCTACTGTATTTATTAATTATTTCGCCAATACTGGAAAAATGAATGGAACTACAGTAGGAGAAGTATCGAATAATATCAATTCCCTTTTAACGCCCGCAGGCTATGCCTTCTCTATTTGGGGAGTTATTTATTTAATGTTGTTGGGCTTTGTAGTTTATCAAGGTAGAAGTCTTTTTGCTAAAGTGCGAGATGATCAATTTATTTTAGATACAGGTTGGTGGTTTGTAATTTCGTGTATCGCCAATTGTTTGTGGATTGTATTATGGATATACGGGTTTATAGGTTATTCTATAATTGCAATATTTACACTTCTCTTTTCAATTTTAAAAATTGTAATGAAAAATAGAATGGAACTGTGGGACGCTCCAATTTCTGTAATTGCATTGGTTTGGTGGCCATTTGTATTTTATAGTGGATGGGTTACAATAGCAAGTGTCGTAAATGTAGCTGCTTATTTAAAAACTGTAAACTGGAATGGATGGGGAATAAGTGAAGTTACATGGACGGTTGTAATGATTGTGCTTGCAGGTGTAATAAATTTAATTGTCACTTGGAAAAGAAATATGCGTGAGTTTGCTTTGGTTGGAACTTGGGCCTTAGTAGCTATAGCTGTTGCAAACTGGGATGAAAACAAAATTGTTGTTTATGTGTCTTTATTAGTGGGGGCAGTACTTTTTATAAGTAGTAGCTATCACGCTTTTAAAAATCGTGAAACGAGTCCGATTAATAAGTGTAAAGAATATTTAAATAATTGAGTTTATTTTATAAAAGGACGTGTTTTTTTACTTATATATTATTTATAAATCTTTTCTTTTGTGATATTCAATACAAACCAATTAAAAGATTACTAATTATGTTAAAGTTTTAATTTTGTCCCTTTGAAAAATACTGATTTTATTGACTTTTTCATTTTTTGCTTATGAAATGATATTTTATTTGTTAAAATAATTGTTTTATATCTTTTATTTAAGTGGATTTTAGTTTTATTTTGTATAGGTAAATCAAACATTAACTGAATTATTCACTAAATCAAAGTAATCATGAAAAACATTTACAAAATTGTTTTTTCAATGTCCTTATCATTACTTTTCTTACCTGGACAGGTTTCCGGGCAAGAAAAAGATGATATAAAGAAAAGCAATAATCAACAACAAGGACTAGTAGCATTTGATGCTTCTCACTCGTATTCCCTTCAAAATTCAACTACAATTTTTAAGGATGTTTTAAACCCCTCCCCACAAACTTCCTTTACGACACTAAGACAAGAGCAAGATCACTTAGGTTTTACGCATAAAAAGATGCAACAATACCACAAGGGTATAAAGGTTGAATTTGCAACGGTAACATTAAGTAGTAAAAATGGTAAGGTTCAAACATTGAGCTCTGCTTATTTTCCTATAGAAGATGACTTAAACACTAGCCCATCAATTAGCAGTAATCAAGCGTTATCTAGAGCAATGAATCATGTGGGTGCTAGCTCCTACTTGTGGCAGAATCCAACTGAAGCAGCTTTATCTAATTATTCGAAACCTTCCGGAGAATTGGTGATTTTACCAGCTCTTGAAAATATTAACAACGCAAATCGCTTAGCATATAAATTCGATATTTATGCAACGGCTCCTTTATATAGAGCTGATGTTTATATAGACGCTAAAACAGGTCAGTTTATAATGGAAAATAAGCGAATTCATCATGCAAACGTACCTGCAACAGGAACTAGTCTTTACAATGGCAATGTATCATTTACTGCAGATAACGCATCTGGACCTTACCGTTTGCGTCAAACAGCAAGTGGTGGAGGAATTCAAACATTTGATTTAAATAACGGCACCAATTATAACAATGCTTCAGATGTAACAAGTAATTCTACAAACTTTACTGGTAATGCTACTGGTGTGCAAGCACATTGGGGTGCAGAAAGCACTTGGAATTATTTCAATCAAAAGCATGGAAGAAACTCATATAACAATGCAGGTGCAGTTATAAAATCGTATGTAAGCTATTCTAGTAATTATGTAAATGCTTTTTGGGATGGTAGCCGTATGACTTACGGAGATGGAGATGGTACCAATTATGGACCATTAGTTTCATTGGATATTTGCGGTCACGAAATTACTCACGGTGTTACTGAATATTCAGCAAACCTTGTTTATAGCTACCAATCTGGAGCTTTAAATGAATCGTTTTCAGATATTTTTGGAGAGTCTATCGAGAAATATGCTTCAGGAACAAACGATTGGTTGATGGGAGACGATATTGGAGCAGGTGGAAGCGGTGGAGCCTTGCGCTCCATGAGCAATCCTAATGCTTTTGGAGATCCAGATACTTATCAAGGAACAAATTGGCATACTGCATCAAGTGATAATGGAGGAGTGCATATAAACTCTGGAGTTCAAAACTTTTGGTTTTACGTGTTGAGCGTGGGTAAAAGCGGAACTAATGACAAAGGAGACAGCTATAATGTTACAGGAATTGGTATGGACAAAGCGGCAGCAATTGCATATAGAAACTTAACCGTTTATTTAAATGCCAATTCACAATATAGCGATGCCAGAAGTGGTGCTATCCAAGCCGCTAAAGATTTATATGGTGCAGGGAGTGCAGAAGAAATTGCAACTACAAATGCGTGGTATGCAGTAGGAGTTGGTGCAGCTTACGGCGGTGGCGGCGGAGGCGGTAGCGACTACTGTGCTTCTCAAGGAAATAATGTAAATGATGAGTATATCAGCAGAGTTCAATTAAACACTATTGACAATGCTTCTGGAGCTCAGAAATATTCAGATTTTACAAGTATCTCTACTAACTTACAAGAAGGAGCAACCTACACCATTACGGTTACACCAACTTGGACAGGAACCACCTACAACGAAGGTTATGCTGTTTGGATTGATTATAATGGAGATAAGGATTTTAACGATGCAGGAGAACTTGTTTGGTCTAAAGCAGCTTCAAAAAATACACCTAATAGCGGAACATTTACAGTGCCTTCTGGAACTGTAGGAGGCGAAACTAGAATGCGTGTTTCGATGAAGTACAACGGAATACCAACATCTTGTGAAACATTTAGCTACGGTGAAGTTGAAGATTATACAATTAACTTAGGTTCAGCTGGTCCAGATACACAAGCTCCAACAGCACCTACAAGTCTAGCAGCTTCAAATGTTGCACAAACTACACTTTCACTTTCTTGGAGTGCATCTACAGATAATGTTGGTGTTACAGGATATGAAGTTTTTCAAGGTAGCTCAAGTTTGGGTACGGTAACTGGTACTACAGCAAATATTACTGGATTATCACCAGAAACGTCCTATTCGTTTAAGGTACGAGCTTACGATGCTGCAGGAAACAACTCAGTGTATAGCAATACTGTAAATGTTACAACGCTTTCTAATAGTACTGTAGAATATTGTAATTCTAAAGGAAACAACTCTAATTATGAATGGATCGACCTAGTGAAACTAAATAATTTAAATAATCCGTCTGGAAATGATGGTGGTTATAAAGACAATACAAATATGTCTGCAAATGTGCCTTATGGCTCAAATACGATTCAAATAAGTGCAGGGTTCTCTGGTAGAGGTTATACTGAATATTGGAAAATTTGGATTGATTACAACCAAAATGGAACTTTCGATTCTAATGAACTTGCAGTAAGCGGTTCGTCTAGAAGTAGTGGAACGTTAAGCGGAACATTTAATGTGCCGTCTACAGCTCTTGCAGGACCAACGAGAATGCGTGTGTCTATGAAATACAATAGCTCGCAAACTGCTTGTGAAACATTTAGTTATGGTGAGGTAGAAGATTATACTGTTGTAATTGGAGCGAATGGTGTTGCACCGCAAGGATTTGCTGGTGGTGACTCTGTTTCTTCTAACATGACACTATATCCAAATCCAGCTAAACATTATCTAAACATTGCGTTATTGGATGTAGTGGGTAAAGATTACGTAATTTATAATGTAATGGGGCAAATAGTAGGTAAGGGAGCATTTACTGAAAACTTAGATGTTTCTTCCTTACAAAATGGAGTTTATATGTTAGAGATAAACACCGAAGACTCAAAAATGATGAAACGATTCGTTAAAGAGTAAGTATTTTTTTCATTAACAAAGAGAGAGGCCCGATTTAAATTATAATCGGGCCTCTTATTTTTATGTCTAATAAAATTTATAGTGGAGCTCCCACTTGTATATCACATCTGTGTCCTGGTTGTCCGTGAGGAGGGTTTATTTTTCCTTCGCCAGATGCCTGAATAGGGCTTGATGTGTTTGTGTTCATTGGCTTAGCTTTTATAGTGCTAGATCCAGTGCCATTTAAAGGAGCGCCAACAGGAATTGTACAATCATGGCCTGGTTGTCCGTGAGGTGGATTAACAGCTAAATTGCCACTATTATTTGTTGATCCCTGAGTTTGGGTTGGAGCTACATTCTGTAACGCTTGCTTTTTCTGTTCAAGTGTAACCTCTTGCGGAGTTTGGGTTGTGCTCTCAGTCTTAGTTTCCTTATCATTACAAGAAACGAATAATAATGCTGAAGCAGCGAATAAGGTTAGAAATGATTTTGATTTAATTTTTGAAAATAACATACTTCTCTTCTTGTTTAATTTATGACCGCTAAAACTACAAAAAATTACATAGAATCACTCGTAGTAGATTACAGATCAATTTTTAAAGCTATACGGAGAGTATTTCATTCTTAGTTAAAATGTCTTCATTTCTGAGTCTTAAAAAAATTTGAGCGACTGCAATAGTATCTTTTTCGCAGTAAACGATTATTCTGTCAATGTCTTTTTCTTCATAAAATACACTACCCACTTGGCTGCCATCGATGTCGTCTTTAGGTGAGGGTATTCCGAGTACGTGTGTCATTAATTTAAGTGAAGTAAAAGTTTTATAATCCCCAAACTTCCATAGTTCTAGCGTATCTAGGTGAGGAACTTCCCAAGGTTTTTTCCCGAAGAGGTCAAGTTTAAATGGAATTTCAATTCCGTTAATTATCATTCGTCTAGCAATATATGGGAAGTCGAATTCTTTTCCATTATGAGCACAAAGTAGATGATTAGGTTTGTTGAAATGTGTGTCTAGAAGATTTTTAAAATCTTTTAAAATCTTCACCTCATCACCATGAAAACTGGTAACTCGAAAATTTCTAGTATCTCCTTTAAGCACAAAATACCCAACAGAAATACAGACTATTTTACCAAATTCAGCCCAAATGCCTGCTCGATCGTAGAATTCTTCGGCTGAAATATCATCTTTTCGTTGATATTTGCTTTTAAGATCCCACAGTGATTTTGTAGTATCATCAAGCTCATCATAATATTGATGCTGAGGTACGGTTTCGATATCCAAAAACAGGATGTTTTCTAAATTAATGCGCTTTATCATAATGATGAGGTTTATCTCTAATGCTTCATTAAAGCTACAAAAAATTAAAATCTTTCACCATAAAACAAGTGTAGCTGCCATACATTTACCTATCGCAGCTACACTTAAAAAATAGAATGTTGGAGTCTTTTAGTCAATTATATCAAACCCACAATAAGGAACTAAAACTTCTGGAATTCTAATTCCATCCTTTGTTTGGTAGTTTTCAAGAATCCCTGCCAATACGCGAGGAAGGGCTAAAGAGCTTCCATTTAATGTATGTACAAGCTTGTTTTTGCCATCAGAATCTTTAAATCGAAGCTTTAATCTATTCGCTTGGAATGTTTCAAAGTTTGATACTGAAGAGATCTCCAACCATCTATCCTGTGCAGTTGAAAACACTTCAAAATCATAGGTAAGGGCAGAAGTGAAACCTAAGTCGCCACCACATAACCTAAGGATTCTATAAGGTAATTTTAGTTCGCGAAGAATATCTTGCACGTGCTCTACCATCCCATCTAAAGCTTTATAAGAATTATCTGGATGTTCAACGCGTACAAGCTCAACCTTGTCAAATTGGTGTAAGCGATTTAGTCCGCGAACGTGAGCGCCATAACTTCCAGCTTCTCTTCGGAAACAAGGGGTGTAGCTAGTACAAGTAATCGGTAAATCTGAATTGCTTAATAAATCTCCTCTAAATAGATTTGTAATTGGAACTTCAGAAGTGGGAATTAAATAAAGGTCATCAACTCCTACGTGATACATTTGTCCTTCTTTGTCTGGTAATTGCCCAGTTCCGTACCCAGATGCCTCGTTTACTAAAAGTGGTACTTGGTATTCGGTGTAACCAGCTTTAGTGTTTTTATCAAGGAAGTATGTAATTAGTGCACGCTGTAAACGAGCGCCTTTTCCTTTATACACAGGAAAGCCTGCTCCGGTTACTTTAACGCCAAGTTCGAAGTCTATTAAATCGTATTTTTTTGCCAATTCCCAATGTGGTAAGGCACCTTCGTAAAGGGTTGGAACCTCACCTTCTTTGAAAATTTCTTCGTTGTCATTTTCATCAGTTCCAGCGGGAACCAAATCGTTTGGAATATTTGGAAGCGTAAATAATAACTCTTGCAACTTTTCGGCTGCAACAAGCATTTTCTCATTCAATTGCTTAGACGATTCTTTTAAAGTAACTGTTTTTTCTTTTAACTCATTTGCTTTTTGAACTTCTCCGCTTTGAAAAAGTTTTCCAATTTCCTTAGAATAGGAATTGCTCTGTGCCAAAACTTCATCTAACTGCGCTTGTGTAGCACGGCGTTCTTCATCATAAGTCAATACATCTTCTAATGTTGAAGTAGCATCAATACCACGTTTAGCAAGTGCTTGGATATACTTTTCTTTGTTTTCGCGAATGTCGGTTACTTGTAGCATATTCTATAATATATTTTGAATTGGCTAAGTTACAACAGACTCAAAAGGTTTTCAAATGCTTTGTAGTCTTTATTTATAAAAATGAAGAATTAATTGTGATTTAGAATGGAAATAAAAACTTCACTTACTAATGTAAGATTTAAATAGCTAAATAACCTAAGGAGTTTTGCGTTTAGTAAATTCTTCGGGAGAAGGTAAAATCCATTCACTATGTTTAAAAGGATGCCATTTCTCAGCTGCAATGTCGATACTTGGGTCTGTAAATTGATGATACGGGCCATAATTCACTCGCACTTTAGCATCAAGATAAACCGCTACGTCTCTTCCTTTTTCAGCTTCAACCTGTTTTATTTTTTGAGCTAATTGCCACATGATATCAGGTTTTGTGGTAACTGAAGCTTGTTGCTTAAGCCCTAAAAGGCTTTGATGGTCATAGAGCTCTCTTTTTCCATTTTCTTTGTCTTTTACATATACCTTCAGCATTCCACCTTTTGAGCGTAACATCATTCTCCAGCTTAAACGGTGCCCTTCTTCTGTCCAAAGTACATCGTCTTTAAAAAACCAATGACGCAATGGAAGCCCAAGCTGAAACAGGAAATAAATAGAAAATACACCAACTATCAGATGCTTATTTTTAGGGATAATCACCTCGTTGGCAGTGTATAATTTTTTACTCGGAAGAAACATTCTCTGAAGTATTTCCTTTGAGAAGAAAAACAAAGCAAAGGAAATCGACATATAAGGGAAAATTCCGATCTGAAAAACGATTGAATTAAATAGGTGAAAAAACACAGATATTGCAAACCCTAGTAGCCGTGTGCGTTTCCAAAGCATTAGCGGAACGATAAGCAAATCGAATAATATACCTGTGTACGTAATTGCCCAATGCACCCAATTTTGCTGTAAAAAGTCACCAATGAGCCAATAGTCACTTTTACTATTCATTAAAAGCGATGCCATTGAAGCGTCAAGCCAATCGGGATAAAACTTTGCAACAGAAGCGAAAGTATAAACTATCCAAACTTGTAAAATTAGCACTAATAATACCCAGCGAGGCATTGAAGGTGATTTAAGGGAGGGGTTTCTTTCTGCATCTATTGAAAGCCATCGGTTTGCTGGTAGAAAAGCCATAATCCAACACAACAGCATCATTAAATAGTAATGATTATTGTAATTAGACTTTTGCATTAAATACACTGCACTCCACATAATGGCATAAGCCAACATACTCACGCGGTATTTGTACCCAAGCATTACCCCAATTCCGAAAATACCCATTACCACGAAGTAGAAGTACATAAAGTCTCCCTGTAGGTGTTGCAGAAAATCGAAACCTATAAAGTTGAAAGTAAATGGAGGTTCTACCAAAGTACGACGCACCCACCCTGTAGCAATCGCGCCAAAAGCCTCAACGGTAATTAAAAAGCCAAACACTGCTCTAAATAGAACAAGACTTATATTGTCTATTTGTTTGAACAGGAGTTTATTCACGTTGATTTAAAAATTGAATTGCTTTTTTTTCGTCTTTTTCTATTTCTAACCTCAATACTTCCATTGAATCGAACGTTTCTTCGTCGCGAATGTGTTTTAAAAATTCGATAGTAATTTCCTTCCCGTATAAGTCTTTGTTAAAGTTTAAGAAATGTGTTTCTATCGTTCTTTTTTTTCCGCCAACTGTAGGATTTGTGCCGATACTAGTTATTCCATAGATTTTTTTGCCTTCAATTATAGAGGCTACTACATAAACTCCATTTTTGGGGATGAGTTTATATTTTTCTTTTAGTTTTAAGTTGGCTGTAGGATAGTTTATAGTGCGACCTAGCGCTTTTCCTTTTTCAATTTCCCCAGTCAGCATATAATTATATCCCAAATAGTTGTTGGCAGTTTCAATATCTCCTGCATTTAAAGCATTTCTGATTTTTGTAGAGCTGATGGTTACATCATCTAATTCTTTTGCAGAAATCTCTTCAACTTCAAAACCATAAGTTAACCCAAATTCTTTTAGGTTTTCAATATTTGCTGTTCTATTTCTTCCGAAACGATGATCGTAGCCTATTATTATTTTTTTGGCTTTCAGTCCGTTAACCAAAATATCTCTAACGTACTCTAAGGCAGTTAACCGTGAAAATGCATGAGTAAATTGATGGATTACCAAATGTTCAAGTCCTGTTTTTTCAAGTAATTGAGCGCGTTCATCAATTGTATTTAACAAGCTTATTTCTGAATGTTGCTGAAGTACCATTCGGGGATGTGGAAAAAATGTAAGAACAACCGAGTCTAAATCTTCTTTTTTGGCAGTTTCGACCAATCGTTTTAAGATAGCCGAATGCCCTATATGAACACCATCAAAAGTGCCAATAGTTACCACACTATGGCGGTCGCTCTTAAAAGTTGAAGCAGAGGTGTATTTCTTCAAAATTATTTTCCGTTAAAGGTATTCATAGTTATTTTCATTCCAGCAAGCGCAAAAGACTCAATTGCTTTGCAACCTACTTCTAGTCGTTCAGGGAGTGATTTGTTTTCTTCTTCATCCCATTCTCCTAGAACGTAATCTATTTGTTTTCCTTTCGAGAATGCATCGCTAATTCCGAATCGGAAACGGTTGTAATTGGTTGTTTGTAGGGTGTTTTGGATATCTTTTAATCCATTATGTCCTCCATCACTACCCTTTGTTTTAATGCGAATTGTACCGAAAGCTAAATTTAGGTCGTCGGTAATTACCAGCATATTTTCTAAGGGAATTTTTTCTTTATCAAGCCAGTAATTTACAGCTTTTCCGCTAAGATTCATAAAAGTGCTTGGTTTCAGAAAAATAAATGTTCGTCCCTTTACTTTATGTGAAGCAATATCTCCCAATTTTGCTGTTTCCCAAGTAAGTGAGTTTTTATCTGCATAAAAATCGAGTAATTTAAACCCGATATTATGACGAGTATTTGCATATTTTGGACCAATATTTCCTAGGCCTACAATAAGAAATTTTTTCATAGGATCTGTTTCTTCTGAAATAGTATGATGTTCTTTAGTTGAAAAGAACTTTTTAATAATAGAAAACATCTTTTTTAAAATCTTTGGTAAAAATAAAAAAAGC
The DNA here is from genome assembly GCF_032080575.2 of Aequorivita sediminis. Taxonomy (NCBI): domain Bacteria; kingdom Pseudomonadati; phylum Bacteroidota; class Flavobacteriia; order Flavobacteriales; family Flavobacteriaceae; genus Aequorivita; species Aequorivita sediminis. The sequence continues at coordinate 51,138 of NZ_JAVLSO020000002.1, read as the reverse complement.
ACCCTGAATTAACAGGATGCTTCTCGCTTATCTTTAATAAGATTAACTTATGCTTCAGCTGGAGCTTCTTCAGCTTCAGTAGCTTCTGCACCATCTTCAGTTTCGTCTTCATCAACGTCAGCAATTGCAGTACGAGATGTTCTAACTTGACAGATAACTGTGTTGTCTGGGTGCATGATTTTGTAATTATCTGTTTTAAGAGACTTAGTGTACATTTTGTTACCAATACGCATATCAGTAATGTCTGCTTCAATAAAATCTGGAAGATTTTCTGGTAAAGCTTTCACTCTTAATTTACGAGTAACAATACGTAAAGTACCACCACTACGAACACCACGAGAGTTTCCTGTTGTACGAACTGGAATTTCCATAGTAACTTCTTTATCATCGAAGATTTGGTAAAAATCGATGTGAAGAATACGGTCTGTCACAGGGTGAAATTGGATGTCCTGAAGGATAGCCTTAACTGTTTCGCCTCCTAGGTCGATTACAACTGTGTGTACGTCTGGAGTGTATACCAAGTTTTTAAATGCAATTTCTTCTGCTGAAAAACTAATTGGTTCTTCCCCTCCGTAAACTACGCAAGGAACCATTCCAGCATTACGTAGGGCTTTAGTTGCCTTTTTGCCCACGCTTTCTCTTTTTGATCCTTTAATTGTAATAGATTTCATTTCTTTTGAAATTTGTTTATTAATAAAAACTCCCTAAAAAGCTGTTTTTTAGGGAGTGCAAAGATATGGTTTATTTTGGAATTACGATTTATGTTTTCAACATTTTGATGCCTCACTGATAATCGAATCAAGAAACAGTCCAAAATATCAAGAGTTGTAGATTTTTTTTAATATGTTCCCTTGCTTTCTAAATCTCTCAATACCCATGATTTTTCCTCGAAATCGTAGCAGGGGGAATTTCGAAATTTTATCTAATAGAAGGTTAATTATTTAGAAGAACAAAGGGTAGCTGAGTGATTCCGATAGAAGGCTTTTAAGCGTTTTATCGGAATCGTACCGAAGCTACATTAAAAACTTACTGCTAATTGATTTATTAGCATTTACGCTTAACATAACATCTGCAAAAAGATTTGCACAGCTAATCACGCGTATTTTATTATGAGGTTTTGTAGGAATTGAATCTGAAACGATTAATTCTAACATTTGAGATTTTTCAATGCGTTCGTATGCGTTTCCTGATAATAGTGGGTGAGTACATACAGCTCTAACGCTTAATGCACCGCGCTCCATCATAAGGTCTGCAGCTGCAGTAAGAGTTCCAGCAGTATCTACCATATCGTCAACAAGAACGACATTCTTTCCTTTTACATCCCCAATTAATTCCATGTAAGAAATTACATTGGCTTTTTCGCGTTGTTTGTAGCAAATAACTACATCGCTTTCTAAAAACTTAGAATATGCATAGGCTCTTTTTGAGCCTCCCATATCTGGAGATGCAATTGTAAGATTATCTAGTTCTAAACTTCTTAAATACGGTAGGAATATAGTTGAAGCAAAAAGGTGATCTACAGGTTTTTCAAAAAATCCTTGTATTTGATCTGCGTGCAGGTCCATTGTAATAATTCGAGTAGCACCAGCAGTTTCAAGCATTTTAGCTACAAGTTTTGCAGCAATAGGGACACGAGGTTTGTCTTTTCTATCCTGTCGTGCCCACCCAAAATAAGGTAAAACAGCAGTAATATGTCTTGCAGAAGCGCGTTTTGCAGCATCTATCATTAATAATAGCTCCATTAAATGGTCGCTATTTGGAAAGGTTGATCCAATTAAGAACACTCGGCTTCCACGTACAGATTCCTCAAAAGAAGGTTGAAATTCTCCATCTGAATAATGAGAAGTAATTACTTTTCCGAGTGGGATACCAAAAGCATCAGCGATTTTTTTTCCAAGTTCTTCACTTTGTTTACAGGCAAAAATTTTCGGGGTTGGAGCAATATTTGGCATAAGGCAGATTATTGGTTTTGGTGCAAAGGTAAAAATTAATCGATAGTCACTTTGATAATTTGCCCTTTATCGAAACAAAAAAAATCAATTCAGATTCACTCAAAATAATGTGCCGAGAAGAACTAAAGTATATTTAAAATGAGAAATAAGAACTTCTCGATAAATTTCGCATTGAGGACAAGTAAATCAAACAAAAATTTTATTTTAAATACGCCGAATAAATAATCAATATTTTACAATTATTTACTTATTTTTGCATCCCCAATTGCTCGAGTGGCGGAATTGGTAGACGCGTTGGATTCAAAATCCAATGTCGCAAGACGTGCGGGTTCGATTCCCGCCTCGAGTACTGCAAAAGCTCCAACAACAATGTTGGAGCTTTTTTTATATCGGTTATCTATATATTAGAGTTTGGGTTGTTAGGAAGGATTGGCAGCCGAGAATATCTTCAACATCAGTTGAAATATAAAGACTTTTAGTGGTAAAATTTTCAAGCTTTAAAATTCTATATTGAGAGTGTCACAATCATTTTTTAAACAGTTTTTTAAAAAAAATAAATTGATTTTTAATATAGTAGTGACCTCTATATATTTATTCTATAACTGTTAACAGCGTTTGCGCCTTTGGTATTTCAACATTGAAAACCTCTTTAAATTTCTGGATAAAAACTTCATTCAGTTGGTTTTCGTCTATTTCTTTATTCAACTCAATGCTTACTGAAGTTACACCCTTGTCAGTAATGCCACAGGGTACGATGTTTTTAAAATAAGATAAATCGGTGTTGACATTCAAAGCGAGTCCGTGAATGGTAACCCATCGGCTACATCTAACGCCAATTGCGCAAATTTTGCGGGCTCTATACGTTTCAGGTTCTATCCAAACTCCTGTATATCCTTTAAGTCTTTCCCCTTTAATTCCGTATTCCTGAAGCGTTTGAATAACAGCCTCTTCAAGATTTCTAAGGTAGAGATGAATACTGCTTCCAAATTTTTCTAAATCCAAAATCGGATAGGCTACAAGTTGTCCTGGCCCGTGATAGGTGATATCGCCTCCACGATTTGTGTTGTAAAATTCAATTCCGTTTTTTTCGAGTTCTTCTTTTCTGAATAATAAATTCTCTGAATGCCCACTTTTCCCGAGGGTATAAACATGCGGATGTCTACAAATCAATAAAGTGTTTTCAACTTCTTCCGATTTGTTTGGGTCTTTCTTCTTCGAAATCACGTTTTTTAATAATTCTTCCTGAAGATCCCACGCATCTTTATATGGAATTGTCCCTAGAATTTTTAATTTAACTTGATTCATAGCCTTAATGATTAAACTTCACTGAAATATTAAGCTTTTTTAGCCTGAGCCGCTTTCCAGGTGTTAATTCCGTATCCTGGGATTGTTTGCTTTTCACTATGGTAAGAAGATCGAATCATCGGTCCGCTTTCCACATAATCAAATCCCATTTTATATCCCTCATCTCGAAGTTGTAGAAACTCTTGAGGTGTTATAAATCGTTCAACAGCTAAGTGTTTTGTTGATGGTCTTAAATATTGACCAATGGTAATAATATCAACTCCTACGGTTCTAAGATCACGCATAGTTTCCAGAATTTCATCAAATTCTTCTCCCAATCCCAACATAATTCCGGATTTGGTACGCATTCCATTTTCTTTTAAATATTGAAGTACAGATAGACTTCGATCGTATTTAGATTGAGGACGAACACTCGGAGACAACCTTCTTACGGTTTCTTGATTATGAGACACTACAGTTGGTGCTTCATCTACAATTCTTTGAATATTTTCCTCAACACCTTTAAAATCCGGAATCAAAGTTTCCAAAGTTAGATTAGGGTTCATTTTTTTAACAACACGAATAGTATTTGCCCAAGCTGTTGATCCGCAATCTGCTAATTCATCCCTGTCAACCGATGTAATTACAGCGTGCTTGATTTTCATTTTAAAAATAGCTTCTGCCACGCGTTTGGGTTCTCCAATATCTACAGCATCGGGACGACCAGTATTTACATTGCAAAATTTACATGCTCGTGTACAGGTGTTTCCTAGAATCATAAAACTCGCTGTACCAGCATTCCAGCATTCGCCAATATTTGGGCAGCCTCCACTTTGACAAATGGTATGTAGTTTATTATCGTTTACAATACCTCGAACTTTAGTGAAATTTTCTCCAGAAGGAAATTTCACTTTTAACCAAGCTGGTTTTCTTTTAAATTTTAAAGCTTGTTCTCCTTCTTCTCGAGCGTCTTTTACTTGATCTAGAATGGAATTAGGTGATGTACTCATTTCAAAAGTTATTTTTTGGCTAAATTAATCTATATAGATTAATTTCTGCTGAAAAATTTTACAGATTTCAGGTAAGCTTTGTTTACATGAACAAAAAACTATATGGACATTTATACTAAGGAACTACAGCCAATACTTGAAGATTATATTTCTAAAACTGTAAACATTTAAAACATAAGATGGACGCTATAGCTATTAAAAGGATGCTTTATATTTAAAAATAATTTTAAAGAATTGTAATGCTGATAATTATGGCGAAAATAATATTCATTTAAAGGCTAATCATCAAGTTAAAAGAATAAAAAAATCCTCAGAAAAGCTCTGAGGATTTTTGAATATTTAAAGTTGTATTCTTAAAACTTAGAATCAATTATTTCTTAATTATTCTTTTTGAAACCATTCCTTCAGCAGAACGAATTACTACGATATAGTTACCAGTTGAAAGATTACTTGCGGAAACGTTTGTTGATTTTCCGTTTAACTTTCCACTAGAAATCAAAGCTCCAGAGATATTATAAATTTGGTATGAATCTAACTCTAGGGTAGAAGCAACGGTAAATTCAGAATCAAAAACAGTAGGATAAACGATTACTTCAGTTGCATCAAAATTGTTGTTTTGAACACCTAAAACAAAGTTTAATACCGGATAACCTTCATTAACGCTTGAATCGATAGCCCAAGGTGCTTCAGGAGAACCTGCATTTAATAAATCTACTGTTTCAGCAGATTTCATTTCGGCGGTAGTAAGTGCAGTAACGTCTGGAGTCACTGGAGGCCCTTGTATTCCACCCACACCATCTGTCATTCCAGAAGATTCTGAGTCGAAATACAAATTTTCAACCACTATTTGACCGAATAATCCAATTGATCCACCTGCGTAATCAGGCGCAGTTACCGTTCCAGTAGAATATGAATTTTTAATTGTTAAAAAATTGTCTCCACCACCAATTAGACCACCTGCGCGTTCATCGTTAGCAACTACATTAGATCTTGAATAGCTATTGTCTATTGTATTAGTTCCTGAAAATCCAAAGGGATAGGAACCAACTAATCCACCTGATAATAGATCAGCTGTTACCGTGCCTTCAGAGTAGCATTCAATTACAGCAGAAGCATCAAAGCCTGTCCCCGCAAGACCACCTACTTGAAGCGTACCTGTAACATTACCAATTGCGTGACTTTTAGTGATAGTAGAGCTCGTTAAAAATCCACCAACCAATCCACCAGTTGTATATTTACCAGTTACGTTTACGTTAACAGCGCTACAATTTGCAATTAAACCATTGTCGTAAAGGTTAGCTACTAAAGCTCCTGTATTGTCATCGCCAATTACATTTGCAGTGTCAATATGAATATTTGAAAAAGAAGCACTTTGAGTATGGCCAAATAATCCTGCCATTTCCTCTTCTGGCATGTTAACCCACAAATTACTTATAATATGGTTGTTTCCTTCTACAGTTGCAGAAAAAGGAATTTCAAATTTAACACCAATTGGAGTCCATAAGTTTCCATCCAAATCTATGTCTGCACCAATTATAATGGTTTTACTCTCAAAAGAGTTTCCGTCTGCAACCAATTGAGCTAAACCAGCTAACTCTTCTGCAGTAGAAAGTGTAAATTCATCTTGAGCAGAATCGTACCAACTAGTATCGGCAAGGTCGCTCCAAGTTGTTGTAGGGTAAGTTTGTGCTTTGGCAAAGGTCGTGAATGCCAAAAATAATACTAAAAAGAATTGTAATTTTTTCATCATTTAAATTATAGGGTTTTCCGCAAATCTATTATAAAAAAGACAAACAAAAATTTTTTTAAAATGCTGTACTGATAAGCGATAACGTGCGTTTTGTTGTCGTTTTAATAAATAACAAACACTATCATTAGTGAAAATGTTAATAAAGTAATTGGTGTTATTAAAATTTAAGTGTAATATGTAGAATGATGTAAATGAAAAATAGTACTCTTTTCTTTTAATAATTTATTAAATTACTTAACAAACACCTAGAATTATTAAATATATCTAAGTATTTGACTTGAAAACATAAGCGAATTCTTCTACATTATCTCTATATTTGGCGTAATACCATAATTATTATCCCCAATGTCAGATTTTTGGCTTTATTTTAATCTAGGTCTAAACCATGTTTTAGATTGGAGAGCATACGACCACGTTTTATTTTTAATAGTGCTTAGTGCGGCTTATACATTTTCATCTTGGAAAAGGCTGCTAATTTTGGTTACTCTATTTACCGTAGGACACACACTATCGTTAGTATTAGTAAATTATAACGTGATAAGTGTTTCAAGTAGTGTTATTGAGTTTTTAATACCAATAACTATTTTGATGGCGGCTGTTTATAATCTGATCACTGCCAAAAAGCATAAGAAAAACGATAAAATGACTGTTTTTTATGTGCTTACCTTGTTTTTCGGATTAATACACGGATTGGGCTTCGCAACATTCTTTACTGCATTAGAAAGTGATGGAAAACTACTTCCACTATTACAATTTGCCTTAGGTATAGAAGCGGCTCAAATAATAGTTGTAATAGTCTTGTTAATTTTTGCGTTTATTTTTCAAAGTATTTTCCGCCTCAATATACGTGATTGGATTTTGGTTTTATCTTCAATTGTAATAGGAATGGTCATCCCGATGTTGGTTGATAATTGGATTTTTTAAGAGAAGGGACACAGTATTATAGAGAAAAGGGAAGTAAAATTGATATAAAGCTTGACGTTTTCAAAATTCAACGGTGAAGTAGATTTACATTTAATACAGCACTTTTCTTAATTGATAACCTTCTCGCGCTTCGACTCTTTTTTGCAACAACTTAACACTATTTTTTTTGGTAGTAGCGTAACTTCCTACTAATTTCGCTACCTATTTAAATGTATGAAAGACAGTAAACAACGTAAATACGATATTGCTTATTTAAGGATGGCACGAGAGTGGAGTAAGTTATCTTATTGTAAGCGTAAACAAGTTGGTGCGCTTATTGTTAAAGATAAGATGATTATTAGCGATGGCTACAATGGTACTCCAACAGGTTTTGAAAATTGCTGTGAAGATGATGAAGGCATAACAAAATGGTACGTATTACACGCGGAAGCTAATGCAATTTTAAAAGTAGCTTCAAGTACACAATCGTGCGAAGGTGCAACGCTATATATTACCATGTCGCCATGTAAGGAATGTAGCAAATTGGTTCACCAAGCAGGTATAACAAGGGTAGTATATTTAAATGAGTATAAAGATAATGCTGGTATCGCTTTTTTAGAGAAGGCAGGAATTAGCATTCAACATATTCCAGATTTGGAAACAGAATAATGACAGACAATAATCCCACAAATTTTAGTAAACACAGAAAATACTTACCACTGTGGGTTGGATTAGCACTTGCTATTGGCGTATTTATAGGTTCGAAATTCAATTTTGGAGACAAAACTGAAAAAATATTCGCAACTAGTTCAAAAAAAGATAAACTAAACAGGCTTATAGATTACATCGATTACGAATATGTAGATAATGTAAACACAGACAGTATTGTGGATGTTACCGTAAATGGAATCCTTGAAAATCTTGATCCTCACTCGGTTTATATTCCGAAGAAAAGCTATGCACATACTGCCGATGATATGCGTGGAGCCTTTACAGGAATAGGGGTTAGTTTTTACATCTATAAGGATACTATTGCTGTTAAAAGATCAATTACAGGAGGGCCAGCTGAAAAAGCGGGTATCAAAGGCGGTGATCGTATTCTTTATGCCGATGGTAAAAAACTTTTTGGCGAACTAATTAATCGCGACAGTATTTCTAGTTATTTAAAAGGTGAAATAAACAGCAAAGTCGCATTAGATGTTTATCGTCCAAGCGAGAAAAAAATACTTGATATAACTGTACGAAGAAATAAAGTGCCGCTTATTAGTGTTGATGCTTCGTATAAAATTACAGATGATTTAGGCTATATAAAGCTCAACCGTTTTTCTGAAACTACTTATAAAGAGTTTGAACGAGCTTTAGAAAAATTAAAAGCAGATGGCGTATCTAACTTGGTTTTAGACCTTCGTGATAACCCTGGGGGGTATATTTCTACTGCAGAAAGAGTCGTAGACGAGTTTTTAGAAAACAACAAACTTATTCTTATCACAAAAAATAAAAGTGGTGATATAAACAAAACCTACGCTTCCCGTCGTGGCGAGTTTCATCATGCAAAAATTTATGTTCTAATTAATGAAAACTCAGCTTCGGCAAGTGAAATTGTAGCTGGTGCACTCCAAGATAATGATAAAGGTATTATTGTGGGGAGAAGATCGTTTGGAAAAGGGTTAGTACAGCGGGAAATGTCTTTAGGTGATGGAAGTGCAGTACGGTTAACAATTGCGCGCTATTACACTCCAACTGGTCGTTCCATACAGCGTCCTTATGGCAATGGGAATGATAATTACTATAGCGATTATGAAAAACGCTACCGAAATGGTGAGTTAATCCATTTAGACAGTATTAAAGTTGCTGATTCTTTAAAATATACGACTCCTAAAGGAAAGGTTGTTTATGGTGGAGGTGGTATAATTCCGGATGTGTTTGTTCCTAAAGATACAAGTGTGGAAAACGAAACACTGCAATACGTTTCAAAAAGTGGGTTTATGAGCTATTTTATTTTTGAATATCTCGAAAAGAACAGAGTTAAATTTGAAGGAATGAACTTTGAAGAATTCAGAAATAATTATCAGGCTGATGATAGTCTAGCTACTGAATTTATTGAATATGCTCGGCTTAACGAGGCTCAGATAGACTTGTCTAATTATACCGAAGAGCTAAAAAGATTATTGAAAGCAAATATTGCGCAACAGTTGTATGGTCCTAATCAGTTTGAGATTATACTCAATGAAACTGATCCTATGCTTCACAAAGTATTGGAATTAGAAGCAGCTGCTAATTCTTCAGAAAAAGAAGAGTAAGATTATCTCTTTACCTTAGAAGCTATCTTCTTAGAAATCAATAATATTCCAAGTAAAATAAAAGAACACATTCCAGCTAGTATACCAAATACCGCAACTGAGCTATCTCCCACAAGAATGTTATCGAACTCTAATTTTGTAGCGTTAAAAATTATCAAGGCGAATGATAAAGCCATCAAGATGTAGATAAATACTTTCATAGTAATATTTTATTAAATTCAGTTTTTCAATAGTATCCGATTAAAATTTAATTGAATAACAGTTGAATGTTTGAAGTAAATAGTTTTACTGCAATTGCTAGCAAAATTACACCAAAAACTTTTTGAATCACAGCAATTCCGTTTTTTCCCAAAAAGCGTTGCAATTTTCCTGAAGTTTTTAGTACAGTATAAATAATTACAATGTTTACTACTATAGCTACAATTATATTTTGAATTTCATATTCCGCACGTAATGAAAGGAGTGTAGTTAAACTTCCAGGTCCTGCTAATAATGGAAAGGCTAAAGGAAATATTGAAGCCATATCGGGGTTTGTATCTCCTTCTTTAAAAAGAGTTACTCCTAATATCATTTCTAAAGCAATAAAAAAGAGAATTAATGCACCTGCAACAGCGAATTCATTAACATTTACGCCAATTAGATTTAGGATACTCTCCCCGAGAAAAAGAAATAGAATCATAACAATCGCCGCAATTATGGATGCCTTTGCAGAATTAATATGACCTGCTTTATCACGTAAGCCAATAATAATTGGAATGCTTCCAATAATATCGATTACAGCAAAAAGAACCATAGTGGCCGTTAGTATCTCCTTAAAATTTAATAGCATAGCGAAATTTTTCAGGCGGCAAAAGTAAGTTTTATGTTTGGTCTAATAAAATAAATAAAGAATAAAATAAAAAGTTTTTTTAATACCATAAGATATTGAATATTAACACCTAATGATTGAATTAGGATAGGTATGATTGAATTAGGATAGGTGTAAGGTTGGATAATAGCCTCCATGTGAATCTTCCATGTTCTAGTGTAAGGAAAATATATGAATAAGTTACAAATAAATAAGCTTTTCATATTTAAAATTGAATCATTTGTTTGATTTAACCCCGGTAGGCGTAAAATTGTATCGAAGTAGTATATTTGCAAAATGTTTCAACTAGGAAAAACAATAGTATCCGAAGACATAATCAAGAAGGATTTTGTCTGTAACCTCAACGCTTGCAAAGGTGCTTGCTGTATTGAAGGGGAGGCGGGAGCACCCCTAAATGAGGAAGAAGTACAAATTTTAAAAGATGTATACCCTAAGGTGAAACCATTCCTTCGCCCTGAAGGAATTGCATCCATAGAAGAGCAAGGCACTCACGTAGTATCCGATTTAGACGAACTAGAGACTCCTCTGGTAGCTGGAAAGGAGTGTGTTTATGTAACATTTACCGATAAAGGTATTGCAAGTTGCGGAATCGAAGACGCTTATAACGCAGGCGAAATAGACTTTAGAAAACCTATTTCTTGTCACTTATACCCTATACGCGTTCAAGAGTATAGTGAGTTTTCTGCAGTAAATTATCACCGTTGGCCAATTTGTGATGACGCTTGTACCTTAGGGAAAGAACTTCAAGTACCCGTTTATAAGTTTACAAAAGATGCTCTTATCAGAAAATTTGGCGAAAATTGGTATACTGAACTAGAAAAAGTGGCTTCTGAGTTATAGGGGTTTCCCCCATTTTTCGTATATTCTAATCATATTTAACTGGCTTTGTTTAACTTAGCTTCTGAAATCCTTTTTTCTGCAATCAAAATTTTAGAATTATGAGAAAATTTATAGTAGCACTTTTTATACTGGGTACACTTATAGCGTGTAAAGATAATCCTGTGAGCAAAAAAGTAAAAGAAACAAGAGAATCGGTCTCCAATACTACAAATGCTGTAAAGGAAATGACCAAAATGCAGGATGATATTAAAGACCTGCAAGAAACTACTCCACTAACCAACGAAGATTTTAAGAGTTGGCTTCCCGACGAAGTTGATGGTATGAAGCGTATAAGCTATAAAGCTGGCCAAACTGGGATGATGGGAATTTCATCTATTGAGGCTACATATGCTAATGAAGACAAGTCTAAAAAATTTAGCTTTAATATTATCGATGGAGCCGGTCAGATGGGGGCAGCTGCAACAGCAGGTATGAGAATGGTAATGACACAAGACTTTGAAGAAGAAGATGAAAATGGTTTTAAAAGAACCACAACTAAAGGAGGGACTAAAGCTATTGAAGAATATAGAACTAGAGATAATAGAAGTAAAATTCAGCTTATGGAAGGCAATCGCTTCTATATAGATGCTACTGGAACTAATATGGATCTCGATGAAACTTGGGATGCTATTGATGAATTAGATATAGACGACTTAGGTTAATTCAACTTAAAAAACATTAAAAAGGGCTGAAAGCAGTAGTGTTTTTAGCCCTTTTTGTGTTTTGGAACATATGTATTCAGGATTGTTACAATAGTGTTATACTTCGCAAAATGATATCTTTAAATTTGAATATATAATTATTGAATATTAGACAAAAGTGAGGAGATTGTTTAATGTTAAATATGTAAGGCCGTGATATCGCGGCCTTTTTTTTGTGGTATATTGATTGAAGTAAGATTTTTAAAAAAATTTCAGAACTTAATAGCTCTCAAGTCATTTCATTATATTTACCGCATGCGTAATTTTCTTCTCATTTTAATTTTATTTGTAACTACAGCGAGCTTTTCGCAGAGCGATGCTTTGGCAAAAAATTACTTTGAACAAGGCGAATTTGAAAAAGCACTTCGCATCTACGAAAAACTAAGCGAGCAAAATCCCTATCGAATGGATTTCTTTTTGGGAATGGTGGAAGCAAATCAACAACTCGAAAATTTCTCTAAAGTTGAAGCCCTATTAAATGAAAAGCTAAACGGAAGTCGAAATTACCCTCAACTTCATGTAGAATTAGGATACAATTATTCGCTTCAAAATAAAGCAGAATTAGCAACTGAAAATTATAATAAAGCCATTGAAACACTAGACTTAAACCCAAATTTCGCTTATAATGTGGGCGCGGCATTTCAAAAATATAGCCTATTAGATGAAGCTGTTGCAACCTACGAGAAGGGAATGAGCTTAAACGATAAAATGGATTTTCATACGCAGTTGGCTAGAATCTACGGGGAACAAGGGCAGCTCGAAAAAATGTTTGACAGCTATATTAAGATTATTGAAAGAAACCTAAGCTTTAAGTCATCAGCACAACGCTATTTTAGTCAGTTTATAACTGAAGATTCAAATAACGATGCAAATCAAATTCTTAGAAGAATTCTTCTTCAGCGCTCACAACAAAACCCAGATGTACTTTACAACGAATTGTTGAGCTGGTTGTTTATTCAACAAAAAGAATACAAAAAAGCTTTTGTTCAGGAAAAAGCAATTTACAAACGCTTAGGTGTGGAATTACGTGGAATTACAGAGTTAGCCTATATTGCAATAGCAGATGAAGACTATGTTTCGGGTAGAGAAATAGTGAGTTACTTAATCGAAAACTCCTTTACACCTCAAAGTAGATTACAAGGCAATCAGATTTTAATGCAAATGGAAGTCAAAACTGCCACTCCAAAAGAATATGCCGATATAGAGAAAAAGTTTGAAAGTTTATTAGAAGAGTTTGGAAGCGGACGAGAAACATATCTATTGCAAATAGATTACAACCATTTTTTAGCTTTTCAGAATAACAAAAAAGAACAGGCTATCAAAAACTTAAAAGCCTTAGCTAAGGAGCCGTTATCTGCTTACCAAGAAGCTAGGGTGAAAATGGAACTTGCAGATATTTTGGTGTTTGACGAAAAGTTCAACGAAGCCTTGATTTACTATTCTCAAATTCAGAAGAAAGTTCAGAGCGATGTTCTTGCACAAGAAGCAAGATTTAAAGTGGCACGCACCAGTTATTTTAAAGGCGATTTTGATTGGGCTCAAGTGCAATTGGATGTATTAAAAAAATCTACATCCCAACTAATAGCGAATGATGCTATGGAGCTAAGTTTATTGATAAGCGATAATACTATTGAAGACACTACTCAAACTGCGCTGAAAAAATATGCTCGTGCAGATCTATTGGCTTTTCAAGATAAAAACTCCGAAGCTATTTTAGTTTTAGACGATATTTTAACCAACCATAAAGGTGAAAAAATTGAAGATGAAGCTCTTTTTAAGCAAGGCAAAATCTATGAAAAGATAGGTGAATTCGCTAAAGCAGAAAGCAACTACCTGAAAATAATAGAATTTTATAGCGATGATATTTTAGCCGATGACGCTCATTATCACTTAGGAAAAATTTATGAAGATCAATTAGATTTACCTGTAAAGGCAAAAGAACATTACGAAGCAATAATTTTTAATTATGCCGATAGCATTTATTTTATTGAAGCTAGAAAAAAATATAGAACTTTGCGCGGAGATGCGATAAACTAATATCAATTAAAACTTAATAATCAATATTCCATTACTTTTGAAGAAAGATAGGGATTTCGATTCTAATAAAATTAAACTATGTACATATATAACGTTACAATGAATGTAGAAGAAATTATCCACGATATTTGGTTACAGTGGATGTTATCTGATTACATTCCAGCGATGCTAGCCACAGGTAAATTCAGTAAAGCACTTATGACGCGTGTTGTTGTTGAAGAAGAAATGGGAGGAAAAACCTATTCGGTTCAATACACTACAGATAGTAAAGAAACACTGGAGAAATATTTTGCTGAAAACGCCGAGGAACTTCGCGGTAAAAGCTTACCTTTTGAAGGGAAAGTTGTTTCTTTCCGCACCGAACTTGAAGTGATTGGTGAAGCACATAATGAGCATTTCAGAAAAAATTAATTTTGCTGCGTTTGTGGGGAAAAACCTTTTCAGTTTTTTACAGTTAAACATCCTTTTAAAGGTTATGAATGAAGAAAAAATCGAAGATTCAAAAAGAAGCTAATACAACCGGTGCAGTACGCGCCAAAAAACACCTAGGGCAACACTTTTTAAAAGACGAAGCTATTGCCGAAAAAATCGGGGATACACTTACGCTTGAGGGTTATAAAAACATTTTGGAAATTGGCCCTGGAATGGGAGTTCTCACCAAATATTTAATAAATAAAGATGCTGAGGTAATAGCTATGGACCTCGACGCCGAATCTATTGTTTATTTAAAAGAAAATTACAAAAACAAAAATCTCAAAATTGTTGAAGCAGATTTTTTGAAATACGATCTGTCAGAACTATTCAATGATGAACAATTTGGCATAACAGGTAACTTCCCGTATAACATTTCAACACAAATTGTATTTAAAATGTTGGAATGGAAAGAACAAATTCCAGAGTTTACAGGAATGTTTCAAAAAGAAGTTGCTCAACGTATTTGCGAGAAAGAAGGAAGTAAGGCTTACGGAATACTTTCGGTTTTAACCCAGGCATTTTATGATGCCGAATATCTATTTACAGTGCCTCCTACAGTATTTAATCCACCTCCAAAAGTTGATAGCGGCGTACTAAGGTTAAAACGGAAAGAAGATTTTTCAATTCCGTGTGATGAAAAAATGCTTTATAAAGTAGTGAAAACTGCTTTCCAACAACGTAGAAAAACGCTTCGAAATAGTTTAAAATCTTTTAATATTTCTGATAAACTAAAAGAAGACACTATCTTTGGCCAACGTCCAGAACAACTTTCTGTTTCACAATTTATAACGCTTACAAAAAAACTGGAGAATGATGCAATTTCAACTGACTAATGAATTTATTGAGCAGGTTGAACAGCTAATTGCTAATAACGATGGCGAGCAGCTAAAAGCATTATTAAATGAATTTCACTTTGCCGATATAGCAGAGCTTCTACACGAGTTAGACACCGACGAAGCCACTTATATAGTAAAGCTTTTAGATAGTGAGGTTACTAGTGAAATCTTAATCGAACTTGATGAAGATTTTAGAGAGCGAATATTAGACAACCTTTCGCCTTCAGAAATTGCAGATGAGCTTGAAGAAATGGACACCGATGATGCTGCCGATATTATCGCAGAACTCGATGACGATATTCAAAAGCAAGTAATTCGGCATATCGAAGACGAAGAACACGCTGCTGATATTGTAGACCTTCTTCGTTACGATGAAGATACAGCCGGGGGGTTAATGGCAAAGGAGTTGGTAAGCGTTAAAGAAACTTGGACAGTAGCAGGATGTGTACGCGAAATGCGCCGTCAAGCCGAAAATGTTACTCGTGTTCATTCTATTTATGTTACTGATAAAGAAGGAAGACTGAAAGGAAGGCTTTCTTTAAAAGATTTACTTACAGCCCCGGGAAGAGCACATATAAGTGAGGTTTATATTCCTAAAGTGGACTACGTAAGAGTTAATACCGAAGCCGATGAAGTTGCTCGTATTATGCAGAAATACGATTTGGAAGCAATTCCCGTAGTAGATGAAGACGGAATTCTTGTTGGAAGAATTACTATTGATGATATTGTAGATTATATAAAAGAAGAGGCTGAGAAAGATTACCAGTTAGCTGCCGGTATTAGTCACGATGTTGAAGCCGACGATGGTATAATTAAGCAAACTCGAGCGCGCTTACCTTGGCTTTTAATTGGAATGTTTGGTGGTTTAGGTGCTGCAAGTATAATTTCAGGATTTCAAGAAATATTAGAGAGCTTTCCAAGAATTTTAATTTTTGTGCCGCTTATTCAAGCAACGGCTGGAAATGTAGGAGTACAGTCTAGTGCGATAGTGGTTCAAGGTTTGGCAAATGATACTATAAAAGGCAATATTTTTGCCAGGCTACTTAGAGAATCTGGTTTGGCCTTAGTAAACGGTCTTGCCATCGCGCTTATAGTACTTTTTATAAGCCATTTTATCTTTTCAACGAGCTATTTAGAGTCTATTAGTATAGGTATAGCCCTTGTGAGCGTAATTCTTTTGGCTGCATTAATCGGAACTTTTATTCCAATTATTTTGGATAAAAGAGGAATCGATCCTGCAGTAGCAACGGGACCATTTATTACTACTAGCAACGATGTTTTCGGAATTCTAACTTATTTCTTAATTGCTAAATTAATACTGGGATTTTGAAATCGGATATCTTTATACAACATTTCACCGTACCCGCTTCGGCAATAGATGGGTTAAACCATGTTAACAATGTAACTTACCTTCAATGGTGTTTAGAAGCAGCCGAAGCTCATTGGATTTCTAAAACTTCAGAAGAACAACGTAAAAAAAATGTTTGGGTAGTGCTTAATCATTTTATTTCGTACAAAGCTCCTTCATTCTTAGGGGAAGAATTAGAAACACACACCTGGATTGAATCTTACGAAGGTGTGAAAAGCGAAAGGCATTATAAAATAGTACGCCCCGCAGATGGTATAGTTATTGTTGAAGCACAAACACTCTGGTGTTTCTTAGATGCTGAAACTTTTAAACCCACTAAAATCACTGAAGAAATTTCAAAAATTTTCCTTTAAATAAGTAGGTACACATTCTACTTACAAAACCATAATTTTCAATACTTTTGCCTACTTGTATAAGGAGTTAAATAATCCTTATTGGAAATAAAGCCGAACTTACTTGAGCGTTTTTAAAAAACTATTTAAGCAAACATTTATCTATGGTTTAGCCACGGTTTTACCAAGGGTAATGGCTGTGATATTAGTGCCGTTATACACTTCGGTAATGCTGCCAGAAGAATACGGAATTTACTCTACTTTAATGGCATATCTTATCTTAGGAAATGTCTTGTTGAGCTACGGAATGGAAACTGCCTTTTTCAGGTTTGTAACCAAAGACACTACCAACCAGAAAATTGTACAGTCCACAACTTTAACATCGCTCACAGTTTCTACTTTGGTATTTCTAGGAATAACGATGCTTTTTAGAAATCAAATTGCTGTTATTGCCGATTTTAAACCTGAATACGTTACCTACGGTCTGTTAATTTTAGCTTTGGATGCTTTGGTAGTTTTGCCATTTGTTTGGTTTAGGGTAAATGAAAGGCCTTTGCGCTATGCTGTAGTAAAAATCTTTAACGTTGTTATAAACTTAACTTTCAATCTGTTTTTCTTATTAATGCTTCCTAAACTGGCGGAAAACAGTACGTATTGGAATTCGCTATGGTTTCCAGAGAATAAAGTGGCTTATGTTTTTATGGCAAACTTAATTGCAAGTGGGGTAACCCTCTTGGTATTACTTCCTTTGTATGTTAAAATTGGTTTTGGCTTCAGTAAAACTATTTGGAACCAAATGATGAAATATGCAATTCCTGTTCTTATTGCCGGAATTGCATTTAGTATTAATGAAGCCTTTGATAGAATACTGTTAAAGTATCTATTACCTGAAAACGTTGCTGAGGTTGAGGTTGGTCTATATTCGGCTTGTTACAAGCTAGGAATGTTTATGACGCTCTTTGTAATGGCTTTCCGTTTGGGAATAGAACCATTTTTCTTTAATCACTCGGGGCATGCAAATGCAAAAACCACCTATGCAACTATCACCAAATATTTTACGCTCTGCGGTTGCCTTATTTTACTGGGAGTAATAGTTTATATAGATCTTTTTAAACAAATTCTAATCCCAAATAGCCAATATTGGGAGGCGATTAAAATTGTACCTATTATTTTATTAGCAAATCTGTTTCTCGGAATTTACCACAATCTTTCAGTGTGGTATAAAGTTACAGACCGTACTAAATACGGAGCTTATATTTCAGTTTTTGCAGCTGTAGTTACCCTAGTGCTAAACTTTGTTCTAATTCCGTATATCGGGTATATAGGTTCGGCCTTTGCAACTCTGGCTGCTTATGGAAGTATGATGGTGCTTTCGTACCTTTACGGCCGTAAGTATTACAATGTTCCTTATGAGGTAAAAAAGATAGTTAGCTACTTAGTTTTAGCTATAGGCTTTTCAGCAATTTCCTTTTACCTCTTCGATCGAAATATTTGGATAGGATCTGCGTTATTATTACTGTTTATCGGTATTTTATTCTATTCTGAAAAGAATGAGTTTTTAAAAATATTAAAAAAGTAAAGTTAAAAATGAAAATATTATTTTCTATTATCTGTATGTTCGTGTTATTGTCATGTAATGATGCGAATAAAGAAAACCTAGAAGTAAATGAAAATGAAAAGTCAGGTTTTTCAGTTGAGTTATTAGAAAATTATTTTCCTAAAAATGAAATCGAGTTTAATTCTCCTGTTAAAGCAGTTGTTATTGGGGATAAAGTGCGCTTTGAAAAGTTTTTTGGAGTAGCAAAAAATATGAATAACGTAATTTTACCAATTGATTTTGAGGAGAATAAAGTTGTTGCGCTAATAGCTAAACCTAGTAATGTTAAACAGGAAATTTTTATTACTGCAACAGAGCTTAAAAAGAACAAATTACTTGTTAAATATAAATTGAAACAGGGAAAAACTCTATCATTTACAGCTACAGACTTAAAGATGTTTACGATTCCCAAATCGGTTTACGCTGTAGATTTTGTTGTTGATAGCGACAAATCGGAAAACAATTAAAAAGAAAAGCTTTGAAAGTAAAAATTATAAACAAATCTAATTACCCACTACCGTCGTACGAAACATTTGCTTCTGCCGGAATGGATTTACGGGCTTGCATTGATGGGCCATTAACACTAAAGCCATTAGAAAGAGCAATTGTAAAGACAGGGCTATTTATAGAATTACCTGTTGGTTTTGAAGCTCAAGTTCGTCCTAGAAGCGGCTTAGCAGCCAAAAAAGGAATAACAGTATTAAATTCACCGGGTACAATAGATGCGGACTACCGTGGTGAAATTGGAGTGATTTTAGTGAATCTTTCAAACGAAGATTTTACAGTTGAAAACTCCGAACGTATTGCACAATTAGTAATTGCAAAGCACGAACGCGCCGAATGGGAAGAAGTAGACCAACTTTCAGATACATCACGTGGAGCAGGAGGGTTTGGAAGTACTGGCAGTAAATAGTAGTTTCTGACAGATAGAAGCGTTGAAAACAGAATTATAAAATTTAAATATAAGTTTAATTAAATATTCTTATAATCGTTTAATTTATAAGGGTATAAAATAAAAATCTCTGTGTTTTCAGAGGAAGATATATGAAAATTATTGTACCAATGGCAGGTCGCGGAAGCCGCCTTCGCCCACACACCTTAACAGTTCCAAAACCATTAATTCCAGTAGCCGGAAAACCAATTGTACACCGTTTGGTCGAAGATATTGCTGGGGTTTTAAATGAAAAGATAGACGAAATTGCATTTATTCTTGGCGATCCTGCCTTTTTTGGAGATGATGTTATTGCCGAACTTGAAACACTTGCAAAAGGTTTAGGAGCAAAGCCAACTATTTACAGACAGCTAGATCCTAAAGGAACTGGTCACGCAATTATGTGTGCAAAAGATTCATTATCTGGCCCAGCGGTAATCGCTTATGCCGATACTCTAATTCGCGCAGATTTCGACCTAGATAAAGATGCAGATGCTGTGATTTGGACTAAAAGAGTAGAAAATCCAGAAGCATATGGAGTGGTAAACTTGAATGAGAAAAACGAAATTATCGAGTTGGTTGAAAAGCCAGAAGAATTCGTAAGCGACCAAGCTGTGATAGGAATCTATTACTTTAAAGATGTGGCTCAACTCAAAAATGAGCTGCAGTTTGTATTAGATAACAACATTATAAACGGAGGTGAATATCAAATTAACGACGGAATTAAAAGAATGATGTCGTCTGGAAAAATATTTAAAACCGGAACCGTAGATGAGTGGATGGACTGTGGTAATAAAGAAGTAACAGTTGAAACCAATCAAAGAATGTTGGGCTTTCTTGCAGATGCAAATCAGCAATTAATTTCAGAAAATATTACTACTGAAAATTCTAAAATAATCGAGCCTTGCTTTATTGGGGAAGGCGTAGTATTAAAAAATAGCACGGTAGGTCCGTTTGTATCTTTAGGTAAAGGTACGGTAGTTGAGGATAGCACAGTGAAAAACACTATAATTCAGACAAATTCTAAGATTAAAAACGCTAATCTTGACAATGCGATGATTGGTAATTACGCTACATTTGATGGTAAATTTACCAATGTGAGTATTGGAGATTATTCTGAATTGAAATAGCATACAAATGTCCCCTTGAATGCAGTCGAGGGGACATTAATACTTAAATTTACAACTGAAGTCTCGCCTGGGCTTGAACAGACATAAAACTTGAAACAACGTTTTTTATATACTATCATTTTTCTCTTTGGAATTATTGTTCCGCAGCATATTTATGCTCAAGAAATAAATCCTTCTTCACCCAAAGACAATAATGATACTGTTGAAAACCCGATGGATGAGTTGGGGAATGTAAGTGATGCATTTCAGGAAAATTTTTTCGAAGGTCTTAAACAGAAAGCGATAGAAAACTACGAGCTGGCACTTTCAGCATTAAATAAGGCTGAAAAAGCTGCCAACACTGAAGAAAATAAAGCGGTGGTGTATTTTGAGATGGGTAAAAACCACGTCTTTTTAAAAGAGTATGACCTTGCTGAAATAAATTTCAATAAAGTGCTTAAAGCTCAAGGTGATAGGCTAGATGTTCTTGAACAGTTTTACGACTTATACTATCGTCAAAAAGAGTATGAAAAATCAATTCCTCTCGTAAAAAAGTTAGTGGAATTTGATGAGGATTATAAAGAAGATCTTGCAAACCTATATACGCTTACAAAGAAGTATGACGAAGCTTTAAAACAGTTAGACGATTTAGATGAAACTTGGGGTGAATCGGATATTCGCAATGCGTTAAGAGCGCAGATATACCGCGCTACCGGAAATACTGAAGGTGCAATAGAAAATCTTGAAGGCAAGATTGACAAAAATCCTAAAAATGAAAGAGAATACTTAAACCTTATCTACCTGTATAGCGAGCAAGGAAATACCGAAAAAGCCTTCGAAACAGCAAAAAGTTTATTGAAAACTAACCCTAAATCTGAGATAGTGCATTTAGCACTTTACAAATTTTACTTAGGTGATGGAAATGCTACTGAGGCAATAAACTCGATGAAAACTGTGTTTGCATCTGAGGAGATTGATAAAGAAACTAAAAATAAAGTTCTCGCAGATTTTATTCAGTTTGTAAATTCAAATCCAGATTATGAAGCAGAACTGACAAAAGTGGTAGCACAGTTTTCTGTTGAAAATGGACGTGTTTATGAAAAGATAGGAGACTATTACGCTGCAAAAAACAGAAAAGAAGATGCCTTAAAAGCTTATGAAAAAGGGATTGTTATTAATCCAGACAATTTCAATCTTTTAAAAAATACCATCTTGTTGCAAATCGATTTTCAAAAATATGAAGCTGCGGCCAAACTGAGCTCGGAAGGATTGGAAATTTTTCCAGCGCAACCACTTTTATATTTGCTTAACGGAGTTGCAAACAATGGCTTAAAACTGAGCGATAACGCCATTGAAAGTTTAGAGATGGGATTGGACTTTTTAATGGAAGATCTCAAAATGGAGCGTGATTTTTACAATCAACTTAGTTTAGCTTATTCGCAAAAAGGCGATGCAAAAAAAGCAAAAATCTATTCAGATAAAGCTGTGAATCTTAAAATGCCTAATTAGTTTTATGAAGCTGAAACCATATTACTTAATCTTTTTACTTATACTAGCCTCTTGTGGAGGAACTAAGTCTGTAACTAACGTAAAACACACTTCTGCTAAGGAAGTTATTTCTTCTCATAAAATGGCTGCTCCCGAATTTAAAACCTTGGCAGGCCGTATGCAGTTGCAGTATGAAGACGAAAAGAAGTCGCAAAGCATAACCGTTAGCTTGCGCATGGAAAAAGATAAAAACATTTGGGTGAAAGCTTCCATCTTAGGAATTACAATTGCAAAAGTGTTAATCACGCCAACAAGCGTTAGCTATTATGAAACAATCGGAAAAACTTATTTTGAAGGTGATTTTGCACTTTTAGGTGAATGGCTGGGTACGCCAATCAACTTTCAGCAGGCACAAAATCTACTTTTAGGGCAATCAATATTTACTTTAAACCCTGGAGATTATTCGTCTGAGGTGTTTCAGAATAAATTCAAAATTCAACCAAAACAACAGCCTAGGAATTTTATACATTCGCTTTTTATAAACCCGGATAATTTTAAAATAGCTTCAGAAACATTATCGCAACCTGATGACAATCGCATATTGGCTATTCGTTATGGAGACTATCAAAAGGTGGAAGAACAATATTTTCCAAAAGGTATAATGATTAATACTTCTGAAAACGAATCGAGCACATTAATTGAAATTACGTTTAGAAAAATTGATTTGAATGTGAACATAGGTTTTCCATTTGATATTCCGGAAGGTTACGAAGAAATTCAACTTAATTAAATGAAGCAATTCTCGACATATATTTTATTATTTTTCTGTTTCCTAACAGTTACTTCTTCCTTTGCCCAAATAGACAAACAAAAGGAACTAGAGGAAAAACGACAAGCTATACTTAAGGAGATTAAGCAAATAAACTCTCTTCTTTTTAAAACTAGAAAAGAAGAAAAATCTGTGCTTTCACAAGTAGAAGATTTAAATCAACGTATTACAGCTTCAGAAAATTTAATTCGAGTTACAAACCAACAAGCAAACTTGCTTACTCGAAATATTAACGATAATATCAATAAAATAAGTGCCCTTCGTGAGGAGTTAAAAGTGATGAAAGCTGATTATGCAGCCATGATTCAAAAATCGTATAAAAGCAAAAACCAACAGAGTAGAATAATGTTTTTGCTTTCATCTGAAAACTTTCTACAAGCCTATAAACGGGTTCAGTATATGAAGCAATACGCGGCGTTTAGAAAAAAACAAGGTGAAGGTATAAAAGCAAAAACTGATGAATTACAACTATTAAATGCTAATTTAATAGATCAGAAAAAGCAAAAACAAAAGTTGATTGCCGAAAATGAACAAGCAAAAAGAAAGCTTACCGAGGAGAAAAAGAATCAACAAGCTCTAATGGCTACTTTAAAGAAAGATGAGGGCAAATTTGTTTCGCAAATACGTGAAAAGCAAAAAGAAGCCGATGCTATAGACCGTCAAATTGAAGCAATAATTAGAGCTGCAATTGAAGAAGCAAACAGAGTTGCAAGAGAAAAAGCGGCTGCTGAAGCTAAAGCAAAAGGAACAACGGTAGCTACTACAACAAAAAACAAAATAACAAAGCCAGCTAAATCGGAAGAATTTTCATTAACTGCTGAAGACAAGGCCTTGGCAGCGAGTTTTACAAATAACAAAGGAAAACTGCCTTGGCCAGTAGAAAAAGGAATGGTAACTAAGAGTTTTGGTACGCATAGGCATCCACAATTCCCGAATGTTACAACTAATAATAGTGGAGTTGAAATTGCTACAAATGATAACTCTGCTGTGCGTTCTATTTTTGAAGGACAAGTTTTATCTATACAAATGATAAAAGGTGCCAATAAGGTGATTATTATTCAGCATGGAGACTATTTGTCTGTGTACAGTAATTTGGCTACAGTTTCCGTAAACAAAGGCGATAAAGTATCTACCAAACAAACTATTGGTACCGTAGCAAAAAGCGCTACAGAAGGGCGTACACTATTAAAGTTTTATATTTACAAGAATAAGACAAAAATTAATCCAGCCGATTGGATTTATAGAATGTAGTATATTTTCTTAAGCAAAATGCACTTAATTTTAAAGGGCAAGATTTTGCTGGAATTTACAATATAATGGTTCTATACCACATGTTTTCATCCTTTGAATATCACAGGTATACTTATCATAATTCGGATTATAATTGATTTGCCAAGTTGTTCTTTAAATTAATTTAAACCCGAAATATCTAGAATAGATTATCATACTCGGTTTCGCTAACTCCTATTTCTACTAATTACTTGCTAATTAATACCTATAAAATTATTGTTAATCATAAATATGGGATATCTATTCTCATAGGTATAGTGATAATACTATGGTTTTTCAGCTAATTAAGAATTGGACGTTTACAATACCAAATAAAATTTTTTACAACCACTTCAACTGAAAACTTTATGGAAATGAACTTTATGTTTTAACGATGCTGATTGACAAAAAAAAGAGGCTGTCTTTTTAGACAGCCTCTTAAAGGAAATTAGAATTTTACCTTACTTGAATTTTTACTGTACTATCAATTTTTTAGTAGCACTAGTTTTTCCAGACTTTATTTTAACAAAGTAGATACCTGTAGCGTATCCAGAAACATTAAGTGTTCCTCTTGTTTTTCCAGTCATTTCAGTTTCGGTAATAGTCTGTAATCTTTGGCCTAAGCTGTTGTATAGTTCAATAGAAACATCGTTTTGAATACTAGTGTTTAGATTGATAACCACTTCACTAGATGCAGGGTTAGGGTACATGGTTACATTGCTGAAAATTTCTTTATCTATACCTAATGATCCATTAACGTTTATATTATCAATATACGTGCTATTTCCATAACCAGTAATATTTACAAATCTAAATTGAACATTTTCGCCTAAATAAGCTGATAGATCTATAGTTTCTGTACGCCAATGATTGGCTGAATTAGGAACCCAAGGTCCAGTAAAATATCCTGGTATTGTAGAAAGATCTAAACCTTGTTTGTAATATATTTGATTAAAAGTAGCTCCACAATCGGTGGATATATCTACTCTAAAAGCATCAGAGAAACTTGAAGAGTATTGCGCTTTAGCAAGGTCAAAACTTAAGTTTGCTGTATTCGCGGTTGTTAAGTCAATATACAGAGTTTGTAGTATATCTTCTTGTCCATTGCCGTTGTAGGTATTGTTATCAACGTAAGCAGTTAAAGTAGTGGCTCCATCACTTCCGGTAACACTTCTAGGCGTCCATGTAATACTATTGTCTGGATTAAAGATAGTCCATCCCTCAGGTGGCATTCCGTTTACATCAAACGGCTCTTCGTAATCTAACTGAGCTGCTTCAGTTGCTGAATAGAAGGTAAGTGTATCCTCATCGTTATTTGGGTTTTCATCACCTGGTAAATCTATCGAAACAGTTAAATTGTAAGTTCCACTTGTCGTTATATTAATTTGCTCTGCAAAATCAAAAATCATAGTCTGACCCGAAGTAAGTGTTTCTGTAAATGTTTCAGTAACAATACTTCCACTGTCTAATTGATAACTAACATCAAAATTAGTTTGTGAATCAATACCAGTATTTGTCAACTTAGCCGAAACAGTCACAGGTCCTGGATTACAAATTTGATTGAAGTCACTTGGAGTGTTATTTACCTCAACAGCAACATCATTAGATAACGTACAGTTAAGTAGTCCACCGTCGTGCTTTCTTGCAACACTTCTACGTCCTTCCCAACCTTCTGTATCATTTTTCGCTAAAACTGCATACCATAGCGTTGCTTCTGGGTCTGTAATTGGAACAGTAATAGAGTTAGTATTAGAAGTACCAACAACCTCCATGTATTTTTCACCTAGTATATAAAAATCGTAAGATTCTGCATCTGTAACAGCATTCCAAGTAAAGGTTGCTGTAGATGGACACACTTGACTAACTAAATATCCTGTTACTAAAGGAGCAATGTCAAAAGTATCGTCACTTACATCTTGGGACGATCCATTGCTTACGCGAATTAACGCTTTACCAGACACTGAGTTTGGTACATTCCATTCGTAGTTAGTTGTCGAGCTAGAAACAGTTGCAATGTTGTTCCAGCTATTTCCATTATCAAGTGAGTACTCAAGTTCAAAACTTGAAGTAGTGTTTACTGCAACGGCATCCCAGTGGATGGATTCAGCTTCACCTGGAACTACACTTTCACCTCCATTAGGGTAAGTTACAGTGATGTTTTCAGAAATAACTTCATATACCACAAAGTACTCTTGTGGACCAACAGGTACATTAAAACCTGTTACGTTTATGTCGTAGTTTCCTG
Organism: Aequorivita sediminis; assembly: GCF_032080575.2. Taxonomy (NCBI): domain Bacteria; kingdom Pseudomonadati; phylum Bacteroidota; class Flavobacteriia; order Flavobacteriales; family Flavobacteriaceae; genus Aequorivita; species Aequorivita sediminis. The sequence goes on along the minus strand of NZ_JAVLSO020000002.1, from coordinate 24,975 downwards.
ATGTTGGATTGTTAATCACAACTTGTTCCACGTTATTAAGACGATCTATACCATTTGTAGCCGGTAAGTTTAATGTTGTAGGATTTGGAGTTGGATCTAGAATATACGGTAGGTGATCTGTATTATTTGGATCATTTACCACTAAATCTAAATCGTTAACCAACGCTGGGTTAGCGCCTGGAGATGCAGGAGCATCACTCCAATATACCATAAAACGCACTTGCTTAGTACCTGCAGGAACATTTATTGAGTGGTTGTTTGCATCACCTTGTGAGATAGTGCTAGAAAGATAACGTTCGTCTTCGATAAGCTTTGCAGCGCGAAGTCCGTTTACTATACCAAAACCAAACTTGTAATCAGGTCCAACGTTTCCAGCATCGTTAGCAGTGTTTAATAAAGCCGCTTTAATTAGTGCAGATTGAGGAAGATCTCCGCCATTTAATCCTGCATAGGCTTCGTATAATTGAGCCGAAACACCAGCAATACCTGGAGCAGCTCCAGAAGTTCCACCGAAGCTTCGGTAAGTGTTGTTTTCATCTGTAGACATTTGATTTTGACCATTTGCAGCAATGTCTGGCTTAATTCTACCATCATGTGCAGGTCCCCTACTACTTGAAGATACCAAAGAACCGTCAAAATAAACGTTTGCAGTAGCGATTACGTTTTTACCTTGTTTGTGACCCCCTGTAATATTTCCCCATTGGTTTCCAGCTCCATATCCACAGTTGTTTCCATTGGAATTTCCTGCAGAGAATACGTGAAGAAGGTTAGGTAAATCTTTTGTTTGAGTATCCACAGTACGTGTAATAGTAGTATATCCATCATTACAACCATTACTATATGAAGAGTTTGTGATTACTACATCCCCGCTATTAATTAGTGAAACGGTTGGTCCATCTAAAAAGCTTGGTATGTAGTTTACTACGTGAAGTGTTGAACCAGCAGCCATACCTCTGTACGAAGGATTTAAGTTTCCTGCTCCAGACATAATTCCTGAAACACCATCACCGTGATTCTGTCCTGTACCACTAGCTTGTGAGTTGTCTATTCTTCCTTGAAAATCGATATGAGGTCCTACAATACCATCATCACGGCATAATACGCCAATTCCCTCACCAGTGTAGTTTCTACCTGCAGTAGTTTGAGTATCTAAATTACTTGAACGGTGAAGACTTCTACCACGAGTATCATCTGGAACAGAAGGAGCTGGAATTAACTCAATCCATTTTACAAATGAAAGATTTGCAAGGTCCTCTAAACAGTTGTTTGGAATAGAAAGTTCTATATTATTTGCACCTTTATATTGTTGCTTTACTGCAATTTGTCTTTGAGCTAACTCTTGAATAACTTGATCTGCCGAAATATTTTTGTGAAACTCTAAAGTCACCAAAATGTTATCCCCATCCATAGCCCAATACTCATAAGGAGGGTTTTGTAACTCCTTAGAAAGTTTTGCATTTCCATTTACAGCAACAATAGAACGTACTCCGTTATTTCTTAAAAAATCTACAGAAGTATTTTTTGGGAAATAGAATAAGTATGTGTTGTGAGGAATGTATTCAATTAATTCTAAATTGTTTTGTTTAAAAGCATCTTGAACAGATTGCTTTGGAGTTTCATAAAATTGAACCCAACCTACATAGCCTTCAGCCATTTTAGCTGATACAGGAAGTTGACTCCATTTAAAGCTTGAGATATTTTCAGGCATCTCATAATTTTCGCCCTGAAAATTGATGTTGTAATTATTTTGCCCAAAGGAAGTCGAAAAGACAAATACTAAGGCAAAAAACAAAAAAAGTCTGAACTGGGGAAGTGTAGTTTTTTTCATAATTGCAAATAAGTTAATAATAAATTCATAAGGATTTCTACTAAAAGATTCCAAATATATTTATTAACCTTTAAAAGCAATCAAGATTTCGTACAAATATTCTACTTTAACAATTAAAGTGCTTAAAAAAAGAACGAAACTTAACGTTCTAAGTGTAAGTTTATTGAAAAATAGATTTTAGCTCTATAGCATCCTTAGGCTTCATTTTTCCAGCTAAGACTAAACTTAGTTGTTTGCGGCGTAAAGCAGCGGCAAAACGCTCTTTTTCTAATTCAGTTTCTGGAATTAATTCAGGAACTCTTACAGGATGCCCCATTTCATCTACAGCCACAAAAGTATAAATGGCTTCATTTGAAAGACTCTTTTCGCCACTTTCACGATCTTCAATAAAGACATCCATATAAACTTCCATCGAACTTTTGAAAGCTCTAGAAACTTTAGCTTCAACCGTAACTACACTTCCTAAAGGAATCATTTTATTGAAAGCTACGTGATTTACTGAAGCAGTTACAACAATTCTTCTACTGTGTCTACGTGCGGCAATACTAGCGGCTCTGTCCATTCGAGCTAGAAGCTCTCCTCCAAACATGTTTCCAATTGGATTGGTTTCACTAGGCAAAACCATATCCGTATATATAGTAAGTGATTCTTTGGCTGTTTTAGTTTGCATTAGATAGTTTTTTGGCAAAGATATCTAAGTTAAAAGTAACAGAATAGAAAAAAGAGAAATATGGGTAAGTTTTACAAGATTAATGTAAAATTATTTAATCTCTTGCACCAACATCCAAGCATCTGCATTCTCGTTAGCTTGAATTTGAAAGAGTTTTTTTGAAGCTTCTAAACGACTTTCATAACTTGCGTATAAAACTTGATGAAGTCCGTATTTAGAGGCTTGCATTTTAAATGGAGAATACCCTTTTTCACGTAATTCTTCCATTTTTTTATTTGCATTTTCCTCAAGTCTGTAAGCACCTGCTACAATATGATAGTTTCCGGTATGCTTTGGAAGATTTAGACTTAAAACTGGAAGTGGATTTGAAATTACAAAAGTTGCCTCCTGAATTTGATTTTCAATAAGTGAATTTGCCTTTTGACGTTCAGCGTAATTGAATTCCTGAACTTGAGATTCATAAATCTTCATGCTACCAAAACCAACTGCGGAAAGAGCAATTACTGCAATAGCTGCATATTTAAGATATGGCTTTGAAGTTCTGCTTTCGGCATTTAAAGTTATAGGTGCTTTTTCCTTCTGAGAATTAGACTCCTCTTTATAGATTTCGCGATTTATTTCTTCTGAAACAAATGTAGAAAGTCCAAACGACGAGGTGCTAAAGTTTTGATGTTGAACAGGCTCAAACTGAATTGATTTTTCTTCGTTCAATGAAAACTCACCTATATTTTTAAAAGAAACTTCTTTTCCTTCCAATAAATCTCTAGAAACCTCAGCAGTAAAGTTCCTTATTTTTTGAAGTGCTGTTTCATAACTACACTTGTCGACCGAAGCTACATAATTAGCAAGTAAACCATCATTAGCCTGTAATTGTCTGTTAAAGGAAACAGTTTTAGAAGGTGGGTGAAATGTGTTAGTATTACTATCGATATAAGCAGATTTTTGACGGGTTAAAAAAGCGCCAAAACCTGGGATTATAACGCATTCATAGCGGTATAATAAATCGTTTATGTAGGTAATAAGTTGCATTGAAACAAAGTTAGTTATTTTATGAAGAGGTTCAAGTTATCAGTTAAAAAATTATCAACATCTTTTACAAAATGAATATTAGATGCTTTTTTTGTTAGAATTCATCCATAATAACTTGCAGATAGTTAGGTAGATAAGCTTAAAGTGAAAAAATATTGTAATTTTAAGAGTCTGTGAGGTTTTTAAAATTACCATTATGCTCTCAAAAAATGAACTTCGTTATACTCTTGCTTTACAGCGTATTCCAAATTTGGGGGATATTTCCGCAAAAAAGTTATTGCGAAAAACAGGTTCTGCGGAAGCAATTTTTAAAGAAAAAAAATCTAATCTCGCCAAAATTGATGGCATAGGATTGTCTAGGTTAAGAGATATAAACTTGAATAGACAATTAGAAGAAGCGGATGAAGAACTTCAGTTTATTGAGGCTAATAATATTGAGTATAGTTATTTTCAAGACAAAACTTATCCAGAGAAACTTAAACACTGCATAGACGGCCCAATTTTATTTTTCCACAAGGGTAATATCGATTTAGTTGGAAAACGTATAATAAGTATAGTAGGTACTCGTAAAATTACTAGTTATGGCAATGCTATCTGTCAACAGTTAATTGAAGACCTCGCTCCCCTAAACCCTGTAATTGTTTCTGGTTTGGCTTATGGGGTAGATATTTGCGCTCATAAAGCTGCAATAGATAATAAGTTACAAAACATAGCGTGTCTGGCTCACGGTTTGAATCAAATGTATCCTAAAGATCACAAACGCTATGCTTCGAAAATTGAAGAAAACGGAGGCTTTATAACTGAATTTTGGAGTAGTGATGCTTTTGATAGAAACAACTTCTTAAAAAGAAACAGGATTATTGCTGGTCTTTCAGAAGCGACGGTTGTAATAGAATCTGCCGAAAAAGGAGGTAGTTTGGTTACTGCAGATATAGCACAATCATATAATCGTGAAGTTTTTGCAATTCCAGGTAGAGCTTCAGACAAGCAGAGTAAGGGTTGTAACAATTTAATAAAGCAACAAAAAGCGCATTTAATAACTAGCGCTGCAGATATAATTTACTTATTAGGCTGGGAAATTCAAGAAAATAAGAAGCCTAAACAAACTCAACTATTTGTTGAACTGGATGACGAGGAAAAGGTTATTTTTCGATTTTTAAAAGATAAAGAAAAAGAAATGCTAGATGTAATCGCTCTGGAATGTAATATTCCCGCATATAAAACAGCTAGCATTCTTATGAATATGGAGATAAAGGGCGTAATACGCCCTTTGCCTGGAAAATTATTTCAGTTGGTCTAGTAGCCAACTTTCTCTCTTACTCTTTTTAAAACGCCATCGGCAACTTTACGAGCTTTTGCTGCACCCGTTGCAAGTGCTGCATCAACTTCATCAAGATTTTCCATAAAGTAGTTGTAGCGTTTACGTTCTTCAGAGAACTTCTCAATAATTAATTCAAACAGCGCTTGCTTTGCATGACCATACCCGTAGTTTCCACCTTGATAATTTTTACGCATTTGCGCAATTTCTTCAGGAGTAGCTAATAACTTATAAATATTGTAAATGTTACAAGTGTCTGGGTTTTTAGGTTCTTCCAATGGAGTGCTATCAGTTTCTATAGCCATTACTTGCTTTCGCAACTTTTTATCGGCTAAAAAGATATTGATATAATTATTTTTCGATTTACTCATTTTTGAACCATCGGTACCTGGAACATACTTAGTCTCTTCTCGCACTTGTCCTTTAGGCATTACGAATGTTTCGCCCATTTGTGTGTGGAAACGGGAGGCTACATCGCGAGTTATTTCAATGTGTTGCATCTGATCTTTCCCAACTGGTACTATTTCGGCGTCATATAATAAGATATCTGCCGCCATTAGCATCGGGTAAGTGAAAAGTCCAGCGTTTACATCTTCAAGACGGTCTGCTTTATCTTTAAAAGAATGTGCCAATGTAAGACGTTGAAACGGGAAAAAGCAGTTTAAATACCAAGTGAGCTCTGTTGTTTGTGGAACATCGCTTTGTCTATAAAATATTACCTTATTAACATCGAGACCTAAAGCAAGCCAAGTTGCGGCTGTACTGTAGGTATTTGCGCGAAGCGTTTCGGCATTTTTAATTTGGGTTAACGAATGCATATCTGCAATAAACAAGAAAGATTCGTTTTTCGGATCATTTGCCATTTCTATGGCGGGAATTAAAGCGCCCAATAGATTTCCTAAGTGAGGTGTGCCTGTGCTTTGGATTCCTGTAAGTATTCTAGACATGGTTTTAAAAAATTTTAGCAAAGGTACCTTTTTTCAATAATTTGCATACTTCAAATATGTACTTTTGACCCTGATGAAATTATTTGAACAAATATTTGCGACTTTCTATCGTATTTGGTTTTATATAATAATAGCATTTGCTACAATTTTACTTTTCCCTTTTCTTCTAATAAGTATTTTAAAAAGCTCCTGGTATCCATTTTTTTTCAAGGTGGCACGAGTTTGGTCAATAATAATTATATATGGAATAGGGTGTTATCCGGTTATAAAAAGGGATGTAAATTATCAAAAAGGCAGAAGCTATATGTTTGTTGCAAACCATACCTCAATGACGGATATAATGCTAATGTTTTATACCGCTAAAAACCCGTTTGTATTTGTTGGTAAAAAGGAGTTGGCAAAAATACCTCTGTTTGGATATATCTATAAACGCACCTGTATTTTGGTTGATCGCGGTAATACTAAAAGTAGGGTGGAAGCTTTCCGCAGAGCAGAAAAAAGACTAAATGAAGGGTTAAGTGTATGTATTTTCCCTGAAGGTGGAGTGCCAGACGACTTGTCTATTATATTAGATGAATTTAAAGATGGGGCATTTAGATTGTCTATTGAACACAAAATCCCAATTGCACCTATGACGTTTCATGATAATAAAAAACGTTTTCCATACTCTTTTTTTAAGGGAGGGCCTGGAAAAATGCGCGTAATGGTTCACGAACTTATCGAAACCGAAAACTTAGAAATGACCGATCGTAAGGAATTGAAAAGCGCAACTCGCGAAGTGATTTTGAAGGAGCTGATGAATCCTTCGGTTTAATTCGGATTTCTTATAACTCAAAAAAACCATCCTATGGCTAAGAATGGTTTTTTCAATGTTTGATTGAAAATCAAACGCAATCAACTTAAAACTAACTTAAAACTTGAAGCTTATTCCGCTGTACACTCCTAAATAATATGGTTTAAAGTTTACAGAAGAATCGGTATATGGATTGAGCTGGTACTTAAACATTGGCTCAATATTAAAAGTAAATTTCTTTGATAGCTTGTAATCTAGTCCTAAACCAATATTAGTTGAAAAGCTTACATCTGAAAGGTTATTAGCTTCTCCTAGTACAGTATTAAAATTATCTGCTTTTACAGAAATTTCATTATTGCCTAAAACTAAGGTGCTTAATCCACCTATTATATTGACCCCTAATTTGGTGTCTAATATTGAATACTTAAGTTCTACAGGAATTTCGTAATAATTTATGTTCTGTATCACTCTAGCGTTTCCTTGGGTAGATTTTAGATTGATATTTTCAAAACCTCCTGAAGGAGCAGAGTTGTGAAATGTGGATTTTGAAACTACAGTGGTTACAATTTGTTTTCCACCATAATCTACAGACCTCAATGCCGAGGATACGGGTCCTGTCCCTATCAAAATATCGGAAGTGCTATAGCTTAAATCTACGTTGTTAAGTCCAGTTCGAACACTCAAACGATTACTCACAGCGTAACTAACTTGTACTCCATAACTTATATTTACATCTCCTTTTTGTGGATTGTCTGTAAATGTTGGGTCTATAGAGGATCCGTTCCCTAAACTGCTGTAATAAACAGGAGCTACATTTGGTGCTATCTTCCAGCGATGTTCTGGTTTTTGTTTCTTTTTCTTTTCTGCTTCATTTTCTTCAATATTTTCAGCAATGGCATCGAATATTGATTTTTTAGCTACCGAATCTTGTTTAGTCTCTGCTTCAACCTTCACTAAACCGTTTTCTATATCCGTTGGAATCATTTTCGGGTTTACATCTTTTAATTTGTCAACTTCAGCGATTCTTTCGTTATCTTTAATAATGATTTCCTTATCGGAATTAATGAATTTATCAGCAGCTTTCTTCTCAGTTTTGTCTAACGCGGTTTTTTCTGAAGGATTTTTTGAAGTAGCAATTCCTTCATTCAACTTTTTTGTTGAAATATTTTTAGAAATGTGACTTTCTGAATTAGTTTGCTTTTGAATTGCTTTCTCCTTTTCAGAATTGCTTGAAGCAACTACTATATTGGTAGCTTTTTCTGAAGTTCCCTTAATTGTTGTATTTGAAACTCTGGTTTCATTTTTATCCTTCGTATCAATTTTTTCTGAAGAATTTAAATTTTGAGTTGTAATATCCTCAGTAGCTACTTGTGTATCCTTAGTATTTTGGATTTCTGATCCTGATCTAGTTTTCTGAAGATTTTTATTGTTTTGCTCAACATTTTCATTGGTGATTTGTTCACCATCCATTATATCAGGAGAATTGTAAAGTGAATTGCCAACAGTTAAAAGTAGAGCAAGTAACGCAGCAACACCGCCAAGTTTTATCCACAACGGAATAACTTTGCGTTCTTTTTTCTCCTTGTTGAGCTCCGCTTGAATGTTTTCCCAAACGCGCGGCGAAGGAGTGGCTTCAAGATTATCGAAACCATCTTTAAAAATGTTGTCTATGTTTTTCTTTTCCTTCATTAGTTTCGCTGACTTTCATTTTTCAATATAAAAAGTAGCTGTCAGTTTTTAAATAAACCCCTACCTAATAAAAGCAGGGGACTTATTATTCTAAACAATTCAATAATGCATTAAGTGTTATAGTTTTTAGCATTATACTCTTCAATTTTATTTTTCAATATCATTCTAGCGCGGGCTAGGTTAGATTTAGACGTTCCGTCGCTTATACCTAACATTTCGGCAATCTCTTTATGCTGATAGCCATCTAAAACATACATACTAAAGACCAATCTATATCTGTCTGGCAATTCTTGTACAATTTTCAGCAAAAAATCCAAGGGGATTTCGTCGCTATCTATTTCTACTTCTGCCTCATCTTCAATCTGTCCTTCGTCTACAATGTCAAAATTACGCTGTTTTCGGTATTTTTGAAGTACAGTATTCACGGTTATTCGTTTCATCCATCCTTCAAAAGAACCTTTGCCTTTATATTGCTCAACCTTTTTAAAAATGGTTATAAATGCATCTTGCAAATTGTCTTCTGCCTCTGTGTAATTAGGCGAATAACGAAGACAGATAGCAAATAGGATTCTGTTGTACTTTTTGTACAATTCGCCTTGTGCCTTTGCATTCTGCTTTTTGCATTGTTGTATGAGCTCTTCTAAAGTCAATTGCGGTACCGTGAATTAACATTAAGTTGTAAATACCTCTATATTTTTAGAGGGCAACCGTAAATATTCAAGGTTCCTACGTTGTGTAGATGCCACAGTATCAAAAGGGTTGCGTGGTTCTTTGAAAAATTTATTGATTTAATGCTGCAATGGCGTCTTTAATTTTCACTTCCAATTCTTCCATTAGCTCAGGGTTGTCTAACAAAAGTCTTTTAACTGCGTCACGGCCTTGCCCGAGTTTTGTGTCGTCGTAGCTAAACCAAGAACCTGCTTTTTTAACTATTTCGAAGTCAACTCCAAGGTCGATAATCTCCCCAACTTTAGAAATTCCTTCACCATACATAATGTCAAATTCAGCTTGTTTGAAAGGTGGAGCTACTTTGTTTTTAACAACCTTAACTCTAGTTTTATTACCGGTAGCATTACTATCGGTATCTTTAATTTGTGTAGAGCGACGAATGTCTAATCGAACAGAAGCATAGAACTTTAAGGCGTTACCACCTGTTGTAGTTTCAGGGTTTCCAAACATTACGCCAATCTTTTCACGCAATTGGTTAATAAAGATTACCGTACATTTTGTCTTACTGATAGAACCTGTAAGTTTTCGTAGTGCTTGGCTCATTAAACGTGCGTGAAGCCCCATTTTACTATCTCCCATTTCGCCTTCAATTTCACTTTTTGGCGTCAAAGCTGCAACCGAGTCAATAACCACGATATCGATAGCCCCACTTCTAATTAAATTATCCGCAATTTCTAATGCTTGTTCTCCATTATCAGGTTGAGAAATAATAAGGTTTTCAATATCTACCCCAAGTTTTTCTGCATATACACGATCAAAAGCATGTTCTGCATCGATAAATGCTGCAATACCTCCTTTTTTCTGAGCTTCTGCCATCGCGTGAAGCGTTAAAGTAGTTTTACCAGAAGATTCTGGTCCGTAAATTTCAATAACTCTTCCACGTGGATAACCTCCAACGCCTAAAGCTACATCCAAGCCGAGGGAACCTGTTGGGATTACGTCTACATCTTCTACGGCACTATCGCCCATTTTCATTACGGTACCTTTTCCGTAAGTTTTGTCAAGTTTATCAAGTGTAAGCTTTAAAGCTTTAAGTTTTGCGTCTTTTTCAGTGCTCATTTTCAATGTGTTTAATGATAGAATTTTAATTAGCTAAGATACTATTTCTTCAGGCGAAGGGCAAAAATAATATGGAATAGGTCGGGGTTTTTGTTAACAAATTTGAAAGCTCGAAGTTTGACTTGTAAAAACTAAGCTTACATCAATTTAAATCTACAAACAATTGTAAATTAGGTTTTTATAATAACCATTTTATATTTGATAATCTTTTTAAAGGAAAAAGAGAAGGTTGATGATTTCCTTTGTTTTATTCGGAATTAATTTTAGAATATTTTTATAGTTGTAAGTCTATTGTCATTTTTAAAATAAAAATTACTCCTTGTCAGATCTTTAAAGTAATTGGGATAGTATTAATTCTGGACTTTCTTCCGTTTTTTACAAAAACCATTACCTTTGCAGCTTTAAAAATCAATTCTTTTCACCTAAAAATTAGTATAGCATGCAACTGTACAATAAATTAAGTGCTAAAGAAAGGGAAGCACTATTAGAAGAAGCCGGTGAAGAACGGCTTACCCTTTCATTTTATCAATACGCCAAAATTGGCAATCCTCATCTTTTTAGAAATCACCTTTTTGTTACTTGGCATGAACAAGATGTTCTAGGTCGAATTTATATAGCTCACGAAGGTATAAACGCGCAACTTTCGGTTCCAGCAAAACGTTTTAAGGAATTTAAAGAATTTTTAGACGGAATAAACTTTTTAAAAGACGTTCGGTTAAATATTGCTATTGAACAAGATTTAAAATCGTTTTTAAAACTGAAAGTAAAAGTTCGCGATAAAATTGTAGCGGATGGATTAAATGATGAAACTTTTGATGTTACCAACAAAGGAGTTCATGTAGACGCTATCGCTTTTAATGAACTTATTGAAGATCCAAATGTAGTTTTGGTCGATATGCGAAACCATTACGAAAGTGAAATAGGGCATTTCAAAAATGCGATTACTCCAGATGTTGATACTTTCCGAGATTCTTTAGATATTATTGAAGAAGATTTAAGAGATCACAAAGAAGATAAAAAACTTGTTATGTATTGCACAGGAGGTATTCGTTGTGAAAAAGCCAGCGCTTATTACAAGCACAAAGGTTTTAAAAATGTTTTTCAGTTAGAAGGAGGTATTATTGAATACGCTAGACAAGTAGAAAATTTAGGACTAGAAAATAAATTCTTAGGCAAAAACTTTGTTTTCGATCACCGTCGTGGCGAACGAATTACCGATGATATTATAAGTCACTGTCACCAGTGTGGAGAACCATGCGATACCCATACCAACTGTGCGAATCAGGCTTGTCACTTACTGTTTATTCAGTGTGAAAAATGTGCTGTGGCTATGGAAAACTGCTGTTCAAACGATTGTATTGAGATTATTCATTTGCCAGAAGATGAGCAAAAAAGAAGACGTCAAGGGATCCCGAATAGCAATAAAATTTTTAAAAAGGGACGCTCGGAAAAGTTGAAGTTTAAAAAATAAATGCGTGTTGAGTGCTGCATTAAGGATAACGGGTGGTTGCAGCTATTAATATGACTTTGGGGTGTTTCCCTTCATTTTTGAATCTTGATTTCATTAGTAAAATTCATAATTCTGAATTCAGCATTCGTAATTATTTATTGGTATCTTTACCGATTAGTAATTTTGTTTAATTTTTCGTCCCTCTTCATTTAGAACAGGGCTTTATATATAAAATATATGGGCTGTACCAGCTGTGCCACAGGCGCCAACGGACAGCCAAAGGGATGCAAGAACAATGGTACTTGCGGAACCGATGGCTGTAACAAACTAACGGTGTTTGATTGGCTTTCAAATATGCAACTTCCCGCTAATATGGAACCTTTTAATGCGGTGGAAGTTCGCTTTAAAAACGGTAGAAAAGATTTCTATCAAAACCCTGATAATCTCACACTAAGCATTGGCGATACTGTAGCTACAGAAGCTTCGCCCGGTCACGATATAGGAATGGTAACTTTAACAGGCGAGCTTGTTAGAGTTCAAATGAAAAAGAAAAGAGTTCCTACCAAAATCGAGGCGCTTCCAAAAATTTATCGCAAAGCAACTCAAAAAGATATAGATATCTGGCAAGGGGTCCGCAACAAGGAGGCAGATGTTCAGAAACGTTCGCGTGAGATAGCTATTCGTTTAGGTCTTCAAATGAAGATTAGCGATGTAGAATTTCAAGGGGATGCATCTAAAGTAATATTCTATTATACCGCTGAAGAAAGAGTAGATTTCCGTGAATTAATTAAGGAGTTTGCACGTACTTTCAATACCCGTATTGAGATGAAGCAAATTGGTTTTCGCCAAGAGGCTGCGCGCTTAGGGGGTATTGGTAGTTGTGGTCGTGAACTTTGTTGTTCTACATGGCTTACAGATTTCCGTTCGGTAAATACTTCGGCAGCACGTTATCAGCAACTTTCTTTAAATCCTCAAAAACTTGCAGGACAATGTGGAAAGCTTAAATGTTGCTTGAATTACGAACTAGACACCTATTTAGAAGCATTAGAATCTTTTCCAAATACTGATACGAAGTTACAAACTGAAAAAGGAACTGCTACTTGCCAAAAAATTGATATTTTTAAAGGCTTGCTTTGGTATGCCTACGAAAAGGATTACATGAATTGGCACGAGCTTACTGCTGAAAAGGCTAACGAAATTATCGAGCTAAATAAGGCTGATAAAAAACCTTTCGCATTAGAGGAGTTTATTATTGAAGCTCCAGTAGCCGAAAAAGAGCCGTATAGTAATGTTGTAGGTCAGGACAGTTTAACGCGTTTTGACAAACCAAAGCAGAAACCTAAAAAGCGCAGAAAAAAGACTAAATCTAAGCCTCGTTTAAAGGCCGATTCGGCCAACAAACCTGCAGCTAGAGAAAACAAGAACGCTGCAAAAAAGGCTAACACTAAACCTCGAAAAAAGTCTAGAACTAAGCCAGATACTAAGTCGGATAATAAACCTACAAGCAAATCAGGTAATAAAGCATCTAATAAGCCAACGAATCAAAATAGAAATAGAAAGTCGTCAAAAAATGAATAAATTAGTAATGATTTTTGTGGCTGCTGTATGTTTCGTTTCTTGCGATTCTAATACGGTATTTAGTGATACAAAAGCAATGAACGGGCATTGGGGTGCTGCTGAAACTGTAGCGTTTACAGTACCAGAATTAGATTCATTAACAAGATATAATTTATTTTTAAACATCAGAAACACTAACGAATATAAGTACAACAACCTATTTTTAATAGTTTCGATGGAGTTTCCACACGGTAAAACAATTACCGACACTTTGGAATACCGAATGGCTAATCCCGATGGTTCGTGGTTGGGTCACGGTATAGGGAACTTAAAAGAAAATAAATTGTGGTATAAAGAAAACGTACAGTTTGTTGAAGAAGGGTCTTACAAGATAAATATAGGACATGCAATGCGCAATAACGGTTCTATTGAAGGCGTTAGCAAACTTGAAGGTATATCAGATGTTGGGTTTAGTATAGAAGCTTCCAAATAGTAAATAAAATATGGCAACAAAAAAGGCATCCGCAAAAGATAAAAAACGCAGTTTAGGGCGTCACATTAGAACCTTTTGGAAGATTTTCGCTGGGTTTATACTATTAATAGTCTTAATGTTTTTAATGGCTTCTTGGGGCGTTTTTGGAAGTCTTCCAGATGAAACAAGTCTAGAAAATCCAGAGAAAAACCTCGCTACCGAAATAATATCATCCGACGGGAAAACTATCGGAAAATTCTACAAAGAAAACCGTACTCCAATACCTTACGATTCTTTACCAGACCACTTAATTAACGCATTAATTGCAACTGAAGACGTTCGTTTTTACGATCACTCCGGGATTGATGGTCGCGGGACATTAAGAGCAATTGCATTTTTAGGCTCTCGAGGTGGAGCAAGTACAATTAGTCAACAGCTAGCAAAACTGTTTTTTACTGAACAGGTATCTCGCAATAAATTCCAAAGAGGACTACAAAAAGTTAAAGAATGGATAATTGCAACTCGCTTGGAACGTCGTTATACAAAAGAGGAAATTATTACTATGTATTTTAACGAATACGACTTTGTGAATCAAGCTGTTGGTATAGAGTCTGCAGCTAATATTTATTTCGACAAACCGCCGTCTCAGCTTTCAACTATTGAATCTGCGACTCTTGTAGGAATGTTCAAAAATGCTTCCCTATATAATCCAATTCGAAATCCAGAAGGTGTTAAAAACCGAAGAAATGTGGTGTTAGCACAAATGGAGAAATACGATTATATTTCAGAAAAAGTAAAAGATTCGCTACAAGCTCTTCCACTGAATATCGAATTTACACCGCAAGGTCACGATGAAGGAAGTGCGACTTATTTCCGTGAGTATGCACGCCATTTTATGGAAAATTGGATAAAAGAACATCCAAAGTCAGATGGTAGTAAATACAATATTTACCAAGACGGACTTAAGGTTTATGTTACTATAGATAGTAAAATGCAACTTCACGCCGAAAATGCTGTTAAAACGCATATGGCAAACCTCCAAGCTGTTTTTGACGAACAAAATAAAGGGAATAAAACTGCGCCTTTTAGAGATATTACAGAAAAAGAAACCGAAGGGATTTTAAATTCAGCTATGCGAAAAAGTGATCGCTGGCGCGATATGAAAAGACAAGGGAAAGACGAGAAAGAAATTATTGCAAGCTTTAAAAAAGCAATCCCGATGCGTGTTTTCTCTTGGAAAGGAGACATTGACACAATTATGACTCCGTTAGATTCTATTCGTTACCACAAATCATTTTTACAAGCGGCTATGATGTCTATGACACCACAAACAGGTGAAGTAAAAGCGTGGGTTGGTGGAATAGATTACAAACATTACAAATACGATATGGTTAAAAAAGGAAGACGCCAGATAGGTTCTACTTTTAAGCCATTTGTTTACGCAACAGCTATAGATCAAATGCATATGTCTCCTTGTGATACATTGCCTAATACTATGTACACCATTCCAGCAGGAAAACACAACTTGTTAAAACCTTGGACACCTAAAAACTCTGGAGGTAGTTATGGAGGAATGGTTTCTCTTAAACACGCTCTTGCAAATTCTATCAACACTATTACTGCAAGACTTATTGATAGAGTTGGGCCAGAACCAGTTATCGATCTAGTGAAAAAAATGGGAGCAAATACAGATAATATGCCTGCTGTACCATCAATTGCTCTAGGAACTGCAGATTTATCGGTTTATGAAATGGTTGGAGCTTATAGCACCTTCGCAAATGAAGGAGTATATATAGAGCCAATTTTAATTCAAAGGATTGAGGATAAAAATGGAACTGTTCTTTATCAAAATGTTCCAAAAACCAGAGATGTTATAAGTAACGAAACTGCGTATGTTACAACTAGTTTAATGGAAGGGGTAACGCAATCAGGAACTGGTACTCGATTAAGAGGAAATTGGGCTGTTAATTCCCCATTTTACAAAGAGGTTATGACAGGATATCCATACGATTTCAAAAATCCTATTGCCGGTAAAACTGGAACTACGCAAAACAACAGTGATGGTTGGTTTATGGGAATGGTTCCAAATCTTGTTACAGGAGTTTGGGTAGGAGGAGATGATAGAGCTACGCATTTCAGAAGCACTAGATACGGACAAGGAGCAACAATGGCACTTCCAATTTGGGGAATGTATATGAAGAGTTGCTATGCCGATAAAGATTTAGATGTGTCTACTGAAAACTTTAAGCGCCCAAGTAATCTTTCTATTGAAACTAACTGTGAAGTGTGGAGAGATAGAGATGCTGATAAGGAAGAAATTCCAGATGAGTTTGATTTTTAATTAAAAATCTAATAATCATAAAACTAAATTTTAGACTTTTTACTGATATCAAAAGAGCTGTTTTTCTATTGAATTAGCAGTTAAGTGTTTATTAGGTGTTTGTAGAATTGTTCTGAATACTCAGACAAATTTTGTAATTTTCAGAAAAATTTTAAAAATGATAAATAAGACAGTAGCAAACGTTCGAGAAGCCTGTGAAGGCATTGAAGACGGAATGACTTTTATGCTCGGGGGCTTTGGTCTTTGTGGTATACCTGAAAATATAATCAACGAATTGGTTAGACGTAACATTCAAGGTGTTACTTGTATTTCAAATAATGCAGGTGTAGATGATTTTGGTCTAGGTCTTTTGCTTAAAAAGCACCAAATAAAGAAAATGATTTCTTCTTATGTAGGAGAAAACGCCGAATTTGAACGCCAAATGCTAAGTGGTGAAATGGAGGTAGAGCTTGTTCCTCAAGGAACGCTAGCACAGAGATGTGAAGCTGCTCGAACTGGTATTCCAGCCTTTTTTACTCCCGCAGGCTATGGGACCGAAGTGGCAGAAGGTAAAGAAACCCGTGAATTTAACGGAAAAATGCATATAATGGAGAGAGCTTTTGAAGCTGATTTCTCTTTTGTAAAGGCTTGGAAAGGCGATGAAGCTGGAAATCTTATTTTTAAAGGTACAGCTAGAAACTTTAACCCCGCTATGTGCGGCGCAGGAAAAATTACAGTGGCTGAGGTAGAAGAACTTGTTCCTGCTGGCGAATTAGACCCTAATCAAGTTCATATCCCTGGAATATTTGTTCAGCGAATTTTTCAAGGTGAGAAATATGAAAAGCGCATTGAACAACTTACAGTGCGTAAAAAATAATTAATTGGAATCTTAGCGTTTTTAGTGGTGAATTAGTAAACCATAATGAAATAGAGAACGCAACGGAAAAATAATTATGTAAGGTTGAGCCCTTCGGCATCGCTCAGGACAAACCAAGGTGGAAACCTACTTCAAATTAACAATATTGAGATGTTAGATAAAAACCAAATAGCACAACGAATAGCAAAAGAAGTTAAGGACGGATACTACGTTAACTTAGGAATAGGAATTCCAACCTTAGTTGCGAATTTTGTGCGTGACGATATTAGTGTAGAATTTCAAAGTGAAAATGGAATTCTAGGAATGGGACCATTCCCTTATGAAGGGGAAGAAGACCCAGATTTAATTAATGCCGGTAAACAAACTATTACAGCCCTTCCCGGAGCTTCTTTCTTCGACTCTGCAATGAGTTTTGGTATGATACGTGGCCAACACGTAGATTTAACTATTTTGGGAGCAATGGAAGTATCTCAAAACGGTGATATTGCCAACTGGAAAATTCCAGGTAAAATGGTAAAAGGAATGGGTGGCGCAATGGATTTAGTAGCCTCAGCCGAAAATATAATTGTAGCAATGATGCATACGAATCGCGCTGGCGAATCGAAATTGCTAAAGGAATGTACTCTACCGCTTACTGGCGTTGCTTGTGTAAAGAAGATTGTGAGTAATCTTGCAGTAATGGAAGTTAGAGATGGTAAGTTTCACCTATTAGAACGTGCCCCTGGTGTTTCTGTTGAAGAAATTCAACAAGCAACTGAAGGTGATTTAGTAGTTGAAGGTGACATTCCTGAAATGAAATTTTAAAACAATTCTCCTCTTTTTCTATATAAAAGAGGCTATTTAAAAAGCAAAAATTATTTGATTTGTTAGGTTAATCGTAGTCGATACCTATTTAGAAGTCAGTAATTTAAAGTTCTCGACTGCGCTCGAACAGACAGTGAGACTTACTTTTTGAATAGCTTTTTTTTATTCAAGAAAAATTAAATCCCTTTAGGAATTGCTTGAATAAGCTTTTTTGAATATTCGGTCTGCGGGTTTTCGTAAATTTCGTCGGCATCTCCTAGTTCTTCTATTTTCCCTTTATTCATCACTAATAGTTGATCCGACATGTATTTCACCACCGCCAAATCGTGCGATATAAAAATATAGGTGAAGCCATAATCGTTTTTCAGTTCGTTCAAGAGATTAAGAACTTGTGCCTGCACAGAAATATCTAAAGCAGAAACCGATTCGTCACAAATAACAAGTTTTGGCTCTACTATTACTGTTCGAGCAATTCCAACACGTTGTCGTTGCCCCCCTGATAGCTCGTGCGGATAACGATAAAAGTATGTCTCATCCAAACCTACTCTATCTAGAAGCGAAATAACGCGCTCTCTTCTTTCTTTTTTATTTTTCCCTAAACCGTGAACTTCCATGGGCTCCATCAAAGCTTCGCCTATCATTAAACGAGGGTTTAAAGAGGAAAATGGATCTTGAAAAATGATTTGAATTTCTTTTCTCAGATTTCTAATATCAGTTTTTGAAAGCGTTGTAAGTTCCTTTCCTCGATACTTAATACTTCCAGCCGTTGCTTTTTCCAACTGTAGAATTGTTTTTCCCAAAGTAGATTTTCCACAACCCGATTCGCCTACAAGTCCTAAAGTTTCTCCTTCAAAAACCGAAAAACTAACGTTATCTACTGCTTTTACAACTTCTGTTTTGGCAAAAAGCCCCACATTGCTGAAATAGTATTTTTCAAGGTTGACGATTTCTAAAATAGGGGCCTGAGTGTATATCTGCTTATGTTTTTTAGCGCGTTCGGTCGCTTTTATTTCTCTAGGCTTAAAACTTTTATCAGCAATAGAAGCAATGGTTGGCAATTCTGCTAAACGCACATTTAATGATGGTCGCGACGCCAATAATGCTTTGGTATATTCGTTTTGAGGATTTTTAAAAATTTCTTCGGTAGTTGCACTTTCAACAATATTTCCCTTATACATTACCAAAACGCTATCTGCAATTTCTGAAACCAAACTTAAATCGTGCGAAATAAATAGCATAGCCATTTTAGTTTCTTTCTGAATCGATTTTAGAAGCGAAATAATTTCTTTCTGTACCGTAACATCAAGTGCTGTAGTTGGTTCGTCTGCTATAAGTAATTTAGGTTTACAAGCAATAGCCATGGCAATCATTACACGCTGCATTTGTCCACCGCTTATTTGATGCGGATAACTGTTGTAAATTTCGTTGGGACGTGTCAGTTTCACTTTTTCAAACAGCGAAATGGTTTCCTTTTTGGCTTCAGAAGCATTCATATTTAAGTGAAGCATGAGTATTTCAGAAACTTGAAAACCGCATTTCAGTGAAGGGTTAAGCGCACTCATAGGCTCTTGAAAAATCATTGCGATTTCGCTACCGCGGATTTTTCTATATTTCTTTTCTTCGTACTTCAATAAATCGTTTCCTTGGAAAAGGATTTCTCCCGATAAGTTGGCTTGCTTTTTTGGCAATAACCCCATAAGTGCTAAAGATGTAACCGATTTACCAGAACCAGATTCGCCTACAATCCCTAAAATTTCGTTTTCAAATACATCAAAAGATATAGTATGTAAAACTTCAGTTTTCTTTTTCTTGCCCCCAAAGGAAAGAACAAGATCTTTAATCGATATTAATGGGGTGTTTTCCATAGTATCAAAGATAGAATTTAAGTTAAAATTGAGAGTGTAGTTTTAATTCAAAAATTTAAATAGATGTAGCGACAAGCGAAAAAAGAAAATAATTGTATTATTTTGGGAATCTCTAATGAAAATCCAACGATATGAAAAAAATATTTATAGCCTTATTTGCAAGTGTTTTATTTACCTCTTGCTCTTCCGATGATGATAGTAATTTAGCAGAAGCGTCCATAGTTGGTTCTTGGTCGCTAACTGAAATGAATGTGGCTATTCCTGTAGACTTAAACAACGACGGATCTTTTAATCGAAATCTAATTAACGAAATTCCATGTATTGAGGGAACGAGTAATTTTTCTGCTAATAATGATTTCTCACAATCGTTTAGTGTGATAACACAAGAGGAAATAAACGGAGAAATTGTTTTTGGATGCCAAGGCACCGAAAGAAATGAAGGCACTTATGAAATTCTAGGAGATCAAATTAAGTTTACTATAGAAGGTCCAGAGCCATTAACAGAAACTTTTGATTATACGCTAAATAACAATACGCTAAAAATCATAATGCCAACAGACGATTATGGCACTTTAGAAATGGTTTCGCAAAGAGATTGACATAAACTGATGAAATTTCAAAGGGCATTTCTTAAGAAACGCCCTTTGTTTTACTTCAGTATTTGATTTTTTTTGCATTTTAGCATTTAGGTGGCTTAATGAGCCTCCAGCCAATTTTCTCCTACTCCCAAATCCACATTTAAAGGAACGGTAAGCTTGTAAGCGTTTTCCATTTCGTGTTTTACCATGGCTTTTAACTTTTCTAACTCAGGTTTGTAAACATCAAAAACCAATTCATCATGAACCTGAAGGAGCATTTTACTTTCATAATTCTCTTCTTCAAGCTTGTTGTAAATATTAATCATGGCAAGCTTGATGATATCTGCTGCACTACCTTGAATTGGAGCGTTTACAGCGTTTCTTTCAGCCGCACCTCTTACCACTTGGTTGCTGCCATTAATGTCCTTTAAATAACGTCTACGGCCTAAAACGGTTTGCACATATCCGTGCTCCCGTGCGAAGTCTATTTGAGAACTTATGTAATTTCTAAGTTTTGGGTAGGTTTTGTAGTAGGTGTCTATTAGTTCTTTGGCTTCAGTTCTAGAGAGATCGGTTTGGTTGCTTAGTCCAAATGCCGAAACTCCGTAGATAATCCCAAAGTTTACAGTTTTAGCATTGCTTCGTTGTTCACGGGTAACTTCTTCTAAAGGCACATTAAAGACTTTTGCAGCCGTAGAAGCGTGAATGTCTTCTCCGTTTTTAAAAGCATCTATCATGTTATCTTCTTCGCTTAAAGCAGCGATAACGCGAAGTTCAATTTGCGAATAATCCGCAGCCATTAAAACATAGTCTTTATTTTTTGGGACAAATGCTTTTCGCACTTGGCGTCCGCGCTCTGTTCTAATAGGAATGTTTTGAAGGTTTGGATTATTACTACTCAATCGCCCAGTTGCTGCGACGGTTTGCATATAATCGGTATGTACACGACCTGTGGTTGGTTCTATCTGTGCTGGTAAAGCGTCAACATAGGTGCTTTTTAACTTAGCTAAGCCGCGATATTCTAATACATCTCGGATGATTTTATGATCTTTTGCTAAGTATGAAAGCACATCTTCTGAAGTAGAATATTGACCGGTCTTGGTTTTTTTCGGTTTGTCGATAAGCTTCATTTTCCCAAAAAGAATTTCTCCCAACTGCTTTGGAGAAGCAATGTTGAATTTTTCTCCAGCTTCTTCGTAAATATTCTTTTCTAATTGAAGTATATCGCTATCTAAAGCCGCCGATAGACTGTTTAAAAAATCTTTATCGAGATTAATACCTTCCAATTCCATCGCGGCCAATACACGTAATAGAGGCACCTCAATTTCATCAAAAAGTTGTTGAGTGTTTGCCTCGCCTAATTCTTTCTCAAAATGCTCTTTAAGTTGTAGGGTAATATCGGCATCTTCTACTGCGTATTCGGTTTGTTGAACAATATCAACATCGCGCATACTGCGTTGATTCTTACCTTTTTTACCGATTAATGCGGTTATGGAAACAGGAGTATAGTTGAGGTACGTTTCGCTCAATACGTCCATATTATGGCGCATATCTGGATTGATAAGATAATGCGCAAGCATAGTATCAAATAGTTTCCCTTTTACAGCTATATCGTATTTTGCTAAAACCTTAATATCGTATTTTAAGTTTTGTCCTATTTTCTCAATTGATTCATCTTCAAAGAAAGGACGTAAATTTTCTAGAATCTGTTGTGTTTCTTCGCGGTTTTCTGAGAATGGAATGTAAAAACCTTTTCCTTTTTCCCAAGAGAAAGCAATACCAACGAGTTCTGCTTCGAGCGGATTTAAACCTGTAGTTTCTGTGTCAAAACACACGCTTTTCTGCTTCATTAAATTTTGAAAAAACAACTTTGCGCCCATACCAGGTTGAATGGTTTGGTAGAAGTGTTCGGTATTTTCAATAGTTGCCCGTGTATTAAAATCTTTTGCATTTGTTGCTGCCTCTCCACCGCCTCCAAAAAGTGAAAATTGGCCTTGACCAGCACTTTTGCTGCGTTCCGCCACTTTTGATGTTTTTTGCTTTGTAGTAGGAGCGTTGTTTTCTGCATCTTTTGGTTCACGGCTTGTGCCATTAGAAGCCATAGCCTCTACAGAGAAAGATTTTAGGAAATTATCTTTAAGTCTTCTGAACTCTAATTCATCAAATATTTCCAATACCTTTTCTGTATCAGGAGGACAAACTTCAAAATCTTCTTCATTAAATTCTACAGGAACATCCAGCATAATAGTTGCCAATTGTTTACTGAGTAAACCAATTTTGCGATTAGCTTCTACCTTCTCTTTCATTTTGCCTTTAAGCTTATCGGTATTGTCTAGTAGGGCTTCCATTGAGCCAAATTCCTTAAGGAATTTCTTCGCTGTTTTTTCACCTACACCTGGAAGCCCCGGGATGTTATCGCTACTGTCTCCCATCATTCCTAAGAAGTCTATTACCTGAAGCGGATTTTCTACTTCAAACTTTTTTTGAACTTCTGGAATGCCCCATGTTTCATAACCTCCACCAAAAACAGGGCGGTACATAAATATATTTTCGGAAACCAATTGTGCAAAATCCTTATCTGGAGTTACCATATAGGTGGTATAACCCTCTTTTTCAGCTTTTTTTGCCAAGGTTCCAATTACATCATCTGCTTCAAAGCCTTCTTTTACCATTACTGGGATTTTCATGGCCTCAAGGATGCTATAGATGTATGGAATTGCAAAACGTATTGCATCTGGAGTTTCGTCTCTATTAGCCTTGTATTCAGGAAACATTTCGTTTCGAGCTTCGCTGCCGCCTTTATCAAAGCAAACTGCAAGATGGTCTGGACGTTCTCTTTTTACTACGTCTATTAATGAATTCATAAATCCCATAATAGCCGAAGTGTTTTGACCTTTGCTATTAATTTGTGGATTTTTTATAAATGCGAAATACCCTCTAAAAATAAGAGCGTAGGCATCAACAAGGAAAAGGC
Organism: Aequorivita sediminis; assembly: GCF_032080575.2. Classification (NCBI taxonomy): domain Bacteria; kingdom Pseudomonadati; phylum Bacteroidota; class Flavobacteriia; order Flavobacteriales; family Flavobacteriaceae; genus Aequorivita; species Aequorivita sediminis. The sequence goes on along the minus strand of NZ_JAVLSO020000002.1, from coordinate 2,016 downwards.
GTTTTTTTGGTTCTTGCATCATTATAATTTATAGTCTTCCTGAGCGCAGCCGAAAGGTTTATGAAGTTGATGTCCTTATCGTTCTCGACTGCGCTCGAACGGACATTTTTCTGTTTCTTCAAAAATAAAAGAAGTATTTGGAAATTAGCTTGTATTAGGGTAAAATAAAGATGTTCCACGAATCTGATAAAATAGATGCTTTAATTTTTTTTAGCTATTTTTAATTTTAGAATTTACAACTATAGTGAGACATTGGCGCTAATGGAGTTGTTTAGGATCCAAAATCCTTTTAAAACAATAAATTATGAAAACAATTATAATTTTTCTTTTTACGAGCCTAGTTTATGTTTCATCACACGCTCAAGATCCCCATCTTTTTGAAAATACCTGGTATTTAGAAAATGTAATTATTGACGGAGAAAACAATTACCCAATAAATTCAACCTTTGATGGCGAAATGAATTTTCAGGCAGACTTTATTTCTTTAGGTCATAGTTATTGTGAATCTGGCATTTCTGGAGATGTTATTTATACTGGTTCAAATCAGTTTAATTTAAGTGAAGTTATAGCTTTAGTTGAAACCTGTGAAGATCCAGATGTTTTAGAATTTATAAGTAAGCATTATTCTGTCTACGTAGATAATAATCTTATTGCGAAGAACCCATTAGATTATTATATAGTTTTTCTTGGGGATCATAAAACGCTAATTATTACCAACCCAGAAGGAAAACAAGCTATTTATAACAGTGGACCCTTAGGAGTTCAAGCTTTTGAAAACGCTATGTTTTCTATTTACCCAAACCCATCTTTTGAAACCTTAAATATTTCATCAACAAAACAAGTAGGAAATCTTCAAATTCACATTCTCAGTTTAGAAGGAAAACTTTTAAATACGCAACATATAGATTTTAGTAAGCAAACAACAATTAATGTTTCAAACCTATCCAGCGGTATTTACTTTTTAAAGATAGCGGATGAAAGTGGGAGAGTAGAGGTGAAAAAGTTTGTAAAACAATAAATAGTTCTCGACTGCGCTCGAACGGACATTTTTCTGTTTCTTCAAAAGTAAAAGAAGTATTTGGAAATTATATTTATTGTTGAATTATTCATAAACAGAATGGTATTTGGGAAAAAGGGGGAAATTCCCCAACATAATACAGGGAATTACCTATATGAAATTAATATTTAAAATATACAAAACAAGAATATCTATGCTAAATATACTATGTATATGGCTGCTTTTATTGCCATTAGGGCTTTACGCACAAGTAACAAATATACCCGATCCTAATTTTGAACAAGCACTTATTGACTTAGGCATTGATAGCGATGGTATGATAAATGGACAGGTTTTAACTAGCGATATTGAAAATGTCATATTGCTTAACGTAAATAATAAAAATATCAATGATTTTACGGGAATAGAAGGTTTTGATGCTCTGGAAAATTTGGATGTTTCATTTAACTTTATGTCCTCATTAGATCTTTCAGGAAATTCCAACTTAAAAAATCTTGTTTTTGACCGTAGCTTTAATCTTTCAACAATTGACATTACTTCAAATTTGAATTTGGAAACAATAAAAAGTAATTATTCTTTACTTACAGAATTGAATCTTTCGAACAATATCAATCTTTTAGAATTGGATTTGGGCGAATCGGCACCTTCAACAACCAATGGTATTGAAAACTTAGATTTAAGCCATAATACTATGTTGCATAAACTACATTTAGAAAATTTAGAGCTACTAAGAGTTCTTGATATTAGATCAGGTTTTAATTTTATCCTTACTGATTTTTTTGTTCTTTGCGTAAACGATGATGGAGACGCTTGTGAACCTTTTCCTTGTTTAATGGTAGATGATTATGCAGCTGCGCAAAACAATCAATTTCCATATTCTGAATGGGACGGTCTTTTTAATTTTTCTGAAGACTGCTCTTTAGGAACAAATGATATTAATGAAAAACTATTTTCTATATATCCAAACCCTGTTAATGAAGTTTTGGTTTTAAATGGCA